>DBEYWP010000032.1:0-115513 GCA_048183675.1 Collinsella sp. | reverse complement strand
GAACAGGAGTCGCTCGAGCTCGTCGGGCGGCAGGTTGAGGAGCTCGTCGCCGGGACGGTGCAGGCAGACCTTCCTGAGCTTGCCGATCTCGGAAGGCACGTGCAGACCTTTCGTCATGGCCTCCTACCTTTCTTTCGGGCCTTACTGGCCGAATGTATCAGCGCCCCTCCGTATGGGACGCTGCTTGCTGACAGCTCTAGTTATATCCAAAAACCACCTGCAATTCCACCTCGCCCCCGAACGGTCAGCAAAGTGCGATGAACGGTATATCGCATATGATTCCCCCATGATGCACTTCGGTTCTCTAAAGCAGGTTTTCAAAGGTAAATGTTCTTTTTTCTAAGGAATTAAGCTAGATTGCACAAATATTTTCATGTTTAGGAATTGCATAGCTAAAACGGTTTTCTGCATATATATGTCGTTTGTCCATGATTCAATTTGGATTCGATTATATTCAGCTCGCAATCATTCTTATTCATACATCCTCACCAGTTGAGTATGGATATAGATTGTTTCCAAACGAGTTGGGCAGTTAGTTGCATGCCTTGTCAGCGTAAGAAGTAGGTAAAGATACCGTTCACGCGATACGTTCGTGCCAGCGGTCGACTAAATTGAGACAATAGTGAAAAGTGTTAGGCTACCGTCCTCTGTGGGGACTGAACGGACAGATGCATATGCCGAGCAAAATCGAAAAGAAGCAAGCCGCCGCAAAGCTGCGCAAACCGCCGCGCGACTTCTCGTACACGCAAAACCGAGAGCTTAGCTGGCTGCGCTTTGACAACCGCGTGCTTGACGAAGCCTTCGATGAGACCGTTCCGCTGTTCGAGCGTCTAAAGTTCGTATCGATTTTCGAGTCTAACCTCGACGAGTTTCTCATGGTGCGCGTGGGCGGCCTGTCCGATCTGGCGGAGCTCAAAAAACAACCTGTCGACAACAAGAGCAATATGACCGCCTCCGAACAGGTCGATGCTGTCATGGCCGAAATGCCCGGGCTCCTTACCCGTTGGGAATCCATCTTTAAGAGCATCGAGGGCAAGCTCGACACCTTGGGCGTTCACCGCGCCCGCATCGATTCGCTTACGCCCGAGGAGCGCACCTTTGTAACCCGCTACTTCCAGGCCTACGTGTCGCCGGTCATCTCGCCGCTGGTCATCGATCCTCGCCACCCCTTCCCCAACCTACGCAATGACGCGCTCTATCTGGCCTGTGGTCTGGACGGCGCCACCGACGAGGAGAGCCTGCTGGGCCTTATCGAGATTCCCGCCTCGATGAACCGCGTGGTCGAGATCCCCTCGCCCACCGGCACCTACTCCTACATCTTGCTCGAGGACGTCATCCTCGCCTGCCTGGACAGCTGCTTTGGCTCCTATAAGCCGCTGGATCGTGCGCTGATCCGCGTCACCCGCAACGCCGACATCGATCCGGACGGCGAGGGCGTCGAAGAGGAAGAGGACTACCGCCAGCACATGAAGCGCATCCTCAAGAAGCGCCTGCGTCTGCAGCCGGTAGTGCTCGCGGTCTCGGGGTCGCTCGAGAAGGCAACGCTCAAGACCATCCGCAAGGCGCTCGAGCTTTCGCGCCGCTCTGTCTTTACCTGCGATATCCCGCTCGACCTGGGCTACGTCTTTGGCATTGAGGGCAAGATTCCCGAGCACCTGCGCAACGAGCTGCTCTTTACGCCGTTTAGGCCGCAGCCCAATCCCACCATCGACATGACCCGCTCCATCCGCGAGCAGGTGCTGCAGCACGACAAGCTGCTCTTTTATCCCTACGAGGCCATGAACCCCTTCCTGGATCTGGTGCACGAGGCCGCCTACGACCCCGAGTGCATCTCGCTGCGCATCACGCTCTACCGCGTGGCCAAGCAGAGCCGCCTGTGCGAGTCGCTGATCGATGCTGCCGAGAACGGCAAAGAGGTCACGGTGCTCATGGAACTTCGTGCCCGCTTTGACGAGCAGAACAACATCGTGTGGGCCGAGCGTCTGGAAGAGGCGGGCTGCACCGTCATCTATGGTTCCGAGGGCTTTAAATGCCACTCAAAGATCTGCCAGCTCACCTATCGCGAGGGCATGGCGCTCACCCGCCTCACGCTTTTGGGCACCGGCAACTTTAACGAGAAGACGGCCAAACTCTACAGCGACTTTATGCTCATGACCGCCCATCCCGGCATCGGCGAGGACGCCAACCTGTTCTTCCGCAATCTGTCGCTGGGCAACCTGCGCGGCGACTACCGCTTCCTGGGTGTGGCGCCCGTCGGACTGAAACCGCTCATCATGCGCGGGCTTGACCGCGAGATTCAGCGCGCCCTTGCCGGCGAGCCCGCCCGCGTGTTCTTTAAGCTCAACTCGCTGACCGACCGCGAGGTTATCGACAAGATCGCCGAGGCATCGTGTGCCGGCGTGCGCGTAGACATGATCATCCGCGGCATCTCGTGCCTCAAGCCCGGTATTCTGGGCAAGACCGAGAACGTGCATGTCCGCTCCATCGTCGGACGCTTTTTGGAGCACGCGCGCGTCTATGCTTTCGGCGTGGACTCGGACATGATTTACCTGAGCTCGGCAGACATGATGACGCGCAACACCGAGCACCGCGTGGAGATCGCCTTCCCCGTGCTCGACCCCACCTGCCGCGCCCTGGTGCACGAGTACATGGGCATGCAGCTGCGGGACAACGTGAAGGCCCGCAGCCTCACGAGCGACGGCACCTGGGTCCCCGTGGAGCGTGCAGTGGGTGAGAAACCCTTCAACTCGCAGGAAGCTCTACTGGAGCGTGCCTATCGCAACGCCGAGGCCGCCGCGCAGCAGCGTGCGCAGGAGAAGGAACGTGTGGCCGAAGAGGCCATTCAGGCCGAGGTTGAACACGGGGCAGCTGCCAAAACGGAAGCGGTTGCAGCTCCCCCGGTGAATAAGCCCGAGGCTGCCGCAGAGCCCGCCGTGGAGAAAGCGCCCGAGCCCGCTACCGCGACTCCGGAGCCCGCCGCCGAGGCAAAGCCCGCCCCTGTTCCTGAGCCGCAGCCAGTAGCACCCAAGGTCCAAGAGGTCCAGGCGACCGTCATTGAGCCCGAGCCCGCACCTGCACCTCAGCCCGAGCCGCAGGTCACCAAGCCCGCACCCGAGACGAGCGCCCGTCGCGATAAGCCCACCGGCAAGACCAAGGCCATCGAGCGCCATCGCCCCGGTCGCGTGCGCATGGGCCTGGGTCTGATCGGCCTGGGTCTTAAGACGCTCATTACCGGCAAGACGAAATAGTCGTTTGTAGAAGCAGTTTGTAGAAGCGCCCCGCATTTGAGGAAAGCCTCGGATGCGGGGCGCTTTTCCCTGCTACCATGGTGCGAACAACAACGCGAATGACAGGCAGGAATATGAAGCTCACTATAGAATCGATGACCTACGGCGCCGACGGGCTGGCGCACGCCGACAACGGCAAGGCCGTCTTTGTGCAGGGTGCCGTGGCAGGCGACATCGTCGAGGCCGAGGTCGTACAGGACGGCAAGTCGTTCATGCGCGCCCGCACCACCGAGATTCTGGAGCCAAGCCCCGATCGCATTCAGCCTCCCTGCCCCTTCGTGGGCATCTGCGGCGGCTGCTCGTGGGGCAATCTCTCACGCACGGCACAGCTCGCCGCCAAGGAGCAAAACCTGCGCTCCACGCTCGAGCGCATCGGCAAGTTCGCTCCTGAGCAGGTCGATGAGTTGGTACAGCCCATCTGCCACACCAAGGACGACTGGGGCTACCGCAATAAAATCGAGCTCGAACCGACCGTCGTCAACGGTCGCGTGCGCCTTGGCATGCACGGTGTCGACCCCAGCAAAATCGTGACCGTCGATATGTGTCCGCTGTTCGATAAGCGCTTCCCGAAGGCACTCAAATCGGTCGTCGGCGCACTTAACTATCTAAGCGGCAGCCATGACTTGGGGCTCGAACGCGTGGGCATTCGCGCATCGCGCCGCACCAAGGCACTCGAGGTCGCACTCTGGACGCCGACAGGCTCTTTTCCGCGCTCGCAGGTCTCCCGCGTGCTGGCGGACGCCGCTCATCCCACGAGCATCGTGCGCGTGATGAGCAAGGGCGAAAAGAAGGCCCGCCGTGTCTCTAAGGTGGAGATGCTCGCCGGTGAGGGCTCGTGGACCGAGAACATCGCTGACGGCCAGATGCGCCTGTCCGCCCCATCGTTTTTCCAAGTCAACACCAAGGGCGCCGAGATTTTGATCGAGCTCGTTATGGAAGCGCTCGATCCGCAGGAAGACGAGCTTGCCGTGGACCTGTACTGCGGTGCCGGCACCTTTACCCTGCCGCTCGCCCGCCGCTGCGACTTTGTCGCTGCCGTCGAGGCCTACGGCCCCGCCGTGCGCGATCTACGCCGCAACCTGGAAATCAACAAGCTTGATAACGTCGACGTCATTGGCGGAGACGCGGTGCGCGAGTTCCCCGACCAGGATGCCGATGTCCTAGTAGTCGACCCGCCGCGTGCAGGCCTAGCGCCTGAGGCCATCGACCTCATCGCCAGCACAAGCGCTCGCGATGTCGCCTATGTGAGCTGCGACCCGGCCACCCTGGCGCGCGATCTTAAACGCTTTGTCGAGGAAGGCACTTTCTCTCCCATCAAGATCACACCGGTCGACCTATTCCCGCAAACCTTCCACTGCGAAACGGTCGTCCACCTCAAGCGCAACTAGACTGTTTGCCCAAGACCACGCCCGATGATTTTTCTGGGACGGGGATTAAATAATCAATTTGCACCGAATGATTATTTAATCCCCGTCCCGAAATTGAACCGCCCCCTCATTTCTTGAACATTAGAAATGGGGGCTTCTTTATGGACGGGAGAGTCAGGCACGACGCCACGCTGAGGACTCTTGCAGCAGAGCTTTGCGACAGGGGGTACGGGCGCGCCGAAGGCCGGCGGGAGGCCGAAGGGTGCCCGGACCCGGCCGGGGCCGGCGGCGTGCGAGGCAAGCTCATGCGACGGAGCTGCTGCCCGGGTACCTGAAGGACGAGTTCTACAGGAACCGGACGTGGCGGAGCTTCGAGGAGTTCAAGCGGGACCTCGAAGCCTATACCGTTCACTGGAACAAGAGGAGGCGGGTTAAGCAAAAGGGACTGACCCCGGAGGAGTTCCGGAATCAGTCCCCATGTGCGACATAGGTCGCTAATTGACCCGTCCAAGTATCGGGGCGAAGTTCATTTCAGCGCCGTTTGAGAAAGCTAGACGCCTTCGGGCAGGTTATCCCGGACACGGGGCGGCCGCCTCGACCGACCTCGGCCCTCGCCCACCTCAACTGCTCCTCAATTACATAGAGCTGGTCGAAAAGGGCGCAAGCTAGCGGGCGCGTTCCTCGTCGTCGTTGGGTCGGTAAGTGATGAACTCGATAACAAAGGCCAGGACGGCAGAGACGAGTGAGGCGATGATCGCGAAGATCATGTGGGAGATCCCGGCGCCACCAGGGGTCCCGTCGATGAAGTTGAGCAGGTTGAAGACGCCGAGGCCGCCCGAGATGTACATGAGGGCGCCCGTCATTCCCACGATGGCGCCGCCCACGGCGGAGCTCAGGCATGCCACGACGAACGCGCGCTTGTTGGGCAGGGCGATGCCGTAGATGCCAGGCTCGGTGACGCCGAAGAAGAAGGCGGAGATCATCGCGGGAAGGGCGATGCCGCGGAAGCGCTCGTCCTTGTTTCTGAGGTACATGGCAAAGATGACCGCTCCGAGCGCGAACCCGTGGCCGATGGTGGCGGCGAGCACGCTGTCGTGGCCGAGGGTGTTCAGGTTCATGATGGAGATGGGGATGAGGCTCCAGTGGAAGCCAAAGATGACGAGGCACATCCACAGTCCGCCGACCAGGGCGCTGCCCAGGACGGAACCAACCACGGGGAGCTGGAAGATGAACGAGAACGCCGCGCTCAGCAGGTTGGTGATGAGGGTGGCCACCGGGCCGATGACGAGGTAGCCCAAGACGATGGAGACCGTCATCGTGGCGAGCGGGACGAGGAACATCTTGAGCGCAGTCGGCATCCAGCTCTTGAGCCAGCGCTCAAGGATAGAGCCGAACCACACCATGAGAAGGACGGGAATCACCGAGCTCACGTAGCCGGACACGGGCATGATGATGGGGAGCCCGAGGGCGGTGGCGTACCACGAGAACGTGCCGGCCACGCCGAGGTCGATGCTGCCGAGCGCCTCACCCGAGGTCAGGGCGACCATCGTCGGGTAGAGGAGCGCCACGCCGATTGCCACGCCGGTGAACTCGTTCATGCGAAACTTGCGCGCGGCACTGAACGCCAGGGCGACGGGGAGGAAGTAGAAGAAGCCGTCAGCCACGGTGTAGAGCAGCGTGTAGAGGCCGTCGTTTGCAAAGGCCGGGACGAAGTAGGTGATGAGGGCAAGCAGTCCCTTCATGATGCCTGCGGCGGCAAGCGGTCCCAGGATGGGCTGGAAGATGCCAGAGATGAGGTCGATGACGACGGAGGCAACGGTCTTATCGCCCTGGGGCTCGTCGTCGGCGCTTGCGCCGCCCGAGAAGTTGCCGGCCTCCAGGACCGAGTCGTAGACGTCCTCGACGATGTTACCCACGACCACCTGGTACTGGCCGTTGGCCTGGATGACCTGGATGACGCCCTTGAGGGTCTCAATCTTGGCCGTGTTGGCGCGGGACTCGTCCTTGAGCTTGAAGCGCACGCGCGTGATGCAGTGCGCGACGCTGGCGACGTTCTCTGTGCCGCCTACGTTCTCGAGTATGGATCTGGCCAGATTGTCGTATTTTTCAGCCATTATTTTCTCCTTAGCGATATTGCCCGGGCGGCTAGCCCAGGTCGCCTCCGTTGGTGGCGATGGCCTGTTGGTACCAGTAGAAGCTCTTCTTGCGCCTGCGCTCGAGCGTGCCGTTGCCCAGGTTGTCGCGGTCCACGTAGATGAAGCCGTAGCGCTTCTCCATCTCGCCGGAGCCCGCGCTCACGAGGTCGATCGGCCCCCAGGTGGTGTAGCCGAGCATCTCGACGCCGTCCTGCTCGATGGCGTCGCGCATGGCCTCGATGTGCTCGCGCAGGTAGGCGATGCGGTAGTCGTCCTCGATCGTGCCGTCGGGAAGCACCTCGTCATAGGCGCCGAGGCCGTTCTCCACCACAAAGAGCGGCTTCTGGTAGCGGTCCCAGAGGTCGTTGATCGTGATGCGGAACCCCAGCGGGTCGATGACCCAGCCCCAGTCGCTCGTGCGCACGTAGGGGTTCTCCACGCCGGCGAAGGCGTTGCCCTCGGCGACGCCGCCCACGGAATCGGGGTCGCCCGCGGTACAGCGCGAGGAGTAGTAGCTAAACGAGATGAAGTCGACGGTGTTCTCCGCAAGGATGCGCTCGTCCTCGGCGGTCATGCCCACGTCGATGCCCTCGCGCTCGAGCATCTTGAGCGCGTAGCCGGGGTAGTGCCCGCGTGCCTGCACGTCCACGAAGAAGAGGTCCTCCTGGTTCTTGACCTGCGCTGCGCGGACGTCCTCGGGACGACAGGAGTAGGGGTAGTAGCTTCCCGCGGCGAGCATGCAGCCTACCTTGTTCTCCGGGTCGACTTCGTGGGCGATCTTGGTGGCCCAGGCGCTCGCCACGAGCTCGTTGTGTGCGGCGCGGTACTCGGCCTCGCGGGCATTCTCCCCGGGCTCGAGGACGATGCCGGCACCCATGAAGGGACGGTGCAAGATCATGTTCATCTCGTTGAACGTGATCCACCAATGCACGAGGCCGCGGTAGCGGTTGAAGAGCACCTTCACGAGCCGCTTGTAGAGCTCGATGAGGGCGCGGTTTCGCCAGGCGCCGTACTTCTTGACGAGGTGGATGGGGCAGTCGAAGTGCGTGATGGTCACGAGGGGCTCGATCCCGTGCTCGCGGCAGCAGCGGAACACGTCCTCGTAGAAGGCGAGCCCGGCCTCGTTGGGCTCCTCCTCGTCGCCGTTGGGGAAGATGCGGCTCCAGGCGATGGAGAGGCGAAAGACCTTAAAGCCCATCTCCGCGAAGAGGGCTATGTCCTCGCGGTAGTGGTGGTAGAAGTCGATGCCCGTCTGGGCCGGGTAGTAGTACCCGGGCTCAAAGTCGAGCATGCGCCTCAGGCCGCGGCTCACGTCGTTGCGCTCCGACCCGTGTGGGATGACGTCGACGTTGGCAAGGCCGCGGCCGCCCTCGTCATAACCTCCCTCGCATTGGTTGGCGGCGGTGGCTCCTCCCCACAGGAACCCTTTTGGAAATGGCATAGTGCCTCCTTCTTTCTGGCGCCCCCACCTCTGCGGGGGACGTTTTAATAACGTCCTTGCGACCTCACGCGCCGGGCCCGTGGCCCTTTCCCTGATGCGCACGGGCCGCCTGTGAAGGGGTGACTAGCTGACGGCTTGTCCTGCGGCGGCGCGACGTGCCTCCCGGCCTCCAAGCAGGGAGGGGACCTGCGCCAGGCACACGCCGGCGAGGATGATGGCGACGCCCAGCCACTCGACGACGCCGAGCGGCTCGCCGAGGACGATCATGGCGATGAGTAGGCCGGCGGGGAGTTCCGCGGCGGCCATGACAGTGGAGAGGCCCGCGGGCAGGTGCGGAGAGCCCATGCCGAAAAGCAGGACCGGACAGAGCATGCCAAAGAAGCCGGCGATGACGGCAAAGGGCAGGATGCCCTGGGCGAGGACGCCCGAGACGACGTAGTCCGGGCACACCGTGAGCGACATGACCACGGAGCCCGCGCATACGATGACGCCACGCTGCTCGGACGAGCAGGGGGCATCGACCTTGCCGGAGAGGGTGACAAAGAGGGAGCAGGACACGGCCGCCCCCAGCGCGCAGAGCAGGGCCACGGGGTCGTACCCGGTGATGCCGGTCTTGTAGGCGCCGCTGGCGAACACCGTCCCGAAGACGATGACCAGGGCGGAGATTACTTGGAGGGGCCTCGGCGGCCGGCGCGTCATGACGGTCTGCCACACGAGTCCCAGCCACGTGAACTGGAAGAGGAGCGTGAGCGCCACCGGGGCGGGCAGTACGCTCATGGCGTAGCAGTAGAGGATTGAGGTGAGGCAGGTGAGGGCTCCCAGGCCCATGAGCTTAAGAGCGAGCTTCCAGCCCACGTGCTGCCAGCGGTGCCCGAGCGCGTGGCCCGCGAGTGTGGCGAGGGCGAAGAAGAGGCAGCCGAACCACGCCTGGCTCGCCACCACCTGTGCCGAGGTGAAGCCCGCGGCGTAGGCGAGCTTGTAGGTCGTGGCCATCGCGCCGTAGCAGGCGCCGCCCGCAAAGACCTGGAGCGCCGCCTTGGCCTGTCCTGTGCCCGTGGCTCCCGCCTCGGCGGTCTGTTGTTTGATTGTGTTTGTTCCTGCCATTAGGCTCCCTTCCGTCTGCTGTCTTGCAGATGCACGTCTCGTGCGTCTGTTCCCTGCAGTCGGAAGGTGGGCTCGTGCGGTCTTCTGGCGGTGCATGTGGTACCTGCTGCCAAGACGAAAAAAGCCACGCAACCGACTGCTCGGTTGCGTGGCAAAAAGGTGGCTAGCGCCCAGAAAAGTCCACGCGTTTTTAGACTGGGTCAAAGTACTACAACAGGTGAGATTCCGTCAAGAAAAAAACCGAGGAAAAAGTGAGCCTCTGCCCGCCGTACCTGTGGCGGTCGTTCCCCGAACGGGGTGGTGATGTTGGGGACTGTCTCGATCTGTAACAGTAAGACCCGGTTTTGGTCCGTAGATGTTACAGATTTAGACGTTTTGTCGGTGCGGTTTCCGTTTGTCTTGATCTGTAACAGTTAGGGGTCAAAAGTGGGTCTAGATGTTACAGATTGAGATTGTTGAGGATGGGTGAGGGTAGCTAATTCGGACGGGGCTATTTTAAACATTGGGAAATCGAGCGTGGCAAGCGGAGGTCTTCGGGGTATAAGACGGCTAATTGTATGCCGTCTATGAAAGGAACCCTCATGCCCAGCGTTGCCGTTCTCGCCGCCGATGGCTTTGAAACTATTGAATGCTTGACCATGGTCGATGTCATGCGTCGCGGCGGCGTGCGCGCCACGCTCGTCTCGATCATGCCCACGCGTGAGGTCGTAAGCTCGCTGCAGATCCCCGTGACCTGCGATGCGCTCTTTGATGAGATCGACTTTGACGAGTACGACTGCGTCGTGCTGCCCGGCGGCCTGCCCGGTGCCACCAACCTGCGCGCCGATCAGCGCGTCTGCGACGTGGTCTGCGAGTTCGCCGCGACCAAGTACGTCGCCGCCATCTGCGCCGCCCCGTTTATCCTGGGCGAGCTCGACCTGCTCGAGGGACGCCATGCCACGTGCTTCCCTGGCTTTGAGAAAAGCTTCCCCGAAGGCGCCTATACCGGCGAGAAGGTTACGCAAGACGGCAACATCATCACCGCCAGCGGCATGGCCCAGTCGCTCCCCTTTGCGCTTGAGCTGCTGCGCACGCTCGCCGGCGACAAGGCCGTCGAGAAGGTCGCCGAGGGCATCCAACTATGATTTTGGCTTCGCAATCGCCGCGCCGCATCGAGTTGATGCGCGAGGCAGGCTACAACATTCGCGTGATTCCCGCGGATATCGACGAAACGCCCTTTGATGGCGAGGCCCCGCTCACGCTTGTCGAGCGCTTGGCACGCGCCAAGGCGGCTGCCGTTGCTGCCGAGTATGCCGAACCCAATGAGCTGACGGTCGCGGCCGACACCATCGTCACCTTTGACGGCAAGATTCTGGGCAAGCCAGCAACCGAGGACGAGGCGCGCACCATGCTCCGTGAGCTTTCGGGCCGCACGCACCAGGTCGCAACCGGCGTCTGCATCGTTAAGGCAGGCGATACGGCCGCCCCGCATGCCGCCGAGAGCCTGTCCTTTGTCGATGTGACCAACGTGACGTTCTACGAGCTCACCGACGAGCAGATCGAGCACTACGTTGCCTCGGGTGAGCCCATGGATAAGGCAGGCGCCTACGGCATCCAGGGCACAGGCGGCCGCATGCTCGTGAACGATATTTCGGGCGACTTCTATAACGTGGTGGGCCTACCCATCGCCCGCGTCGCACGTGCCATTCAAAAACTCTCGTAATTGCATCTGGCGCCGGGTGTCCCCCAGCGCCTACAATTTTGGCGTACCGTACGGATCCCGACCGGGCACAAGGCGCGGCGGAAAACCGATAGGAGTTAAACATGGATACACTGCTCGAGGCCATTGACGTCTGCGATGTCGATGGCTTTTGCTATGGCAACTATACGGACGAGGAGGCCGGCACCGGTTGCACCGTAATCGTGGCACCCGAGGGCGCCACCGGCGGTGTTGACGTTCGCGGCGGTGCTCCCGCTTCGCGCGAAACCGACCTGCTGCGACCTGAGAACACCGTCGACAAGGTCCACGCCGTCTGCCTTTCGGGCGGATCGGCCTTTGGCCTCGAGGCTGCAAGCGGCGTCGCTCGCGAGCTTGAGAGCCGCGGCATCGGCCTTCCCGTCGGCCCCACGCAGGTGCCTATCGTGTGCTCGAGCTGTATCTTCGACCTCGCCTTTGGTAACCCCACCGTTCGCCCCGACATTGAGGCCGGCATCGCCGCCGTGCGCGAAGCACTCGACAACACCCCCACCAAGCTCGAACAGGGCAACGTAGGCGCCGGCACGGGCGCTACCGTGGGTAAGCTCATGGGCCCCGCTACCTGCATGAAGGCCGGCCTTGGCGCTGCCGCCGTGGCGCTCGGCCCCATCAAGGTGGGCGCCGTGGTCTCGGTCAACGCCTGCGGCAACGTTGTCGACCCCTTCACCGGCGAGTGGGTCGCCGGTATGCGCGCCGCAGCCGATAGCGACCAAATCGTCGACATGGAACTCGCAGCCTTTGCCGCCGCCGGATCCATGCAGATGCCGCTCGACCGCACCAACACCACCATCAGCTGCATCGTCACCAACGTGGAACTCACTAAGGCACAAGCCACCAAGGTCTCCCAGATGGCCGCAGACGCCTACGCACACGCCATCCGTCCCACGCACACCACCAACGACGGCGACACCATCTACACCCTCGCCAGCGGCAAACTGGGCGCCCAGGCAAGCGCCACCGTTCCCCTAGACCTGCTGGGCATGCTCGCAGTAAGGGCCCTGGAAACTGCCATCGTAAACGGAGCCAAAACCGCCAAAACCTCCCACGGCATCCCCGGTGCCGCAAAGTAAACTAGCTCGTCCGGTTGCCCGGTGGGCCTTGGTTATGTTTGCTGCTCTACAGTCCTGGCTCGCACGAAGAGCACATTAAGTGCTCTTCGGCTCGTGCGGAACTCGCGACAAACATAACCAAGCCCCACCGGGCAACCTACCAACCAGATTCTTTTCAGCCCAGGCCCCTGTGTACCGCGCGTCGAAGATCTTCAAATTCACCTATCTGACAATCGATTTACAGCAGAGGCCCCTTGGCCTTTAGTTTGATACAAGTTCCGCACGAACCGGAAAGCACTTAATGTGCTTTCCGTGCGAGCAGGACTGTTCGCAGTAGCAAACTAAAGGCCAAGGGGCCCAGTCAACCTATCAGCAGCGATTACTCAGCAGCTAGTTGAATTTGAAGATCTTTGAGGCAAGACGGTATAGGCCGAGTGTGGTTTTGTCTCCGGCCCGTCCGCGCAGATTGGTGAAGAACCCGACCACGCCGTAGCGGGCACGACGATACATGCGCTCGTCGTAGGCCTTCAAATCATTCCACAGCGTCTTTAGGCGCTCGTCGGCGCAATCTTCCTCAGAAAGCTTGGTGAGAACCGAGCAGATCGCCATCATCATGGTGAAGTAGCCCATCATGTACGAACGCAGGCGCGACGACTCGACATCGCTGTACAGGTGGTACGACTCCATCATGATACGCGTAACACGGAACTGCTGGTCCAGACGCTTGACCATCGTGGCCTCGTTGACACTCTGGCCCTCGCGACCGATAAAGTAGCGATAGAGGTCGATGTCGGCGTAGTACATGGTCTTGCAACGCGGCAACGGCACATAGGCGTAGATGTTGTCCACATAGAACGTGTGCGGCGGCATGGGAAGGTTGGACTCGCGCAGCACATCCGTGCGATAGCACAGGCTGTGCATGAGTAGGTTCTGGTCCAGGCGGAAATGACCGATCTGATCCCAGGAAAAGATCTTTTTGCGCGGCAGGGCAAATTTGTAGCCAATAGCGGTATGAGTGCCCTCGTAAACCTTCTCGTACACGTAGTTCGAGATAAACAGGTCAACGCGCTGATCGCGCTCTTCAAAGCCACGCAGAATCGACAGCATAGTCGAAAGAGCCGCAGCGTCGAGCCAGTCGTCCGAGTCGACGACCTTGTAGTAAGTGCCCTGTGCCTCGCGCAGACCCGAAAGGACGGCAATACCGTGGCCGCCGTTCTCCTGGTGTACCGCGCGAATGATACCGGGATAACGCGCCTCCCACTCGTCGGCCTTGGCGGCCGTCTCGTCCTTGGAGCCGTCGTCCACCACGATAATCTCGATATCGGTGGCGTAATTGCTCCCCTCCAAGATGGAGGTGATGCAATGGTCCATGTCCTTGGCGGCGTTATACGAGGGAATACCGAATGTTATGACTTTATGCATGGCAGGCGATAATCTCATCCGAAAGATCGAGGGCGGAATTGGTCACGGCGTCCATATCGTAGTAACGATACTCGGCCAGACGACCCACCGGGTGGAAGTTCGTCAGGTTCTGGACGCGCTCAAGATAGCGCTCATAGAGCTCACGGTTCTCGGGCTCAAGAATGGCGTAGTACGGCGTCTCGCCCGAGCCGGGCGTATAGGCCTTGGAGTACTCCTTCATGATGGTGGTCTTGCCGGGCAGGACCTGACCGGTCATGTTCTTGAACTCGGTAATACGCGTATAGTCCTCGCTCGTGGTGTAGTTGACGGTGCCCACGGGCTGGAACTGATCCATATCGAGCGTCTCGAACTTCATATCGAGCGTGCGGTACGGCAGCGCGCCCAGGTCGAGGTTGAACAGCTCGTCGAGTGGACCGGTGTAGACGATCTCGCCGCCATAGACCTTGCCGTCGATCTTGACGGTAGTCTCGTCGATCTCAAAGAGATCGCGGGCGTCCACGTCGCAGAACACGTCGATTAGGTCGTGGTCGAGCATGTGCTCAAAGAGCGCCGTGTAGCCCTCCTGCGGCATGCCCTGGAAGGGAGCTTGCGGGAAGTAGCGGTCATCATCACCCACAAAGACGGGAACGCGGCCGGTGATCGAGGGGTCGATCTGATCGGGCGTCTGGCCCCACTGCTTCATGGTGTAATGCAAAAAGACGTTCTCGTAGACATAATCGGCGACCTCGGCCAAGTCGGGGTCGTTCTTCTTACGAAGCTCCATAATGGGCACCTTGACATCCTTGCCAAAGGTCTCCACGAGCTTCTGATACAGCTCCTCGCCGCGCTCGTCACCAAAGGCGAGCTTGAGACTCGCGTGGTTGAAGGGCACGGGCATAAGGGTGCCGTTGATGTTGGCGAGCACCTTGTGCTGATAATCCGTCCACTTGGTAAAGCGCGACAGGAAATTGTGCACGCGCTCGTTAAAGGTGTGATAGATATGCGGACCGTACTCGTGGATCAGGATTCCGGCCTCGTCAGTGCAGTCATAGGCATTGCCCGCAATGTGGCTACGGCGCTCCAAAACGGCAACACGATAGCCGATGGTCTCGGCAAGACGGCGGGCGCAAACGGCACCGGCATATCCAGCACCGACGACAATCATGTCGTACGCGCCGGCGTTAAAGCCTTCAGGCAGGCCTGAGGTAATCTGCATCGATACTCCTTGTCAAAAGCCACGGGCTCGTTAGCTGGGCTTTTCTCGAACATTCTTCGAGACATATTTATCAGAGCGATTATAGCGCTAATGCGTCCTATAATGAGCTTGCCACACAAGGAAAGCTCAAGCACCGCGGCGTACAAATTTGAAAGGTAAACCCGCTAGCAGCGGGTTTATTCGTGAACAGCCGGGCGCCTGGAGCTTAGTGAAACGCTTGTAAGGAGTAACATGAGCGATTTCCTTAACCGTATGAAGTCTGCCGCCAAGGCCGACCTTAAGACGATCGTCCTGCCCGAGGGCGAGGATCCGCGCACCATCGTCGCGGCCACCAAGATCATCGAGGAGGGCCTGGCAAAGATCGTCATCCTGGGCAACCCCGACGAGATCAACGTTCCCGGCGCCACCGTCATCGATCCGCGCAATGCCGAGAAGCACGAGGAGTACGCGCAGAAGTTTGCCGAGCTCCGCGCCAAGAAGGGCGTCACCATCGAGCAGGCTCGCGCCCAGGTGATGGACGCCACCTACTTTGGCACCATGATGGTCAAGATGGGTGACGCCGACGGCCTGGTCTCCGGCGCCTGCCACTCCACCGCCGACACCCTGCGCCCCGCGCTGCAGATCCTTAAGACCGCCCCGGGTACCAAGCTGGTCTCGGCCTTCTTCGTGATGTGCACCGACACCCCGCAGTTCGGCACCGACGGTACGCTGATCTTCGCCGACTGCGGCCTCAACATCAACCCGTCCTCCGACGAGCTCTCCGAGATCGCCATCGCCTCCGCTCACTCCTGGTCCACCTTTATGGGCAGCGTCGAGCCGCACGTGGCCATGCTCTCCTACTCCACCATGGGCTCCGCCGGCGGCGAGGTCGCCAAGAAGGTCCAGGAGGCCGTTAAGTTCTGCAAGGAGAAGGCTCCCGAGCTCGCCATCGATGGCGACCTGCAGCTCGACGCCGCCATCGTTCCCACCGTCGCCCAGCTCAAGGCCCCCGGCTCCTCCGTTGCCGGCAAGGCCAACGTGCTTGTGTTCCCCGATCTCGAGGCCGGCAACATCGGCTACAAGCTGGTCCAGCGCTTCGCCGGCGCCGACGCTTACGGCCCCATCCTGCAGGGCATCGCCAAGCCGGTCAACGACCTTTCGCGCGGCTGCTCTGCCGACGACATCGTGGGTGTCGTAGCCATCACCGCCGTCCAGGCTCAGATGGCTGAGTAGCGGACATATCCCCTCGGGACCCTACAGGGTAAAGCTCTGAAAACGTCCTCGGACATGCATGAAACCCCCGCTGCGCACTTCGTGCGGCGGGGGTTTCATGCGTCCTGCGGAATATTTTCAGAGCTTTACCCTGTAGGGTCCCTGCCACCACGTAGCAATCAGGGAATCCGGGGTGGACGGCGGCTTGGCTACGAGCTGGGGCTGAAAATCTGAATGGATGGGTGCCGTTGCTGGGAGCGCAGGCGTTGCTGGTGGCGATCACTTTGGGACTGGAATTTCCGCCTGCTAGTAGAAAGGCCTCCGGAGCTGTTGCTCTGGAGGCCTTTTTGTCAATTTCAGACGAATGCGTTAGTTGTTCTTGGTCAGGCGCTCGACGTCGTGGGCGATCATGTATTCCTCGTCGGTGGGGATGACCATGACCGTGACGGAAGAGCCGGCGGCGCTGATGACCTGCGGGCCGTTGCCCACGGCCTCGCGGTTCTTGTTGTTGTCGATGCGTACGCCCAGCCACTCAAAGCAGTCGCAGAAGGCCTTGCGGATCGACCAGTCGTTCTCGCCGATGCCGGCGGTAAAGGTGATGGTGTCCACGCCCGCCATGGAAGCGATCATGGAGCCGGCCTGCTGCATGGCCTTGTAGGCGAACATATCGAAGGCGAGCAGGCAGCGCTCGTCGCCCTCGGAGGCGCGTGTACGGATGTCGCGGGCGTCGTTGGAGATGCCCGAGATGGCAAGCAGACCAGACTGCTTGTTCATCATGTCATCAACTTCCTGATAGCTGTAGCCTCCCTCGCGCTGGAGGTAGCACACGGTGGCCGGGTCAATGGAACCACAGCGAGTGCCCATCATCAGGCCGTCGAGCGGCGTGAGGCCCATCGTGGTGTCGCGGCACACGCCGTCCTCGATAGCAGCGAGCGAAGCACCGTTACCCAAATGGCACGAAAGCAGACGGTGGCAGCGCGAGCCCAGGATCTCCTTGGCCATCATCCACTCGTAACGATGACTCGTTCCGTGGGCGCCATATTTGCGCACATGATACTTGTCGCACACGTCCTTGGGCAGGGCGTAAGTGTAGGCAACCTCGGGCATGGTCATGTGGAACGAGGTGTCGAAGACCGCCACGTTGGGCAGCTCCGGATACTTCTCACGGCAATACTCAATCGCTGCGGCTTCGCCGTAGTTGTGCAGCGGAGCAAGCGGTGCCACCTCAAGAATCTTGGCCATAACCTCGTCGTCGACAACTGCGGAATCATCGAAGTGCCAGCCGCCCTGAACGATACGATGCCCAATGCCATCGATCGTAAAGTCGGTCTTCTCGAGCTCCTCGAGCACGCAAGCGATAGCAGAGCGATGATCGGGGAAGGGAACCTCCTCGGTCTGCTTGGCGCCACCGTTCTCGGAATGACCAAAGATACCCATGTCCGAGCCGATACGCTCGCAGTTGCCCTTGGCGAAAACCTCGCGGGTATCGGTATCCAGAAGCTGATATTTAAGGCTTGAGCTGCCGGCGTTGACAACAAGTACGTTCATGAGACTCCTTTGCAGTGCAATACGGTCGACGCAGACCTCTTAAGGCGACCGCATTTTAATAAGAAGTTATCACATCTTAATAAATAGCTATCAGGCATATCGCCCAACGAGCGCAAAAGAGGGGCTGAACGGCACTTGGTCGTCCAGCCCCTCCCCTCTTGCAATTACTTGCCGTTGACGATGCGCTCGACGTCAGAAGCGATCATGAACTCCTCGTCCGTGGGAATGACGAAGATCTTGACCTTGGAATCCTTGGCAGACAGGCACCAAGCGCCGTCGCCACGCAAGGCGTTACGGGCATGGTCCATCTTGACGCCCATAAAGGCCAGACGGTCGGCAACGCCGGCGCGAACGGCCGGAGCGTGCTCACCGATGCCGGCGGTGAAGACCAGCGTGTCCATGCCGCACATGGAAGTGGCCATCTCGGCAGCCTTGGCGGCAATCTTGTAGACGAACATATCGAAGGCGAGCTGAGCCTCAGGGTCACCAGCAGCGGCGAGCTCCTCGACGTTGCGGCAGTCGTTGGTCTTGCCGCCGGTCACAGCCAAAAGGCCGGACTTCTTGTTCATCATCTCGTCGACCTCGTCGAAGGTGTAGCCGCCCTCGCGCTGCAGGTAGCACACGGTAGCCGGGTCGATGGAGCCACAGCGGGTGCCCATCATGACGCCGTCGAGCGGGGTGAGACCCATGGTGGTGTCCATGCACTTGCCATCCTCGATGGCGCACAGGGAAGCGCCGGAGCCGATATGGCACACGACGACCTTGCGGGCCTCGCCGTTGGTCATCTCGGCGACCTTCTTGGAGATGTAGCGGTAGCTGGTGCCGTGGGCGCCGTACTTACGGATGTGCAGCTTGTCGCAAACATCCTTGGGAAGGGCGTAGGTCTTGGCGACCTCGGGCATGTTGAAGTGGAAAGCGGTGTCGTAGACCGTAACGTTGGGCAGATCGGGATACTGCTCCAGGCAGTACTCGATAACGTTGGCCTCGGGGTTGTTGTGCAGCGGCGCCAGCGGGGCGACCTCGCGGATCTTGGCGAGGACGTCCTCGTCGACGAGGGAGGAATCACCAAAGTACCAGCCACCCTGAACGATACGGTGACCAATGCCCTCGATCTTGACGCCGTTGGCCTCGAGGTCCTTCAGAACGACCTCGATGGCGACCTTGTGGTCGGGGAACTCGATGTTCTCGGTCACCTTCTTGGAACCGTTGGCAGCGTGGGTGAAGGTACCGCCGGTAAAGCAGACGCGCTCGCAGGAGCCCTTTGCGGACACCTTGTGGGACTTGGTATCGATGACCTGATACTTAAGGGTCGAAGATCCTGCGTTGACGACCAGAACGTTCATGTGTCTCCCTACTAACAGGCGGTGTGGCGCCGCCAGGTTACATACGCTTCAATAATAAACCCAAACGCCCTCGCGCTCGGGTTTATTGCGTTGATATATAAGTTATCGGTGCTTGAGCTTCCGTTTCATTGCAAGGAAGAAGCGCCCTCAGATGAGGTTCTCGCCCAGGTTTTTGCCGCCGAGGACGTGCATATGGAAGTGCATGACGGTCTGGCCGGCGTTGACGCCCTTGTTAGAGATGACGCGGAAACCGTCCGCCAAGCCCTTGGCCTTAGCGACCTCCTGGATGGCGTGAGCCATTGCACCCATGGTCTCGGCCGGCACGTTATCGGCGATATCGCTGTAGTGCTTTTTGGGGATCACGAGCGTATGGACCGGCGCCTGGGGATTGAGGTCGTCGAAGGCGATGACCTGGTCGTCCTCATAGACAACGGTCGAGGGGATCTCGTGGTTGGCAATTTTGCAGAAGATGCAATCGCACATGGTTGGTTCCTTTCTCACAGACCAAGGTAATTATATTTGGTCGAGATGGTTAGAACGAGAGGTTGTCGTCGGTGTTGGCGGCTTCGCCGTCGGCGAGCACGTCGTTGCCGTCGACGTCCTTAAGAAGCACCGAGACCTTCTGCTCGGCATCGGACAGGCGGGTGCGCAGGCTCTTGAGGAGCTCGACGCCGCGGGTATAGCTCTCGAGCGACTCCTCGAGCTCCATATCGCCCGACTCCAAGCTGCGGATGATGAGCTCCAACTCCTGCGAAGCCTGCTTGTACGTAAGCTGCTCGACCGGGGTTTTCTCTGCCATATCTGTTTCCTTTCCTAAAGGTTTATCGCTATGAAACGCGGCCTACTCGACCGTATCGACCGTTGCCGTCACGTTGCCGTCTGCCATGCGCACGCGGATGGCGTCACCGGCCTTAAAGGTCTTGGCGCTCGTGGCCACCCCATCATCGCTGTACGCGATGGAATAACCACGGGCAAGCACCTTGAGCGGCGACAGGGCATCTAGCGAGGCTGCCGCACGGCCCAGGTCGGACGCGGGCTTGTTGAGCATCGTGCGCCCCTGATGCTCCAGACGGGAACTCGCAAGCGCGGGCGCATGGCGCTTGCCATCGAGCCCCGAGGTGCTTGCAACCAGACGCTCGGGCAGGCGCTCAAAGTTGGAGCGGAATGTCCCGACCGAGCGTACTATGGCGCCCGACAGGCGATCGGCCGTCAGGGCAAGCTCAGACTCGCGACGCTCGACCATAAACGTTGGGTCGTTGAGGCACGGGCGGCACGCAGCCGCATCGAGCGCATCGCCCAAGCGGGCCGTATAGGTATCCCAGGCGCGGCGACCACGCTGGTCGAGCATCTCCAGATCAACCTGATTCGACCCAATCATCGATGCCATCGCGGCACCCAGACGCTGATGGCGCGCCTCGAGCACATCGGCCAACTCCGTCATAGCCGGCGCCACCGATTCTGCCGCCGCCGTGGGCGTGGAGGCGCGGCGGTCGCTCACCATGTCGCAAATCGAGGTATCAGGCTCATGGCCAATGCCGGTCACCACGGGCACAGGACAAGCCGCCACCGCGCGAGCAAGCTCCTCGTCGTTAAAGGTCATGAGGTCCTCAAAGGAGCCGCCGCCGCGCACCAGCAAAATACAGTCGGGCGCCGGCGTGATGGCGGCGGCGCGGCGCAAGCCCTCAATGAGCTCAGCCGGCGCACCCTCACCTTGAACCTTGGCGCCCACGCAGACGAGCTCGACGAGCGGGTTGCGACGACGCAGCGTGCGCTTGACGTCGTCGATTACGGCACCCGAAAGCGAGGTAACGACCGCCACGCGTGAGCAGAACACCGGGATGCGACGTTTGCGCGCTTCGTCCATCAGCCCCTCGCGGCGTAGCTTTTCGGCCAGTTGCGCCACTTGTTGACGCAGCAGGCCCTCCCCCGCCAGCGAGAACGAGCGAGCGACAAAGCTCATGCGGCCCGTGGCCTTATAGAGATTGAAGCTGCCCTTAAAGCTCACTTGCATGCCGTCGCGCAGATCGAAGGTGCGCTTGAGATAGGCGCCCTTCCAAATGATGCAGTCAACGGCGGCCGAATCGTCCTTAATCTGGAAGTAGCAGTGGCCGCTTCGGGCATTGGGGCCACGAAAGCCCGTAACCTCGCCCAGAACGCTCAGCTGCGGAATGGCATCGAGCGCACCGGCGGCGATCTCCACTGCCTGGCTCACGCTGAGCTCCTTGCGCTCCTGCTCATCCGAACCGTCGAACTCGGCGGAAACGGCATTGCCGGTTAGATTCCAGCCTGCCACGCAGCCTCCTTTCGTCATCGTGCACAAGGGCTTCGGCCCTGCGCAAATTCAAGTCCAACACATAGTACAGCGCCGCGGGGACACGAATCCCCGCGGCGCCCAGCGACCCAATTTGTTATCGATTGGAGTTTCTGTTGTAGCGAGCCATAAGGTAGAGCAGCTGAATGATCGAAGTCAGCGCTGCGGCCACATAGGTAAGCGCGGCCGCCGTCAGCACCTTCTTGGCGCCGTTGACCTGCTTGGAACTCATACCCGACTGCTCGATGTACGCCACGGCACGTCGGCTAGCGTCAATCTCGACCGGCAACGTAACGAGTTGGAACAGCACGCTAAACGAGAAGAAAATCAACGCGAGGGTCGTGAGCCCGGCAATGTTCATAAACAGGCCCAAGAGCAACACGATGGTCCAAGTGTTCTGGGTAAAGTTGACAACCGGAACCAGGGCGGTGCGCACCTTCATCATGGCATAGCCGCTTTGACGCTGGGCGGCATGGCCCGCCTCGTGGCAGGCGACGGCAACGCTTGCGACCGAACCGCCCGAACGGTTGGCATCCGACAGATACAGGTTGTTGTCCTGCGGGTTGTAATGATCGGTGAGCTCACCAGCGACGCCCTTGATACCCACGGCGTTGCAGCCGCTGGCGTCGAGCATGCGGCGAGCGACCGTGGCGCCCGTGTCGCCGTCCGAGCGAACCTTGGACCAGGTTTTGTACGTCGAGTTGATATAGTTCTGTGCGGCAAGGCCAAGCACCGTGCAGACAAGAACAACCAGCAGGTACAGCGGGTCGATGCCAAAGCCGTATCCATAGTAATAAGGCATGCGAATTCCTCCGAATCGAGTTACACGTTGGAGGCATTCTACCCACTCAAGCGGCTAGGCTTCCTTACAGCAATTCAATTTTGCCATCTTTGACCGTCAACCCCATGTTGCCCGAGAGCAGATCGTCCAGGCGCGAGCCCACAAGCTCAAAGCGCCAGCCTTCGCGCAAGGGGCTCTGCTCGGGATGCTCAATGTAGTCGGCCAGGTCATCGCGCGAGGCAATGACCGAGGTCGCCACTCCCGAGCGTTCGGCAACCAGGCGGATGAGCGCGTACATGAGATCCGTCACGCTCTCCAACTCCGGAGAGATCTGGCGATGCCCGCGCACCATGAGCGGCAGGCGATCGTGCGGGCAGCTTGCGCCGCGCTTGATGGCCATGAGCGCACCGTCCACGTCGCGCTCCCCCAACTGATCGGTACCGCGAATGCTGCGGAACTCCTCAACGCGCACGGGATTGCGTTTAACGAGCGCAAGCAGCGTGTCGTCGGACATGACCCATTTGCGCGGGATGTTGCGGCGCTCGGCGCGGTCCTCACGCCAGGCGGCGAGCTCGCGCGCGATACCCAGCTGGTGACGACTGCACGAGTTGATGCGTTTGACCTTGCGGAACGCCTCGTGGCGATCGGCGCGATAGTGCGACTCGTCAGCCAGCGGGCGCAGCTCGTCGAGCACCCAGTCCACACGGCCCAGCTCGCGCAGGCGGCTCATCATCTCGGTATAGGCGACGATCAGGTACTTGACGTCATCGATCGCATACTCAATCTGCTTATCGGTCAGCGGGCGGCGCGACCAGTCGGTCAGTGACTCGGTCTTGGGCAGCGATACGCCGCAGAACGTCTGAACAAGCGCGCCATACGAAATCTGCTGGCGCTCGCCCAAAAAGGCGGCGGCGACCTGCGTATCGAAAATCGGTCGTGGCAGCACGCCCACGGTATGGAGCATGACCTCCATATCCTGCGAACACGCGTGGAAGACCTTGGTCACGCTCTCGTCGGCCATAAGCTCGGCCAGCGGCGATAGGTCGTCGATTACCAGGGGATCGACCGCGACGCTCTCAGCAGGGGTGGCAATCTGAACCAAACATAGACGCGGATGGAACGTGCGCTCGCGCAAAAACTCGGTATCGACGGCAATCGCGTCGAACTCACGGGCGCGCTGGCAAAAGTCGAGTAGAGCCTGATGTGTGGAAATGTACATATCAACCCATCGAATAAGGTTAGGCCCGAAAAACACGGGTAGGATATCGGCATTGCCTTACAACTATACTCGGTTAGTCACAGAACGGGAACGTAAGTATGCGCTGCCTTATCATCCACAACCCGGCATCGGGCCCCAGCTCAGATGAAATCTTCGCATTCACGCACGCCCTTGCACAGGGCGGCGACGAGGTCGTGATGCGCTTTATCGGCGATGGCATGGAACCCGAGGACGCCGTGGCAGACGTGCGCGAGTTTGACCGCGTGGTCGTTTCGGGCGGCGACGGCACTGTCTCCAACGTGCTCGACCAGATGCGCGGATGCGGTGTCCCCACGCTCGTCTTCCCCTCCGGTACGGCCTGCCTGTTCTTCAACAACATCGGCAATGCCCCCGAGGCGGCGGCGCTCGCCAAGGCCTGCCGTGCCGGTCGCACGGTCAAAGTCGACATGGGCGAGCTCTTTTGGCTCGACGAGAACGGCAACGAGAAGCGCCACGGCTTCATCATCATCGCCGGCTCGGGCTTCGACGCCGAGATCATGATGAAGGCCGCCCCCACCAAAAACGACATCGGCGAGATCGCCTACTTCCTCTCTGCGCTCGCCACGCCCAACCCTACGGTAGCGCACTTTACGATTGAGCATGACGGCATTGTCGAGGAGCTCGACGGCATCTGCTGCATGGCCGGCAACACCTCGGTCATCCAAAACGACATCAACCTGTTCCCCGACTGCCGCATGAACGATGGCATGGTCGACATTGCGGTCATCGAACCCGTGCGCACCGTGCAGCTGCTGCCTACCGTGATCACCGCTGCGCTTGACCCCGCCGGCAAGGTACTCGGGCGCCCGCAGTTCAAGATCATCCAGACCAAGGAAGCCAAGATCACCTGCACCCCGTCGCTGGGCATGCAGTTCGATGGCGAAATTATCTCCAGCAATTCGGGCGTCTTTGGAGCCCGCGCGCTTCCACAATGCCTCGACCTCATCGTCGACGAATTCTCCCCGCTCGGAAAATAGGAGGACCCTATGAACGACAATCCCCTGCTCGGCTTTATCATCATCGTCTTGGCCATGCTCGTCGGTTACGCCATCAACGTGATTCACCGCCGAAAGAAGTAAATCTACATTGGTATGATATTCATCCAATTATCGTCTCCCCTGCCGTTTATGCATTTGCCAAACAGCAGGGGATTTTCATTTCGGGCATTCCCAGTTACTTTATTCTGCTACAGTAATTACAGGGCGTCTTTATTAAAGTAAAGCTATATGCTGAGTACAATTAACCGCTCATCGCATATTTCATCACGCTTATCGAGTAAGTATTTTTCATAGATGAATATTGTTTCCAGTTCGTTACGCTAATGAGGTGTCTTTATTGGCTGAAGCCCTCTGGCAACGGAGGGCTTTCGCACGCTGGGAGGGAAAATGAGGAAAACTCACCCCGTCAACGCGCTCAAGAAGCTTGGCATAGGCCTCGCCTTTGGAGCTGCAACCATCATGTCCATGCCGACGTCTGCGCTCGCCTGCACGCAGATGTACATGGGCAAGAACCTTACGGCCGACGGCAACACGTACTACGGCCGCGCCGAGGACTTTGGCCCGCGCTACCTCAAGCACTTTGGCATTGAGCCGTCGCATGCCCCCGGGTATACCTACGGCTCAGACGAGTCCGACTTCTCATACAGGTCGACCAAGACTACATATCGTTATAGCTACGTGCGCGATCATCCTTCGCAGTGGCACGGGCGCTATGATGCCTACTCTGAGGCAGGCATCAACGAGAAGGGCGTGTCCTGCTCCGCAACGCTGACCACCAACATGAACGATAAAGCCGCCAAGGCAGACCCCCTGACCGACACTGGCATTGGCGAGTATAGCTACGGCAGCGTTATCTTAGGCGAAAGTGCCAAAGCACGTGAGGGTGTCGAGCTCCTCGGCAAGATCATCGACGAGCAGGGCGCCAACGGCAACGATCAGATTATCATCGCCGACAGCAACGAGACTTGGCTGTTTGCCGCACTTTCCGGCCACCAGTGGATCGCCATGAAGCTCGCCGATGACGTCGCCTCACTCAACCCCAACATCGGCGGACTCAATTACGATGTCAACCTTGATGACGCCGAGAACTGCCTCCACTCCGAGGGCATCCAGACCATGCCCGAGAAAAATGGCTTCGCCGAGTACACCGACGGCAAGCTCGACGTTGCCAAGACCTATGGCAAAAGCGTCGCCGATTCCGGCGTTCATCAGTGGACTCGCTATGTCCAGGGCCGCGATTACTTCATGGCCCCGTTGACCAAGGGTGCGGATTACGACATCGTCACGGTTAAACCGAAAAAAGGCCCCGACCAAATCGGAGCCATGGTCAGCGAGATCCAGCCCCTGTTCTTCAAGCCCGGCAAGTCCGACTGGAACACCTTTGAGATGATCCGTGCATTTGGCAACCGCGGCGAAAATGTCCCCGGCCTCAACGCCAACACCGACGGTGTCTACGCCATCGGCACCGAAAGAAGCACCGAGACCAACCTCTTCCAGATTCGTCGTGGCCTTGACCCCCAGGTCGCTACCATCCAGTGGGAGATGCTCTCCCGCGCCGCCTACTCCGTCGCTATTCCTCTGTACTCTGCACTGCTCACCGAGGTCAGCCCCTACTTCAGCAATCAGGATGTCTCCTACGATCACTGCGAAGAGACGGACATCGTGAACAACGAGGAGCCCGAGAACTCCATCAACTACGTCCTCATGGACATTAGTTCCCTCTGCTACGAGCACCGCGAGCAGCTCGGCACCGGCGTTCGCGCCTACCTCGACGCTCTCCAGAACGAGCTCATCGAGCAGAACCTCCAGGTCGACAAGGCCATGCAGGCTGCCGAGGGCACCGAGGCCCGCACCGCCTTGGCCAACAAGGCTGGCAAGGCTGCCACCGAGAACACCTACGTCAAGTGCAAGGCCCTGCTCCGGGAGATGCGCGCCTATCTGAAGGCTGGGGATTTCAGCACGCCCTTCACCCCGAGCGACCTGAACACCGAGACCCATGGCCTCAAGGAGTCCATCACCTACGCCAAGGACGCTCTTGCCACCGACCCGGTAACCCCGGATCAGCCTGGCACTCCCGAGCAGCCTGGTACTCCTGAGCAGCCCGGTACCCCCGAGCAGCCCGGTAAGCCCGAGCAGCCCACCACCAAGCCCGAGAAGCCTGCCAAGTCGGACACCACGACCACGGTAACCACCAACAAGACGAACACCAAGGGCGGCCTGCCCACCACCGGTGATCGTTTTGATGGCCGCGTGGTGGCTGCATTCGCCATCGCTGGCGTTGCCGTTATCTCCGCGGGCGGTTACTTCCTCTACCGTCGCAATAAGGAGTAACGTCTTAGCTGGGCGGGCAAGGCAGCAATGGCAGCCTCGCCCGCCCAGCCCGCTCTTTTGACCGGCGGGAAACCCGCCTGAAATCTTTTCAAAAAAGATTTCCCCGCACGCACTTCGCTGTGCTATAGTGCAGCGCAACAGCAACTAGGTGCGACCGTGCCACGGTATCACGAAAGGAGCCACCAACATGAAGAACACGATGAAGTCTCTCAACAACTGGTGGTGGCGTGATGCGAATACGATCGGTCGACAGTGAGTCCCTCACGCCTGTTTTTGCGCTCTAGGTGATTGGAAGGCCTCCGGTTTCGACCGGGGGCCTTTTTCTATCTCGAGCCCGATCGCATTCGCATCACGCGCCCCCGCTTTTCTCTTGCACCCCCCTTCCGAAAGGATTTTCACCATGTCTCAGAACACCACCGCCACCCAGCCCCGCACCGTCCAGACCGCCGACCGCGGCAAACTCGACGTCCGCGCCCTCGTCCTGCACGCCATCCTGCTCGCCGCCGGCTTCATCCTCAACTTCACCGTCGGCAAGGCCATCTCAGGCATCTCGGGCGGCATGATCAGCCCCGAGTTCATCATCTCGGCCTTCTGCCTCACCATCCTGGTCGTTCGCCCCAACATCGGCCAGGCGCTCGCCATTGGTCTCATCTCGGCTGCCGTAATCCAGATCACCACCACTTCGCCGTTCGTCGATTTTGCCGCTGAGGGCATCGCCGCCATGCTCATGGCCGGCATCGTCAACGCCGCCGGCAAGAACGGTCAGGTCAAGCCCGCGATCGCCATTGTCGCAACCTTCCTGACCACCTTTGTCTCCGGCGTCATCTTCATGGTCATCAAGATGGCCATGCTCGGCGTGGTCGGCGAGCTCGCCGCCGCCATGTTGCCCGTCGTCGCCATGACCGCCGTCTTTAACGCCATTCTGGTCGGCGCCCTCTACCTGCCCATCCAGAAGGCCCTTAGGCTCAACTAACCCGCTCGGCTTTACGAGCCACCCCATCTTGGCGTTCATTCGTCGCTCGCGTACCCAAGTACGCTTCGCTCCTCTTTCGCGCCAACCTGGGGCCCCTCGTAAAGCCGTCTCCGTGCTTCACCATCAAAGACTGTCCCAAACAACGAGCTCTTGGGGACGTTCTTAAACGACTGGTCATTTAAGAACGTCCCCAATGACTATGAAAGGTATCCATGGAAACGATCATCAACGTCGACGATGTCTCGTTCTCCTATGGCACGCAGACCGAGCAGGCGCTCAGCCACATCTCGCTCAGCGTGAACAAGGGAGATTTCATCGGCATCATCGGGCCCTCGGGCGCCGGCAAGTCCACGCTTGCCGCCTGTCTGTCGGGTGCCGTGCCCCACCACTACACCGGCACGTTCTTTGGGTCCGCCATGGTTGACGACCACGACACCTGCGAAGTCTCGCTCACCGATGTGTCGCAGATCGTCGGCAGCGTGTTGCAGGACATCGACACACAGATGGTCGCCTCGGTCGTCGAGGACGAGATGCTCTTTGGCCTCGAGAACTTTGGCGTTCCCCACGACCAGATCGAGCGGCGCGTGAGCGAAACGCTCGAGACCGTCGGCATCAGCGACCTGCGCGACCGCGAGATCGCCACCCTCTCGGGCGGACAGAAGCAAAAGGTAGCCATCGCCGCCATCCTCGCCATGCGTCCGCGCGTCTTGGTTCTCGACGAGCCCACCGCGGCACTCGACCCCGCCAGCTCCACGTTGGTCTTCGAGACGCTGCGTGAGGCAAACCGCACACTTGGAATCACCATCGTCGTCGTTGAGCAAAAGGTCGCCCTGCTCTCGGAGTACTGCAACCGCGTGCTCGTGCTCAACCATGGCGAAATCGCGCTGCAGGGCGAGCCACACGAGGTCTTCGCGCATACCGACGAGCTTCGTGCCATCGGCGTCGACTGCCCTCGCGTCACGCGTATCTTCAATAGCCTCGAAACCGATGGTCTAGTAAGCGGTACCCCTTGCTTGGATGTCGATGAGGCCGAGTGCCTGATTTCGGGCATCGTCGACCCCGCACGCGCGGCTATCGAAGCCCAGGCGCCCGCCGGTTCCCCGCATGCACCGTCGTTGCGCCCTCATGCCAAGGACGCCGAACCCGTACTCACCTTCGACCATGTTGAGTTTGCCTATCCCAATGGCGGAGCCGCCGTACACGACCTTAGCCTGACGCTCTATCCTGGCGAGCTCGTGGGCATCGTCGGCCAAAACGGTGCCGGCAAGACCACGCTCACCAAGCTGCTCACGGGTCTGCTCAAGCCCGCCTCGGGCAGCGTGCGCGTCACGGGACTGGATACCGCAACCGTCCCCACGAGCCGCATTGCCCGCGAGGTCGCAACCCTCTTCCAAAACCCTGACCGTCAAATCTGCAAGGACACCGTGCTCGACGAGGTCGCCTTTGGCTTGGAGCTTGGCGGCATGGACCGCGCCGAGGCTCTGCGTCGTGCCCAACTCGTCATCGACCGCTTTGGCTTGCCGGCCGACGAGGCGCCTTTCTCGCTTTCGCGCGGCCAGCGACAAATGGTGGCACTCGCCTCCGTCGTGGTCGTAGAGCCCAAAATCGTGGTGCTCGACGAGCCCACGAGCGGCCTTGATTACCGCGAGTGCATGACCGTCATGGAAACGGTGCGTACCATGGCCGAGCGTGGCTGCGCCGTAATCATGGTCTGCCACGACATGGAAGTCGTCTCCGACTTTGCCGAGCGCATCGTAGTAATGGCCGACGGCCGCATCCTCGATCGCGGCCGCACGCACGAGCTGTTCTCGAACATCGAACTCATGCAGCATGCCTACGTTGAGCCGCCCCAGGTCATCGAACTCTCGCGCCGTCTGGCATCTTCCGTCTCGCCCGCTTTTGCGCAGGTGAGCGAGGTCACCGATGTCGTTCGAATTACCAAGGAGATGGTCCACCGTGGTTAACGTCATCGACTACATGCCGGGCGATACGCTGCTGCATCGCCTGAATCCCGTCGTCAAACTGGGCCTCGCCGCCGCCATCATCGTCGGCATCTTTTTGTCCGACACCTACGTGGCGCTGCTGGGCTTTCTGGCGCTCACGCTCGCACTGGGAGCTTACGCCGGCGTCGTCGACCGTCTGTTCTCGCTGCTCAAGTTGCTGATTCCGCTCGCGCTTATCATGCTGATGCTCCAGCTGGCCTTTATGCGCGATGGCAACGTGGTGTGGGGTTTTATCACCGACACGGGCCTCATCACAGGATCGAAGGCCTGCCTGCGCCTGCTGGGTGTGGCGTTACCACTCATCCTCATGCTCATGGTGACCAAGCTCAACGACCTTGCCAACGCCTGCGTCGAGGTGCTGCATGTGCCGTATCGCTATGCCTTCACCTTTACCACGGCGCTGCGCTTTGTACCGGTGTTTGGTCAGGAGATGAATGCCATCATGGAGGCGCAGACCGCACGCGGCGTCGAGTACGATACCAAGAACCCCATCAAGAAGCTTAAGCTCATGCTGCCACTGTGCGTGCCACTGCTCATCTCGAGCGTGGGCAAGACCGATGCCACAGCCTTGGCGGCAGAACAGCGCGGCTTCTATCTGCGCACACGCGCCAGCTCGTACAAGCGCTACCCCATCAAGGGCCTAGACATCGCCGTGCTCATCGTCAGCATCGCCCTCATCGCCATCGGCTTCCTGTTCTAGTTCACCACTGACAGCAACCGCCCAACGCAAAAGGCCTCGGCTCGCACCAAACGAGCCGAGGCCTTACTGTTTCACCAGATAAAACCTACCAAAATTAACCTGTCCCTTTTTGACAGGTCGGAAGCTAGAGGCGGTAGGGGGCACCGCTACGGATGATGGATTCGCGCACCAGGACATCCATGGCGTCGAGGGTGATCTCGGGCATCTCTCGGTACTTCTGCAGCACCGAGAGCTCGGTGCAGGCCAGAATGACGCGGTCGCAGCCGCTACGGGCGAACTCCCACATCACGCGGTCGAACTTATCCATATCGGGCTCACGTCCGGCCTTCACATCATCGTAGATAAGCGACATCACATCGTTCTGACGTTTCTCGCTGGGATAGACGACCTCAACACCCGCAGCCTTACATTCGCGGCCGTAGACGCCCGCGCCCACGGTGCCATCGGTGCCCATGATGCCGATCTTATGCACCGGCTCGGCCGGCACACTCAGGTTGGGGTCGAACTCGCACTCCCCCATCACCGCACCCGCAAGGGCATAACGAACCGACTCACGCGGCATGTGGATAATCGGCACCTTCGTAAACGACTGGATCTGGTCGTAGAAGTAGTGCGACGTGTTGCAGGGAATGGCAATGTGCGCGCAGCCCAGCGACTCGAGTGCCTGGGCACACTCTTTCATGGTCGCCAGCAGCTTGGCATGCTCGCCGGTCTTAATGGCCAACGTGCGGTCGGGCATGGTCGACTTGGAGAGCACCACCATGTCGATATGTTCCTGATCGCAGGCAGCAGCCGTATGATGCACCACCTGGTCGTAGTAATACGACGTGGCCTCGGCGCCCATGCCACCGATAACTCCCAGCTTTTCCATCGCCGCCTCCTTGGTGACGCTTGCGCAATTGCGCGTATCATACCCGCACCCGCCCGATGCAAACCGGACGGGCGCCGAGCTCATCTACTTGTAATACGTCTTGAACAGCTTAAAGTGGCGCAGCTTGGTGTGCCACATGCGCAGCCAGCGGTTAAAGACAAAGTCGCCCTTCATAAACGAAGGGTCGGCGCCCTTGCCTTCCTTGTCCAGGCGATGCACCTTAGCGCGCAGCTCGGGATCCTTGACGTACTTGTCGACGACGCCCATGGGGACGACCATCCACAGCGCCTCGTCCTGCGCCGTCACAAACTCCGGCTCAAACGGGCGGTTGAACACATACTCGTCCACCACATACTTGGCAACGTTAAAGCCACTGTTAGTGACATAGTAGTTGCTGCGGCCCTGGCGCGTGTTGAAATCGAAGAACTTAAACGAGCCGTCGCGCTCGTCGTACTTAACGTCAAAGTTGGAATAGCCCACAAAGTGAAGGTCCTCGAGTAGCTTGCGCACGCCGCCCATGAGCTCGTCATTGGGCTCGGTGATGATACAGGCGTGGTTGCCGACGCCGTGAGGCTGATGCTCCTCGAGCAGCACATGGCCCAGGCACATCATGCGCACCTTGCCGTTGCGGTCGGAATAGCTGGTGAGCACGCGCATGCACTCATCGTTGCCGGGCACGCGGTCCTGCAAGATCAGATCGTCGGTGTAGCCGCTGGCATACGAATCGCGAATGACCTGTTCCAGCTCGGCGCGGTCGGCAATCTCATAGGCCTTCTTCTGGCCCTCGAACTCGTGCTGCCACCACATGATGCCGTCAGAAGGCTTCAGAATCATCGGGTAGGGAAAATCGATCTGGTCGAGCACTTCGGCAGGTGCCTCGCCTTGGGCGTTCAGCATCGCCATGGTGAAGGTAAACGTATGCGGATAGGGCACGCCATGCTTCTCGCACAGCTCGTAGAAGATCTCCTTCTTCTGGCACTGCTCAAGCATGCTATAGGGAGCGTAAGGCGCGACGATGTTATCCGCCAACTCATGGGCATCCTTGGCTTGAGCCACGAGAGCGACATAGTTGTCGCCACAGCCCACAAGGACAATCGTCTTATCGGCATGCGCTTGGGCAATGCCGTTGACGGTTTTGAGCATCACGGGCATGGTATCGATATCCACGTTGGGCGTGTAGTCGATAATCTGGCTGCGGTACGCGGGACCCGTCTGGTACTTGCCAAAGACCAGACTCTTGACCTGGTACTCCTCGTAGAAGGCGCGCGCCACCGAATAGGCGTTGATGTCGCCACCGAGCAGCACGGGAATGAACTCGCGCTCTGTAAACTGCAATGCCATGGAAACTTCCTATCATGAACTGCCCACACAACGGGCGGTCTTTGCGCAACTGATTTATTTTAGCGTGCCAAGCCGCCGGCGCCCAAAGCTCCACCGTATCTATGGCAATCGATGTAATCGTCCAGCACGAAGGCGGCGCTCACCGTTGTATGACAATGGGCAATGAACCTACCGTTGTTGTAGGATTCAGCGTATTGACATCCTCGAGCGAAAGGCGCACACGTGCCCCAAGACCATCCGACCGATAATCCCATCCTCAATGCTGCGAAGCGCGAGCTGGTGGAACGCGCGAAAGCGACCGCTCCCCTGTGCACGGCAAACGACGCCTACAACGGACCCGCCCGCATCGTCTCGATCAACACGTCGGCACACAAGGGCACACGCAAGTCGCCCGTCGCCGATGGATGCGACACCGTTATAGAGCAATTCGGCCTCGCCTCCGACGCACACGCCGGGCATTGGCACCGTCAGGTTTCCTTTTTGGCCGCAGAGTCCATCCAGACGGCGCAGGCTCGCGGACTCGATGTGCGCGAGGGTGACTTTGGAGAAAACTTCACCACCCAGGGCATCAATCTACTCTCGCTCCCCTTGGGCACACAGCTCAAGCTTGGAAGCGACGTGCTCGTCGAAATCAGCCAAATCGGCAAGGTCTGCCACACCCGTTGCGCCATCTACTATCTCGCCGGCGACTGTATCTTTCCCCACGAGGGCATTTTTGGCGTGGTCCTAAAGGGCGGAGAGGTCCATACCGGCGACGATATCCAGGTAGTCAAACTCGGCTACGGCTCCTGTTCGTTCACCCCCGCCGAGGCCCTCGAAGAGATTGAGCAGGCTCACCAGAAGGGCACGCTGTAGTTATAAAACCCCACGTTGAGATGGCTTTTACAGCCCAAAACTCCTCTCAAACAGGGCTCTGTAACGTTAAAGTTGAACTCTATGGTTTCTCAACAATTCATCATAACTGCAGGTCAAAGCCAAAGCCTCAAGTTCAACTTGACCCTTTGGGACCTTTAAGGTTCAAGTTGAGGTCGAAAGCAGTAGTAGAATACCGTTCGAACCATAACCTACGATTGATTGCAGAGGGACTGGATGCAGCATTCGAATCATCGCACCGCAGCGCTCATTGCGTCGAAGCCGGCTCGTATCATCACGAGCGCCGCGCTCGCCGTTGCGCTGACGGCCACGCCGATGCTCTCCCCCGTTGCGGCGTATGCCGCCTCGCAGGCAACGCAGGACCAGCTTTCCGCAGCCCAGCAGAAGATCGAAGCCGCCACGAGCGCCTACAACGACGCCCGCACCAAACTCGATGACCTGCAAAAGCAGATTGACTCCAATGAGGCAAGCATCGAGGAAATCGAGGCCAAGCTTCCCGAGCAGCAGGCCAAGGCAAGCTCCGCCATGCGCGATCTGTACAAGTATCAGAAGGGCACCAATCCCATCGTGAGCTTCCTGGTCAACGCACAGAGCCTGGGTGAGTTCATCACGACCTGCAAATACACCAACCAGATCACGAGCTCGAGCGTCGACGAGATCGAACAGCTCAATAACATGCAAACCGAACTCGAGCAGAACAAGGCTGAGCTCCAGCAGGCCAAGTCTCAGCTTGAGGCAGAGCAGAAAAACGCCGAGGGTGCGCTGGCGCAGGCCCAGCAGCTCCGCAGCGAGGCACAGGCAAAAGCCGAGCAGGAAAATGCCGCCGAGCTTGCCAAGCTTGAGGCCGATAAGGCCGCTGCCGCCGAGAAGCTCTCGGGCGAGGGCGTAAGCGGCAGCAATTCCAGCAGCCAGGCCACCAACACCAACACCACCATCGACACCACGGTGAACAACGCCAATACCGGTAGCTCCGATTACGATTCGTTCATTAATGAGTGGACGAGCCGCATCGACAATTATCTCGCCGGCTCCCCCATGGCAGGCCAGGGCTATAACTTTGCCGTCGCCGCTTGGAATACCGGTGTCGACCCCCGTTGGTCCCCCGCCATCGCCTGCATCGAGAGCACCAAGGGCGCTTATTGCGCCAATTCTTACAACGCCTGGGGCTGGAGTGCCCGTGGCGGCGGTTGGCGCAGCTTTGGCAGCTGGAGCGAGGGCATCTCCGCTCACGTTGCCTATCTGGGCGCCAACTACGGCTCCACCCTTACCCCGGCAGCAGCCAAAAAGTACTGCCCGCCCACGTGGCAGGACTGGTACAACAAAGTCGCCGCTCAGATGAACCGCATCTAAGTGCAACTGCAAAGGGCCCCAATGGGGCCCTTTTCTTTTAGGTAGCGGAGGTATCGACGACGCCGGTCGCATTGGCAACCGCGACTATGACAATCATGCATAGGAGCAGCACACCCAATGCCTTGAGCCAGAGTTTCGCGAGTTTCTTGCCGCGATAGCTGTCGAGCAGTGCGAATCGCCGACGAAGACGGCGCTTATCGAGCAGTGCGAAATGCATAAGCACCATAAGGCCATCGACAAAGAAAAAATACTCGATTATGAGAAGCCACGTCGGGTAGCTTTGGTTTGCTCCGGTGGGGTGAAAGACGGCAAAGTGACTTCCGGCAAAGAACACAAGCAGCGAGAAGCAGACGAGCGTATTCCAAATGCGGCCCAGAGACTCCGGAACGCGAGAGAGCAGGCCGCATGCAGCGGAGGCGGCAGGGCCAGGAGGCCCTGCGGGGTTCTGGAGCCCTTGGGGCGTCAACACCGTCTCCGAGGCCGGAGTTCGGACAGGCGGCGCAGGAGGCCGCACGGGGCGACTCAGATCGTATGCCGCGCGCGTCGCCCGTCCCAACGCTTCCGCACTCGCAAAACGCTTGGCCGGGTCGAGCGCCATCGACATGCAGACGGCATCGGCAAGTGGAGTGGGAATGCCGCGCGCCTCGCATTGCTCGCGCATGTCGAGCCCTGGCTTAGGGTCGACTCCCGTCAAGCAGAAGAACAACAGGGCGCCAAGTGCGTAGACGTCGCTTCGCACGCTCGTCTGCCCAAACCCATACTGCTCGGGCGGCGCATAGGGTCGCGTGCCAAACTTGACGGTGTCGGCATCGGCGCCATCGTGCCATACGCGCGCGATCCCCAGGTCGATAATCACCAGCGATGAAAACGTCAGGCCGTCATCAGGCGTATAGTTGGCACCTGTCACGATGATATTCGACGGCTTGAGGTCACGATGGATCACCGGCGCCGACGTCTCCCCCGCCATTGCAAAACCGGCATGGAGCTCGCCCACGGCGTCGCAAAGGACAGGATACAATTCACGCGCATAATCGGGGGTGGCTCCCAGACGGTCCACCAGCGCCCCGAGCGTCTCCCCTTCGATGTATTCCATAACCACGTTGAGCTCGTCGCCCACACGACGACAATCGACGATTCTGGGCAGGTGCTCAAAACGCCTGCCTGCCCGCTGAACGGCAAACAGACGCTCGTATGCCCCGCCGATTTGAGCCGAAGCATCGATGCGTTTACGGACAAAGGGGCCGAGCGAGCCACCGCCGGTTCCTTCAAAGTACACGAGCTCGGTTGTTTCAACGGTCGAGCGCTTAAGTACACGCTCCACGCGATAGCTGTCGTCGCAATCGAGCGACGCCAGGTGCTCGGCAAGCGCTGCGGTCAGCTCGTCATCGGAATATGTTGGGGTCTGAGTATCCATAGCCTCCATCATAGCGCAGGGCGCAGACACCCCATGGCATCCGCGCCCCGTTCGTTTGCATCGTTGTTCGGCAGCTCCGCCGGCTCAGATATCAGCCGCTAACTCATCGTCTCCTCGCCAAAGCGATACAGCTCCTCGTTGACCTTTTGGAGGCTGCACCCGCGATCGATGCAAAAGATGATAATCGCATCGCGGCGGTCCTTGCAGTTAAGGACGCTTACCCCGGCAGCCGTCAGCGCACGGTTAGTCTCTTTGAGCGTCAGCGCCATCGCAAAGGCAATCTGCAGCACCTTATTGCGGCTCGGATGCCACGCACCGGTAAAAATCTGATAGCCAAAGGTCTCATTGAGATCGGCCATACGAACCACGCGCGAGCGCTCCAAGCCCTTTTCCTGCAGTAGCTGCTTCAGGTAGTCCGAAAGCGACGGGGCGGCAAAGTCGTGCTCCCTGATATAGTCATCGATGTTCGGCGCATCGAGAAGCTCATTGAGCAACTCCTCGGTCAGCTTTTTATCGGACATACGACTTCACCTCCCCCAGTGCATGCAACATGCTAGAAACCGCTTACGTCCGAACGCTCCCAGCTAGCAACCTGGTCGGGAGACACCGTACCCAGCGCCTCGAACTTCCAGGAGCCGCCCGCCTTCAGATGATTGGTGTTTGCAAGAGCCGTTCCAACCTGGTTGCCATCGGCATCATACAGAACATATTCAATCTGAATGTAGCTCTTTTCCTTGTCCGTGTTATTGGTCAGGGTGCCCGTGATCTTATAGGTAAACTGATTGGAAGTGTCTTCAGCCTCGTCAGCAATGGTATACGGTTCTTGCGGTTCTTTTTGCTCCTCAGCCTGCCGTGTCGTCTCGGCAGGTTTTGCCGAATCGCTCGCAGACGAATCGGTTGAGTTGCCGCCCATAGAGCCCACGGCACCGACAATAACCAGCACCACGATGATGCCTAGGACAATCTTGCCGATTGGCTTCTTTCCCTCTTTTGCCATTATTCATCCTTCCTACGATCCGGCTACCGTGCCGGTACACAGCACATCGTAGGAAGGATTGAACTTGAATTCATTAGCTGAGAGCTAAGGCTGCGGTAAACGACCAATGCAGTTATCCAAACGCCGAGCAAACGCACTGCGCGCGACCGTCTGCTGGCAGTGCATCAACCCACCGTGACGTATTCCCCGGTAAAGGCACTGATCATCAACAGGACAAAGAAAACAAGGTAGCTGGCACTCAGCAGGTACGCAATGATCAGAAAGACGACCCAGCCGACATTGGTTTTACCGTCGGCACGGCGTTGCTCGCGATTGCGGCAGAGCCAAATCGTCACGCCGATGGCAGTGATAAACAGCACGAGCGCCGCCGCGGCAAGCCCGGCAAGCGCAAACATCACGCCAATGCTCACAGCAATAACCGGAAGCAGCAGCAAACCGCACCCGCATCCACCCGGACTATATACGGCAGACTGTCGGCGTCGCCTCATCGCCGCGCCACCCCCATCATCTTTGAGCACTACAGTGCGATAGCCTGCTGAACAGGAACGATCTTGTCGAGTTCCGGTTCGATCCGCCTTTTCTCGGCCTCAAGGTCAAACGCCACCTGAGCGCGCAGCCAATAACCATCCGTCAGGCCAAAATAACGGCAAAGACGGAGGTCGGTGTCGGCCGTCACGCGACGTTTTCCCAAGACAATCTGCCCGATACGCTGAGCCGGAATCCCAGTCTCTTTCGCAAGGCGATATTGAGAAATGCCCATGGGAACAAGAAACTCCTCTTTGAGAAGCTCACCAGGAGTCACCGGCGACAGCAAATCGGCCGAAGTCTCATCACTTGTGATAATCGACGATTTCGACATTCCAAGCCATCTCCTGTCTCCACTCAAAACAGACCCGATAGCGCTCGTTAACACGGATGCTATATTGACCGGCACGATCGCCCTTCAAAGCTTCCAGGCGGTTGCCCGGTGGAACGCGAAGATCATCAAGCGAAGCACAAACCTGCAGTTGGCGAATCTTCCTCAACGCAACACGCTCAAAGGGCACGAACCTCCTGACCCGCACACCCATGGCAAAGCGTTCGGTATCCTCATCTTTATACGATGCAATCATAGTATCGCCTTACGTTAGTAACGTCAAACGTTTCTATAGACTTACATCTCTATTATACCGTACGTTTGTTCGTGTTTTCTAGAACAAATAGTCCTTTGCGCCTTAGTCAAGCAAAAGCAATCGTTTGTAGACATCGAGGCCTTTGAGAAGAATCTCCTCGTCAAAGAGCATGGTATCAGTGTGAAGGGCGCTCGTGGCATAGGCGGGACAGCCATCCGAATCGCTCGGGTTTTCTTGTCCCTCTGGCACGCCCGTGCCTAGCAAGAAGAACACGCCCGGCAGATGGCGCTGATAGAACGCGAAATCCTCGGCGATTAGCAGCGGCTCGTCCACGAGCTGCAATTCGGGCAGAGCGGGCGCGATTCGGGCAAACAACTCAGGGTCGTTATCGACCGGCGGATAGCCCTCGGCAAAGTCGAGATCATACGTGCAGCCCGTTGCGGCGCAGGCATCGTCCAACACACGGCGCACGCCTTCGCGCGCGCGGTCGAACATATCATCCGTAAACACGCGCAGGCTGCCAGCCACATGGGCCTCCCCTGCCACCGCATTGCAGACGGTGCCGGCCTGAAGCAGGCCGAACTTACCAATGCAGGGCTCGTCGGCACCCAACTCATCCATGAGCTCGCGCTCGGCAACCAAGAACTTGGCAGCCGCCAGTGCCGCATCGTGCGACTCCTCGACTGGAACGCCGTAGGTCTTGGCGATATGGATGCTCGCGCCATGGATATGAATGTGCGTCTCGCTTGAGCGCGCCAGCAGCGGACCGGAACAGCTTGCCAACGTGCCGGCGGGCAAATCGGGCCATACGTGGAAGCCAAAAATGCGGTCGACACCATAGCGCTCGAATACGCCGCTCTCACACACCGTCTTGGCGCCACCGGTCGTTTCCTCGGCCGGCTGGAACACAAAGAGCACGTTGCGCTTGATGACGCCCGGTTGCTCGCGAATCGTGCGATCGACATGCGTCGCGGCGGCAAGCGCCATGGCCATGTGTCCATCGTGTCCGCACGCATGCATCTTGCCGGGATGGGTCGAGGCGAAGGCCGCACCCGTCGCCTCCGCGATGGGCAGCGCGTCCATATCGGCGCGAATCGCCGTGGCATGCGCGGCGCCCGTGCCAGCGTCGAAGAAAGCGCAAACACAGCTGGGGCAGGGATGGACCACTTCACAGGCAAGCGAGGCGAGCACGCCCTCTATATAGGCTATGGTTTGAGGAAGCTCGAAATCGAGCTCCGGAATGCGATGCAGGTCGCGACGATAGCGACGAAGTTCTTGGAGCTCGGTCATAAAGGATCCTTTCATGGGGCATATCCATTCCCACAATATTGTGATGCAGAATTGTGACGCCCTTGTTTCTAGCATATCCCTGCATTTTTTAAACGTTATATACGAATACTCTTGTTTGGTAAAGTGCAACGTGGTAGGGTCGTTACCACTTGATAGAGGCGCGGGCACGAAGAACCGCGGGCGAGCCGGCAGGCTTTGACCCCGTGGGGAGGCGAAACCCGCCGAACTGGGTTTTTCGGGCACGAACAACCTGGTGGGCCTGCGGGAAACACCCGCAGGACTGTCTGCAGCAATGCGGGAGCGCTATCCGGACATGGGGTCCACGCTATGCGGATTCGATGCGCAGATGGCGCCGTCTGGATAGCGAGGTTTACGGGACATGGCATTGACCCCCAACGAAGCATATGCGGCCAAGCAGCCGTTTGTGGACAAGGAGACGCTCGAGCATATCGTCGAGCAGTTCCCCACGCCATTTCATCTATACGACGAGGCAGGCATCCGCCGCAACATGCAAGAAGTGCGCGACGCCTTTGCATGGAACCCGGGCTTTAAGGAATACTTTGCCGTCAAGGCCAATCCCAACCCAGCGCTCATCTCCATTCTCAACGAATACGGCTGCGGCTGCGATTGCTCGAGCTATACCGAGCTCATGATCGCCCGCTCACTGGGCATCGCGGGACACGACATCATGTTCTCGTCCAACGACACGCCGGCGGCGGATTTTGCCCTTGCAGATAAACTGGGTGCCATCGTCAACTTTGACGACATCAGTCACATCGAGTTCTTTGAGCGCGTCGCGGGCCCCATCCCCAAGACGGTAAGCTGCCGTTTTAACCCAGGCGGCCTGTTCCAGCTCTCTAACGGCATTATGGACAACCCCGGCGACTCCAAGTACGGCATGACCACCGAGCAGCTCTTTGAGGCTTTCCGCATGCTCAAGGCCAAGGGCGCCGAGAATTTTGGCATCCATGCCTTCCTTGCCAGCAACACCGTCACCAACGACTACTACCCCAAGCTCGCGCGCATCCTCTTTGAGCTTGCCGTGCGCCTGGAGCGTGAGACCGGCTCACATGTCGCCTTTATCAATCTGTCCGGCGGTGTGGGCATCCCCTACTTGCCCGTGCAACAGGCCAACGACATTCACGCCATCGGCGAGGGGGTACACGCGGCCTACGACGAGATCCTGGTTCCCGCCGGCATGGGCGATGTGGCGATCTGCACCGAGATGGGCCGCTTTATGATGGGGCCCTACGGCTGCCTGGTCACCAAGGCCATCCACGAGAAGCAGATCTACAAGGACTATATCGGTGTCGACGCAAGCGCCGTCGATCTGATCCGCCCTGCCATGTATGGCGCCTACCACCACATTACGGTAATGGGTCAGCCGGGCGGCCCCGACAAGACCGCAGCACCGGTCACGAACACCTACGACATCACGGGCAATCTGTGCGAGAACAACGACAAGTTCGCCATCGATCGCGAGCTGCCGCATGTCGACATGGGCGACCTGCTTGTGATCCACGATACCGGCGCACACGGCTACTCCATGGGCTACAACTACAACGGACGTCTGCGCTCCGCCGAGGTCCTGCTGCGCCCCGACGGCTCGGCCGACCTCATCCGCCGTGCCGAGCGCCCGGGCGATTACTTTGCCACGCTCGACGTGCTGCCGAGCGGCCGAGAGCTGCTGGCCAAGTCGCGCGCCGAAAGTGCCCGTCGTCGCGCCCAAGACGAGCGCCTGGCAGTCGCCGCCCAATGGAACAAACGCATCCAGATCGCGGACGCGAAGGAGAAGAACATGGACATCCGCAATCTCGAGGGCTCAATCGTCGCGCTCGTCACGCCGTTTAAAAAGGACGGCAGCGTCGACTTTGACGCACTCGAGCACCTTGTCGATTTCCACCTGCAAAACGGCACCGACGCCATCCTCACCCTGGGCACCACCGGCGAGAGCGCCACGATGACCGATGACGAGGACAACTCCGTCGTCGCCGCCGTGGTCAAGCAGGTTGCAGGACGCGTCCCCGTCATCGCCGGCTCGGGCTCCAACTCCACGCAGACGATGCTCACCAAATCGCTCACCTACCAGGGCTTGGGCGCCGATGGTCTGCTGCTCATTACCCCCTACTACAACAAGTCCAATGAAGAGGGTATCTATCAGCACTTTAAGACCGTCGCCGATGCTGTGGACATCCCCTGCATCCTGTACAACATCCCCGGCCGCTGCGGCTGCGGCATCAGCGAGCGCAACGTAGAGCGCTTGGCCGCGCACCCCAACATCATGGGTATTAAGGAAGCCTCGGGCAACGTCGCCTACGCGGCCAAGATTGCCCACCTGTTGTCCGACGACTTCCGCATGTACTCGGGCGAGGACGCGCTCACCGTGCCGCTCATGAGCCTGGGTGCCTCGGGCACCATCAGTGTGTGGGCCGACGTTCAGCCGCAGCTCGTGCATGACATGTGCCGCGCCTATCTGGACGGCGACGTGGTACGTGCCCGCGATATTCAAATTGCCGGCCAGCCGCTCATCAACGCCCTCTTTAGTGAGGTCAATCCCATCCCCGTTAAAGAAGCGCTCGCCCAGATGGGTATGATCGAGGCAAACTACCGCATGCCGCTGTGCCCCATGGCCAACGACACGCGCGCCGCACTTACCGACGCTCTGAAGGGAGCTGGTCTGCTTGATTAAGACCGTCATTATGGGAACGGGCCGCATGGGCTCGCTCATCCGCACCACCGCCGAGGGCGCTGTCGACGCCGCCGGTCAGCCCGTTTTTGATATTGTCGCGCAGATTGGCTTTGATCTGACCGAGCTCGAGAGCGCCCCGGCGGCCGACGTCATCATCGACTTCTCGAACGTCGTGACCTTCGATGCCGTCGTCGCCTATGTCGAGCGCACGGGCGCCGCACTCGTTTCCGGCACCACGGGCTATACGCCCGAGCAGATGGATCGTCTGCGCGAGCTGGGTCAGAACGCCCGTGTTATGCACTCGGGCAACTACTCTATCGGCATCGCTGCCCTGCGCCATCTGGTTGCCCAGGCCACGCGAGAACTGCCCGGCTTTGACTGCGAGATTGTCGAGACGCACCACAACCAAAAGGTTGACGCCCCGAGCGGCACTGCCAAGCTACTGCTCGACGCCGTCGTCGAAGCTGAACCCGAGGCAGGCTACCACCCCGTCTATGGCCGCGAGGGCATGTGCGGCGCGCGTGACCCCAAGGAAATCGGCATGCACTCGCTGCGCGGTGGCACTGTCGCCGGCGTGCACGAAGTGAGTTTCTTTGGCCAGGACGAGGAGGTCACGCTCACCCACCGCGCCACGAGCCGTCAGATCTTTGTCAACGGCGCCTTGGCAGCCGCGCAGAAGCTCGTCACCCGCGAACCCGGCTTCTATACGTTCGACCAGGTCATGTTCGCCTAACCAGTTATCTACCGTACCCACGCAAAGGAGAAACAGCATATGAGTAACGCAGCCGAGATGGATGCGCAGGAGATTATCAACTACATCGCCACCGCGCCTAAAAAGACGCCCGTCAAGTTGTATGTGCGCGAGAAGCCCGGCATGAAGGTTGCCTGGGGCGATGCGCATGTCTACGGCGGCCGTCGTGGCAAGACCGTCTTTGGCGACTGGGAAGAGCTCAAGGCCATCCTCGATGCCAATGCCGACTCCATCGACTACTACGACGTCGAGAATGACTGCCGCAACTCCGCCGTCCCCATGCTCGACCTTAAGGGCATCAACGCCCGCATCGAGCCGGGCGCGATCATCCGCGACCGCGTCGAGATCGGCGACCGCGCCGTCATCATGATGGGCGCCATCATCAACATCGGCTCCGTCATTGGCGAAGGCTCTATGATTGATATGGGCGCCGTGCTGGGCGGCCGCGCAACCGTGGGCAAGAACTGCCACATCGGCGCCGGCACCGTACTGGCAGGCGTCGTTGAGCCCGCCAGCGCCACGCCCGTCATCATCGAGGACGATGTCATGATCGGCGCCAACGCCGTGGTCCTGGAAGGCGTACGCGTGGGCAAGGGTGCTGTCGTTGCCGCCGGCGCCGTGTGCGTCGAGGACGTCCCCGCCGGTGCCGTCGTGGCCGGTGTCCCCGCCCGCGTCATCAAGATGCGCGATGAGAAGACCGACAGCAAGACCGGTCTCGAAGAGGGCCTGCGCAAGCTCTAATAGTTACGCGGTCTTGACAAACCGCGTAACGGCTCGACGCTGCAAACGCCCCTAGGCGGCAATCTGACGTTCAATCGTCGGGCATGACCAGAAGGTCAATGCCCTCCTCTTTCACGTCACCTTGCTCGCCTAGGGGCGTTTTCGCTGACGTGTGCTCAACCTGCGGGGTAATGTCAGCAACCAAGCCGAAAACAAAAAAGGCCGAAGTCCCGAAGGGTTTCGGCCTTTTTGTTTTCCGCAGCGTCCAAGCGCAGTTTATCGGTTCTCGATGCTGCCGATGTTTTTGAGCTCGATGGAGATGAGGCCGTTGGGCTCGTTGACGAACTCGATGTATTCGGAGTTCGAACCCATCTCGGCCGGGAAGCTGATTTCGATACCCGTGTCGGTACGGATCTTATGATTGCGCACCGCCGCGCGTTCGACCTGCTTGCGCTCCACGGGCACACGCTCAGGCACTTTCTCCTCGGTCAGTGCCGCACGCACACTCTCCTTGATAACCGGTTCGTCCTCAAAGACCTCGTCGACGATATCCCAAGGCGGCAGCTCCTCGTCATCCTCGACCTTTTCGGCAACGGCAGCCTTAACCTTGGCGAGCGCTACAGCCGTGTTGGCACCGTGCTCCTCGGCGACTTCCTCGACCACACGCGTCACGGTGTCGATGACCTCCTTGCCCGATACGCCCGTGTCGCACTGCAGCAGGCCATCGGGGATAAGCATACGGTCCTCGCCGGCAATCTTGCGCTTCTTGTCCACGTAGCCGATCTCCATGGTACTCGCGCGCACGATGGCATAGCTCGGCACCTTTTGCGAGGGGTTTGGCAGAATGGCGTAGTGGCGCGCGATGTCGTTGCGCACCTCCCCCTCCTCGCGGCCCACTTCGTGCATAAAAGCCTGCTTGGAGCCCAGCAGCATCACGGCAAACCAGCGGGCATCCTCATCGTCGTCAAAATCGGCCACGAGCACGTCGGTGGACTCGGCTTTCTCGGCTTTGGTGAGCTCGGAGGAAATAAACTCCGCAATCTGCTGCGACAGGTCCACGAACTCGCGCTCGCCAAAGAAATAGCCCTTGAGCTCGCCACCAAACGCAGAGCTCTCGGCAAACGTGGCGCGTTTATTGTCGGCCGAGGTGCGTGCGCGGCGCAGATGCGTGGTCACGAAGTTGCGCACGGTACGACTCTCGATATCGAGCTCGCGCTGGCTCATGACGTTGACGGCAGAGTCAAAGTCCAGGATATGCAGAATCGCGTGATTGATTTTCATATACGGCATTCCGTTCTAGATCGATTTCGGCACGAACCAGTATAGCGGTCGAGCCCGCCCCAGGCGCATCGAAGATTGGTGCATCGGGGACAGGTTGCTTTGCACCAATGGCTAGCGCAGGAGCTCGGACTGCCAAGCCTCGAGCTGTTCTGCCAAACTCTTGCCGGCAGCGGGCATGTCGATCTGGGGTCGTTTGGGCAGCAGTGCGCATTTAAGGATTGCCGCGATGGTCTGCGAGACAAAGCGTCGCGTATCCTTGTCAAAGCCTTGCGCAGCCTGGAGCATCACGGGCAGGCTCTCGCGCAGATTCCCAGCGATATCCGCAAACCGCTCAGCACCCGTAGCCTCAAACACGGAGAACAACGCATCTACAAAACGCTCGCGCTCGCTAGGCGACACTGCAAGCAGCATCTCGCGAATGGAGCCATCAACGTATCGAGCACCGGCGGACAGGCGCTCGCAGTACACGAAGTCGCGACCATCAACCACCCAGCTAAAGGGATTGTGTTGCAGCAGGCTGAACTCGGTGCTCTCAACGATGGCATAGTCCTCCTGTGTCTCGAACATCATGCCAAAGATCGACGACCGAGGTAGCGTCTTGTCGATTCGACCGGAAAGATCGGCAAAGGCGTCGCCGTTCAGGAACTCCTCGACGAAACCCGGACCATCATGGGAATATGCCCGTTCGATTCGCTCACGGGCGACATCGGAGCACATTGCCGCACCGTACACCGCAAGGTTTCCACCCTTGGAATGACCTCCGCACAAAAGCGGCCCGTCAATCGCATCCGCCGCCTCGTCCACATAACGTGCCGCGGATTCCTGGGCCGGCACAGGACACCGGAACGCCATGTTAAAGTCCTCTTTCCAACCCACAATCGTGCTGTCGGTCCCCCGGAAGGAAAGGTAACTAAACCCCGCCGGAAACCGGAACGCCATGGCTGCAAACTGCTCCGTCGCCACCACATCGCTCACAGCACGATAGCCGCAAACGTGCACGCCACGGTAGCGAGGACTTGCTGCCACGGCCTCCAACAAGGCCCTGCTCCCCTCCGGGTCCCACAAGTCGTCAATCATGTCCCGATAGCACTCGGCACGCAGCAGCTCGCGTACGTCCAGGCCCTGCCAGTTCGTCAGCTCCGCCATATCACCCGGCAAACGCAAATAGGACAACCACGCAAAGACCAGGCTATCCACCGCGCAGAACGGCCGCTCCTCAAACGGATCAAACGCCGTCTGGGCATAGGTCAAAAAATTAGGCGAATCCGACATGGCCCTCCCATCGACTATGGTGCATTGGGGTCAGGTTACTTTGCACCAAAAAAGCGCCCGGGCCGCGTGGACTCGGACGCCTTCATTGTAGCTTTTCGCTCTAGCGAGCTTGATTTAGCAGGAGAAGTCGACGCTGTCGATGATGTCCTTGAGGGCCTTGGCGGAGGCGGTGAGCTCATGCTGCTCGTCATCGTCCAGCGGCACGGGGACGCGGCAGACAACGCCGTCGCGGCCAACGACGGTCGGCATAGAAATGGCAAGATCGGACAGGCCGTACTCGCCCACCATGAGCGAGGAGACGGGCAGAACGGTCTGCTCATCGCGCATGACGGCGGTGCAGATGCGCTTGACGGCCATGGCGACACCATAGTAGGTGGCATGCTTCTTCTCAATGATGGTGTAGGCGGAGTTCTTGACGTCCTCGGCGATACGTTTCTCGGCGGCTTCATGCTCCAGGTGGCCGTGAAGCTCGCAGAAGGTGTTCAGCGGAACGCCGGCAACCTGAGCGCTGGACCAAGCGACAAACTCGGAGTCGCCGTGCTCACCCATGACGTAGGCCTGAACGTCGCGCGGGTCAACCTCGACGTGGGCGCCAAGCATCTGCTGCAGACGGCCGGTGTCGAGCACGGTGCCGGAACCGATGACGTGGCCCTCGGGCAGGCCGGACATCTTGATGGCGGCATAAGTCAGAACATCGACCGGGTTGGAGACGATGAGCAGAATGCCGTCGAAGCCGGACTTCTTAATCTCGGGGATAATGGACTTAAAGATGTTAACGTTCTTGTTGACCAGGTCCAGGCGAGTCTCACCGGGCTTCTGGGCAGCGCCAGCGGTGACAACAATCATGGCGGCGTCGGCGACATCGGAATAATCGCCGGCGTAGATCTTCATCGGCTCGGCAAACGTCATGCCGTGCGCGATATCCAGGGCCTCACCCTCGGCGCGGTTCTTGTCCACGTCGATGAGGACCATTTCGGAGAACAGACCGCTCTGCATCAGCGCGAACGCCGAAGACGAACCGACGAAACCGCAGCCGACAATAGCGACCTTCTTCTCGTTAACCATTAGAAACTCCCATCTCACTCCACAAACAAGCCGCCCGGGAACGACCCGAGCGGCTTGTCGTAATCCCAATACATCCAATCGGGACTTTGATTATGCTCCTATTCGCAGCCAAAAATCGACCGTTTACCGAAATTGTTTGCAGGATTCGTAAAATAACTGCACGAAATCGGTTTCGAGCTATTGACGAGCCGAAATACCTTTCTAATACAAGCCCGCCTCGCGAATGGCCTCGACAGCCAAAGCGATCTGGTCGGGCGGCAGGACCAGCGCCATGCGCACGTGCCCCTCGCCCGAAGGACCAAAGCTCGCACCCGGCGTCACCACAACGCCGGCCTTCTCCATGAGCTCCTCGCAAAACGCCATGGAATCGGTGCGACCACCGGGAAGCTTGGCCCACACAAACATAGAGCCATGCGCGTTGGGTCGCTCCCAGCCCAGACCCTCAAGACCGTCGCACAGGGCATCGCGGCGCTCCTGGTACTTCAGACGCTGCGCCTCGACCTCATCGCGCGGGCCATTAAGGCACGCGATGGCGGCCTTCTGGATCGGGAAGAACATACCAAAGTCAATCTGGCTGCGCAGCTTGGCAAAGGCAGAGACCACGTCCTCTCGGCCGACCAAAAAGCCGATGCGGGCACCGGTGACGTTAAACGACTTGGAAAGCGAGAAGAACTCGACGCCCACCTCGAGCGCGCCGGGATACTGCAAGAAGCTGCCGCCCGGCTCGCCGTCGAACACGATGTCGGAGTATGCGTTGTCGTGAACGATCAACAGGTCGTGCTCGCGGGCGAAAGCGATGATCTCCTCGTAGATCTCGGGCGTGCCCACCGAGCCCACCGGGTTGGCGGGCAGCGACACGATCATATACTTGGCACGATCGGCCACCTCGGGATCGATGCCCGCCACATAGGGCAGGTAATTATGCTCGGCAACCAGCGGATAGTACTCGAGCTTGGCATCGGCGATCTTGGCACCCGCCTCAAAGACCGGGTAGCACGGATCGGGAACCAAAATAGTGTCACCCGGATCGAGCAGGGCCAGGCCCAAATGGCCCACGCCCTCCTGCGTGCCGTTGCACGACTGCACCATGGACGGCGTAATGCCCGAAACACCAAAGCGACGCTCATAGTAATCGCACACGGCCTGCTTGAGCTCGGGCAGGTCGCGCAGGGCATACTTCCACATCTCGGGATCTTGCGCCGCTTGCGTGAGCGCCTCGACCACATGGTCGTACGGCTTAAAGTCGGGCGTGCCCACGCTCATGTTGTAAATGGTCTTGCCCTGAGCCTTCAGCGCGAGAAGCTTGTTGTTGAGCGAGGCGAAGACCTCCGCGCCAAAGCGGTCGAGACGCTGCGATGCCTGCATGGTGCCACCTTTCGATATAAAAAACGCGGCGCTCCGACAAGAGCGCCGCGCGATACGGGCCATCAGATTGCAAAAGTGTAACGCTTGCAACCCCCGCATTGGTTCAATTTGGCCAACCTTAGTCAATTGGATTGAGCGCGTCGATCTGCGCAAGCCACAAACGCGAGCTGGCGTCACTCGGCATACGCCAATCGCCGCGCGGGCTGAGCGTCACCGAGCCCACCTTGGGACCATCGGGCAGGCAGCTGCGCTTAAACTGCTGGGCAAAGAAGCGACGATAGAACGTACGCAGCCACGTGTGGACGGTCTTGACGTCGTAGACGCCCTCGAAACTCTTGAGCGCCATGCGGTAGATCTTGCCCGGCTCAAAGCCAAAACGCAGCAGGTAGTAGAGGAAGTAGTCGTGCAGCTCGTACGGGCCCACCAAATCCTCGGTCTTCTGTGCGATCTCGCCATCGCCCGTGGGCGGCAGAAGCTCGGGGGACACCGGCGTATCGAGGATATCGAGCAAGACCTCGGCAATACGCCCGCCAAAGACATCAGCCGCATAGCGCACCAGATGGCGCACAAGCGTCTTGGGCACGCTCGCGTTGACGGCGTACATGCTCATGTGGTCGCCGTTATAGGTAGCCCAGCCGAGCGCCAGCTCCGACAGGTCGCCGGTACCGATGACAAAGCCGCCAGCCTGGTTGGCCAGGTCCATCAGAATCTGCGTACGCTCGCGGGCCTGGCTGTTCTCGTAGGTCACGTCCTGCACGGCCGAATCGTGCTCAATGTCCTTAAAGTGCTGCTCCACAGCCGCGTGGATCGAAACCTCGCGGAAGCTCACACCCAGGTCGCGAGCGAGCGACTCGGCATTCGACTTGGTGCGATGCGTCGTGCCAAAACCTGGCATGGAGACCGCCGTGATACCCGTACGCGGCAGCCCCAGCGCATCGAAGGCACGCACGGTCACAAGCAGTGCCAGCGTGGAGTCCAGGCCGCCCGAAAGACCGATGACTGCAGCCTTGGTACCCGTATGGGCAAGGCGGGTCTTGAGGCCGGCGGTTTGTAGATCGAGGATGGTCTCGCAACGCTCGGCCAGGTCGCCGTGGTCGGCCGGCACAAAAGGCGCGCGGGGGAAGACACGGTCGATATCGCAGGCATCGCGCAGGACAGGCTCTTTGGCCAGCACGCCCTCAAACGAAAACTCAACGGTCGTGGCCTCCGGCGCATCGTCCGCGCGCGTCCACGTCGTCGAGCGACGGCGCTCGGCAACCAGGCGGTCAAGATCGACATCGGCCACCGCCATATCGCAGGTGAGGAGCTTCGTGGCGGCGAGCTTAGATCCGTTTTCATAGACGAGGTTCTCGCCCGCAAAGACCATATCGGTCGTGGACTCGCCCTCACTCGCGTCCGCATAGGCATAGGCGCAGTACAGGCGCGCGCTCTGGTTGGATATGAGGCTGCGGCGATAGTCTGCCTTACCGATAATCTCGTCCGAAGCCGACGGGTTGAGAATCGCCGTCGCACCGGCAAGCGCCATCTCGGTCGAAGGGGGCGCCGGCACCCACAGATCCTCGCAGACCTCAACGCCCAGCACCATATCCTCGGCACCCTCATCACAGCAGCGGTAGACAAGCCCCGAACCCAGCGGAACCGGACCCTGACCGGCAAACTCGACCCACACAGGATCTGCGGGCGCCGGAGCAAACCAGCGGCGCTCGTAGAACTCGCCATAGTTGGGCAGATACTTCTTGGCCGTGAGGCCCAAAAGCTCGCCCGCGCAGCACACGGCGGCGCAGTTGTAGATATTCTCGGCAACCGCAACGGGAAGACCGATGGTAAAGACAATCGGCAGCTCACGAGTCTCATCGAGGATATGCACCAAAGCAGCCTCGCAGGCATGCAGCAGTGTGCGATTATGGAACAGGTCGGCCGCGGTATAGCCGCACAAGTTGAGCTCGGGCAGCACCAGCGCGCGAACGCCGCGCTCGGCAGCCTCGCGAACAGCCGCCAATGCAACCTCGACATTGTCCTCGACATCGGCAACGCGAATCTGCGGCGACGCCGCCGCCACACGCAAAAAGCCATCGTTCTTATTAGCCGAAACGCAGCATTGCCTTGTTGATCTGGACACTGGAGGCCCCTTCTACCCTGAGATTCAGTCTAACGGACGTTCACATATCTCTAACTAGCCAAAGCAACCTCCCAGTTTACTGAGAGGCCAACCTGTGCTAAGAGCATGTAGTTCAAAAATATCTTTAATTAAAAAAGGAGAAATCGATAATCGACTTCTCCTTTAAGCGAGGCGAGTAAATTCCGAAACTAATGGCAGAATTTATCCATGTAGTCCTCAAAGTCGAACACTTCTACCACGACGCCCTCTTCCTGAAACTCTTTCAGCTGCTCCAAGAGATCTTTGTTAATAACGTCCATGCAGAAACCTCCTCTATCTAATCAATTGTAGTATATCTGCTTTCATGCAATTATCAACCAACTTGTTTAATTGCTCCTCGCTTGCCGATAGTCCCTCTTTTTTCAAAATGTCGCGCACCCCGTTCTTAGTAATCGGCTTTTCAAACAACAAAAGCAAAGCGAACGAAAAATCATTAACCGCACACATTCTATGGGTGGCACAACTCAGCAGTACTCTTAACCCCTCTTTTGAGCGTCCGACTTCTTTCACAAACGAACTTTTAACCAATTGAAAACCATTATCGTGCATTACATAATCGGCATCGATATTTGTATTCAGCAATCCATAATGCAACAGTTCTTCTATCGCCCTTGTCAGCTCGAGATCGCCCTGATCAAGGATAAGAGAAATGCTACAATCGGCCTCCAATAAACGGGCCAACTTAAGGTATACCAACTGGGAAACAGCATAGACATGATGGTATTCAGAATTATAGAAGTAGGCAAATGGCTCAACGAGCACGACAGAGGTCTTGGAATCCAGCCAGATTCGATCAGCTGGATTTAGACTAGTCAGCCGTCGCTTTACTTTGGTCAAATGTCCCTTATACCTGACAGCGTGAATAGAATCTAGGATCCAGGTCACCTCTGAAATATGAAGCCGCTGGGGCAAGTCAATTGTGTCGCTACCGTTTATGACTTCTTGCATATAAAAATCAATATGATGCTCATCAGATAAGGATTTTGCTTCATTTAAAGTTAAACCAGTGCCTGAAACATAATCCACTTCGAGGCGCAAATCCTCATATTGGGACTTCGGCATTACAGAGACACCATACTTATCGGGATGATTCCAAACATCCGACCCCATAACGAGACCAAAATTCGTAAATCCTCTCGTGGAATATGGAACACCACATACCTGTTTTGAATAATTCAAAACATTCTCTGTATAAGCTAAGGTGTTCAGAGCCTCTTCTTTAGTTTCGGTCGGAAAGCCAATCATAAAGAATAGATGAACAGGAATACCCGCATTGAGACAATCATGGATATTGCGATCAATCCAATCAACTCTCGTGTTCTTCTTCATTAGATCAAGAACTCTTTGGTTGTATGACTCGAGGCCAAACTGAATCTGCCTACATCCACTTTGGTATATCTTGTTGAAAACGTCTGTACTTAGGGTTGGAGAGAACCTCGTTTCTCCATGCCAGAAAAACGTTTTTCCCGATGCGTTTATTTCATCCGCGAGTTGCTCCATTCTTTTGCCTTCGAATGTTTCATCCACAAAAGAGAAAACTCTCGTGCCGTATTTTTCATTTAACCGACACATTATTTCAAATACTCTCGATATAGGCATCTTTCGGTAACAACCACCGGTAGCACCGGGAATGGTGCAGAAGGCGCAATGATTAAAACACTGCCTAGAGGAATAAACCGGCAATATTAACTCAGGCATAAAGTATTTAGAAAGGGCGAAGCCATCGAAATCGGGAACTGTATCGTTGATAAATGTTTGCTCAATCCGATGGTTTTTATATATCTTTCCACCTTTAGCATGGCAAAGGTTTGGAACACAGTCGAGATTGTCATCACCAGAGTCAAGAGCCTCAAGAAGACGTGCAAGCGGCTCTTCGCCGTCATACATCATTATCGAATCAATGTATTCAAAAAAGGGATGCCATTCTTTCATGCAGTCATCTGCTAAACGAGTAATGTAATTGCCGCCCAATGAGACGTGTTTAACAGATGGACATTCTTCTTTAATCAGTTTCGCTAACGTAACTGCAGAAATCAATTGGAAACAGCCGCTCACCGAAATCCCAATAAACTCGATTTTTTCCCTCTGAATACGCTTAAGAAAGGCAATTTCATAGAAGGAAATAAACGGATTATGCAAGGTATCCGCAAGCGATTTCATTATTTCTGGTGTCGAATAATAATCATAGGGCAGATCTATGGAGTTGAACGTGTATTTAACTCCATATGAGACGTGATTTATGATATAGAGTGCATTTCTAAAAATGTTTTCAGCATATTGTCTTTCTTTTAGATTAAAGTATCTCTTCGATCTGAAAATATCTTTTGCCTCGTCAACATTAAGTGCTGACTTTTGTATCAACTCGATTGTTAATTGAACATTCGAACTAAACGAATCCTTTGATTCCCGATACCTTTTACAGCACTCTTCGACATGTCTATAAGATAGGAGGTCATCGTAAAATTCCACGTTTAAGTCAACGATGTCAACTTTATATTGTTCAACCTCTTGAAGATATGACTTCAAAACAGGCAAGGCAAGATACGGCCCCACTGGACTCCATCCTGGGGGAAATACTAAAAGCGTTTTAGGCATATCAACGTCACATCTTTCGCAAATAATTCAATTGAAACACAACTACCATCATAATTGAAAATACACCAAGTCCTGTAACGAGAATTGAGAACATCGCGATGCTCGTGAACAGCGAAACAAGGAGTGTTGAAATAACAACAGCAACCGATTGCAAAGACTCCCTAATTGAAAACAGGCTTATCGATTCAGATTCGTCTCTCGCCAAATCCTGCAGCGATGTTATGAGAAGCACATCTTGAATGGCGTTTCCGGCACCGACGATAAAAAGGAAAATAAATGATATCCCAGACGCATAGCGATAGCCAAACGCCAGATACGCACCGAGCGCAAGATACGTCACAAAACAATATGATTTAACGCAATCGGAACCACTAATTAAACGACCATATATTGTATTTCCGAACAACAGTCCGATTGTAAGACTACTCTGAAGGAATCCGTATTGTATCGATGACGAGTCAAATTGCAATTGCGCAATAGCTGGCAAAAGAGAATTCAGAGAGCCGAATGCCACACCACTAGAAATATCGATTAATAGGAAACCAATTGCCAAGTGCTTCGCGCTAAGATCACTAAATGCAGTCCTGTTTTTTTCATTTTTGCTTATCCCCTCTTTATCATTAACCTCGATAACCGACGGAACATCTCGCAGCAACCAGAACGACGCGGCAAAAGAAAGCGCGTCTAATGCAAGAACAGCCTCCGCCCCAAATTGAGCGACAACAAAACCGCCGGCAACTGGCCCCAGAACCATCATCAAATTCTGCAGAAACCCAAACGAATTATTAATTACGTCGCGATTGATACTATTCGTATTGGCTCTTAACAACGAGTAAAAGCAGGGCATTTCAACCGTTCGGCAAAGCGATACCGCGCACGTAATAGCAAACATACTCCATTTACTATCAACAAAAATATAGCAAACGAATAATCCCGCGCGAATTAAGTCTGCCAATCTCATGGCCTGCAGTGTCCCGATACCCATCTTCTGAGGCAGCTGCGCGAGCGCAACTGAAAACAGAGAGGGGGCAAATCTGCAGCAGACCATCAAAGCAGTTGCAGAAACATCGTGAGTTACCTCGTAAATCAGCATTGGCAAAGCAATATTCGCACACCAATTGCCTATTTCGCTTATCCCTCTAGCAATATATAGGACCCGAACCGGACGGCTAGCTCTCAATACCGTGAACATCAGGATTAACCTCGTATTTCAGGCCTCGCTCATCCCTTAATAGGAATCCATAATCAACCAAGTACCGCCTCAACACGGCATAATCAGGATAGAGCTGTGACAGCACACGATTAACCTGAAGCTCCGTATAACTTGTATTTAATTCAAAGAAAGAGACGGCCCATAGCAGCATGATTCTTTTATAGCTTTCCTTTTTTGGAATTGAAACCAGCTCGCCATTCTTGAGAAATCGTTTTTTAAAGTCTATTAGCTCATCCATTCACATCCTCCATTTCATACGCATCTAATACTAAAAATGCATACGCTTTAGGTCATCGTATTCGGCTTCTTTATTCGAACTAAACTCGAACTAATCTAAATAATTTGCTCAAACACTCTTCGAAAGCTCGTTTTTCACTCTGAGTAAAATGCCCTTCCCAGTCAGTCCACGAACAGGAAGGCAACTCACAGCGAGCGGAGTCGAAGCCCTCTACCGTCGGTCGTTCAAAATGCACGATAACCTTTTCGATATCCCCATCTGTTATCAGGTCAGAATGAACGACCTCGGTACCGTCTTCGAATGTCATATACGGGTACATCACGTAAACCACCTCGCAATCGTTAATCCAGTTTAGCATCAAGCTATTGCACCAAAGACAGCAAGCCCCCTTGATGAGTTGATGGTATCTGTTAAATGTCACGTACGATTCACATCTGGTGGGTACCCTGATGGCTACACGAAACGAAGCAGATTTACACCGGGAGGACCCCGTATGACAACCAAGTACACCGACGCGCCGCGCACACGTGTCATGACGCCGGCATCGCTCAACAACGGCGTTCACGAAAACCATTCCATCGGCCAGACCATGGCCATCGCGCCCAAAAAGGGCCTGTTTGACGACATTTCCATTCCCCAGATCATCGCCGGCGCCGCAGCTGCCGCTACGAGCGTCGCGCTTGCCTCCAAGATCGGTATCGCCGGATCGGTGATCGGTGCCGCTGTGAGCTCGGTCATCACCGTTGTGTCCTCGCAGGTCTACCGCCACTTTATCTCTGCCAGCGCCGAAGCCCTCAAAGGTACGCACGCCACCGTCGACTACCCCGCCGGCGCCTATGAACCCGTTGAATTAAATGCCGAGGAGCACTTAGGCGGCGCCGCGACTACCCAGGAGATGCGCCAGATTGCAGGGCGCGCGACCACGGCGCGCGTCGCCCCCGACAGCCTGCGCGCCAAGGCGGCGGCAGAGCGCAGCCAGACGCAAAAGAAGGTCATCATCTTCTCGATCGCCATCGCCATCGTCGCGGTTATCGCCTGCACCGCTGCCATCCTTATCACCACCGCCGGTGAGGGTCTGGGCGAGCGTCCCGAGCCGATTCTGTCGTCACGCACGACCGAGCACGACGCGGACAGCACTGGTCAATCGCAAAGCCAGCAGGACGACTCGCAGGGCACCTCCGCATCCACCGACTCGTCCTCGAACACCCCCGATCAGTCGCAGGGCGCCGATTCTTCTGTGAACAACAACGGTACGCAATCCGGCACAACCGACTCAAGCCAAACGACTGACGGCTCTCAACCGAGCACGGGCGACCAGACGAGCGACACCACGTCGGGAACGGGCTCAGCAGACAGCAGCAACACCAGCAACTCGAACAGCTCGAGTGGAACCGCGTCCGGCACGGCATCTGACAGCTCGAGCCAAGGCACGGCATCGGGCAACTAAGCACGTTTGCCCCTCATAGATAATCGACCTGTATAACGGGCGCGAACCGGCAACGGTCGCGCCCGTTTGCCTTGGGTGCCGAGGTAGCAAGCCCCGCGCGATGGTAAGATGCTTTGGTATGTAAAGAGGAGATTTGCCATGAGCAAGACAATAGTTAAGCCCACGCTATCGCTGGGCAACCACATCTACCTGTATCGTCTGCTGCGCGATGCAATCGGATGCGGCAAGCAAACGTTTATAACGCAGGTCGAAGAGGCGCTCGCCGCGGGCGACATGGCCGCTTATGACCTGGGCTTCGAGTCAACGCGCGAGCTGCTCGAGGAGCTCGACGACTGCATTAAGCTGACTGTCTTTAAGGGCGGTCGCCTGTATGCCACCGTCATCGCCAACGATGCCTGGGATACTGCCCTTGCCAAGGGCGAGGATAAGCCCAAGGCAGCCAAGGGAGCCAAGCAGTCCTACAAAAAGAAAAAGCGCGGCGAGAAGGACCTCAAGGCCGTGCGTCCCAAGCACGTTAAGCGTCCCGAGCCCGAGCCCGTGGCCGAAGTCGCTCCGGAGCCCGAGCCCGAGACCAAAGTCGCTATTGAGGTAACGGCAGAAGCCGAAACCGAAATCACCGCCACGACCGATCCCAAAGTCATATCCGAGCAGGAAGCCACTACGGAGCTCAACGAGGCTCCCAAGTCGACACCCGAAGAAGCCGCTAGCCAACCTGAGGCGCCTGCGCTCCAAAACAGCGATGTCTTTGGCGACGAGGCCGAGGACGATCAGCCCGAAGAGCCCGCAGAACAGGACGCTGCCGAGGCGGCATCGGAGCCCGAGGCACCGCAGCCTGCCATCTCACTCACGGTCGTCTATGACCCCGAGAACGCAAACGCCGGCATCACCACCATGGCATCCACGCCCATCGAGGCAAAGTCGAGCGTCGAGAACGAGAACGCGACGCAGGTTGAGGTTGAAACCGCAGTTGCAGACGCGCCCGTCACCGTGAAGCCCGCAGATTCCACAACCAAGCCGAAGACGACGCTGGAGCCCGCAGATTCCACGATCAAGCCGGAAGCGACGCCGGAGCCCGCACCCGTCATCGAATCCGTGCCCGCCGCTGTTTGCGACCAAATTCCCGCACCGGCACCGTCTCCGGCCCCCGCTGCAGCACCGGCCCCCGCACCCGCAGCACCGACCATCCCCAAGGACTTCCCCATCGATTTCGCAACCGAGGTCTTCTGCCCCGGCCCGCTTCTGCACGAGCTGTCGACCTATCTCCCCTACGGCGCCGACACGCTCGGTATCGTCGGCGAGTACTACTGGATCGCCCGCGAGCGCGGTACCATCGAGGCCGCGCGAAACCGCGCAAGCTTCCCCCTGCACTACACGCAGGCCGGCGAGCGCCACGAAGTCACCGTGCGCATCCGCCGCAACACCACCGGCGACCTCGGAGCCACCTGGGCTATCGACAAAGTCGAGCCTTCCACCAAGTAACAAAAAGGAACGATAACCCTCAAGGTTATCGTCCCTTTCTCATTAGGTCACCTGAGCTCGACTAATCGCGCGTCAGCTTGCGGTGGATACGATGCGGTTGGGCTGCGTCCTCGCCCAGGCGCTCGATACGGTTGGCCTGATAGGCCTCGAAGTTGCCCTCGAACCAATACCAGTTGCCCGGATTCTCGTCGGTGCCCTCCCACGCCAGAATGTGCGTGGCGACGCGGTCCAGGAACATACGATCGTGGCTAATGACCACCGAGCAGCCCGGGAACTCGAGCAGCGCCGCTTCGAGCGAGGACAGCGTCTCGACGTCGAGGTCGTTCGTGGGCTCGTCGAGAAGCAGCAGGTTGCCGCCCTGCTTGAGCGTAAGCGCCAAGTTCAGACGGTTGCGCTCGCCGCCGGAGAGCACGCCAGCGCGCTTCTGCTGGTCCTGGCCCTTAAAGCCAAAGCTCGCCACATAAGCGCGGCTCGGAACCTCGGTCTCGCCGACCATCATGTGGTCCAGGCCGTCCGAGACGACCTCCCACAGGTTCTTATCGGGATCGATGCCGGAACGGTTCTGGTCGACGTAAGAGATCTTGACGGTCTCGCCCACCTCGAGCTCGCCCGAAGTCAGCGGCTCCAGACCCACAATCGTCTTGAACAGCGTGGTCTTACCGACACCGTTGGGGCCGATGACGCCCACGATGCCGTTGCGCGGCAGGGTGAACGAAAGGTCATCGATGAGCACGCGGCCATCGAACTCCTTGTGCAGGTGATGAGCCTCGAGCACCTTGTTGCCCAAACGCGGGCCCACAGGAATGCGGATGTCGGTCCAGTCGAGCTTCTGGCTTGCGCGAGCCTCGGCCTCCATCTCCTCGTAGCGAGCCAGACGGGCCTTGTTCTTTGCCTGGCGAGCCTTGGGCGAGCTGCGTACCCACTCGAGCTCGGCCTCCATGCGCTTGGCGAGCTTGGCGTCGCGGTTACCCTGCGCCTCGATACGCGCGGCCTTGGTCTCCAGATACGTGGAGTAGTTGCCCTTGTAGGGATAGAGGTGACCGCGGTCGACCTCGCAGATCCACTCGGCAACGTTATCCAGGAAGTAGCGATCGTGTGTGACGGCAAGCACCGCGCCCTGGTAGTTGTGCAGGAAGTGCTCGAGCCACAGGATCGACTCGGCGTCCAGGTGGTTCGTAGGCTCGTCGAGCAGCAGCAGGTCGGGAGCCTCGAGCAGCAGCTTGCACAGGGCCACGCGGCGGCGCTCGCCGCCAGAGAGCACGTTGACCGGCATGTCGGAATCGGGCAGCTGCAGGGCGTCCATGGCCTGGCCGAGCTTGGAATCGATATCCCAGCCGTCGGCGGCGTCAATCTCGTCCTGGAGCTTGCCCATCTCGGCCATGAGGGCGTCCATGTCGCAATCCGGGTCGCACATCTCCTCGCCGATCTTATTGAAGCGATCGACCTTGGCGATCATGTCGCCAAATGCCATGCGCACGTTCTCGATGACGGTCTTGTCGTCGTCGAGCGGCGGCTCCTGCTGCAGGATGCCCACGGTGTAGCCGGGGGTGAGCCTGGCATCACCGTTGGAGACCTCCTCGATGCCGGCCATGATCTTGAGCAGGGTCGACTTGCCCATGCCGTTGGGACCCACAACGCCGATCTTGGCACCGGGGTAGAAGCTCAGGGTCACGTCGTCAAGGATTACCTTGTCGCCATGGGCCTTACGAGCCTGACACATCTGGTAGATGAACTCTGCCATTTGCCTGTTTTATCCTTTCTACCTGCTGTTTCTCTATTCTTGATTCGCTTTAGTGGAAACGAAATGAGGAAACCAGCTCTGAAACTTAACGAAAAAAGGGGCATGGTTGTCCATACCCCCTAATACTACCTGGGAAAAGTCCCCCGGAACATACTATGAACTGCGTACGCTAGTTTTCCGCAACCTTAACGAGCGGCTCGCTGCGATTTGCGCCACAGCAGATACGAGTAGACGTAGACGGCTCCGACCGAACCAAACGCCAGAACCGCAATCACTGCGGCGACGACTTCACTCGAAAGCACGCTGCCCGCCACGCCCATCACAATCAGGCCAACACCCAGCACCATAAAGCAGGCACCGCCAAAGCGCTGCGTACGGCGCCAGTTCTCGGGATCGGCAAGTGCCCAGGGCGTCTTGATACCGAGCGTATAGTTCTGCTTCACACGCGGCAAGTAGTTGCCTACGCCGATGAACAGCAAACCGACAACACCGGAAATCAGCACGTTAACCGAACCGACCGCCGGCACCACGCCCCAGACCGTAAGCTCTCCCAGCCAGCTTATGGCGCACATGAACAAGGTGAAGGCGATTACGAAGCCCTGATAGAACTTGCCCGAGGTTCGATATGCCTCACCTTTGGGGTCGATGCGCGGCACCACGCAGAACATTGCGAGAAGCGCCAGAGGCAGCACGCCGAGCGCGGAGGCCATCCAGCTAGGACCCCAACCGTCGACAGCGCCGTTCGCGCCCCAGTGCGTGGGAATCTGCGCAGGCAAGCTCGGCATCACCATGAGGTGCGCTACGACATTGGCGACGCACAGAGCGACCAGCGCAATCCACACACGCCGCGATACCCCCGTGGCGTGAATACCCTTGTTTTCGTTATTCATCCTTATCACCTTCCGTGTTTGTAAAGCCCATAAACCAACCGATCAAGTCCTGCATGACGGTGGTGTTTAAGCTGTATACGATGTTTTGGCCATGGCGCTCGTCGGTCACCAACCCGGCGTTTTTGAGCGTCGCCAAGTGATGGCTCAGCGACGGCTTACTGATATCGAAATGCTCGGCAAGCTCCCCCGCCGTGCAATTGCCCTCGCGCAGCAACTCCAAAATGCGCCGTCGCGTTAGATCGGCAAGCGCCTTAAAACCCTCTCCCGGCATAAGACCTCCTTTCATCATCTCTCATGACGCGCACACTATACTCGATATTTAGATGTTTGTCTAACTATCTAATACAGTAACATCTATAGAACATTCGTTCGTGTTTAGTTACAATGGAAGTTGAAGCAGATGGGCCAGCTCCCTCTACCCGAGAAGGAGATGGACTATGAGTATTGACGATGTCCTGACGTTGTTGTTGCTTGTAATCGCGGCTGTGGAGCTCGGCATCCACATTGGAGGTCGAATGAAATAGCCGCCCCCGCGTAATGCGAAGACGGCCACTTCTCACGCTACAAACGTGTTTGGGAGTTGGTCAACCCGCGGCAACGGGTGCCATCTGCTTCAATCTTATGCGAATCCCGATCCCATTTCAACAAGCTCCAAGGGCTCAAATGGAATCGCAATAATACCTATAATGGCGATAGCTAAAACACGACCGACTCCCCATCGGAGGATATCTATGACCGAAACCGCAGCCGCAGCCCCCATCGAGACACGCGACACCAAGCTCGAGATCATCATGGGCCGCGAGGCACTCGACAAGCTCGCCGATGCTACAGTGCTGGTGCTCGGCTGCGGAGGCGTGGGCTCCAACTGCTGCGAGGCACTCGCCCGCGGCGGCATCGGTCATTTCGTCATTCTGGATAAGGACGTCATCGCGCCCAGCAATATCAACCGTCAGGCCATCGCCTTTCACAGCACCATCGGAAAGCGCAAAGTCGACGTCATGGAGGCTATGATTCACGACATCAACCCTACCGCTACCGTCATCAAACGCACCGAATACCTGCTGAGCGACAACATCGATGATTTCTTCGCGAGCGTTTTGGAGCAGACGGGGGGCAAGATCGACTACGTCGTCGACGCCATCGACACCATCTCGGCCAAGCTCACCATTGCCAAATATGCTCAGGAACACGACATTCGTTTGGTTAGCTCCATGGGCGGGGCCAACAAGCTCCATCCCGAGTGCCTCCGCTTTGCCGACATTTTCGATACGGTACGTGACCCCATGAGCCGCATCATGCGCAAAGAATGTAAGAAGCGCGGAATCAAGAGCCTGCATGTACTGTTTAGCTGCGAGGAATCGGTTAAGACACAGCCCCGCGACCCTTCCAACATCCACGAGCGCACCGAGCTGGGAACCGCCAGCTTTATGCCGCCCATCATGGGTCAGATGATTGCCGGCGAGGTTATCCGCCAGATCAGCGGCCGCGGCACTGAGCGCGTACGCTCCGATGGCCAACGTCTGGACTAGCGGAGCGCACCGAGATGGAGCCCCGGTTATTTGATGCACACTGCCATCTTGATTTAATGGCTCACCCGGACGCCGTTGCCGATGAGGCGACGGCGCTGGGCTTGGGTCTATTTGACTGCGGCGTCGATCCACGCGACTTTTCGGCCGCAAACGAGCGCGCCTGTCGCCAACCAGGCATCATCGCCGGCGTTGGGCTTCACCCCTGGTGGCTCGCCGATGGCCACTGCGGTTTTGTCGAAGTCAATCTGCTTTGTGAAGTTGCTGCCCAAGAACGCTACATCGGCGAAGTCGGACTCGACTTTTCCGCGCGCTTTGCTGGAAGTGAGCCGCTACAAATACAGGCACTTAACCGGCTCTGCGATGCGCTTGTGCAGCATCCTCTTACCGGGCGCGTGATATCAATTCACGCCGTTCGTTCGGCAGGAGCCGTACTGGACGTCCTCGAATCGCATGGACTACTCATCCCAAACCCCGACTCCCCCGTTATCATCTTTCACTGGTTTAGCGGTACTTCGGACGAACTCGTCCGCGCGCGTAATGCGGGCTGTTATTTTTCCGTCAACGAACGCATGCTCGCATCTAAACGAGGACGCGAATACGCACGACAGATTCCACTCGACCGCCTACTGCTCGAAACCGATGCGCCGGCCGAGCCAAACACAGAAACAAGCGCGCAGTCGCTCATCAGATCGCTCGCAAGGACCTCGATACGCATTGCCTCACTCAAAAACAGTGACGCAAAGCGCATCGAGTCGGTAGTTTTAGCAAATGCGCACGCTGTTTTTAGCCTTCGCTAACCCCTGTGGTCAAAAAACGTCAAATATGAGTACTGCTAGCGAAATGGATACATTACTCTGAGCTTTCCGACCACCAGAATAATCTACGATTGTCCATTAACTAACACTTTTACAGTCACCCATCCTGCATTTTCGCAATCTTAGACCCCTCCAAACGCTCAAATCACGTCTGAAGGGGTCGATTTTGCTGCGACTAAATTAGTCACAGTACTCATATTTGGCTTTTTTTGACCACCGAGTCACGGGAAGGCACCAATACAGCTCCCCGGGACAGCTCGGCTATTCGACGATTGGTGCTCCGTGGCCCCAAGAACCTTCCATGCCGCACACGGTCGAGGCAAACCCGGCAGCAAAGTCGAGCGCGCGCTCGATGGCCTCGGCGCCATCCTCACCACGCTTGGCGGAATCGAGATAGCACATCAAAAACGAGGTGAGGAACGAGTCGCCCGCCCCCATGGTGTCCTTCATGTCCGTTACCGGTTTAGCCAGCTGGCGGTAATAACGCTCGCCGTCGTAAGCAATGCAGCCCTCGGCGCCCGCCGTAGCCGACACAAAACGCGGACCCAGGCCCTTCACCCATGCCAGACGCTCGCGAATCTCGTCCTCACTCGCGGCATCCGCCGCACTAAAGAAAGCGAAATCGACGTAGGGCGCAATCTGCTCGTAGTACTCGTCGGTGGAGTCGTCCGAAAAGTCAAAAGAGACCGTGACGCCCGCAGCCTTCAGCTTGGGCAGCTCGCGCTCGGTAAAGCAATAGTTGCCCGAATGAACCACATCGAACTGCTTCATGTACGAAAGGTCAAAGCGATCGAGGACATAGCGCGCATCACCACGGATACCGCCCTCGTTGGAGCCGAGGAAGACACGGTCACCGTCAACGACGGTCACGCGAGCCGCTCCGTTCTCGCCAATCATCTGCTCGCACTTGTCAAGCTCGAGACCTTCATCCTCGAGGCTTGCAATGACATGCTCGGCAGCGGCGTCATTGCCAAAAATGCCCATGTATGCGGAGCGTGCGGCACCGCATTTCTTGGCATAAACGGCGAAGTTCACCGCATTGCCGCCGGGATACATGGTGTGGATATGCTCGTAGCGATCGACGACGTTGTCGCCAAATCCGAGCGCGTTAACGTTAAATGCCATGGCCTTTGCCCCTTCTAGTACTCGACAACACCCATATAGCGACGGAAATCGGGATCGTGATCAAACACCTTGCCGCGTGCAGCACGCAGCTCGCAGTTCATGGCGTAGAACAGCACCGGGTCCAGATAGGCACGGACGCTCGCCGGCACGGCTTCCATACCGTACTCCTTGGCATCGAGCACCATCAGCGTATCGGTATGCGTCTTAAGGAACGCCAGGGCGCGCTCGTCCATAGCACGGCACTCGCTGGAGCCCATCTGCAGGAAGTAAAAAACGCCATCCTGAGTAGCCTCGAAGGGGCCATGGAAGTACTCGGCAGAGTGGATGTAGCTGCAGTGCTGCCACTGCATCTCCATAAGAGAGCAGATAGCGAAACCGTAGGTCTGGCTAAAGTTGGGACCGCTGCCCAGAATATAGAAGAACTCGTGCTCCTGGCAAAGCTTGGCAAAACGATCGCCCAGCTCGGCATTTACCTTCTCGCGTGCCGGGGGAAGAATCTTATCCATCTCGGCAATACCGGCATACATATCGGCAAGATCGGCGTAGCCCTCCTGCTGATCGAGCAGCTCGGCCGCAAGCGACAGCGAAATACCAGCGGGGACCTCGGCCTGCGGCACGCCCTCGCCCCACGGGTAGACCCACGTGGTCCACTTGCCGGAGTCAATCTTGGATCCAGCGTTGTCGGTCTGGGCGATCACCGTAGCACCGGCAGCAAGGGCAATCTCGCAGCCCTCGACGACCTCAGGGGTGTTGCCACTGTGGCTACAAGCGATGACCAGGGACTTCTCGCCCAGACGACGCGGACGCATAATGTCGAATTCACGCGCGGTATAGATATACGAAGTGAAGGTGGTTGCCTCGCGCTGCAGAAGCTCATGGGCCGGAATCAAATCGATCATGGAGCCACCGCAAGCAATCCAGTAGACGCTGTCGAACTTGCCCTTCTCGGCAATTGCCTCTTTGATCAGATCGTGTGCGTTCATATCCAGTTCCTTTCTTGTTTGGCCGCAATCAATGACGTTGGTTGCGTGGCCGATAGTTGTTTTAGTCAATCAGATATTTCTCGAATGCGGCCATGTTCTTGGCATCTGCCGCCGCCGGGTCATCGTAGTAACGACCGTCCGTGATTTCCTGGCCCAGCATGCCGTCGAAACCATGGGCGTTGAGCGTGGCGACGAAGGCGTCCATATCGTGCTTGCCATCGCCCCACACCAGATGGCCATACGGGTCACCGTCGATAAAGTGCATCTCGTGAATTGCCCCATCACCAAAGGCGGCAAACCAGTCCTCGAGCGTCTCGCCTGCAACGCCCATCGCGGTTGTATCAACCATGGGCTGTAAGTACGGGCTCGCGACCTCGTCAATCATGCGCTTCGCATCGGAAACCGTCGTCACAAGGTTGCTCTCCTCGGGACGCAGGCTTTCCATCGTGAGCACCAGACCGTGCTCGCCGGCATACTCCGCCAGAATGGACAAGTGCTCGCGGCTGCGCTTCCAGGCTTCCTCGCGGTCCTCGTCCCAGTCGCCCCAGCCCGAGTTGATGGACATGCGGTCGCACCCAAGCACCTCGGCAAGCTCAATGCCGTGCTTAAAGTACGCCAGGCTGCGCTGCTCATGCAGCGGTTTGCGTGCGCAGTACTGCCAAGGATAGACAACGTTCTCGGGGCACAGAGTACGATACCTAAGCCCACGGTCTGCAGCCTTTTTCGCCAGGACCTCAGCCTCAAAGTAGCCCGTGTGGTCGAGCGTCACATGCGGCTCTGCGCACCACAGCTCAATGGACTCAAAGCCCAAACGCTGCTGCACATCAAGGAAGTAATCGAGCGACCACATGATGTAGTGGATATTCATGCCCGCAATCTGCTCGCGGCGCAGCGTCGGTTTGGATTCAGACATCTTATGCCTCCTTATTTCGATCGAACACGATTTGTCCGTCCGACATCGTCATATCAACCGCAAGATCGCGTGCGTCGCGATAATCGAGGTCGAACACATCCCGATCGAGCACGCAGATATCGGCAAGCTTGCCAACCTCAAGCGTACCCAGCTCGTCTTCGCGCATCAGATCGTACGCGCCCCCGGCAGTCCAAGCGCGCAAGAGCTCGACAAGCGTCAGCGTGTTGACCTCATTCACAGGCAGTCCGTCGGCGAAGAATCCGCCGCACGCGCTGTAGATTGACTCGCCCAGGCTCGGAATCAGCAGCGGCAAATCCGTTCCACAGCACACTGTGCATCCGGAATCTTCCATGCCGCGGCGATTCCAGCTGTGCAAAAGTCGCGTCTCGCCAATTTGTCGACGCATCATCGACAGGCAATCCTCGCGCCGGTCCAGCGTCAGAATCTGCGGATAGACCTCGCAAATTCCACCTAACTTGCCAAACTCGACAAGATCGGTCGGGTCAGAGTTCTCGAGATCGGTAATCGCATGGCGGCGAAGCATCCGTCCATGCTCGTCTCGAGGCAGCGAGGCATAGAGCGCCACGGTGCGGCGAACGGCGCCATCGCCCTGGCAATGCAAGGAGTATCGGAAGCCCTCAGCATCAATTGCACGCAGCTCGTTCTCAATCAGATCCCACTCTGGCTCCTCGACGACCGTCTTGCCGGCAGCGCCCGCATCGGCCGTGCCCTCATAGGGGTCAATCATCTCGGCAAGCCCCGCCCATACGCCGCGATCGGTCATACGGTTGAAGCCAGAAAAACGAACGAACGGTCCCCGGAAGCGCTCTCGCGCCTCGCGGGCATATGCCAGATTTGCACCGGCGCCCACCGGCTGCGACATCATAGAGACGCGAACCGTCAGCTCACCAGATTCCTCACGGCGAGCCATTTCGTCGGCAAAGCCGTAGTAGTCATCAAACGCCATTTCCTTGATGGCGGTAACGCCGCGCTCGTTAAGCATGCTCATGTAGTCCGAATACCCGGCACGCACCTCGGGCAGCGCAAGGAAATCGCTCATCATGCGCCAGATCTTCTCGGCATAGCACGCTTGGGGTGTAAAGCCATATCGCGCACTGGCGGCAGCATTGAGAACGCAGGTCTCCGCGCCCGGCGTAAAGCAGACGACAGGGATATCGCCAAAACACTCGTCAAACACAGCTGCTGTATTTGCGTTCTCGGCATCCGATGCCAACGTTTCGGGTAGGTTGTGGCCAAAAGCCGCCGCGCAATCCGGATGACCTTCTTTCCATGCACGCAAGAGCGACACGGCCTCTTTGGCATCAGCGATGCCGGACAGATCAGACCCCAACGTCCGCAGCGCCCAACCTGTATAGAAGGTATGCACATCGATCAGGCCAGGCATGACAGTGCGGTCGCCCAGGTCAACTACCTCGTCCGCCTGGGTCAAATACGAAGCTACCTCACACTTGGTGCCAACAGCCTCAATTCGATTGCCACGGACCGCTACGAAACCTTCAAACGGCAGGTCCCCCGTACCGGTAAAGACGCTCTTAGACGTCAGAACCGTCAAACGATCGGACATCACAACCACCTACGCCGGAAGCATGCCGGAAATGGCAGTAATGACCAAGCCAAACACGACCATGAAGATGAAGAACTTCCAAATGGTCTTCCACCATTGGCCAAACGAAATCTTAGCCACGGCAAGGCCGGCGACCGTCATGCCCGCCACGGGGCTGATGGTGTTGATGGTCTGGTTGGCAAACTGGAGCGCAGTGACGGCCGCCTCGGGATTGAGGCCCATGAGCTCGGTCAGGGGGCCCATAACGGGCATGGTGAGCGCCGCCAGGCCAGAACTCGAGGGAACCAGCAAAGAGAGCAGACCAAGGACGACATACATAAACGTGGTGTAGACGGCGGCGGGTGCACCGGCGAGCGCGGTAGCGAGCGCCTGGAGGATGGTGTCGATGATCATGCCGCCCTCGGCGATGACCAGAATACCGCGAGCGATACCGATAACGACGGCAGCGTACGCAAAGTCGGCGAGACCCTTAACGAACTCCTCTGCGATCGTCTGCTGGTCAAGGCCGCCCAGGATACCGGCAAGCAAGCCCATGCCAAGGAACACGGCGGAAATCTGATTCATGTACCAGCCCTGGGTAACAAGACCCCAGACGATAATGCCCATACCGCAAGCAAAATCGATAAGCACGAGCTTCTGACGGATAGTGAACTCTTCCTCGATGGAGGCATCGGTCACGGAAAATTCAATACGCTTGAGCTTATCGTCCTCGTACACAATGGACGACTCGGGTTTTTTCTTGACGCGCATGGCGTAGCGCATGGCCCATGCGATACCGACGGCAGTGAAGATGACCCAAGAAACGGCACGCAGCCACAGTTGCGGATTACCCTCGATGCCAATGATGCCTTGGGCGATCAAAACATTAAACGGGTCGATGGTCGAAGCACAATATCCCAGGTTAGGACCAAGGAAGCAGATGATGAATGCCGTCATCGAGTCATAACCGATACCCATCATGATGGGAATGAAGATGGCATAGAACGGCAGGGCTTCCTCAGACATACCAAACGTAGTGCCACAAATGGACAGCAACGTCATCGTGATGGGAATGATGAGGATGTCCTTGTTCTTGAGCTTTTTAATCACACGGCTCATGCCGGCATTCAAAGCGTTGGTCTTGGTGATGATCGCGAACGATCCGCCAATCAATAAGACGAACGCAACGACGTCGGCAGCCTCTTGGATACCCTTGGTGGGCGCTTGCAGAACCGCGAAGATATCCTGACCCAGATTGATGGTCTCGCCGGTCTCGGAATCGGTGTAGTTCTTATCGACCTGTTCATAGGTTCCAGCAACGGCGACTTCACGCTCGCCCGCCGCTGTCGAAATCGTCTTGCGCTGATACTGACCAGAGGGAACGATCCAAGTCAGGACCGCAAAGACAACGATCAGCAAGAACATGATCGTATAGACATGCGGTAATTTGAACTTAAAACGTCTGTTTGTCTTCTTCGCCTTCGTATCTGACATAGATACCTCCAAAGAACTCGAGACTGCATCGCATCTCGCTTCAACGTTTGCACAATGCAAACGTTCTATGACGTCCCATAGATTACCAGCAGCTTTTTCCTTCATCAAGATAATTTCAAACTGATTGCCGCAACGCGGTTGAACGGTCGCGTTTGCGCCGTGAACGGTATGGAAACGCCCGGTGAGATGATCCACCGGGCGCTTCCATTCGCAATGTCCTAGATGTCAAAAACGTAGCGAGACCCAACGATTCGCTGACGACCGATAATAAACGGCCGCCGCTGCTCATCGAAAAAGAAGGCTTCCATATAAAACAAGGGTTCGCCAACAGGAACTGCCAACAGCCGAGCGACCTCGGGCGACGCGCACGCGATCTCGAGCGTGCACGGGTCGGTAAACGCGGGCGTGCGGCCCGTCCGGTTGCGCACGAACTCAAAAATGGATTGGTTAGATAGAGGTGCCGTTGATAGATAGGCGTTGTCCTCGTAAACATATATGTTGTTCTCGAGCATGACGGGGACGCCATCGGCAGTACGCACACGCTCGACGCAAATCAAGTCAGTTCCAACGGGAACACCAAAGAACTGTGCTTCGGTGGAATCCGCCGGCAGTATCTTTCTCGAAATGACACGCGCCCCCGGTTCCATTCCGTTAACGCGGCATGCGTCCGAAAAACTCTGGACGTCATCCTTCTGGCGAATCTTGCGCTTGAGCTTGGGGGCATTGACAAACGTGCCTTTCCCCTGTCGCTTCGTTAGATAGCCCTGTTGGACGAGCTCCTCAATAGCGCGTCGCACGGTAACGCGGCCAACTTTATAGCTCTCAGCCAATTCGAATTCGTTGGGTATCCGCGCGCCTGCCTTGTAGGCGCCGGAGTTGATTTCGTTTTTAATGATATCAATGACCTGTTGGTACAGCGGTATCGCTGCTTTACCGTCAGTTAGCCCTTCAGTCGGTGGCATATACCCTCTCCAAGCACAATTAAGTCTAAAACGGGCTTAAGGGCATTCAACAAGTCCTTAAGCCCGCATTAGCTTAAAGTATGCTAGGTGTCGCACCAAAATGTCGGCTATTTACTCATCAGACCCGAAAAACGCGCAACTACCGCGCTCCTAAGAAAGCGTGAGCAGCTCCGGCAGCTGGTCGATAATCTTGTCCGCGGCATCCTGGCTAAAGCCAAAGCGCTCCTCGCGCTTGGCAATGACCGTCAGGCCGGCTCGCTTACCCGCGGTAATGCCCGGAACGGAATCCTCAACGCAGCAGCAGCGATTCGCGGGCAGCCCCAGCAGGTCCAGCGCATGCAGGTAGATGTCGGGCTCGGGTTTGCTCTCCTTAAACTGCTCGCCGCTCACCACATACTCAAAGGCATCCGACAGCCCGCATGCGTTGAGCACTTCCTCGATGCTAACCATGGGAGACGAGCTGGCAAGCGCCACGCGAACGCCACGGCGCGGCAGCTCTCGAATCGTATCCACGGCGCCTGGGTTAATCAAAGCCTGATAGTCGCGCGGACGCTTATGCGCCCACTCGTCCCAACGGGCCAACGCTTCCTCGCCAGTGAAGTGCCCCTTACCGGCGCGCTCAAACCAATCGACCAGCATATGCAGGAAGAACTGATGCGAGGTACCGACCTGCCCATTCAACTCCTCTTGAGTCAGATTAAGCCCAAGCTCCTTGGCAAACGCGGCAGTCTCGCCCAGGTAGTAATACTCGGTATCGACAATGACGCCGTCCATGTCAAAGATAACGGCGTCGAACGGAAATGCGGACACGGCACCCTCCCTAACAAAAGGACGCCCGCAAGCAGGCGCCCGAGCCATGCATTAATCGGCGATTCTAACCCAGCAGCTTATCCAGCGCCACCGCAATGCCGTCTTCGTTGTTATCGGCGGTCACCATCTGGGCTACAGCCTTAACCTCTTCGACGGCGTTACCCATGGCAACACCGGTGCCGGCCCACTCAATCATGGACTTGTCGTTCTGGCCGTCGCCAAACGATACGACCTCACTGGCATCGATGCCGAGCTTGGGCAGGGCACCCTCGAGTGCGCGGGCCTTGTCGATACCGGGCGCCGTGTACTCAAAGTACCAGTCGGCCGTAAACATGCCCGAAAGCGTCTGCTTAAAGGGCGCATACATCTCCTCGTAATGCGCCTGCAGGTAGGCCGGATCGCCCGCCGTCAGCAGCTTGTCCACGGGATAAGCATCAGCGACCTCATGCAGGCTCTCCACCTCGCGAATCTTAAGATCGCACGCGTCGCGCTCATACTTGACGATATTCTTCTGCGAGCCGTCAGGCAGCGTGATCATGCAATGGTACGAGTCCTCGACGTGCAAATCGCGACCGAGCGAAATCATAGGGATCACGTCAAAATTACGCAGGTGATCAATCAGACAGTGCAGCTCGTCAGCCGGCATAGCCTGGTCAAAAAGGACCTCATCGGTCTGAGCGTCGACCACATGCGCGCCATTAAAGGCAACCAGCAGACCGTCATGGTTTTGAAGGTCGAGCTCCTGCGCCAAGGCGTGCAGTCCCCATGCGGGACGGCCCGAAGCCAAGATGAGCTTAATGCCCGACTCCTGCGCCGCGAGCAGCTTCTCGCGCGTACGCGGGCTAATCACTTTCTGATCGTTGGTGAGCGTACCGTCGATATCCATCGCGATGGCTTTGATTGCCATATATGCCTCCCTGTCATTGAACAACCTTGTCTGAGCCATCATACAGAACACCCATCGCGACTCCGTTTACAACGGGCAAAAAGTCATATTGTCTCGAACATGAACGGCGTGTGGTCGTGAAGCTTTATCGCTCAGGTCAAATACGTCTGCTAGCGACGCTCATCCGTCGGTGCGCCCTCGACGATCGCGATGCCCGCCGATGCGCCTAACGCGCTGGCGCCGGCCTCGATGAATGCGCAAGCCTCTTCGTAATTATGGATACCGCCCGCCGCCTTGATTGCCACGGCATCGCCGAGCACCTCGTGCATCAGCCGCACGTCCTCGAGCTTAGCACCGCCAAAGCTTCTGCCGGTCGATGTCTTAAGGAATCCCGGCTTGGCCTCCAGCGCGATCTCGCATACACGGCGCTTGGCGGCGTCGTCGCCGTCCAGCTTGCACATCTCGACGATTACCTTGTCAGTGATGCCATGCGCGCGACAAAAATCAGCAATGGTAGTCATCTCGCGCTCGATGGCATCAAAATCGCGGTTCTCGATCGACCCCTGATTCAAAACGTAGTCAATCTCGGTAAAGCCACACGCAGCGTATTCCTCAAACCTCGCAAGCTTCTCCTCAAGCGTCATAGTGCCCTGGGGAAAGTCGATGGCGCCGGCAAGGATGATGTCAGAGCCCTCGAGCATGGCGCGGCCCGTCTCGTACTCCTGAAGGTTCGCAAATACGCAGCGAAAGTTGTACTTTAACGCCTTCTCGACATACTGCTCAAACGTGTCCTCGGGGGCATCGATATAGTCGATGTATTTATTGATGGGTTTGGCAAGTGTCATGCTGGGCCTCCTTGTTCAGGACTGACAACCGATTCGTGGTTTCACGCGAAAAACCACGTTCAATGTACGCCCGACATACAAGGACAGCGTCCGCATTCCGACAAGTGGTATGAAATTAGCTGTAAACGTATATTTACAGACAGCGAATGGCACCGCACGCGGATGCCGACAGCAAGACATCCCCCCTCAATACACCCTCATGCCCCTTTACTGTTTGCGACCAGAAATGATGAGCTGCACAACGCCGTTAGCGGTCGAATTCGACCTCTGACGACGTCACGCGACTCATCGTATCCGACCGACAACAGAAAAGGGGCACGTTCGCATAGCGTGGCGCGTGACGGTTGCAAAACCACCCCATTTGAAACAAAGGCAAAAAAGTACTTGCAAAGACGCGTTCCGAAATATAAGTTGATAAAAGACCGCCGTTGCGGTTTTAAGTAGATCGAGCATATGAAGTTTGAGTTTTAGCGTGTAAGAGAAAGAAGATCGGCAAAGTACAACCCCAAACGCAATGACAACTTAATGAGGTAACTGCCACATGTGAGGCACCCCGGGCATTGCTGTCTCGATTTTGAGCACGATGCCTTCCGCCTTGCATGGGCCGTTCCATCCCGCCCCTGCAGCAACTGCCTCACGGGCTCATTGAAAACCGCATAGCACCCCAACGTCAGCACATCACCCACGGCAAGCACATCACTCACGACAACCAACACATCAACAAACAGCACGAGCATCAACCGATTGGAGAAGCTATGACAAACCACCACGCTGAAGACGGCGATAAGAAAAGCATTCTGGATGCCCGCATTGAGCGAGCATATGCAAACGAATATGACGCCGCCTTTGCCGCCGCGACCATCAAGAACTACGCGTCGCTACCGCTCGCGACGATCTTGGCCGACCACCCTCAACTGCTGAAGCGCTGCACAAAGATCATGGGCGACCCCGACATTCGCAAGCTGACAGACCCCTATGCCCCAAAACGCGACAACGATTCGTACGTTCTTACCGTAGGCTGCCTAGCCCATATGCTTACGGCGCTCGACACGAAACTCAAGCTCGAATGGGAACCCGACGAGCGTCATGAACTCGAAAGCAAGCGGAACACCCTGCGCACCGCACTGTTCCTTCCGTTGGACGGCCTCAAGCGCTGCAACGTCGAGCTCAATACACAGGCGCGGCAAAAGCCCGGGACCACGGGGCAGAAAACTCCAAGACCCCATGCGGCCATCGTCGACCGCAACCGATATAACCGCATGACCGCGCACTTTTCCGCCGAGGGAGCAGCCATAAGGACGCTGATCGATCTGCTGTGCCTCCTGAGCATCAACGAGCTATTTGAGGGCTATCTCGCCCTTGTTCCCGCGACGGCACCCAAGTCGGTAGCAAAGATCATCGAGACCTGCAGACGCCAGTTTGAGCGCCATCGCAATGGCAGCGAGATGAACGCCAGCATCGCGCAGTACTACGCGGCTCATTACAAAAATGACGGATGTGCCCCTGTCGAACATCAGCTGCGGCTCGCCTACACCACGCCCGCCGCAACGCTCCATCGCTTTGGAGCCCTTGGCGCTTGCGAGCCGCACGAACAGGCGGCCTGCCCCACAACCGAGCTCGATCTCAGGCTCGGACGAACCCTGTAGCCCGCCAGCCCCTCCGCGGGCAGCGACTCTATTCCACAACACCACCAACAGAAAGGAGTCCTCATGGACACCAATCATTCCCCCATCATCAGCCCCCTCACCATGCGTGAATCCGCCCGAGGTATCACGCTCACCAGCATTTACGATGAGATGCTCGCCCGTCGCGAGCTCTCCGTCATGGGAAACATCGAAACCCCGATGGCCCACGACCTATGCCAGCAGATCCGCCTGCTCGATGCCACCGACCCCAGCCGCCCCATCACCATATTTGTCGCCAGCGCCGGCGGAAGCGTGCGATCGGGTCTTGCGATCTATGACGCCATGCGCCTCGCATCGTGCCCCATCCGCACCGTCTGCCTGGAATTCGCCGCGTCCATGGGCGCCGTGATCTTTATGGGCGGCGACGATCGCCGTATGGCGCCCCATGCAGAGCTCATGATTCACGACCCACTGATCCCCCAGGGGGCAGGCGGCTCGGCACTTGCGCTGCAGGAAACCAGCCGGCGTCTCATGCAGACCCGCAAGACCCTCACGCAAATCCTCTCGGACCGCAGCGGCCTCACGCCCAAGCGCATCCAGTCCCTCACTGCAAAAGACACCTACCTTTCGGCCGAGCGCGCCGTCGAGCTCGGCTTTGCCCACGAAATTCTCTCGACCACCAAGGAGGTCGCCCATGTCTAACCTCGCCAGCCGCCTCGCCGCATCTGAGTCCGCATCGTCCACCATCCTCGCCAAGGATCGAACGCTCTCCTGCGACACCCGCCAAACGGGACTCAACAACAACGCACTTGTGATCGGCCCCTCGGGAGCCGGCAAGACCCGAAACGTCCTCAATCCCAACCTGCTGCAAATGAACGCAAGCTACATCGTGCTCGACACCAAAGGCACGCTCTGTCGCGAAGTGGGACCCGTGCTGGCAGCCCACGGTTACCGCGTGCAATGCCTCAACTTCGCCGACCTCAACACCGTCCCGGCCCTTGCGCCCGGCATCGAGCGCTGCGGCTACAGCCCCCTGAGGCACATTCGCCGCAAGGCGGACGGCAGGCCCAACCAGCAGGACATCCTCTCGGTGGCAAAGGCCATCTGCCCCATCGAGGACAACAACCAGCCTTTTTGGGATCATGCGGCGGCAAACCTGCTGTCGTGTCTTATCGCCTACGTCACCGAACAGCTACCCGCCGACGAGCAGACGATCAGCTCGGTCATCAAGCTGATCGAGCACCTGCAGGACGGTGCCACGGGTCGATTGTTTGACGACCTGATCACGACCGACCCCCAAAGCTATGCCCTCTCGCTATGGCGGCGCTACGCCATTACGCAAAATGCCGAGCGCATGCACGCGAGCATCGTCGGCATCCTTGCCGAAAAGGTCATGTGTCTGGGATTCGACGGTGCGGCACAGCTCTATCGTGAGTGCCATCAGGTGAACTTCGCTTCCATGGGACACACCCCCTGCGTCCTGTTTGTAACCGTGAGCGATATTGACCGCAATCTCGATCCGCTGACCGGCCTCTTTATTTCGCAGGCGTTTATGGGCCTCATTCGTGAGGCCGATAGGCAGCCCGACGGCAGCCTGCCCGTGCCCGTGCGCTTTATGCTCGATGACTTCGCAAATCTGCAGATCCCCCAGATCGACAACGTGCTCTCGATTATCCGAAGCCGCAACATCTGGGCAACGCTGCTGCTGCAGTCGACCAACCAGCTCGATGCGCTCTATGGCGAGGCACGCGCACGCTCCATCATGGGCAACTGCGACACGCATCTGGTGCTGGCGTTCCAGGATCCCGAGAGTGCCCGGGTGTTTTCCGACCGCGCCGACGCGCTGCCCAGCACGCTCATGGCGACGCCGATCGATCGCTCGTGGCTCTTTGTGCGCGGTCGCACTCCCGAACAGGTCGAGCGCTTTAGGCTCGAAGACCATCCGCTCTACGGGGAGCTGCCCGAGGCGCAGCGAGACCATGCGGAGGCCGAGATCTAGGCGCAGGGTTCTCGCGGCGCGCGGCGCCCCAGCGATGTTCCACAAAGGCCGTGCGCCCCGGGACTACGGCAAAGCAAAGGGGCCCGCATCCGATAGGATACGGGCCCCTGACTATAAGGCGCGATGCGTTAACAGCAGCGACTACTTGCGATGCGCGCGATAGAACTCGATGAGCGCCTGGGTCGAAGCGTCCTGCTCGGCCTTGGCGGCGTCGTCGTGGAAGGCCGGGGTGATCTGCTTGGCAAGCTGCTTGCCAAGCTCGACGCCCCACTGGTCGTAGGAATCGATGCCCCAGACCGTGCCCTCGACAAACGTGATGTGCTCGTACAGGGCGATGAGCTCACCGAGTGCGAACGGGGTCAGCGTGTCGCCGAAGATCGAGGTCGTCGGGCGGTTGCCCTCAAAGCAGCGGGCCGGGACGATCTGCTCGGGCGTGCCCTCGGCACGAACCTCGTCGGCCGTCTTACCAAAGGCGAGCGCCTTGGTCTGGGCCAGGAAGTTGCCCAGGAACAGCTCGTGCACGTCCTGACCGCTGTCGGTCGCAGGGTTGGCAGTGTTGGCGAAAGCGATAAAGTCGGCCGGGACCACCACGGTGCCCTGGTGCAGCAGCTGGTAGAAGGCGTGCTGACCGTTGGTGCCGGGCTCGCCCCAGAAGATCTCACCGGTATCGGAGGTCACGGCGCTGCCGTCCCAGCGGACATGCTTGCCGTTGGACTCCATGGTGAGCTGCTGCAGGTAGGCCGGGAAACGGTGCAGATACTGGCAGTACGGAAGCACGGCGTGGCTCTTGGAGCCGAAGAAGTTGACGTACCAGACGTTGAGCAGGCCCATCAGCGCGACGGCGTTGTTCTCGAGCGGCGTGTTGCAGAAGTACTCGTCGATGGCATGGAAGCCCTCGAGGAACTGCTGGAAGCGCTCGGGGCCGAGGACGACGATCAGCGACAGGCCCACGGCGGAGTCGACGGAGTAGCGGCCGCCGACCCAGTTCCAGAAACCGAAGGCGTTGGCGGGGTCGATGCCGAAGGCCTCGACCTTGTCGAGTGCGGTGGAAACGGCGACGAAGTGCTTGGCCACGGCCGCGGCGTTCTGCTCATCGGAACCGTCGATGGCGCCCTGAGCCTTGAGCTGCTCGAGCATCCAGGTCTTGACCTCGCGGGCGTTGGTGAGGGTCTCGAGCGTGGTGAAGGTCTTGGAGACGATGATCACGAGCGTGGTCTCGGGATCGAGGCCCTTGAGCTTCTCTGCCTGATCGTTGGGGTCGATGTTGGAGATATAGCGGCAGTCGATACCGGCGTCGGCATAGGGACGCAGGGCCTCGTAAGCCATGACCGGGCCCAAATCGGAGCCGCCGATGCCGATAGACACCAGGTGCTCGATCTTCTTGCCGGTAACGCCCTTCCACTCACCGGAGCGCACGCGCTCGGCGAAGGCATACATGCGATCGAGGACCTCGTGCACGTCGGCGACGACATCCTGGCCGTCGACAATGAGCTGGCCCTTATCGCTTGCCGGACGGCGCAGCGCGGTGTGCAGGACGGCACGGTCCTCGGTGGTGTTGATGTGCTCGCCGGAGAACATGGCGTCGCGGCGCTCCTCGAGCTTCACCTCGCGGGCAAGATCGCACAGCAGCTTGACGGTCTCATCGGTCACCAGGTTCTTCGACAGATCGAAGTGCAGGTCACCGGCGTCAAAGCTCAGCTTGTTCACGCGCTCGGCATCGGCGGCGAACCAGGCCTTGAGGTCGATACCATCGGCCTCGAGCTTCTCCTGATGAGCCTCGAGTGCCTTCCAAGCGGCAGTCGACGTAGCATCGATAGGTGCGGCAACAGTTGCCATAGAGTCCTCCTCAGCATACGGGCGCACGCCTCCATGCACCCGGACATTCAGATGCCACTATTCTAGCGCAGGTCAAGACTACAATCAGCGAGCGTTGCCAATCGGCCCCCAAACGGCAGCCGATCAAAAAGGGACAGGCTTATTTTGGCAGGTCAAACGCTTTACCAACCAAAAATAACCCGTCCTTTTCTGGCAAATATTAGGCCGCGGCGCAGACGCTACCGAGCAACTCACGCAGAGGAGACCCGATGCCCTCCAGCAGTTCGGGCGCGATAATGGCAAAAACGGGAACCTCGCCGGTGCCCACGACAGCAGGCACCTTGCCCTCCGAGACAATGCATCCATAAGGCACAAAGCCGTCTTCGCCGGCATCGAGCGCCGCCATGCGACGCGCGAGTTCGCGCGCAAAGCCAGCAGTATCGGCATCGCCAATCGCCAAGACAAAGTCCACGCCTTCGTCGGTCGCCAGGGCCACGGCTTCGTCGATCAGCTCGTCTTCCCCGTCGCCCTCAACCGAGCCGCAGCGGAAAAGTACACGCTCGAGTAGTGCTCGATCAAGCGAGCCAAGTGCCGCCGAGACAAGCTCATCGCACGTATGCTTGTCACCGCCCAGCACGACCAGTGCCTTGGTACCACCGTAGTGAGCAACCAATCGCCCGCACCAGCGAGCCACGTCTCCATCCGCAACAAGGCGCGTCGGCATACCAAACCCATAATTGACCATCTTTCCCACAACCCTTCCGTGCGTATAGGCGATATCAATCGTTAGGCTCATGCTACGAAGCGAGGTTTTCCGGGCTGTTTCGCACTCTTTAGAGCTGCGTTAAAACCCCGATGCAGCCGCACGACCATACCTACCAAAACAAACCAGTCCCTTTTTGGCAGGTTTTGACGATGTCCGGATGAGCGGGTATTATCGAACATGTATTCGATAAGAACATGTGTTTGATGGGAGGACGCGTGGGGCACGAGCGTCACACCTATATCTGCATCGACCTTAAGACGTTTTACGCCAGCGTCGAGTGCGTCGACCGCGGACTCGACCCACTCACCACCAACCTGGTCGTTGCCGACGAATCACGCGGGCGTACGACCATCTGTCTCGCCATTACCCAAGCCATGAAGGACCTCGGAATCCATAACCGCTGTCGCCTGTTCGAGATTCCCGACGGCATCGACTACATCAAGGCCGCACCGCGCATGCAGCATTACATGGAAGTGTCGGCGCAAATCTACGGCATCTATCTGGAATACGTGAGCCCGCAAGACATTCACGTCTATTCAATCGACGAATGCTTTATCGACGTGACGCCCTATCTAGACCTCTACCACACTAATGCCAAAGGCTTTGCCTGCATGTTGCGCGATGAGGTCCTCGCGCGCACCGGCATCACGGCGACGGTCGGCATCGGCCCCAACCTATTCCAAGCCAAGGTAGCGCTCGACATTACCGCCAAGCACGTACCCAGCCGCATCGGCATACTCGACGACGAGACCTTTCGCAAGGAGATCTGGCCCCATCGTCCCATCACCGACATCTGGGGCATCGGCCCCGGCGTGGCAGCCCGCCTCGAAAAGTACGGGGTATACGATCTGATGGGCGTCGCCGCGCTCGACGAAAACCTGCTTTACGACGAGCTCGGCGTCAATGCCGAGTATCTTATCGACCACGCCTTTGGGCGCGAGCCGACAACCATCGCCGATATTCAGGCCTATCGCCCGCAGGCAACCTCAACAACCACGGGGCAAGTGCTATCGAAAGGCTATGCCTATGAGCAAGCCTACACCGTGTTGCGCGAGATGGTCGACAACGCTGTGCTGGACTTAGTCGATAAGCACGTGGCGTGCGACAGCATCTCGCTCTTTGTAGGCTACGCGAGCGAGCGCGCCGACATACGCCGTCTCGACGCCAGCGGCACAGCGCAATATGTGGACGGATGCGGGCATTTGCGTTCGAGCACGTCGAGCATCGAACCCGCCGCAACCGCCGGCCACGAGCTCGCACCCCGTGCGCCCAAGCCCGTCCAACGCGATGACGAACGGCGCCGCCTGGTGCGCGAAGCACAGGCAATCGACGGCATCTTTGTGGGAGAGCACGGCGGCAAACCGCGTGGTGGCTATGCTGCGCTGTTCGCACATTCCAATGCATCCCGCAAGCTGCCCGAGCGCACCAATTCGTTTAAGAAGATCATGGGCTATTTCGATGAGCTCTGGGCGCAGACCGTCGATCCCAAACGACCGGTCAAACGCATCAACTTGGGATTTGGCAACCTCATGCCCGAAGAATTTGCCACTATCGACCTGTTTAGCGATATCGAGGCCGATGAGCGCGAGCGCGAGCTGGCGCGCGCCGTCCTGGCCGTGAAGGGCAAGTACGGCAAGAACGCGCTCGTCAAGGGATTGAGCTTTACCGCCGGCGCCACCGCACGCGAACGCAACGATCAGGTAGGAGGACATCGTGCCTAAGTCCCAACAACAGCCGATGCGGCCACCGACGCCTTTTGAACGTCTAGCGGACCCCGAGGGAAGACGTCGCTCCACCGACCCCAAGCTCACCGCCAACGGCTCCGTCCGCGCCGGCCGTGCCGCGCAGTTTATGCCCTTTGCCGCCCTCACGGGATACTACGAGCTCGTACGTAAGCAGGAAATCACCGTCGAACCCAAATGCGAGCTCACGGAAGAAAAAGCCCTCGAGCTTTCGAAAAAGCTCGAGGGCCTCAAACGTGGCGACTTGGTGCGCGTCACCTATTACGATACGTACGGCTATCGTAGCCGCACGGGCATTCTCGACGAAGTGTTACCCGCATTCAAGCTGCTCAAACTCAGGGATATCGCCATCAACTTCGACGATATCCAAGGCATCGAGCTGCGTGGTCGAGTCTAGCAACGAGAACGCTTGCGCAAGACGAGAGCAATGCCAAGCACTGCGGCAGCTGCAACCAGCAATCCCAAGACCAGCGTGAGGGTCGAGTCGCCAGCGTGAGGCAGCGAGCCGTCCTTCGGAGTCTTCTTAGTGGTCGTCGTGACGGTGGTCGTGGTGCTGCTCGACTGGTCGTTGCCGCCCGTCTGGCTGCCACCAGGCTGATTGCCGCCACCCGGCTGCGAAGGATCGGTGGGTTCCGTCGGATCCGGAGTACCGGGATCAATCGGATTCTCCGAATTCTCCTTGCGCTGGATCCAAACCTGGCAACCATAGAACGGGTTGGCGGTACCAAGGCACAGACCCTGGTTGGTCACCGCAAAGGTGCGCAGACCATGGTTATACGGATCGTTAAAGCCATTGGTCGTCAGCGTCGTAAAGTTCACGCCGTCCTCGGTCACATACATATCAAAGCCGCGCTCGGCATCGCGCAGGTAACACATGCACGTAAGGACACTCTGCAACTTCTTGAGGTTCTCCTCGCTCAGCAGCTTATCGAGCGCATCCTGAATATCGCTCGGCAGCTCGGTGCCATAGGCATCCTCGTACTGCTGCTTAAGGCTCTCATAGCTATCGAGCATGTCCTGATACTGGTCGGCAAAGGACTTGAAGTACGCGATCTCGCCATCGATCTTCTGGACATAAGCGGCGTCGTCCTCAAAGTCCTGGGACATCGTCGCGGCCTGATCGCAAAGACCGCCCGCGGCATCCTCCAGCGCATCGCTCAGATCGCCAAAGCCCTTAGCAACCTCGGTCTTCTCGTCATCGACATCGACGGCCTTGTTTGAATCATCAACCTCAGCAGCTTCGTTCGAATCATCGACCTCGACGGCCTCGTTTGAATCATCGTCCGCAAGCGTGTTCACGGGAACGATGGGGTCGTCAGGCGATTTCTTGTCGAGCAGGTGATTGAGCAGGTCCCTAAGGCGCTGAACCTGAGAGTCCCACTCCTCGGGCGTCATATCGATAATGTCGCCATTGGAGAACTGGCCGATCGGCTCAAGCAGGCTCGCGGTATCAAAGGTACCGATATACAGCTTGCCGTCGAACTTCTGCATGCGCCAAATGTACTGGTTCTCGTTTCGGCCAAAGCCCGAAGTCAGGCCGGAAATACCGCCCTCGGGGAACATGTCGGTGCGATCGCCAACGACGAGCTCCATGTTCTCGTCCTTGTCCATGCGATAGATGTTAACCGACTGCTCAAGATTGGCATTCACAAACGAGCAGTCAACGCCACCCATGCTGCTCTTGCCGCCCTCTTCGGTGTTGGATTTGTTGAACAGGATGCGCTCGAGGGCAATCTCCTCGTCGTTGTATTCACCGATATAGAGGTAGTCGTTGTAGACGATGAGGTTGGCAGCGCCAGAACGGGTACGGGCAGGATCGATGCCAAAGCAGTACTTTGCACCGTCCGTCTTCTGATCGCCGACAATGGGAGTCCACGAATAGCTGCCGTCGGCATTCTTGTCGCCACGGACCATGGCAAACGACTGCATGGAATTATCATCGGGAGCGTTCTCGGGCGTACCGGTGCAGATGGTCGCATAGAGATGGCCATTGTACGAGACCATATCCCAAATGGCGCCGCCGTAGATGCTGTCCTGATAGCGAATCGCCGGATAGCCAAACAGCGTCTCCGAGTTGGCAATCTCGGTGAAGCTGTCCTGGCCCTTCGAGGGGTCAGACGACGTCAGGATTGTCGACACAAAATTACCGTTCGCGTCTTTACCCACATTACTGATGACGAGCTGGCCATCATGGACGCACATGCCGCGGATACCGGTAGAAATGCCCTGCTTGTAGGCAGCACCGTAATCCTGCATGCTCGAAAGGCCCTGATAGACAACTTTGTACTCATCCGTCTTAGGATCGATCTCGTATACAGCAGGCAGGCCGCCTTTGCCGTCATTGGTCCTGACGCTGCCGCAGAAATAGAGCTTACCCTTATAGCTCACGGCATTGCGGAACAAAGGAGCGACGCCGTTGAGCGATTCAGAGAGTAGCAGCTTGGTCTCACCGGTCTTGGTATTGATCTTGACCAAGATGCCGCCGCTGTCCTTGTCGGCCGTGCCGTCCTCCTTCTGCTGTCCATAGAAGAAGGTACCGTTAAACATGGCCTCCAGCGTCAGGCGCATGGTTTCGACATCAAAGGAATCGCCCAGCGTGCTGTTCATGAGCGTCAGCGTGTTGCCCATCGCCGCATAGCAGGTGCCCACATAAAGCCAGTCACCATAGCTCGCAGCCGCCCAAGTGTAGCTCTGGCCGCGATCGCCTTCGTTGTTGGCCGTATTACCATCGGCGCCCGGAACGGCAACGGCACCGTTACCCTGGTAGTCGACGATGCCATCCGGCTGCGACGTTCCTACCGTAGGATGCGAGAGCTTCTCAAAGGAATACCCATTTCCCGCATTGTAGGTAACGGCACCCGATGCGTCTTCGGCGTGCGCCGGCAGCGGCGATACCAAGATAGCGGCAAGCGCTGCCACCAAGCCAAGTGTTCCCACTCGTCTCATAAGGTTATAGCCTCCCCTGTCCTAAAGCCCAGTATTAGCATTCTTCATTTCTGTCCACGGTTAATTGCAATCTGAGCACAGCAATAATCAGTGTATAAATATGCACCTGTAATTTTTTGGACGGGTTCATAGATGCTCGATTGGTAGCGAATTCCGCGCAAACCGTCACCAAACTCCACTTTTGCCGCATCTAAAGGTTATTTTTGCGCAAATTTTTGGATGCCGATAGTCACAATGGGCAGGAGGCTGGTACCCACCGGAGAGGGCAACGCCTACATTTTCATAACGTAATAGCCCGCACCCCTCACTGCCGTCTCGAGTGTGTCGCGATCAACCGGGCGCTTCGAGCGCACGCGTGCCGTGTGGTCCGCGTACGTTACCGTAGCCCACACGCCATCAAGCGCATTGAGGGCATTCGTCACATTCCGGGCGCAGCCGTCGCAACTCATGCCGCCGATAAGGAGTTCCTCACGATAGGGGTAGTGGGACTCGTCGGTGTCTGCCACCACAACCTTTTTGGCCTTCTTACCGCTCGCGCCATCGCTGCAGCAGCTCTTCCCGTGTGTCGAAGCGGCAATACGACGCAGTCCAAAAAACATGCCGACGGCAATGACGGCCAGCACGATGAGATTCGCAGGGTTGAGCAAGTCACTCATGCGTTCCCCTTTCAAGTAGCCCTATCTAGATACCCCCATGGGGTGTCCCCATCTTAACCCAAAATCATGTCCGTTCGGTCAATTAGTTTCCCGCTTCGAACTTTTTTGTTGACCATGGCTTACTTTCGTGTATAAGTTTTCCTAGGTTAACAGTTTAGATCCGTAAGGAGCGCCGTGACTCGAACCATAGACATTCCAACGTTTCAGGCAGCGATCGTGCGCAACTGCTCTCCCACGCTCGCGGGCATCAAGCCGGCATCGCTCTTTACCTATCCAGGCACCTATGCCCACGGGGACGGCTCGACCGCAACCGAAACCATCGCAGAACGCCGAGCACGCCTGCTCAACGTTATCGCCCAGTGCAATCGCGAGCTTGACCCGTTCGGTATCCACCTGAGTGTTTTGGTCTGGCGGCCCTGCGGAGCGCTCGTGTATATGTACCGAGCCAAAAGCCTCACCACCTATTTCGCAGACCCTCGCGCCCAAACGGCGCTCGCCTCGGAAGGCTACGACACGAGAGACCTTTCGACATGCCTTGTGCATTTGGCATCACGCATCACGCTCGCGAGCAATAACGTCGCGGAATGCGCCTGTAGCCAGACTCGATGCGCACTACCCCAGCAAGCTAGCTGCAGCAACAACTGCACCTGCGAGTTTCCGCACGAAATAGGCTACTTCCTCGGATATCCCTACGACGACGTGCACGAGTTTATCGCCCAGCGCGGCGAGAACTACAAGGTCTTTGGAGCTTGGAAGGTCTACACGAATGTCGAGCAAGCGCTTGCGATGTTTGACGCCTACCGCGCTTGCACTCAATACCTCACCTTTGTCTATCAGCAGGGCTGCAGCCTGGCGCAACTTGCCCAGGCAACCCGATAGAACATAGAAGCCGCGGCAACCTGCCGCACAACTGAAAGGACTCAACATGAGCAAGATCGCCGTCGTCTACTGGAGCGGCACGGGCAACACCGAGGCCATGGCAAACTTCGTTGCCGAAGGTGCAACCGATGTCGGCGCCGAGGCAGAGGTCATCCCCTGCGCCGACTTCTCTGCCGACAAGGCCGCCGAATATGATGCCTTCGCCTTCGGCTGCCCCGCCATGGGCTCAGAGGAACTCGAGTACGATGAGTTCCAGCCGATGTGGGACGAGGTCAAGGAGACTCTCGGTGACAAGAAGGTCGTCCTCTTTGGCTCCTATTCGTGGGCCGAGGGCGAGTGGATGGACAACTGGAAGGCCGACGCCGACGATGCCGGCGTCAACGTCGTGGACTCCACCATCTGCTACGACGTGCCCGACGACGAGGGCGAGACCGCTTGCAAGGCCCTCGGAGCCGAGCTCGCGTAACGAACCCAGGGCTTCCAAAAGAGCCTGCATCAAAGCACATCCCCATCCCTACAAAAGAGCGGGGGCTGGATTCAAGTCCAGCCCCCGCTCTTTTGTAACGGCAGTTACATCAACCGGCTACGAGATATTGCCCAAGAACGCCTTGGTGCGCTCGCTCTTAGGATGGTCGAAGACCTCGCTCGGCGTACCCTCTTCCACAATGACGCCACCGTCCATAAAGACGACGCGGTCGGCGACATCGCGGGCAAAGCCCATCTCGTGCGTCACGACGATCATGGTCATACCGTCGTGCGCCAGGTCGCGCATGACGCCCAGGACGTCGCGCACGAGCTCAGGGTCGAGCGCCGAGGTGGCCTCGTCAAAGAGCATGACGTGCGGGTTCATCGACAGGGCGCGGGCGATGGCAACGCGCTGCTGCTGGCCGCCCGAAAGCTGACTCGGCATAAAATCGATGCGCTCAGCAAGACCGACCTTGGTCAGCTCCTCGACGGCGATCTTCTCGGCCTCTTCCTTGCTGCGCTTGAGCACCTTTTGTTGCGCAAGCATGACGTTCTTTTTGACTGACAGGTGCGGGAACAAATTGAACTGCTGGAACACCATACCCAGATGCGTACGTACCTTGTTAAGGTCGACGCCCTTGGCGCACACGTCCACGCCCTCAACGACAATCGAACCACTCGTAGGATGCTCCAGACGATTGATGCAGCGAAGCATCGTCGACTTGCCCGAGCCCGAAGGACCCAGGACTACGACGACCTCGCCCTTGTGCACATCCAGATCGATATCGCGCAGGACCACGTTATCGCCAAAGGCCTTCTGGAGGTTCTTGATGCTGACGACGACCTCGTTCGAGTTATTGGTTTCGCTCATGATAGGACCTCCTTACAGACCGGCGATGTGATCGGCAGGCGTCGCGACAACCTGCCCGGCGCTCTTGGTGGGACGCTTCTTTTTGGTTTCGGCCGTACCCAGCAGTCTCGCCTCAAGACCGCTCACCAAGCGCGCAAGCGGCAGGGTGATGACCAGATAGAACAGGGCGGCAACCACGTACGGTGTAATGGAGCCCGTCGTGGCCACGATGGTACGGGCGTTCATGACGATCTCGACCACACCCACGGCGGCAAGCAGCGACGTATCCTTGTAAAGCAAGATAAACTCGCTGGTCAGCGTAGGCAAAACATTGCGGAACGTCTGCGGAATCATGACATAGAGCAGCGTCTGGAACGCGTTCATGCCCAGCGAACGCGCAGCCTCGTTTTGGCCCTTGGGGATCGACTGAATACCGGCGCGGAAGATCTCACACAGATAGGCAGACGAATTCATGGCCATGACGATAACGCCCAAGACATAGTCGTCCACCTTGACGCCGGCCAACGGCAGACCGAAGAACGCGATATAGATCTGCAGGAACGCCGGCGTACCGCGGATGATATTCACATAGATGCCGGCAAGGCAACGCAGGATGCGCGACTTGGATATGCGCATGAGCGACAGGGCAAAGCCAAAGGGAATTGCCAGCGGAAACGCCACAAGCACGATCGAGAGCGACATAAGGAAGCCCTTAAAGACGATCGGCAGGCTTTGGACCAAAATGACCGGGTTCAAGAACAGGCGCAGGAACATATTGGAGTTCCAGGCCTCGACCCACGGCTGCTCCTTAAGATCGGCCAGGAAGTTATCGAAGGCCGTCACGCCCTTGATCTCGACGGAAGGAATTTTTGAAATCTTCTTGGTCGAACCGTCGGCGAGCGTATAGGTGCCACTAAAGGCCTCATCGCCGCCCTCGACGGGAAACGTCACGCCGTAAACCTCGACACGGAAATAGCCGCCGGCAGGCGCCGTCTCGCCAAAATCAATCTTGAGCGTCTGGCCGTCAGCCTTGCACGTGGGCTTCATGGGCGTACGATCCATGAGGTCCTCGCCCGAGAGCATCGTCAATCGCGTGCCATCGGTACCAAACGTCGTGCCGTCGACAAACGTCAAAGAAAGACCGCTCAGCTCCTCGTCGGCATCGGCCTGGACCTCCCAGGTAATGCGCGTCTCGGTACCGCCGACCACAGCGCTACCCGAACCGGTGTTGGGTCGGGCGGTAATCTTTGCGGTCTCAAGCGCCTGGGCGGTCGTGGGCGCATATGCCCCCACACACACCAGCGCAAGCGCCACGGCCATGACGCAGACTAGCTTTTGGAGCAAGGCGGGCAGTAAAAAACGCTGCTCCGCGGCCCCTTTGTTCAGTCGAGACAAGGTGGCTCCTATCGTAGAAGTTGCCGGCAAAACGAGACGGAAATACTCTCCGTCAAGAGAAGCGCAAAGGCCCTCTCCGCCAAAACGGAAAGGGCCCGTGAGCAATCAAGTAGCTATTTTACTTGATGTTGTACTTAGCCATGAGGGCGTCAACGGTACCGTCGTCGGTCAGGTCCTTGATGGCCTGGTTGATGTCGTCCTTGAGCTTGGTGTTGCCCTGGTTGATGGCGATGGCGTACTCCTCGCCGGTGCTAATCTGCTTAATGGTCTGGCAGGTGTTGAACTGCTCGGCGGTCAGCTGGCTGGCAACGGAGCGGTTGGTGACTACGGCGTCGCCCTTATCGGACTGCAGGGCGCTGAAGCACTCGGTGGCGTCCTTGTAGGGGACAATCTTGGCCTTGGGGAAGTTCTCCTGGGCAAAGGACTCGGCGGTCGAGCCAGACTGGACGATGATGGTAGCATCGGCGTTGTTGAGCTTCTCGCTGTAGTTGTCGGCCGTGATGTCGGCGTTATCGACCTTGGTCACGATAGCCTGATCGTCCATGTAGTAGGAATCGGAGAAAGTGACTTCTTTCTCGCGCTCGGGCGTGTCGGTGATAGCCGCGATGGAGACGTCATATTTGGCGCCCGAAGCGACGCCCGGAACCAGCGCGTCAAAGTCATTGTTGACATACTCGACATCCAGGCCCAGCTTGTCGCCGATAGCCTTGATGAGTTCAAGGTCAAAGCCCTGATAATCGCCGTTGTCATCCTTGTACTCAAACGGAGCGTACTCGGCAGAGGTGCCGACGGTCAGCATACCGTCCTTGACGAGCGCGTACTCCTTGGAGCCGTCGACCTTCTCGACCTTAGCGTCGTCAGAGCTGCTGGAACCGGCATTAGAACCAGAGGTGGCGTTGGACGAGCCGCAGCCCGTCAAAGCGAGGGCGAGCGCCATAGCACCCGTGGCGGCAAATGCGCCAAGCTTCTTCAGCTTCATAATCAGTCTCCTTCCAATGACCCCACGTGATTCAGAGGTCTGCAAAAACTGAGGGTTATTATGCACCCGCTTGGAAGAATCTGCAATTAGAAAACTGATTGAAACAAACCCATAACGTGAATGGAGCGTCCCACTTTATGGCAGCCATTACTGCTGCAATGACCTTAACAGTTTGATTTCAGCCGCATAACCTGCAAGTTCGTTCGGTGTCTCCAAAATGAATGGCAATGCGCGCAAGCGACCATTCGATACAATATTCTGCATAACCTGCATACCGCCACCAAATTCCTCGCTGCCAAGGTATCCCTTGCCGATGCACTCGTGACGATCTTTATGGGCGCCACAAGGGTTCTTCGAATCGTTGATGTGTACGGCATGCAGACGATCGATACCCACCACGCGGTCGAATTCGTCGAGTACGCCGTCCAGATCATGGATGATGTCGTAGCCAGCATCGCTCACATGGCAGGTGTCCAAACAAACGCCCAGCTTATCGGACAGCTCTGGGCACTTGGCGGCAACGCCCTTGATAATGCACGCCAGTTCTTCAAAGCTACGGCCCACCTCGGTGCCCTTGCCCGCCATGGTCTCGAGCAATACCGTCGTCTGCTGTCCCTCAAACATCACCTGGCACAGCGTGTCGACAATCATCTGAATACCGGCGTCTGCCCCCTGTCCCACATGCGCACCGGGGTGAAAATTGTAGTAGTTGCCGGGCAGTGCTTCCAGACGCTGCAAATCTTCCGCCATAGCCTCCAAGGCAAACTCTCGCGCCCGCTCCTTAGCGGAGCAGGGGTTATAGGTATACGGGGCATGCGCCACCAGCGGTCCAAAGTCGTTTTGCGCCATAAGCTCGCGCAGAGCCGCCACGTCATCCATGTCAAGGTCTTTTGCCTTGCCACCGCGCGGGTTGCGCGTAAAGAACGCAAAGGTATTGGCGCCAATGGACAACGCCGTCTCCCCCATTGCCCGATAGCCCTTCGTCGTCGAAAGATGACACCCAATCGTCAGCATCTCCAGCTCCCCCTCATCAGTTGCGGTGAAATAGTTCCTGTTTGGCCCCTATTCTGCCGCAAACAGGAACTATTCCACCGCAACTTATAAAAGGGGCATCAGAGATGCGGGCCACCAAGCACCACGGTCGCCGGCGTCATGATCCCCTACGTGTCAGCGCCAAGTCCTAGAGGGCTAGACGGATTGCATCGATAATGCGCGCGCAGCGCTGTGTGGCGGCAAGGGGCATGACGGGACTCTCGAGTTTCCCCGCCTGAATAAGCTGCGTCACATGCTGGATTTCGCCGTAGAAATCATCGATCTCAAACGGGGCATTTATTTCTAGCGTTCGACCGTCGGAATACTTCACATGGGCGAGCTCGGGGCGATGGAGCCGCTCGATTTCCAACGAGCCCCGCTCACAGGCAATCGTTAAGCGGCTTTCATATGTTGCTTTGCCGTCGCACGCCATATGAATGGGTATACCGCCGACGCTCATATGGATCTCGTCGGCCCAATCGACGCGGCCGCCTGATACGTCACGCCAGCGAACTTCACGGGACGAAACCTCGCACGCGCCCGAGAGCAAATCCTCAAACCAACCGACCGCATAGCAGCCCATGTCATATAGACAGCCGCCCTGCAACGGATCAAGCAGATAGCCCGAAGGAAACTCGCCGTAATCGAGCTTTTGCACGCTTTCAATCGAGACAATACGGCCAAGCTCACCCGACGCAAGCAAGTCCTTCACGCGAGTGTGCATCGGGCAAAACCGATTCTTCATCGCCTCCATAAACAGCACGCCGCGCTCGCGAGAGATGGAGGCAATCGAGAGAGCCTCTTCCTCACTCAAAACGGCCGGCTTTTCGCACAGCACGGCCTTTCCGGCGCGCAGCGCGCGACAGGCCCAACGCGTATGCATGCCATGCGGAAGAGCCAAGTAGATTGCATCGACATCGGGGTCGGCGATCAGCGCGTCATAAGCCGCATCGCCGTTATCGTCGACCGAGGCATGGCCATGCGCAGCATCGATCGAAAACGCTCGGCAAAATTCCTCGACATGTGCAGGAGTGCGGCCGGCCGCAGCCACAAGCCGCGCCCCGTCCACCTCCTTGAGCGACGATGCAAATCGATGCGAAATGTGCCCGGCGCCCAAAATGCCCCAACGAACCTCACGCGAATCATTACGTAAACCTCGGTCACCCACGATAGCCTCCCATCAGTTGCGGTGAAATAGTTCCTGTTTGGTCCCTATTCTGCCGCAAACAGGAACTATTCCACCGCAAGTTATAAAAGGGGCATCAGGAGCGCGTTTTGCCGAAGGCCTTAAGCACCGCCGTCACGGGGCCCGGCTGGAAGCGTCGGCGCACGTCATCGAGACGCTCGGGGATATCGATATGCTGCGGGCAGTGGCGCGTGCATTTGCCGCACTTGACGCAATTGCTCACCAGCTTGGGCTCGCTCGTGCGCACCGCGCTCGCCGTAAAGTATTGAGACAGCCCCGTAAACCAGCTGTGCGCGTAGCTCGCGTTGTAAGCGGCAAAGCAGCCGGGAATGTTAATACCCTTGGGACATGGCATGCAGTAGCCGCATCCCGTGCAGGGCACACGGTTCGATTTCTCAAACTCCATCAACACGCGCGCAATCGTGTCGAGCTGGTTGGCCGTCATCGAATTCGGCAACGCGAGGTCTGCCAGTGACGAATTCTCGTCCACCTGCGCGGTATCGGTCATACCAGAAAGCAACATGGTCACCTGGGGATGATTCCACACCCACGAGAGCCCCCAAGCGGCAGGCGTATGCAAATGCCGATCGCATGCACCATCGAGAACAGCGCGCGCCCGCGGAGGCAATTTGCCTGCCAAGCGTCCGCCCAAAAGCGGCTCCATCACAAACACCGCGAGACCTCGCTCGGCGGCGGCCATGAGCCCCGCCGTTCCCGCCTGATATCGCTCTCCAGCGTAGTTGTACTGGATCTGGCAAAAGTCCCACTCATACGCAGCGAGCATCGTAAGGAAGTCCGCCGCGCTGCCGTGGTACGAAAAGCCTATCTGACGAATACGCCCTGCAGCCTTTTGCTGCGCGATCCAGCCCTCGATGCCCAGCGCCACCACGCGCTCCCACTGCGCAGGCGAGGTGATGTTGTGCATAAGGTAATAGTCGATATGGTCGGTCTGCAGGCGGCGCAGCTGCTCGTCGAAAAACCGATCGAAATCCTCCGCGCATTTGCACGAAGCATGCGGCAGCTTGGTTGCGAGCAAAACCTGGTCGCGCAAGCCCAGGCGTTCAAGCGAAGCGCCCACGCAAGCCTCGTTGCCGGGATAGAGATAGGCCGTGTCCAGATAATTAATCCCCTGCTCCACCGCACGGGAGATGATGGCATCGGCCGTCTTCGCATCGGGGTGTCCCGGCGCACCGGGAAACCTCATGCAGCCCAGACCCAGAGCGGATATTCGGTTACCACTTTTGGGGTCAACACGGTATTGCACGGCCCCTCCCTTCGCCATCAGCGCCCCGGCAAGGCGAAACACAATGGTCACGCAGCCGAAACATCGTGGAATCGCAATCGAGAACGTATCGTAACGCAGCAGAAATCGAGCCGTCACGGCACCGCTTTAACATCAGCAAAAAGCCCGATGAAAGGAGCCGGGCATGACCACGCGCATGTCTTTGCGGTCTGCCCCGCAGCGTAACGTCCAGACAAACGTTTCTTTTTTATAACAGCCGCCCCGCGCACCCACCAATCACCCTGGCAGCATACAATCCATCAGGCGCCCCTTACGCGGGCGCCTTTTATATGGGGAGATAATTCACATGCAGATCAACAAGGTCACCTTTATCGGCAAGGGTGGCGTCGGGCTACTCTACGGCAGTATGATCGCCCAGGCACTCGGCAACGACGCCGTCGAATACGTTATGGATGACACCCGTTTTGAGCGTCACGCGGGCGATGCGCTCACTGTCAACGGCAAGCCCTGCGATCTCACGTCCGTCCGCGCCAGCGAGGCGACACCCACCGATCTGGTCATCCTGACGGTCAAGACCACCGGTCTCGACCAAGCACTCAAGACTATGGAGCGTGTCGTGGGACCCAACACGCTCATCGCCTCGCTGTGCAACGGCATTACGAGCGAGCAAAAGATTGCCGAACGTTTTGGCTGGGAGCATACCGTTCTTGATATCTGCCAGGGCATGGACGCCGTGTTCCTCAACGGCGCGCTCACCTTTACCAATGCGGGCGAGATTCGCTTTGGCGCGGCAGCGGGCACCAAGCCCGCAACCGTTACCGCCATCGACGAGCTCTATACGCGCTGCGGCATCGCCCATACCGTCGAGAGCGACATTGCGCACCGCATGTGGGCCAAACTCATGCTCAACGACGGCATCAACCAGACCTGCATGGCCTACGGCGGGACCTACGGAAGCGCCACGGAGCCGGGCTCCGAGCAGCGCCGCTGTTTTGTCTCCGCCATGCGCGAGACGCTTGCGGTCGCCAACGCCGAGGGCATTGAGCTGACCGAGGCAGACCTGACGCAAATGGTGCACCTCATCGAGGGAATCGACCCCGCTGGTATGCCCTCGATGGCTCAAGACCGCATCGCAAGGCGCAAAACCGAGGTTGATGAGTTCGCGGGCACCATCTGCCGCCTCGCAGCCAAACACCATATCCAGGCACCGCAAAACGAGTGGCTCTATCGACGCACCCGCGATATCGAGAAAAGCTGGTAGCGCCAACGCGCCGCATTCAACAGTCTTAACAGCAAAACCGCCGCAAGGGGACCTTTCCCCTGCGGCGGCCTTCATCTTCGTCTATGACCGGCGGCCAATCTCACAACAGCTAGTGTTGCGACTCCGACGCCTGCCCCTCATCGTCGCGACAAAGGACTACACCCGCACTTCCCAGCAGCGCGGCCGCGATCAACGCGCCGACCACAATAGAGGCAGCCCCACAAGACCCCTGCACACCTGCGACGAGCGCGGCCGTAGGACCAAGGCAACCAAGCGTCAATGCAATGGCGGCAACGGCAATATCTCGAGCATTCACAAGACCACTTCCTCCACGAGAAAGACCTTATTTCTCATGAACTAGTGTGCCCCGCATCCATACGCCCAGCGTACCGCCACGGTAAGGGCTCTGTTAACTCAAACGCATACATAGAACGGACGTCCTTACGTTGCCCTAAAGCTCGGTAAAGACGCCCGTCCGCCAAATATCCGTGATGCAGAAAAATTACCAACCGGTGTAGTAGTCGGTGGTTCCGGCAGCGCAGCCGGAGTCATAGACCTTGCAATCACCCTTGGAGCCCGTAAAGGTCGAGCCCTGGGCCATATCGCCCGCGGCAACAACGTAATAGCCGTCGGAATCGCGCCAGAAGCCCTCAGAATCCTGAGTCCATTCGCCCGTGCGATAGTGATAAAGCACATTGCTGCTGTAATAGGTCTCGCGGCGCCCGTTGTAGTTATTGACACCCGCAGAGCGCGTCAGGCCCGATCCGTTCGTGCAGGACGCGGCAGACGCGTAGGACGGAGTGTAACCGGCGTTGTAGTACGAAGCCTCGGCAGCCTCCGCCTCGGCGGCAGCCTCGAGCGCTTCGCGCTTGGCATCCTCAAGCGCAGTGCGCAGCTCATCGAGCTCGGTCGACTTGGCGTCGACCTCCCCCATCGTCAACAGGCTACCCGCACCGTCGATACAGCCCTGCAGCACAGCGCGCTCGTCATCGGTGGCATAGTCGCCATACATATTCATGATGATCTGAGCGCGCATCTCCAGGGAATCGCGCTTGGCCTCCATCGAGGCGTTCCACTCCTGCATGGAACCATAACCATCGCCGCGATAGTCAACGGGCTGTACCAGCGTCGTCTCGGACGGCGTAGATCCAACCGTATCGGACAATGTTGCGGCGTGGGCATCAGTTGCACCGGCGCCCGCCAAAAGTGCCACGGTCAGAGCGGCGGAAAGGGCGGCGGCTTTCGGTTTTCGTGAATCGATCCTCATGTAGCTGGAAACCTCCGTAGTGCGTTTTTGCTGCGTTTGAGCTGCGTGTGATTCGATTGCGCTGCATAGTACCCCGAGCAAATCGCGACCTGCGGTTTTACTCAAAAGGCGCACGTCAATTGCGTAAAACTCACATCCTCTCAACAGGAGTTTTCCACAACTCGAATGCATAAAGCGTGTCAAAAACCCTGTTTTTGCACCCTCTCTATGAAAAAAAGGCGCCTGTGCAACCATTGTTCGCACAGGCGCCTTGAGCAGGCATTTTATGCAGTTATACCTATCGAGTCGCAAGGGGTCCTTGCACAAGTCGCCTTACTCGTCCAGCGCGGCGAAGGCCCGCTTCAGATCCCAAATGATATCCTCGGCGTTCTCGGTACCGATGGAAAGACGGATCGTGGAGGGCGTGATGTTCTGCTCGGCGAGCTCCTCGGCAGAGAGCTGGGAGTGCGTGGTGGTAGCCGGGTGCACGACGAGCGACTTGACGTCGGCCACGTTGGCGAGCAGCGAGAACACCTGCAGATGATCGATGAACTTCCAGGCGGCCTCCTGGCCACCCTTAATCTCAAAGGTAAAGATCGAGGCACCGCCGTTGGGGAAGTACTTCTGATAGAGCTCGTGATCGGGGTGCTCAGACAGGCTCGGGTGGTTCACCTTGGCGACATGGCTGTCACCAGCCAGGAACTCAACGACCTTCTTGGTGTTCTCGACATGACGGTCAACGCGCAGCGACAGAGTCTCGGTGCCCTGGAGCAGGATCCAGGCGTTGAACGGGCTGATGCAGGCGCCCTCGTCACGCAGCAAGATAGCGCGGACATAGGTTGCGAAGGCGGCGGGACCGGCAGCCTCGGCAAACGAGACGCCATGGTAGGAGGGGTTGGGCTCGGCGATCTGCGCATACTTGCCGCTCGCCTTCCAATCGAAGTTACCGCCGTCGACGATCACACCGCCCAGCGAGGTGCCGTGGCCGCCGATGAACTTGGTTGCGGAGTGAACGACGATGTTGGCACCATGCTCCAGCGGACGGAACAGATACGGGGTGCCGAAGGTGTTGTCGACGACAACCGGCAGACCGTGCTTCTTGGCGATCTCGGAGATGGCGTCGATGTTGGGGATGTCGGAGTTGGGGTTGCCGAGCGTCTCGAGATAGATGACCGTGGTGTTGTCCCTGATGGCACCCTCAACCTCTTCCAGGTTATGGGCATCGACAAACGTGGTCTCGACGCCAAACTGGGAGAGCGTATGCTCCAGCAGGTTGTAGGAACCGCCGTAGATGGTCTTCTGGGCGACCACGTGGTCACCGGCCTGGGCGAGAGCCTGCAGGGTATAGGTGATGGCAGCGGCACCGGAGGCGACGGCAAGACCTGCCACGCCACCCTCGAGTGCGGCGATACGGTCCTCGAAGACGCCCTGGGTGGAGTTGGTCAGACGGCCGTAAATGTTGCCGGCGTCGGCAAGACCAAAGCGGTCGGCGGCGTGCTGGGAATTGCGGAACACATAGCTCGTGGTCTGGTAGATAGGCACGGCGCGGGAGTCGGATGCGGGATCGGCGCTCTCCTGGCCAACGTGAAGCTGCAGGGTATCGAAACCAAAGGTGTGCTCGGGGTTGTTGATGAACTGGCTCATGATGATCTCCTTGATCGAACAAAAGTAAACAAATTAGAGAGAAGTAAGTCGCTGTCTCCTGATCACGCCAACGGGCGCAAACAGGAGCCCGGCATTCGTCTTGGTAAGCAATTCATATGCGGGCCTCCTTTCGCATCCCGGTTCCGTGGTCGGTTTAATTACCTACCGCCTTTGTGTGTTTTGAATAGTACGAGCATTGTTTCGCTCGGTCAATCACTTAAAAGCGCTAACCTGTTATCGGTTTTATAGATAGCAATCGAAAGGATGGCGTCGATGACCCTTCAGCAGCTTCGTTTTCTGATTGCCGTGGCAGAGTCCGGCTCAATCAACGCCGCAGCTCAGCGCCTCTATACCGCTCAGTCCAACATCTCAAACGCCGTCAAAAGCCTGGAACAGGAACTCCATCTGGAGATCTTTACGCGCTCCAGCCGCGGCGTCACGCTCACCAACGACGGCACCGAGCTTTTGGGCTATGCGCGTCAAGTCGTAGAGCAGGCCGATATGCTCGAGGCGCGCTACGAGGACGGCGGCACCCCGCAAGCCCGCCTCGCCATTTCCGCCCAGCACTACGCCTTTTCGGTCGAGGCCTTTGTCAACGTGGTCGAGCGCTGCCGCGACAGCAAGTTCGAGTTCATCATGCGCGAGACCACCACATCGCAGATCATCGATGACGTCCGCGCGTTTCGCAGCGATATCGGCATTCTGTATCTGGATGACTTTAACGCCCGCGTTCTGCAGAAGGCCTTCGCCGATGCCCGCGCAAGCTTCCATCCCCTCTTCGACGCAACGGTCCACGTCTTCGTTAGCGAGCGCCACCCGCTCGCACGCCGCCCTCAGCTGTCCCTTGCCGACCTTACACCCTATACGCGCTACAGCTTTGAGCAAGGCACCTCGAACTCCTTCTATTACGCCGAGGAGCCGTTTAGCTACATCCCCTGCGATCGCAACATTCGAGTCTCTGACCGCGGCACGCTCACCAACCTGCTGATCACCTCGAACGGCTACACGCTCTCCACCGGCGTGCTCTCAAACGAAATGCAATGGGGCATGGCATCGATTCCACTGGCAGATGCCCCGACGATGCACGTAGGCTATATCATGCACGATGAACGCAAGCCCTCTCCCCTGTTGCAGCAATACCTCGACGAGCTCGACCGCATCATCCAAGAAAACCAGCCATCTGAGGACAGGGTAGATATGGTAGATTGCTAGCCCTCGGCGAACGCGGCGCTACAATGGTCACTCACACGAAACGTACCCAACGAAAGGAACCATGTGAAGGTCATCATCTACACCGACGGCTCGGCCCGATCAAATCCGGGACGCGGCGGCTACGGCGCCGTGCTCAAATACACCAACCCCGCCGGCAAGACCTTCACCTCCGAGCTTTCGCGCGGCTACGCCAAGACCACCAACAACCGCATGGAGCTCATGGCGGTCATCGTGGCGCTCGAGGCGCTTAACCGCCCCTGCGAGGTCGAGGTCCATTCCGATTCGCAGTACGTCGTCAACGCTTTCAATAAACACTGGATCGACGGCTGGAAAAAGCGCGGGTGGAAAACTGCCAACAAGCAGCCCGTCAAGAACCGCGACCTGTGGGAGCGCCTGCTTGCCGCCAAAAGCAAGCACAAGGTGGAGTTCATCTGGGTTAAGGGACATGCCGGCCACGAGCTCAACGAGCGCTGCGATGAGCTCGCCACCACGGCAGCCGACGGCAGCAACCTCGATATCGACACCGGCTTTAACGAGAGCGACCTGTAACGGCGTTTTCGCACGCTTTTGTGTCCTCCCGCGCTACACTCGTCCTGTAGGCCAAACAACGCAAGGGGGACACATGCTGCGTATCGCAACCATCGGCACGTCCATGATCACCGACGACTTTATTCAGGTCGTCAATGCCAACGACCAGGCCGTATTCGTAGGCACGCTCTCGCGCAATGCCGAGCGCGGCGCCGCCTTTACTGCCGAGCACGGCGGCGAGCGAAACTTTACGTCACTCGATGAGCTTGCGGCAGCCGCCGGCGTCGATGCCGTCTACATCGGCAGCCCCAATGCGCTCCATTACGAGCAGGCGCTCGCCTGCATCGCCGGTGGCAAGCACGTCATCGTCGAGAAACCCTTCTGCGCCACCGAAGCACAGGCGCTGGAAGTCTTCCGCGCTGCCGAGGCAGCAGGTGTCGTGGCCCTCGAGGCCATGCGTCCCCTCCACGATCCCGCCTTCCACGCCATCGAGGACGCCCTGGGCGAGATCGCCCCCATCCGCCGCGCCTCATTGCGCTTTGGCAAGTATTCCTCGCGCTACAACGAGATTCTCGCGGGACGCGCCACCAATATCTTCGACTGCAATATGGCATCGGGTTCCCTCATGGACATTGGCGTCTACGCCGTCGAGCCCATGGTCGAGATTTTCGGCATGCCCTCCGGCCTTACGAGCATGACTACTCTGCTCGACCCCACCACGCGACAGCTCACGCACGGCCCCATCGACGGCTGCGGTTCCATCCTCGCCAGCTACGGCGGAGGCCGCATCTCCGTCGAGATCGCGCACTCCAAAATTACGAATGACCTGCTGCCCTCGCAGATCGAAGGCGAGCGTGGCACTATCCAGATCGACCATCTGTCCACGCCCCGCAACGTCCGCATCGACTATCGCGGCGATGTCGTACGCGGCTCGGCGACCGAGGCACCGCGCGAACAGGGCGACAACGGCCGCGTGCTCGACCTGCCCAAATCGAGCAACACTATGGAATACGAACTCACAGACTTTATCACCGCCATCGACGGCATCGATAACGTTAAGGAAGAGATTTGGGAGACCCCGGCGGGACGCCACGAGCTTGGCCACTACCGCGATGTCACGCTCGTCTCACTACGCATCATGGATGCCGTGCGCCAGCAGGCCGGCATTACCTTCCCGGCCGACGCAGACAAGCAGGCATAGCGATGGGCCTCTTCGATACGTTCTTCTCCAGCGTCACCGGCGGCAGTCGAGAGCCTCAAAAACCATCAAACGTCGAGCTCGAGCTGCGCCGCAGGCTTACTGTGCTCGCAAGCGACGAGGCCACTCAAGACACTCCCCTGCGCTATTTCCTGCGCTGGGCGGGGCAAGTCCAAGGCGTTGGCTTTCGCTTTACCAACACCAACCTTGCGCAGGCACGCTCCCTCACCGGCTGGGTGCGTAATATGGAAGACGGCTCAGTCGAGATGGAGATACAGGGAGCTCCGGCAAACGTCCTATCTCATCTCGAGGCGCTTCATGCCTCCTACGAGCGCATGGGAACACGTTTTCGCCTCGTAGACGCCCAGGCCCGAGCCCCACTTGCCAATGAAGACGGTTTCACGCCTCGTTATTAGTATTGTGTGCTAAATACGGTATCATTTACCTACGACCGTTGACAGAAAAGAGGCGAGGCGCATGGCGGTGCAAAGAAGGAATACCAGGCAGCGAAAGCTGGTTCTTGACGCCGTGCGCCAAAGCTATAACCATCCCACCGCCGACGAAATCTACAACGTCGTGCGCGCGCAGGATGACAAAATCAGCCGCGGTACGGTCTACCGCAACCTCAATCTCTTGGCCGACGCCGGCGAGATTCTCTCCATCAAGACGCCGGGCGGAAGTCGTTTCGATCGCACCATCGAGCCGCACGCACATATCATCTGCACCTCGTGCAGCCGCGTCATCGACGTACCGCTCCCCTTCGATGCCCAGCTCGACGCCAAGGCGTCCGAGCAAATCGGCTGGCACGTCACGTCGCACTACACCATCTTCGAGGGTCTCTGCCCCGACTGCCGGTAGATGTTCGGGACATGCCTACTCAGCAAGCAGGCGATGCAATTCCTCTTCGACCGTGCGCACGTAACGGACGCGGTCGTTGATGTCGCGCATGGTGGGGTTGCAGCTCTCCATCAGATAGGGATGGCCCACGACGTTGAGCATGTCGCGGTCGTTTTCGTTATCGCCAAACGCCATCATCTCATCGGGCGAAATACCCAAGGCACGACCGTAATCGGCAAGCGCGGAACCCTTACCCGAATCAAAGCCGATAAAGTCCGTCCATTCGGTTCCCGACGTCATCACGTCGACACGGTCGCTAAAGAGGCGCTCGAAATACTCCAGCGCCGCCGGCTGATTCACCTCGGGCGTCTGGAAGGCAATCTTAATGACGTCCTCGTCGATGTCCTCGGGGCGGTCGACCACCGCCACATCGCAGTGGACCTCATAGCGCAAATGGTCGACGAACGCATCGTTGCCGCTCATGGTGTAGAGGTGTCCCTCACACGAAAGGATCACGTCGGCATGGGGATACGCAACCACGGCATTCGCGATATCCATAGCAAGGCTACGCTCCATGGAACGCTTGACGACGGCACGCCCCTCGCTCATCACTAGGGCTCCGTTTTCGCATACATAGGCGAGCTCATCGGCCACCGGGGCAAACAGGTAGCGCAAGCTCGCATATTGACGACCGCTCGCCGGCATAAACACGATGCCGCGACGATGCAGCTCGTCGATGAGCTTAAAAGCCTCGGAACGCGGCTCGCGCTCCCCCGGATGCAGCAACGTGCCGTCCAAATCGCATGCAATCAGCTTGATTCCCTCAAGACCCATATGCTTTCCCCTAAAGCATCTCATCAACAGTAAGACGGACTTTGAATAGCTGCCTCTCAAAGTCCGTCTTACTCATACGCACGTTAACCGCGCGCCTTTTTTACGATCGTAAAGTCGGGAGCCATACTCACAACGGCATCCGCCGCACTCGACGCAAAGCGCCGGTCCGCATCGAGTTCACGGGTAACCACCGAGAGCCAAACGCCCTCGACGCCCCGGAGCATGCGGCCCAAAACAGGCTGCACCGGCGTATACATGCGCACGGTATACTCGTCCGAATCGCCTCGGAAAAGCGGCGCGTGCATATTGCCGATCTCCCAGCACGCATGCGCGAGTGCAATCGGGTCCATGCGGTCGACTTCGACCAAATAAACCTCGGCACTGCGCAGGCGCACGACAACCGCCACGGGCACCATGCCCGAACGGTCGATGGCGAGCACGTCGCCGTCGGTAAGACGACCGCCGTCGGCAGCATCCAGCCGAACATCGACCGTGCGTCCCAGCTCCGTCACACCCACAAACGCGCGCGTGTCAGCCTGTTCCCAATCGAGCAGTAGCTCGTCAACTTCAAAGACGCCGCCCAAATTCCGGCGGAGCAGGAGTTCATAGGACGGATCGTTGAGATTTCCCAAGCATGTCGTCGAAACCAAGCGTTCGGGCATACTCTAACCCTCGACCTCGACGAGCTCGATATCAAAGTTGAGGTCCTTGCCGGCCAGCTCGTGGTTGGCGTCGAGCGTCACGGCCTCGGGCGTAACGTCGATGACCACGGCGGGGACGGGCATACCGCTTGGCGTGGACAGGAAAAGCTTCATGCCCTTCTCGATCTGCTCGATGTTGGGAACCTGTTCGGCCGGGAAGGTAATAACCATCTCGGGATTGTGCTCGCCGTAGGCATCGGCAGCCGGGATGTGCACGGTCTTCTTCTCGCCCACCTGCATGTCGACAACAGCGGCGTCGAAGCCCTTGATCATCTGACCGGCGCCGCAGGTGAACTCCAGCGGCTCGCCGCGATCGTAGGAGCTATCGAACTGCGTGCCGTCATCGAGCGTGCCGCGATAATGGGTCTTGACCTTCTTGCCCTGGTTGGACATGGTAACCTCCGTGATAAGGGCGGCGCACAACGCGGGCCGCCGTGAACATATGGCGCTAACTATACCCTAGTCATACAATTCAATGACAGTTTGCAAAGAAACGCTGCAACCGGAGGAACCATGGCATATCCCGTATTTGACCTACACTGCGACACCGCCGACCGAATCGGCTGGGCCACGCTCGATCTCGACCTGCGCTTTACCGCCGGCACCGACGGTTATTTCCCCGGCGACGAAACGCATCCGCAAGATTTCGACCTCATCGAGGGCAACGCCTGCGCCATCTCGCTCGCAAAGATCGGCAACACGCCGTGGGCACAGTGCTTCGCCACGTTTGTCCCCGATGAGATTCCCACCGCCCACGCCGCGCGCTTCCAGGCGCAGATCATGGCGCATATGAGCGGCCAGGCAATGCTCAACCACGACCGCATGGTCAACGTACGCAGCGCGGCAGACATTCGCCCCGCGCTCAAAGACGGCAAGGTCGCCTGCATCCACACCATCGAAAACGCCACGTTCTTTGCCGAGGACCCCGCGCTGATCGAGGTGCTCAAGAGCTTGGGCGTACTCATGTCATCGCTCAGCTGGAATGCGCAGGGACCGCTCGCGAGCGGACACGATACCCACGCCGGCCTCACCGCCGCCGGCATCGAGGCACTTACGCAGATGGAGCACGCCGGCATGGTGCTTGACGTCTCCCACCTCAACGATGAGTGCTTTGACGAGGTTGTCGCCCACGCCACACGTCCCTTCGTCGCCAGCCACTCCAACTCCCGTGCGGTTTGCGGCGTCAAACGCAACCTTACCGACGACCAGTTCCGCACCATTCGCGACATGGGCGGTATCGTCGGCCTCAACTACTGCAGCGAGTTCCTTTCCAACGACGCAACCGACAAGACCGCCGCAGACGTCACCTTCGACCAGCTAGCGGCACATATCGAGCACTGGCTCGACCTGGGCGGCGAGGACGTCATCGCGCTCGGCGGCGACTGGGACGGTGCCACGGTACCCGCCTTCCTCTCCGATGCCAGCAAGATGCCCGAGTTCCAGAACATGCTCTCCAAGCACTTTGGCAAGACCGTGATGCAGAAGCTCTGCAGCGACAACGCGCTTGCCTTCTTTGAGCGTTATTAATTTCACATCCCTTGAGCGGGCCGGCATGCCGAACGGTCGACATGCCGGCCCGTCCCCAATCTGAAGGACCGCTTTTGACGCAGCAGTTTACGATTTCCGCATCCCGACCGGATGGGACGCCCATCCCCGTCATCGTTACCAAAAAGCGCGTCAAGAACTTCAACCTACGCGTCACGTCGAGCGGTGAGGTCCACGCCAGTGCACCGCTCGGCGCCAGCCGCGAGCGTATCGAAGCGTTTGTGAAGCGCAACAGCGCCTGGATTATCAGCCGACTTGCCCAGCGCGGGCAACGTCAGGCGACGGCGCGAGAGCCGCTCAGTCCCTCGTCCATCATTGCGCTTTGGGGCAAGCCCATCACCGTACAGGATGCGCTCGATCACAACTTTGCATCACCCGCACCGCGACCCAAACAGGCCACCTTCGCAAGTTTTATGGGTACCGATGAATCGGACGAAGGCCCACAGGCCCAGCGGCGCGCAATCCTCGACGGCCTAACGTCCGATGAACTCCAAGCCCACATCGACCAGCTCTATGCAACCGAGGTCGCCACGGCGCTGCGCGATATGGTGCACGCATACGAAATCGCAATGGGTGTCGCCGTTTCCCGCGTTTCCGTACGCAGCATGAAAACGCGTTGGGGCTCATGCACTCCCAAATCCGGCGCCGTTCGCATCGCACGAGAACTTGCCGCCTACCCCGTCGAATGCCTCGACATGGTTGTCGCCCACGAGCTCGTCCACTTGCTCGAGCCAAGCCACAATCAGCGGTTTCACGCGCTGCTCGACACGTACTGCCCCAACAACAGGGCTCTGTCGCAGCGGCTCAAAAAACCGCCCGCCAACGAGCTCTAGAGTCGGTTAGCGCACGCGCTCGATCTCGACACCGCAGCTTGCCAGGGGAAGACCGACGGGCGCCCAAGGCTTATCGAGCTTAACGTGCACGCCAAGCAGCAGGGGGTAACGACGCAGCAGCATCTGGGCCACACCCTCGGCTGCAGCCTCGATGAGCTTAAACGTATGCTCGCGCAGATAGCCATCGACATCGTGGCATACCGAGCCGTAGTCAATCGAGGCGTCCAGGTTATCGTGCTCCCCCGCTGCACGCAGGTCGGCATAGAGCACCAGGGACACGATGAACTTCTGGCCCAGCGCGTTCTCTTCGGGATATACGCCGTGGTTAGCAAAAACCTCAAGACCTTCAACGGTGATGCGGTCGGCATGGCGCAGATCGTCATAGCTCACGTGGGGTACCGCCGTTGCGGTGGATATTTCGCCCCTTCCACGGCGGGCGAGCTCGGCACCTTCAGTCTTGGTTGCATTCTCGGGCAGTTTCTTATTGCTCATCGCGATCGTCTCCTTCGTTTAGAACCCCGACCGCGCAAACTAACTACACGCGAATCGACAGGTTCTTTTTATCATCGCTCCAGTTGCAAGCATTGCGCGCGGGGCATGCAAAGCAGGCGCGCGACGCTTTATCGGCCGCATAGAGCAGACGCTCAAGCGGTTGGCTGTTCACGCGCAGCTTTCGATGGCCCAGAATGGCCGTCTTAATGGCTGCGGCATCGGCCGGCTCAAACGCCACATCATCGGGCATGCCGCCGAGAATCGCATCGGCGACGCGTTCGCTTGCAACATCATGGGATATACCCGATTCATACTGTTCATCTTTGCCGATATCGTGAAGAAGTGCCGTGGCGTAGATGACCTCGCGGTCAAATTCGAGCTGTTCCTCGAGATTCTTGATCCACATAATGCGAGCGACATCGAGCAGATGGTCAATACCGTGGTGGCAGAAGATGCGCCCCGATTCCAACTGCGCAATGTTGCCCAGGTGCCGCCGAAACAGCCCGTTGGCACAAATGTAATCAATGCGAGGCATGGCATCAAAGGGGGCCAGGCCCGAAGCCATGAAGCCGCGACGCGGCGTCCCCTCATCGGTCTTCGATGTAAAGTCGTTGACGACCCTCATGCTAACGGCCCAGCATCCTAAAGAACCGCTCCTCGAGCGACGGATCGGTCTCAAAGACGCCGCGGCGAGCGAGCGTCACGGTCTTGGTGCCAGGCTTTTGCACGCCGCGCATGGTCATGCACATATGCTCAGCCTCCATGAGCACAATCGCTCCCTGGGGAGCGAGATACTCCATGAGGGCATCGGCAACCTGTGCGCACAGCTGCTCCTGCAGCTGCAGACGACGGGCGTAAACCTCAACCGTGCGGGCAAGCTTAGAGAGCCCTGCGACACGGCCGTTGGGGATATAACCAATGGCGGCCTTGCCATAAAACGGCAGCAGATGATGTTCGCACAGCGAGTAGAACGTGATGTCGCGCTCGATAACCAAATCGTTCGAAGCGACGGCAAAGGTTTTGGACAGGTGCTCCTCGGCACTCTGATCCATACCGCCGGCGATCTCACCATACATACGGGCAACGCGCGCCGGGGTCTCCAGCAGGCCCTCACGAGTTGGGTCCTCGCCTATGCCCTCAAGCAACAGCTTAATGGCGGCCTCGACTTTTTCCTGATCGACCATCTGGGCCTCACTTTTCCGATTTCACGTTCGCGCTATGGTACCACGCCCTTTGGCATCGGCCACAAGCTACATAGTATGGGTCGAATAGACCGGATCGTCCCGCCAAAGCTCCACAGCGTCGCAAAGCACAACACCCTCGCGCTCAGCACGGTCGCGCGTAGCGTTCATATCGATCACACGCTGGTTACTCGAGCCTCTAAAACGCAATGAGATATCGTACAGATCCTGAACAAACGGGCCATCCACCAACATATCGAGGCAGGCAAGGATACGGTCCGTCGCCTCGGTATGGTGGCGACCGCCCGGCATAAGCTCCTCGAGCACGTCGCCGGTAAAGCACCAAATGGTCTTGCCCGACCCCGCAGGATAGGCCGCACGCACGCGTTCGATAAAGTCAACGAGCCCCGCCTGATTCTCGGGCTCCATAGGCTCGCCGCCCAGAATCGTCAGGCCATCGATAAAGGGATGATCGAGACTCTCGATAATCTTGTCCTCGACGGCACGATCGAACGGCTCACCCGCAGCAAAGTCCCACGCGACAGAGTTAAAGCAATTCTTGCACCCACGACGGCACCCGCTCACAAACAGAGAAGTACGAACGCCTTCCCCATCAGCAATGTCGAAATACTTAATGTTCGCGTAGTTCATAGGTAACTCTCCCGGGAGGCCGGGACATATCATCCCGTCCTCAAACATTCTCGGCCTTCGGCCTGCGAAACTGCGGGCGGGACGATATGTCCCGGCCTCATGCAAAGGGTAACTCAATGAACGAAGCGAACATCGAGCATAGGGTTCGAGATCTAATAAAAACTGGGTTGCGGCTCAACCGCCATCGCAAGTAAATCGCAGCTGCAGCTCGAATTATCTCCGCTAAGAACTTCGAGGAGTGAGCAGACCGCATGCCGCATCTCAGCTACGTCAACTTGGCCGCCCCGTAGCGAGGCCCCGGACCTTTGCTCGATATGAGTTCCGCACGAACAGGAGGCGCCAGTGGCGCCTCCGTCGTGAGCCAGGACTGTCCGAAATAGCGAGTAAAGGTCCGGGGCCTCGCTACGGGGCGGCCTGGGATGGTTATTAGAGATGCAGCACGCGGTCGCGGATCTCCTCGGTTCGGCCCTGGTTCCAGAATTGAGTACCGATGTAGCCGCACGTACGACGGGCGACGTTCATCTTCTCCTGATCGCGGTTGCCGCAGTTGGGGCACTCCCACACCAGCTTGCCGTCATCCTCGACAATCTTGATCTCGCCGTCGTAGCCGCACACCTGGCAATAATCGCTCTTGGTGTTGAGCTCGGCGTACATGATGTTGTCATAGATGTACTGCATCACGCGAATGACAGCCTTGAGGTTGTCCTGCATGTTGGGAACCTCGACGTAGGAGATGGCACCGCCCGGCGAAAGCTGCTGGAACATACCCTCGAACTTGAGCTTGTCGAATGCGTCGATCTCCTCGGACACGTGGACGTGGTAGCTGTTGGTGATGTAGCCCTTGTCCGTCACGCCCGGGATGATGCCAAAACGACGTTGCAGGCACTTGGCGAACTTGTAGGTCGTCGACTCAAGCGGGGTACCGTACAGCGAGAAGTCAATATCGCTTTCGGCCTTCCACTCGGCGCACTTGTCGTTCATGCGCTGCATGACGGCCATGGCAAAGGGCGTGCCCTCCTTCTCGGTGTGGCTGTGGCCCGTCATGTACTTGACGCACTCATACAGGCCGGCATAACCCAAACTAATGGTGGAGTATCCGCCCACGAGCAGCTTGTCGATCGTCTCGCCCTTCTTCAGACGAGCGAGGGCGCCGTACTGCCACAGAATCGGTGCGGCGTCAGAAAGCGTACCCATCAGGCGCTCATGACGGCACAGCAGGGCACGGTGGCACAACTCAAGGCGCTCGTCGAAGATCTTCCAGAACTTATCCATATCCTGGTGCGAGCTCAGCGCGACATCGGGCAGGTTGATGGTCACGACGCCCTGGTTAAAGCGACCATAGTACTTGGGCTTGTTCGGGTCGTAGTTCAGCGCGTTGGCAACGTTGTTAAAGCCGTTGCCCGAGCGGTCGGGCGTCAAGAAGCTGCGGCAGCCCATGCAGGTATAGCAGTCGCCGTTACCCGCGGTCTCGCCCTTCGACAGCTTGAGCTCGCGCATCTTTTTCTCGGAGATGTAATCGGGCACCATACGCTTGGCAGTGCACTTGGCAGCCAGCTGGGTCAGGTAGAAGTACGGGGAATCCTCGTGAACGTTATCGTCCTCGAGTACATAGATAAGCTTGGGGAATGCCGGGGTGATCCATACGCCGGCCTCGTTCTTAACGCCCTCGTAGCGCTGGCGAAGCGTCTCCTCCACGATCATGGCAAGGTCGTGCTTCTCCTGAGGCGTACGGGCCTCGTTAAGATACATAAAGACCGTCACGAACGGCGCCTGGCCATTGGTGGTCATAAGGGTCACGACCTGATACTGAATCGTCTGGACGCCGCGACGGATCTCGTCACGCAGACGGTCCTCAACGACCTCACGGACCTTCTCGGCAGACGCAGAGACGCCGAGCTCCTCAAGCTCGCGAGCGACCTCGCCGCGAATCTTTTGACGGCTCACCTCGACGAACGGGGCAAGATGGGTCAGCGAAATCGACTGGCCACCGTACTGGGAGGAAGCAACCTGGGCGATGATCTGCGTCGCGATGTTGCAGGCGGTCGAGAAGCTGTGCGGCTTCTCGATCAGCGTACCCGAGATAACAGTGCCGTTCTGGAGCATGTCCTCCAGGTTCACCAGATCGCAGTTGTGCATGTGCTGGGCAAAGTAATCCGAATCGTGGAAATGGATCAGGCCCTCATTATGGGCATCCACGATCTCTTGAGGCAGCAGCACACGCTGAGTCAGGTCCTTGGAGATCTCGCCGGCCATGTAGTCACGCTGAACGGAATTGACGGTCGGGTTCTTGTTGGAGTTCTCCTGCTTGACCTCTTCGTTATTGCACTCGATCAGCGACAGGATCTTGTCATCGGTCGTGTTCTTCTGGCGCTTCAGGCTCTGAACATAGCGATAGATGATGTAGTGGCGGGCAACCTCGTAGCAGTCGAGACGCATGATCTCGTCCTCGACCAAATCCTGAATCTCCTCGACCGAAACAGTGTGGCCCGCGTTCTCGCATGCCTCGGCGACGTTTTGCGCCGCGTAAACCACCTGGCGGTCGGTAAGACGAGAGCTCTCCTCGACCTCCAAGTTTGCGGCACGGATGGCATTGACGATCTTATCGATGTCAAAGACAACCTCGGTGCCGCTGCGCTTGATGATCTTCATCCTCTTGCCTCTTTCGCATCGTAGCCTCATCGCGCTTCAGAGCCAAACGATACCCGGCAGGGCTTGCCCCTGTCTTGCGGCGCCGTCGCGCAATCTGTGTTCTCGATAAACCATAAGTCCTCATGCGGACAATCCTCGCGGCCGATCAAGCGGCTCAAAGACGTGTCCAAATGGGGCGAATAAGGTTCTCGTTCTCTGTCCGCCATCTATCATACGACAAAGAGGCATCTATATCCTGTATTCTTTTTTTAGGTCAAACACAACATATAGTGTTTCAGCAGGTCAAAGCAATTAGTCATTTTGCAGACGCATTAAAAATGAGGGGTTCTTGGGAAGTCGGTAAAACGTTACCAACACGGCTACCTGCATGGCAGTTATAAAACCCCCTTAGTCAAGCCGCTGACAAATCCTACCAAAACCAAGCCGCTCACGCCAAAAGAATCCAAAAGATTATGCTTGACCAACATGTTGCGGTCACGGTCGGCCAGGACGTATGCAATCTGCCGGCACCTCTACGGGGACCTTGGATCAATATTTGGTGGCATATTTGACGGCGTGCTTGGTAGCAAAACAAAACAGCCCAGAGGACATAGCCTCTGAGCTGCGAACATTTGGTGGGCGTTAGAAGATTTGAACTTCTGACCTCTTCCGTGTCAGGGAAGCGCTCTCCCCCTGAGCTAAACGCCCAAATGGAGCGGACAACGGGGCTCGAACCCGCGACCCCAACCTTGGCAAGGTTGTGCTCTACCAACTGAGCCATGTCCGCTTACGAGGATTAATCTTACGTGATGCCCGCATCCTATGCAAGAACTTTTTTTAAAAAGTTTTGCAACGCCCTCGCGAACCTCGCGAAGACATCAGCCACCACGGAAGGCGCGGGCAAACGCAATCTCGCCGCAAGAGACCCCTACATCTCACCGAGCATGATCCAGGCAGAGCTGTCCTGCGCGAGCCTGCCGTCTGCAAGCGGTGATGAGGTGAGCAGGACCCTGCCCGCCGGCAGCTCCACGGCTGCTGCGCCGAAGTTCGTCACACACGCCCAGCCGTTGTCGCGGCGATAGGCGATGACGCCGCCCTCGGCGCCCTCGGCACCATCCGCAAGACCGGTGCGCCCGTCAAGATCGAGCCACGCAAGATCGTTGGCGCACCCGCGCAGCTTGCGCCGCAGCCAGAGGGCGTCACGATAGAGCGCAAGCATCGATGTCGGGTCCGCTTCTTCCCCATCGGCAGCATAATCGGAAAACCATGCAGGCTGCGGCAGATGGGGCGCCGCATCGGCGTCTGCCGGCGAAAACCCAAACGATCCGCCATGCGCGGGATCGTCCGCCGCCACCCACGGCAGGGGCACACGACAGCCGTCGCGCCCCTTCTCACGCTTCGGTCCGTGCGTATTGGTCGCAGTAGGGTCTTCGAGTGCAGCCCACGGGATATCAGCCACCTCAAAAAGGCCGAGCTCCTCACCCTGATACACGTATGCCGAGCCCGGAAGCGCCAGTTCAAGCAAAAGGGCCGCCCGCGCGCGGCGCTCGCCGAGTTCACGGTCCTCGTCATAAGACGACCCGTCGCGCAAGAGCCAGTCGAGCGCAATCTGGTGGTAGCGCGTCGCCTTGATTTGCGGCAGGGCATAGCGTGTCGCCACGCGCGGCACGTCGTGGTTGGAGAGTACCCAGGTCGAGGCGGAATCGGATTCGACGGCTGCCTTCAAGCCCTTCTCGATTGCAGTGTGCATGTCATCATAGGTCCAAGTGGCCTTGGCAAACTCAAAGTTGAATGTCTGGCCAAGCTCGCTGGGACGCGCGTAGAGATACTGGCGCTCGGGCAGCACCCACGCCTCGGCAACGGCACTGCGCGGCGGATTATAGCGGTCGAACACGCGGCGCCACTCGCGATAGATCTCGTGGACCTCATTGCGGTCCCACAGCGGATGGGTGCCGTCGTCAACCATGTCATCGCCCTCGGCGAGATGCCACCGGTCGAGGTCATCGCGGTCGAGATCCTTGGCGAGACCCTGCGCCACATCAATGCGAAAGCCGTCGACGCCTCGATCGCTCCAAAACGCCAGGACGTCGCAAAAGAGCGCATGAACCTCGGGGCATGACCAGTCAAAGTCCGGTTGCTCGGGCGTAAACATGTGCAGATACCACTGACCGTCCGCAACACGCGTCCATGCGGGGCCGCCAAAGTTGGCATTCCAATTGGTGGGAGGCAGCTCGCCATGCTCGCCGCGACCATCGCGGAAGATATAACGGGCGCGCTCGGGCGATCCGGGGCCGGCGGCAAGAGCGGCTTTGAACCAGGGGTGCTGGTTGGATGAATGGTTGGGCACGATGTCGACGATGACCTTGATGCCGCGCGCGTGAGCCGCAGCGATCATGTCATCGAAGTCGTCAAGCGAGCTGAGACGCGGGTCGACATCGCAGTAGTCCGCCACATCATAGCCGCCATCGACAAGAGGCGATGGATAAAACGGGCTCAGCCAGATGGCCTCGATACCCAGTCGCTCAAGATAGTCCATCTGCTGGGTAATGCCCGCGATATCGCCCAGACCCGAACCAGTCGAATCCTTAAACGAGCGCGGGTAGATCTGATAGATCGCGGCATCGGACATCCATGAGCGCGAAGAAGACTTTTCTGTAGCCATGGGGCGTATCTCCCTTGCAACGAGGTTATGCGAGATGCCCACGATGATACGCCCAAAGCGGACATTCGCGACAAACAACGCCACAGCCACGCCCCAAAACGCTCGCTCCCTCTCGGGTTCAAGCCTCCTGGGACGAATCGACCGATTAATGAAAAGAACGGAAGACCCACTTTCCCGGCCACGACAGCGAGCGGGCTCCGGGTGCCCCAGGTTGCCGCGAAAGAGGAGGGAAGCGTACTTTATGTACGCGACCGACGATTGAGGGGCAAGATGGGGTGCCCGGGGCCCGCGCAGCGTCAACAAAAAACGCGGTTCGTTAGAACCGCGTAAGATAGTTGGAGCGGACAACGGGGCTCGAACCCGCGACCCCAACCTTGGCAAGGTTGTGCTCTACCAACTGAGCCATGTCCGCATATGTAAAACAAAACGGGCGCCGGAGCGCCCGGATGTTGCCTGGAGGCGAAGCCCGGATTCGAACCGGGGGTAAAGGCTTTGCAGGCCTCTGCCTTACCACTTGGCCACTTCGCCGAAAAAGGACCGCCTAAACGGTCCGGAAATGCAATGGAGCGGACAACGGGGCTCGAACCCGCGACCCCAACCTTGGCAAGGTTGTGCTCTACCAACTGAGCCATGTCCGCTTGCGGGTTATTAATTTACGCGAGTTGTCCAAAAGACGCAAGTACTTTTTTCAAAAAACTTGTCTGCCGCATGTTCTTAGTAGCTAAACGCGCTAAAGCGATTGGCTAGGCACACGATTCCAGCGCTCCGCTAAACAGCTTCACCATCTGCACGCGCGTGCCGGCGCCGTCCGTACGACGAGCAACCTCCACGTTATCGACGAGCATACGCATAAGCTTGATGCCACGGCCGCGTTCCTCGGATGCGACCGGTTCGCTCGTTTCATCGATAGAATAGCCGGCACCTCGATCAAGCACCTCAACCACAACGCGATCGCCATAGGCCTGAACCGTCAGGACGCACCCGATACCGCCCGCATGGTCATAGGCATTACCCAGCGCCTCCCCCGACGCCAATGCGACATCGTAGCGCTCGTCACGGCGCAACGGAAGCGATTCAAGGAGTTCGGCGATGCGATGTCGGTAGTATGGAAGATTCTCGATACCCTGACGGACCTCGACGCTCTTACTCCAGCGAGGCAGCTCCCCCACCGGAATGGCGGGAATAGACTCCCGTGCCGGCCCCGTGACATGAAGGATATCGACAAGACGAGCAATCTCCAAAAAGCGAACAACTTCACCTGATGCATTGACGAGCGAAAGCAGGCCTTCTCGCCTCATGAGCTCACGAGCGCGCGTAAGCAGGAATGCCAAGCCCGTCGAATCGATAAAGCTAACAGCCTGACAGTTGATGACGACGCGACGCACGCCGCGGCCAATCAGAGCATCCAACCGCCGACGCAGCGCAGGCACCGTGGCGATGTCGATATCGCCTGGTGGCGTCAAAACCGCTATGTCATTCCACTCATTCATACGACCATGGTTCCCCAAAAAAGCCCACTCAATGCATTCGTTTCCCCAACCGTACGGATTCAGCCCGCCCAGCGTCGTCTATGAACGACCCCGTAAAAACTCAAGGGACACCAATGCAATGTCATCGTCCAGCGCCGATTCGGTAAATCGGTCAAGCTCGCCCAAGACCTTGCCGCAGATTCCCGATACGCCCTCACCCGAGACGGAAAGCAGAAGATCACGAAGGCGCTGCTCGCCAAAGAACGCTCCGGTGCGGTCGCGGGCCTCAATCGTTCCATCCGTATACATGAAGAGCATGTCACCGGGAGCGAACGTAAACACGCCCGTCTCGTACACCATGCTCTCAAAGGCACCGATTACGCCCGATTGGCATCCAAGCAGCTCGACCTCTCCCCCACGGGCCTCGCCGCCACCCAGCGGCATCGACTCTGGCCTGATGACCATGGTCGGAGGATGGCCCGCCGAACAATACGTTGCGCGTCCGACCTTAAGGTCAATCTTGGCGATAAAGGCCGTCACGAACGTCTCGACCCTCGAGAAGCCCATGAGCATGCTGTTAAGGGAGCGTGCCATGCGGGCCGGTCCAGCGCCCTCCCACGCATATGCCGTCAGGGCCGTCTTGACGAGCGCGGACATCGATGCGGCCTCAATGCCTTTGCCAGACACATCACCCAGGATCATGACGGCGCAGTCGTCGGGAAGACGGATGAGCGTATAGAAATCGCCGCCGACCAACGCCGAGTTCGTGGCTGACAGGTACACCGAATCGGTTGCGATACCCGGAACATCCCCCAGGGAATTTCTCATGCCGATCTGAAGGGTCTGAGCGATATGGCGCTCCTCGCGCTTTTGAGATTCGCCTTCGTAGATCAGTTCAAAGTCATGCGCCAAGTGCACCAAGTAGTCATATTCAAGATCATCAATCGGCTCTTGGCTACCATCACGAAGCAGCAGCGCGCGCGTCGTCGGGCTCTTCGCAACAGAAGCAGGAACAATCGCGTCGTTACTGTGCTTGCCATCACCCTCAGAGCGCGGGCGCCCCGCCTCGATGCCGGAGTCGACGTAGAGACCCTGACAAGGCAGGCCATGCGCCCTAAGCCAGCCTCCCATAGGCATCGATTCATCAACGCGAGTTATACGGACGTGTTTAAGGTCCTCGGCACTCGTGCCGCCCAAAACAGATGCCTCAAAGCCATCAGGGCCAGCCCCCAGACGTGCCGCCGGAGCCGTCGTGGAAAAGAATAGCTTCTCGGGATCGTCCGGCAAAGCAACGCGACTGCCGCCTTCAAAATCTATGACGTAGGAGTCCAGACTGGCGTCATACTCAACAGGGCAAAAATGGCAGTTGAGCATATTGCAGATCTCGGACGATACCGCCTGAGTAGCCGCGGCGGAATCGTCTAGAAAGGTAAATAACTCATCACGTAAGACATTGAGCGAGCGGCCAAGCTCGGCCGTACGACGAGAGCGAAGGCTCGATGCCATGCCGACCAGCTGGATAGACAGGTAATCGCAAATGACCTCGAGTACATTAACGTCATAGGCGAGCGGTGCCTGGGGGCGTTTCCAACCAACTTCAAGCAAGCCAAGGATCTGCGTACCGTAAAAAACGGGAAGACAAATCTCGCTGCGGTACGGAGGCATATCCTGCACGCGCAACAGGTGCTTAGAACGATTGTCCAAGTCCATGAACATACCGGAGGCGGCCCTATCGCCCTCAAGGTCCTGTTGAATCGACAAGCGACAGGCACGCGACTCGCGAAGAACATACGTCGGAATGCCAGCGCCATACGGCAAAAACTCAGGCAGGTAGCTGTCATACAGCTCCTTGGAAACACCGCGTAGCTTAAAACCGCCGCTCTCAGAAAAATAGATAGCGGCACCCGAAGCATCGAGCGTTCCTACAAGCTGGTTCAAAACAGTATCAAGCAGGCTGGGTAACTCATCGGAGCCCACAGTGCTCATAATGACCGAGAGCGTGCCAGAGAGACGCTTGTTCGCCACTCTAAGCTCCGATAACGCACGCTTAAGTTGACGGTCGTGAGAATACTGTTCCTCGATACTGTGAAGCGCCACTAAGACACGTGGTGCGCGGCGCCCAAAGATGCGTGGAGGCGTTACGGAGCCCGCACGAACCAAGACGGGGATAAAAGAGCCGTCACTCAGCTTGAGCATCAGTTCGTTCTCGGAGCCATCAGTTTCAAATGGCAGACGATGTTCCGTCGCACGTTCAAAAGCGGACGAGTACAGGACGTCTTTAACATCTCCACCGATGACGTCGGCACGTTCCTCGCACATCAAGCCAAGTAAGCGATTATTCACATGCAGAATGGTTCCGTCGAGCTCGCAAATGATGACAGCATCGCTCGTGATCTCGACCAGTTGGGCAACATCTGCCCACTCGTTGCGTTCAAGCGTTTCCATCGTGGACCTCACCGTCTATCGGTAACAAAAAAGCCTCCGAAGAGGCTTCTCAAATGCGATGGTGTCGGAGGCGGGACTTGAACCCGCATGACCAAAAAGCGGTCACTAGCACCTCAAGCTAGCGCGTCTGCCAATTCCGCCACTCCGACATGCTATGTTGTTGACTCACGGTTCGTTTTGTTGGACCCGCGCGTTCAACGAGGAAGATAATAACCTATGTTTTGAGAACTGTGCAAGCACTTTTTTCAAAAAAGTTTACGAATTTGTAGATGTGCAGGTAGACGGACCTGTTCGGGCCGGAATGAGGTCGCTTTCCAA
>DBEYWP010000031.1:0-23038 GCA_048183675.1 Collinsella sp. | reverse complement strand
CGCCGGTTCGACCGGCGCGCCACGGGTCAAGATGCACTAGGCCTGGACGAAGTCCGGGCCCGCGCCTTTAGACGCGAGCCCGGGGCCCGTGGGTTATACCCTAAGAGCAAACCACCCTTTTTAAGGGTGGTTCTGATTGCCAGCAATTGCCTGCAACGCCGTGACCTCGATTGTGGGCGGACGCGTGATGGACGCCCATGGCGCATGGCCGCTGCTGCCGGTCGGCTTTGCCCTGATTGCCGTGGGGCAGACTGCCATCTCGGTGACGGCGGTAAGCATGAACATCGGCGTCGTCGTGGCGCTGACCGTTGTGGTGTATGCCGGAGTCGGTTTGGTGCTGAGCCCCTCGCAAACGGCCGGCTTGGAGACGCTGCCTGGCGCTGAGCATCCTCACGGAACGGCATTGCTCAACACGTGGAACATGATTGCCGCATCGTTTGGCCCGTCGCTGTTTATCGGCCTGCTCTCGAGTTCTGCGGCGACTGCCGGCGCCGCTGGCGTTGCGACCGACGTTGCCCAGGCGATTGGATTTGCGGCGGCCGTGCGTGTGGCGGCTGTAATTGCCGTGGTCGGGTTCGTGGCGTCGCTGGTGTACGCTCGTCGCGAGTCGCACATGTCGCATTAATGTGTGCACATAGATTCTGCAGCTAGATTAGCGGGCGACACCATAAACTAATGGACGTTTTGCCGAGAGGCATGAATGTTTAAAGCGCAAAGAGTGCGCGACGGGCCCCGCGAATGGGGCGATGATGCCCGAGAGGGCCAAGAAGGAGTCTCATGCCTGAGAACGAAGAGATCATGAACGAGACCGAGAACGAGACCATGGCTGCCGAGGTTGAGGCAGTCGAGACCGTGGAGACCGAAGCTGCCGAGGTTGAGGCTGCTGACGAGGTTTCCGCCGAGGAGGAGGCCGAGGTTGTCGAGGCCGCCGTTGATTACGATGACGAAGAGCTGATGGACAAGATGCAGAAGGCCGCCCGCCTGCTGCGTAGCCGTCGCTTTGCTATTTCCAAGGAGGAGGAGGCCAAGGCCGAGCGCATGGCGAACATCGAGCGCGCCATCAAGCTTCTTGACCTCAAGCCCAAGATGGAGCAGAAGGAAATGTCCGACCTGCTGGGCATGCGCCTTCGTGAGCTCGATGGCCTGATGGCCGAGGCCGAGGCTGCCGATCTGGTCGGCCGCATCGACGACGCCGAGGGCGATATGCGCAAGATCGTCGTCTTTGCTGCCGAGGATGCCGCTGAGGGCCTGGTCGAGCTTGCCAACAAGAAGGAGAAGCTCCTGCCCGAGCTTTCTTATGAGGAGGCCACCGAGCTGATGGCCGCTCTCGATAAGGTTATCGCCCCGCTCGTCGCCATGGGCCTGGACGAGGACCGCGGTCCTCGCGGCGGCCGTGACGACCGTGGCGGCCGTGGCGGCGACCGTGGCGGTCGCGGCGGCTTTGGTGATCGCGGTGGCCGTGGCGGCGACCGTGGCGGTCGCGGTGGCGATCGCGGTGGTCGCGGCGGCTTTGGTGACCGTGGCGGCGACCGTGGCGGTCGCGGCGGCTTTGGTGGCAACCGTGGTGGCTATGGCGATCGCGGTGGCAACCGTGGCGGCTTCGGCGGCAACCGTGGTAACGACCGCGGCGGTCGCGGCGGCGACCGTGGCGGCCGCAACGGCGGCGGCTTCCGCGGCAACCGCTTTTAGGGGTTACGCGGTTCTACGAACCGCGTAACTAGTTGACGCTGCAAACCCGTCAGAGCGGCAATCTGCCTTTCAACTTCGGCGGCAGATCAAAAGATCAATGCCGCCTCGTTTCAAGGCAGATTGCCGCCCTGGCGGGTTTTCGCTGACGTTTTTTCGACCTGCATTGTTGCCAAGGTTGGCACCAATGACTAATGCGGTAACTAGCTACGTCGGTCCGCTTGACCGGCTGGGTTTCTGAGGTGCGGCAGATTCCCGCGAAAGAGGAGGGCATAGACCTTAAGGGTCATGCCCGACGATTGAAGGGCAAGGCGCCGTACCTCGGGAAGACAGACAGTTACGCCGAGGGTTCCTGCTGCGTAATGCAGTGGATATTTCCGCCACCGAAGACGACCTGCTCGGACTGAACGCCGACGCACTTGTAGACGCCCTCGCCCCAGACCTCGTCGTAGATCTTCTGGAGCGTGTCAACGGCAAGCTGATCGTTCTCGTCGCCGTACTGTGGGACGATAACGCCGTGGTTGGTGACCAGGTAGTTCATGTAGGAGGCGATCAGCGGCTCGTCGGCAACGCGCGGCTCGGCGTTCTCGTCGGCGTCGATGGTGTCGCAGGAAGCCTGGTCCATGAACAGCGGGTTCACAGGCATACAGAGCTTGTAGACCTTCATCTTGCGGCCCTTGGCGTCAACGGCGTTGGAGAGAGTCTCGTAGACAGCGTGGCACTGCTCGTAGAACGGATACTCGGGATCGTCGGTCCAGATGCAAGCCATGACGCCCGGAGCGATGAACGTAGCGACATCATCGATGTGGCCGTTGGTCTCCTCGGGGTCGATGCCCTCCTTAACCCAGATGACCTTCTCGACACCCAGGTAATCCTTGAGGTGCTCGTCCATATAGGCGCGAAGTTCCTCACTCCAGGGCTCAAACTTCTTGTGGAACTTGGGCCAGATGGACTCGGGATCCTCTTCCTCCTCCAGAACCGCAGAGCAGGTGCGGCCCGGGGAAAGCAGGCACTGGTCGGTCACGACCACGGTGCCTTCGCCGTCGACGGTGATGGAACCGCCCTCGAGGATCATGTCATCGGGACGATAGCGACGGCAGCCGGAAAGCTCAGCCATCTTAAGGGCAATCTGCTCGTCCTTGTCCCACGGGAAATAGAGGCCGTCGACGAGGCCGCCGTAGGCGTTGAAGTGCCAGTGGTTGGCGCGCTTATCGCCCTTGCCATTGATAACAAAAGTGGCAGCGGTGTCGCGGAACCAAGCGTCGTCGGTGGTCATCTCGATAACGGTGACGTTCTCGTCTTCCTCAAAGGCGGCCTTGCAGTTGGCGTAGTCGGCCTGGTTGGCGCACATGGTGACCGGGGTGAACTCGGCGATGGCGCGAGCGATGGCGGCATACTGCTTCTGAGCCGGCTTGGCACCATGGGCCCAGGTATCGGTGCGATGGGGCCAGCCCATCCACACGCGATCCTGTGGGGCGAACTCAGCAGGCATAAAGAAGCCATCGGCCTTAGGGGTGGACTCGGACTCGGTGATCGTACGCATAAGATTTCCTCCAAATCGAACGATCGCTTGCTGCGGGCGGGTTACCCGCAGCCTAAAACCAAGAGATGGTAGGCGCCCGTTCCCCGGCAAAGGTCGGGGCGCCTGGCACCGGTTTTCACGGATGTCGCACCGGCAAGCGACGACGTAACCCGGTGCGCGGAGACAAAACGCACGAAGGATACGGAAGAGAGATTGGGGCGGGCGGTGGTTACCGGAGCAATAGCTCACACCCACCTCAGAGAAAGGTTAGCAAACCTGTTGCTTGGGCACGCCTCCGAAGAGGCTAGAACGTCCCGAGTCGGGAGCGACAAGCCCGACGAAGCGTACGTTGGTACGCGAGGAAGGTTGGAGCCCCGAATCCGGGTGCTCTAGTCCTCCTCGGACTCCTCAGTGAGGCGCTGAGCAGCCAGCTCGGGAGTGAGACCCTTGTACTCGGTCTCGCGGCCCTTAGCACTGACGACGCGGACAACCTCGCCAATAAGCAAGAGCACGATGAAGATGACGATCATCGGGACCTTATCGCCAATCTCATCGACAGAGAACGGAATCAGCGTTGCAACGATAGCCAGAATCAGCTCGATGCAGGGAATAGCCAGCATGACCTTCATCATGGCTCCCTTAAACGGGAACGTAAAGATACGCTCACGGTTGGGGTCGTTCTTACGAAGGTTGAGGAATGCCGGGAACATCGGGATGTAGGTCAGCAGCAGGAAGACAACGGAGGTACCGAAGAGCATCCAGAAGACACCGTTGGAGATGGCGTCGATGGGAACGAGCTGCAGGCACAGCACCAGGGAGGCGACGATGGCGTTGACCAGGTTGGCGCCGTTGGGCATGTCGTCATCCGAGATCATCGAGGCGAAGACCTTGGGCATGTTGCCATGCTCGGCAGCATAGCGAGCAACGGAGTTGACGCCGAAGGACCAGGCAGCCATGTTGGCGAACAGCGTGATCAGGAAGGCGATGCAGATGACCTTAAAGATCATGGAATCGCCCACAATAGTCTGGACAGCGTAAATCATGCCGTAGTCGGGATCGATGGAATCGGCCGACACAGCAGCGCCGATGCCAAAGCCAGCGAACAGATAGATCACGGCGATGGACAGGCCGCCGACGATGATAGCCTTGGGGATATCGCGAGCGGGATCGGCCATATCGTCGGTCATGGTGCAGATGACCTCGAAGCCCATGAAGTTAAAGATGATGATCGACAGGTAGCCGAGCGCGTTGGTGTTGGTGAGCTCGGGCAAGAAGGTGGCAGCGGACATATCGTTCGCAAAACCGTTCTCCATGGCGTACCAGATGCCCAAAGCGCCGACGATAACGGCAACGGCAACCTTGATGATGGCGCCGCCGTTCAGTACCCACTCGGAGTCGGCAGCCTTTGAGCGACCCATAAGATAGACGATCCACACAAAGGCAAGGTCGATACCAATCTTGGCAATCAGATTGAACTCGACGCCAAAGACCATGCCCAAAATGTCCGGGAACATAGTGGCCAGCGAGGCAATCCACAGCGGGTAGTTAACCCAGTAGTAGTACGAAATGCGGGCGCCCCACTTGTCGCCCAGGCCATCGCGTACCCAGTCGTAAATGCCGCCCTCACCGTCATAGGTAGTGCCGAGCTCGGCAACGACCATGCCATAAGGGAGCAGGAAGGTCAGAATCAGGAAGATCCACCAGAAGAACTGCTGGTTGCCAATGGCAGCAGCAGGTGCGGCGGCCTCGCAAACGAAGACGACGCAGATGATGGTCGAGATGACCGTCAAGAAGGAAAGCTTTTTCTTTCCGTCGCTCATGATGAGCTCCTTCGCTCAGTCTTGGACAAATCGAGGTCCTTAAGATATTAAGGCAATTGCCGGGCCTCGGTGAGCGGGCGACAGGAGACGAGCATCCGCCGCCCGCAAACGTGCTTCTACGATGAAGTTACGCGGTTTTACCAAACCGCGTAACGGCTCGACGCTGCAAACGCCCCTAAGCGGCAATCTGACGTTCAATCATCGGTTGCGTACCGAAGTACGCTTCCCTCCTCTTTCACGTCACCTTGCTCGCTTAGGGGCGTTTTCGCTGACCTATGCTCAACCTACGATAATTCCAAGCTGAACGAGTTACTCGCTGTAGCGGGTGGCGATGGCGGCTCGCACCATGCCGGTGCTCATGAGGTAGGTCACCAGGAAATAGCCGCCGTAGGCTGCCAGGAAGATCGCGCAGGTGAGGCCCACGGTGCCGCCGATGCTCATATTTCCGAATATGCTCACCATCTCGATGATCACCTTAAGTACCACAAAGGAGTGCGCCAAGCCCACCGCCAACGGGAACAGGAAGAATACCGCTTGCTGCGCCATCACCGAATGGCGAATCTGGCGGTCGTCGCAGCCGATCTGTGCCAGCACACGATAGCTGCGGCTGCCGTCGGCCACGTTGGAGAGTTGCTGGATCGACAGAATCGCCGCGCATGCAACAACCAATACAAAGCCGATGTAGATGGCTAGGTAGCTAATAAGACCGTTCATTTGCGCTACCTGCGTGTACATCTCGGAGCGTGTGATAAAGAGTCCCCACGACCCCGGCTCCTTGCCGTCAACGAGCAGATTGTCGAGCGCAGTGTATTTAATGCTCTCGTCTGCCTCGGTCGCATCCATCCCCTGTTTGTAGTTAACGAGCAGGCTACTGGAATACGGTTGCAGATTAAGTTGGGACAACAGCTCGTCGGCAACGACGACGGTACCCGGATTACTGCCCATCGCCGAGTTGGCGATGGCAGCCGTATCCTCGTCCGACTTGTCGCCAGCGGGCTTGAGCGTATGCCCGCCCAAGGTAAGGGCATGGCCGCCAGCCATATACTTGGTGTACATGTCGACCAGCTCGCCGCCCATATCACACGTGAGCAAGTACTGGTCGCGACCAATGCTCACCGGCTCCTTGCCCATCATCTGACGCAATTTGTTGTACTGACTTGCCGGCGTCACAGACAGGCCTGTCGTGTCGGCGTTGCTACCCTCGAGCGCCTTCGGGAGCTTTTCGCCCATGATCTTGCACATCTCACTTGGAGTCACCGAAGGATCCGAGCCGCCAAGCGGATAACTCAGATACGAATCGATCTGCACATGCTCACCGGCAACATCGGCGATATTGACCTTCTTGCCGGTCTCGACGCTGTTGTCCGCCGACTTACCATAAATACTCTCCGTATCATTGTCCGGATCGGCAAGCTCACCATGCCACGCAGAGTACAAGTCGACCGTTGCGTCGGCCGGCACCATACGATCGGCCTCAGACGGGTCAGCATACTCTTTGTAACGGTCGAGATCATCGGGCGTGTAGTAGCTATACGTCTGCGACATATCAGCCGGCGTATAGCGCTCCAGATTCTCGTTCATCACGTTGGCGATCGACATGCCGCACGTCACCGAGGTGATGGCCAAAAACAGGATCATCGCGATGACGCCCATCGAAAAGCACACCGTGTTGGCCTTGGCCGCAAGCTGGCGCACGGTAAACATGTTGAGACCGCGCCAATACACACCGCGCAGGCTCTGCAGCAGCTTGATGAGCATGCCCGAGAGTCCCCAGAACAGGGCAAAGGTGCCCACGGTAACCATAGCGGTCGTGATGCCAAACTGGTTCATGGCCTCTTGCAGCTTGCTGTCCGTCGCGGTGACCGGGAACCCATCACGTAGCAGACGGTAATAGGCCACGCCCACCAGCACCACGCCCACGGCAAAGATGGCAATCGCGATCCAGGGGTTGCGTGTCTTGATGCTCTCGTTGCGACGCTCGGCACCCATAAGCTCGATGAGTTTGGTGCGACGCACGGCGAGAAGGTTCAGCAGCAACGTGAGCACAAACATTACGAGCATGCAGGCAAGGGTCAGGTTGAACGCATGCACCGAGAAGAAGAAGTGGAAATTGGCGATCTGTGTCTTAAAGAGCGAGGCCGTAAAGAATACCATGAGCTGAGAGAGCCCCACGCCCAGCACGATGCCGGCGACAAAGGCGCCGACCGAAACGATCACAGTCTCGAGCGCCATAATCGTGGCGACGCGCCCGCGCCCCATGCCGAGTACCTGGTACAGGCCAAACTCCTTTTTGCGGCGTTTCATGATGAAGTTATTGGCGTACACCATCAAAAAGGCCATGACGCCGGCCAAAAAGTACGTGAGGTAGCCGAGCATGGTACCCATGACCTCGGACAAGCCCGCTTCCTCGATGCCGGCGATGTCGACCTGCATCGAGACGGTGTTAAAGGCATAGAAGACCGTGACGCCCAGGGTGAGCGTCAACAAGTAAACGAGGTAGTTGCGGCCGGCGCGGCGGACGTTGCCCCAAGCGAGTTTACAGAGCATCGGAGCCCTCACCGCCCATCATGGCAACGACCTCCATAATGCGGTCGAAGAACTCTCGGCGGTCGGTGTCGCCGCGGCGCAGCTCGGTGAAGATCTTGCCGTCGCGAATAAACAGCACACGGCTCGTGTAGCTGGCGGCAAAGCTGTCGTGTGTGACCATGAGCACGGTGGCGCGCAGGCGGCGATTCAGGGCCTCCAGGCTCTCGAGCAGCAGGCGGGCGCTCTTGGAATCGAGGGCGCCGGTAGGCTCGTCAGCCATGATCATGGTGGGGTCGGTGACGAGCGCGCGAGCCGCGGCAACGCGCTGCTGCTGGCCGCCGGACATCTGGTAGGGATACTTGTCGAGCACCTGACTGATGGACAGGCGCGCTGCCACATCCTGCACGCGGGTCGAGATCTCTGCCGAGTTTGTGCGGGCAATGGTGAGCGGCAGGGCGATGTTCTCGCGTGCCGTGAGCGTATCGAGCAGGTTGGAGTCCTGGAAGATAAAGCCGAGCTCCTCGCGGCGAAACTGCGAGAGCTTGGCCTGCTTCATGCGCGTCACGTCCTGCCCGTTGATGCGGATCGTGCCGCTCGTGGCGCTATCGATGGTCGACACGCAGTTGAGCAACGTCGACTTGCCCGAGCCCGAAGCGCCCATGATGCCCACAAATTCGCCGCGGTTGACGGTAAAGCTGACGTCGTTGAGCGCACGGGTCACGTTGCCCAGCGCTTCATATGCCTTTTCGAGATGCGCGACCTCCAGTACCGGGGTCGCCATGTGCGTGGTTTGCATACCGAGTCCTTTCTTGCGATTAGTCTACGGCATCTATAGTCGCAAGAAGACGAGTCGGCTACCATCGATATGGCTTACGCTTGCCTTACCGTTGTGTAAGGTACGGGTAGCCACCCTGTTATGTGTTGATGTTAAGGGAGGACTCCTGTTGAAGACTGTTCATGTTGCCGCTGGGATCATTCGCAAGGAAGGATCCGATGAGCTGCTTGCCGTGCAGCGCGGCTACGGCGACATGCAGGGACTTTGGGAGTTCCCCGGTGGCAAGCTCATGCGCGGCGAGACACCCGAAGACGCCGTACGCCGCGAGCTCATGGAAGAGCTGCAGGTGAAGGTCACCAACCTGCGAGATTTCCATACCGTTGAGTACGACTACCCCGATTTTCATCTCTCCATGGAGTGCTACTACTGCTCGCTGGCTAAAGAGTCTGGCGAGCCCCAGAAGCACGACCGCCAGCTCGATATCCGCTGGATTCCGCGCACCTCGCTTGCCACCGTTGAGTGGATGCCCGCCGACAAGGGACTCATTGATGCCCTAATTGAGTTGAAGGAAGACCGGCTTGAGGCCAACGGCGTTGCCAACGACGCCGAGGCCACCGCGACCGACGAGCCCGCCACCAAGCCCAAGCGCGCACCTAAGCGCCGCAGCAAAAAGCGTCCAAAGCCCGGTCTGTTGGACGGCATCGACACCTCGGACCTTTCCGCCGACGAGCGTGAACTCGTGCGCCGTCGCGCCGCCATCAAAAAGTCCATGAAGGGCAACAAGCGCGCCAACACCAAGCCCGAGCTGCTCGTTCGCCAGTGCCTGCGGGCAGCAGGCCTTACGGGATATCGCTTGGAATGGAAGGTTCCCGGCAAGCCCGACATCGCCTTCCCCGGGCGCAAGATCGCCATCTTCGTCAACGGTTGCTTTTGGCACCGCTGCCCCAAGTGCAACCCGAGCCAGCCCAAGCGCAACGTTGAGTTTTGGGAGGCAAAGTTCCGTCGCAACGTCGAGCGCGACCGCGCTGCCGTGGCAGCACTCACTCAAATGGGCTGGACACCCATAACCATCTGGGAATGCGAGCTCAAAAAAGACCGCATCGACGCCACGATGGAAAAGGTCATCGAACAGGTGCGCGCCGCAGAGCCGCAGCGCTAACAGCGAGCATTCACACGCTCCGCACGTCCGTGCCACATCCGCGTCACAAACCTTAGAAAGCCCTTAAGTCCAAAACCTTTCAAGAGTGTTACTCGATAGCTTTTACCTGCGGTTTCATCGCAACGTCAAACCTCATTAAGCCTTTCTTTAGCACTTCTTTGCAGCAGCCGCGGCATAATACTGCCAACGCACGGGACCTAGCAGCACACCCCGTGCGCAACCTTTTGGTGGACATCGAGGAGGCCGCATAAGCATGCATTCTTCCAATGACGCAGCACAGCAGTCATCCCTAACACATGCAGACCTTTTCTCCTTCCCCCCGACACAGAGAAACGGCCTCCTCGACTCCCCAACCACAAAAGCCAAACGCTCAACCGACCAGAGCCACAACTTACGAGCATCGTTCGAAAAGCTCCAATCATCCCTAAACAAGTCATTCCCCAACCAAGCCCGGGCATACTAACCCCTCATCAACAAGGCGCCCCTCGCGCACCATCCTTCCCGCCCCAACGCCACAAGGGCGATCGAGCAGGACGGCTTGGGCAGGTCCCCGTACTTAGTTTCCAAAATCATTCCGCAGCGCGAAGGCCCCCGTTGCCAACGCTTCGTAGAAGCGAGGCAACGGGGGCCTTCATGCGCGAGGACGTTTTGGAAACTAAGTACGGGGACCTGCCCAAGCCGTCCGGTGGGATCAGAGTACCCTTGCTGTTACTCTGCTTTGCCCACAGAGTTAAGGTTGGTCATGCGGATCTTAACCAGCTCGGTGATCTCACGCATACCCTCCTTGGCCGGCTTCTTGGAATCGAAGCAGGCAGGGTTCTCGGCCATGTAGGCCATGAAGCCCTTGGTGTAGGCCTGACGCAGCTCGGTGGCGTAGTTAACCTTGCAGATGCCGTTCTTCACAGCCTCGGCAACCTGCTCATCGGGCACACCGGAGGTGCCGTGCAGAACCAGCGGCACGTCGACGGCGTCGCGGATGGCCTTGACCACGGACTGCTCGATGTGCGGATCGCTCGTGTACACGCCGTGGCTGGTGCCAACGCCAATTGCGAGGGAGGTGCAGCCGGTACGCTCGACGAACTCCTTGGCCTCGGCAGGATCGGTGTAGGGGCTCTCGCCCTCAACCGCGGGACCGTCGTCCTCCTTGCCGCCAACCTTACCGAGCTCGGCCTCGACGGGCACGCCCATGGCGCGGCCAGCGTCGGCGACGGACTTGGTCAGGGCGATATTGTCCTCGAAGGACTCGTGCGAGCCGTCGATCATGACAGAGGTGTAGCCCGTGCGGAAAGCCTGCATGCAGCGGTCATAGCCATCGCCGTGATCGAGGTGCAGAGCGACGGGCACGGAAGCGCGCTCGGCGGCAGCCTTGACCATGCCATAGAAGTAGTCCAGACCAGCGGTCTTGATGGTGCCCGGGGTGGTCTGCATGATGACGGGGGACTTGGTCTCCTCGGCAGCGGCCAGAACGGCCATAACAAACTCGAGGTTCTCGACGTTGAAAGCGCCAACAGCGTAGTGGCCGGCCTGAGCGTCCTTGAGCATCTTTTCGGTGGTAACAAGTGCCATGAGCGTTTGCTCCTCTCCCTCGCCCGCATCTGGACATCGGGCGTAGTTGTTCACAAGGCGTTTACCTTGCGTTTTGCTGCGCTCATTGTATGAAATTCAGCGGCTTTACACGCGCGAGATATTGAGCCCATGCAGGTCAATACAGTCGTTTTTGAAAAGTAAACGGAAGGAATTTGAGCCGAGTGGACATGTTCGATATTGAATTTTGGGCGTTCAGCGTCTTTCTTTTATAGAAAAGATAAGTAATCGAAAGGTGTTTTCTTACTCAAAAAGAAAATGAACGAAAATAGAGTCAACACAATTCCTGCAAATTTAGCCGAGAATGGAGCAAGCATGGCCCAAGCCACCAACCGTGCCTTTGCCGACGAACGCCGTACCGCCATTTTGGAAATGCTCGATCATAATGCCTCGGTGCAGGTAGCAGAAATCGCCCAGACCTTTGGCGTGTCCTCCGTCACCGCCCGCGCCGACCTGGACGCGCTCGCCGAAGCAGGCAAGCTGCGCCGCACGCACGGCGGTGCCGTCTCGCTCCACAAACGCCTGACCGTCTCCACGCAGGATCGCCGCATCAATGTCAACGTCGCCGCCAAGCAAGCCATCGCGCAAAGCGCCATCGAGCTCGTCAATGACGGCGACACGCTGCTCGTCGACTCGGGCACCACGGCGCTCGAGTTCGTTCGGCTCCTCGACCAGCGCAACGGCATCACCGTCATCACGGCCGACATTACCATTGCCGATTACATCGACGAGAGCATGCCCTCGGTCGATGTCGTCATGCTGGGCGGGGCGTTGCGCAAAGGCCATCGTTATTTGTACGGACCGCTCACTATGCAGGCGCTCCAAATGGTCCATGCCGATCTGGCCGTCATGTGCCCCGGCGCCTTTGTCCCCCGCTGCGGCTTTACGACCGACTTTCCCCAGATGGCCGAGGCCAAAACGGCTATGATCACCGCGGCCCATCAAAGCGTCGCCCTCATGGACGCCAGCAAGGTTAACGGACGCGGCATGTACCGCTTTGCCGAGCTTGCCGATGTCGACTCCATCGTGATGGACCGTGACCCCGACCATGCCGTCGCCACCTCGATCGCCGAGGCCACTGACAGCTCACGTCCAGCCCTCGTCATCGCCGGCGCTTAAACAAAAACCACCACAAAGGTGCCTGTCCCCTTTGTGGTGGTTGTGATGGTTGAGCGTCAAAAGTGAACGTGTCGCTACTTGGACAGCTCGTCGGCGAGAACCTCGATCTGAGCGCGCGAGGCGTCGTTGAGCGAGCCCAGCACGGTCACCTTGTTCTGCGCCAGGGTGATGTCCTTCATGCCCTCGAGCTCCTTGGTCATAACCTTGGCAGCGGTGGGCGCCCAGGAGCCGGCCTCAACGAGCGCCACCGTACGGTTCTGATAGGCGTGCTCGGCAAGCGTGTGGATAAAGGTGCTCATGAACGGGAAGATCTCGCCCTGATAGGTGATGGAGGCGAGCACCAGACGGTCATAGCGGAACGCATCCTCAACGGCCTCGGCCATGTCGTCGCGAGCCAAGTCAAAGACGGAAACTTTCTGGCCGCGGGCCTCGAGCGCAGATGCAAGCTCCTCAACGGCGGCCTTCAGATGGCCGTACACGCTCGCATAGGCAATCGTAATGCCCTCGTCCTCGGGCTGATAGCTCGACCAGGTGTTGTAGGTGTCGAGGTAATAGCCCAGATTCTCGGTAAGAACAGGACCATGGAGCGGACAGATGATCTGGATATCCAGATCGGCGGCCTTCTTGAGCACGGTCTGCACGAATTTGCCGAACTTACCGACGATGCCAAAGTAGTAGCGGCGCGCTTCGCAAGCCCAGCCTTCCGGGTCCTCGATGTCGTTGGCGCCGAACTTGCCAAAGCCGTCGGCACTAAAGAGCGCCTTGTCGGTGGACTCGTAGGAGAAGATCACCTCGGGCCAGTGCACGTTGGGGGCGCCGATAAAGGTCAGGCTGTGACCGCCCAGATCGAGCACGTCGCCCTCTTTGACGACCATCTTGCGCTCGGGGTAGTCGGTGCCAAAGTAGTTGACCATCATGCGGAAGGCGCCCATGCTGGCCACAATCTGTGCCTGGGGATAGCGCTCCATAAAGGCGGAGATACCGGCGGAGTGATCGGGCTCCATGTGATGGACAACCAGGTAGTCGGGCGTACGGCCATCGAGCACGGCCTCGAGGTTGCCGAGCCACTCGTCGACAAAACCACCGTCGACCGAATCGGCGACGGCGATTTTATCGCCCAAGATAACGTAGCTGTTGTATGCCATACCGTTCTCGGACACATCGTACTGGCCCTCGAACAGGTCAATGTCGTGATCGTCGACGCCAACGTAGCGGATATCCTTGGTGATCTCCATCAGGCAAAGCCTCCTAGATAGACAAAAGAACCCGTCTATCATAGCACTCGCCTTCATAGCCACGGCTATCTGTCAGCATCCTTACCGATTGTTTTTGAGGCGGAATATGCCGCCGTTTACCTGCACAAACTATGCGCGCGGTATCGCTGTGCTATGTCGAACGATGAGCTGGCCGGGAATACGAATGGCAACGGTTTTGCCCGCCGTACCCGCCTCGGGAACCGCATGCTCAAACACCTCGCGTCCGCGCTGATGTAGATCGAATCGCACGGTCGTGAGCTCGTTGTGTGCTACAAAATCATCGAGCGAATCGTCGACGCCCACCACGCTCACGTCCTCGGGCACGCGCAGGCCGCTATCACGCAGCGCGGCAATCGCGCCATTTGCCATCTGATCGTTTGCCGCATAGATCGCCGTCATGGTGCGATCGTGCTCGGCCAGGTACCTGCCGGCCTCGTAGCCGCTGTTGGCAGACCAGTCGCCCTCGAGCGGCTCTGCCGGCTCGTTGTGTTTACGCTCGAGCGCATCCTGCCAACCGGCGCGACGAAATTGCTCGTCGACCGAGAACGACGGGCCGCCAATATAGCGAATCTGCTCGTGTCCCAGCTCAAACAGATGATCCATAAGCAATAGCGAGCAGCCGTAATGGTCGGAATCGACCGTGGTCACCCGCGGATGCGCGTACATGGTAACAATGACCGTGCCAATGCCTGGCAGTGGATCAAACGTCTCAAAATCGGGCGCCATGCGGCTCATGCCGATGATGATGCCGTCCACCGGCAATGCGGCCATACGACGCGTGGCCTCGGCAAGCGAAAACTCCTCGGTCTTGGACATCTCGACCAGCGTGATGGCGCAATTATGCTCGCGAGCAGCGCTGGCGATGCCGTCGATCATTGAGAGGTTGCCAAACTTGGTGACATCGTTGATGCATAGGCCGACCGAATGGTAACGGCCGTCGCGCAGCGAGCGACCGGCATAACTCGGACGAAAGCCGAGCTCTTGCATAGCGACCTGCACGCGCTGGCGCGTCTGCTCGTTAACGTTGGGCAAGCCGTTGGCGACGCGCGAAACCGTCTGCTGCGAAACGCCAGCAGCGCGGGCGACGTCGGCCATGGAGACCGGACGCGAACTGGTATCGTTGGACGGGCGCCTTGCCACAGGATCACCTTCACCCTTGCGAGATTTGAATAGCGTGAATGCCGGCCCGGGCAGAAATACATCCCGCGCCGAGGCCCGCTATCGTCGGACGCATGTTAACGTACTCTACTTTTTCTATCTGCATCTCTTCTGCTTTATAAGTCCATACGGCAGTACCGTTCACGGCTGAATTTCTACCGATTACCAGATTCTCAAAAAGTGACAAGCGATGTGTTATGAGTACGTTAACATAGCCCGTAACGTGCGGTATCGCAAACACTTGGTTCATGCCGCTTCAAGTTGTTAACGTACTCATAACGACGCAAAACTCACCCGTGCGCGCCAAGGAAAGGACTCCCATGACCACGCCCGACGAAAAGATATTCGCCACACTTACCAAGCTGTTTGAGGAGGAGTTTGGCCCCATCGGCGACCGCCAGGTGCTCTACGTGCACGCGCCCGGCCGTTCCGAGATCAGCGGCAACCACACCGACCACGAGGGTGGCCACGTTATCGCCGGCTCGCTCGATGTCGCTGTCGACGGCATCGCCGTGGCAACCGATTCCAACAAGGTTCGCGTAGCCGACGAGGGCTATCCCACGTTTGAAATCGCGCTCGGCACGCTAGACGTTCAGGAGTCCGAGAAGGGCACGTCCGCAAGCCTCGTGCGCGGTATGGCCCACGAGATTGCAGCCCTTGGTGTTGAGCCTCACGGCTTCGATTTCGCCTTCACCTGCTCCGTCCCCTCGGGCGGCGGCCTTTCCAGCTCCGCTGCCGTCGAGGCCGCATACGGCCGCGCCATGGAGACGCTCTGGGGCGCGCCCGCCATTGAGCCCGTCGCGCTCGCGCAGATGAGCCAGCGCACCGAGAACAACTACTACGGCAAGCCCTGCGGTCTGATGGACCAGGCCGCCGTGTGCCTGGGTGGCCTCGCCTACATGGACTTTGAGGACCAGGCTCAGCCTAAGACCCAGAAGCTCGAGCTCAACTTTGAGGATCACGGTTATGCGCTTGTGCTCGTTAAAGTGGGCACCGACCACGTGGCCGCCACCGACGACTACGCCGCCGTTCCGCGCGAGATGCAGGACGTTGCCGCCGAGCTTGGCAAGGCACGTCTGTGCGAGGTCAACGTTGCCGACTTTGACGCCAAGCTCCCCGAGCTGCGTGCCAAGCTGGGCGACCGTGCCTGCCTGCGCGCCGTTCACTACTGGTACGAGAACGGCCTGGTCGACAAGCGCTGGGCTGCCCTGAACGCCGGAGACATCGATCAGTTCCTGGTCCTGACGCGCGAGTCCGGCGCCAGCTCTGCCATGTACCTACAGAATGTCGTTGCCAAGCTGGGCTCCGAGCAGCCCTCGATGTATGCCCTGGCACTGGCCGAGCACGTGCTCGACGGCCGTGGTGCCGTCCGTATCCACGGTGGCGGCTTTGGTGGCACCATCCAGGCCTTCGTGCCGCTCGACCTGGTCGACACCTTCATTGCCAAGATGAACGGCTGGCTGGGCGAGGGCTCTGCCCGCCACTACGCAATTTCTGACAAGGGGGCTTACGCGGCATGGCTGTAATGACTGACGTGCGCGAGGCCGCGCAGAACCTGATCGAGTACGCTATCCACCGATCGATGATCGGCCAGGACGATCGCATCTGGGCGTATAACACCATTCTCGAGTGCATCGGTGCTACGGGCCCGGCGCTCGACATGGCCTGGGCGCTCCAGGTCGAGAAACTCTCGCTCTTGCACCCCGACACCCTGCCCAACTTTGACCTTGAAGGCACACTTGCCGCGCTTTCCGAGGCCGCCGTTGTCAACGGTGCCGCCGAGGACACGGCATCGGGCCGCGACCGCATCGCCATGCGCATCATGGGCGTGCTGATGCCGAGGCCTTCGGTTGTAAACGAGGAATTCAACGGCCGCATGGGCGTCAACGAGCTCCGCGCCGCGACTGATTGGTTCTACGGCCTGTGCTGCGACGCCGGCTACGTGCGCCGTGCCGCCATCGCGCGCAACATCAAATGGAACACCCCAACCAACTGGGGCGACCTGGAGATTACCATCAACCTGTCCAAGCCCGAGAAGGACCCGCGAGATATTGCCGCGGCCGGCGCCGCCAAAAACACGGGCGAGAAGTATCCCGCCTGCCAGCTCTGCATCGAAAACGAGGGCTATCCCGGACGCTCCGCCGCAGCCGACGGCGGCGCCCATCCCGCCCGCCAGAATCTGCGCGTTATTCCCATTCAGCTTAATGGCGAGCGCTGGGGCTTCCAGTACAGCCCGTACGCGTACTTTAACGAGCACTGCATTGCCATGAGCTCCGAGCATCGTCCGATGCACGTCGACCGCAAGGGCCTGACCTGCCTGCTCGACTTTGTGGACCTGTTCCCGCACTATTTCATTGGCTCCAACGCCGACCTGCCCATCGTGGGCGGCTCGATCTTGTCGCACGACCACTTCCAGGGCGGCGCGCACGAGTTCCCCATGATGCATGCCGCCGAGGTCTCGCAGTTTAGCGTGCCCGGATTTGACCAGGTCACCGGCACTGTGCTGCAGTGGCCGCTCTCGGTGCTGCGCCTGCGCTCGCATGACCGCGCTCAGCTGCTCGACGCTGCCGAGAAGATTATCCTCGCCTGGCGCGAGTGGACCGATGAGTCTGTGGGCGTCATCGCGTACACAGCCGATGGCGTGGCGCACAACACCGTGACGCCCGTCATCCGCCGCGTCGACTCTCGCGGAAATGCCGGCGGCGAAATCTACGAGGCCTACCTGGCGCTTCGCTGCAACATCACGACCGACGAGCATCCGCTGGGCGTGTTCCACCCGCATGCCGAGTACCACCACATTAAGAAGGAGAACATCGGCCTGATCGAGGTCATGGGCCTGGCCATTCTTCCGCCGCGCCTGGTTCCCGAGCTCGGCGCTGTCCGCGAGCACCTGCTGGCGGCCAAGGTCGATGCCAGCTACGACCTTGCTAGCGCGCTCGAGGGCGATGATCTATGCCGCAGCCACGCCGCATGGGCCGAAGACGTTTTTGCCCGCCGCGCCGACGAGCTTACGGCAGACAACGCCATCGATATCCTGCACGAGGAGGTCGGCGTGGTGTTTGGCCACGTGCTCGACAACGCCGGCGTCTTTAAGTGGGACGAAGCCGGCCGCGCCGCCCAGCAGCGCTTTATCGACTCGCTGTAGAGCACAGACCCGGACGCTCAACGGCAGCCCCCACGACATAGCCACCTACACGACCGCGGCGCCCGCCGGCAACATCGCCGGCGGGCGCCGTTTTCTGATGCAAGGGTAACTAATTTGCACCAAAACAAGGAGTGTCCCAAACTGCCGGCAGAAAAAGAACGTCCCCAGATGCCGACCTAAACCAACACATTATTCGATGGAAAAACGTGGTTGCCTCCCACATTATTCAATGGAAAAACGTGGTTCATTCCCACATTTTTCGATGGAAAGACCAAGACGGTCTTATGCTAACCATGATCGTTAGGAGGCAGTATGCAGCGACAGCTAATGGACGAACTCATCGCTTGGAAATCTAGGGCAAACCGCAAGCCCCTCCTGCTTAAGGGGGCCCGCCAGACGGGAAAAACCTGGCTTCTCAACGAATTCGCAGGCCAGCAGTATCAAAACGTCATCCGTTTTGACTTTATGCTCGAACCGGGCGCACGTTCGCTGTTCGACGGAAGCCTAGACCCCAAACGCATCATCTCCCAGATAGAGCTCCTGCGCGGCCAGACCATAACGCCGACAGACACGCTCATCATCTTCGACGAAATCCAAGAGGCACCGCGTGGCATCACCTCGCTCAAATACTTCAACGAGCTGGCGCCGGAATACCATATCGTGGCAGCCGGCTCCTATATGGGGCTCGCGCTCCGACGCGAAAACGAGTCGTTCCCCGTCGGCAAGATTGACCAGCTTGCCATGCGCCCCATGGGGTTTGTCGAGTTCGTTCGTGCCGTCGATGGCGATCCGCTCGCAGATGCCATCCTTGCCGCAGACATGGACCTGCTGGCGAATGTTTCCGAAAAGCTCGAGCGCCTGCTCAAGGAATACCTCGTTGTCGGTGGCATGCCAGAAGTTGTCTCCGCTTTCGCCGCCTCCCACGATTTCATCGAGGCCCGCAGGCTTCAGCAGCAAATCATCGAAGCTTATGAATCCGATTTTGGCAAGCATGCGCCAGCCCGCATCGTCGAGCGCATGAGGCTGGTTTGGAAATCCCTTCCCGGCCAGCTCGCAAAGGAAAACAAGAAGTTCGTCTACGGCGCGCTTCGTCCCGGGGCGCGCGCACGCGATTTTGGGGAAAGCCTCCAGTGGCTCATGGACTATGGAATCGTTCATAAGGTACCACGTGTTTCCGCCCTAAGAGCACCGCTCACAAGCTACGAGGATCTCTCGGGCTTCAAGCTGTTCTGCATCGACACCGGCATCCTCGGAGCACTCTCCGGCCTCTCGCCAGCCATTGTTCTGAACGGGCCCGCTGTTTTTACGGAGTTCAAAGGCTCGCTGACCGAGCAATACGTCGCACAGGAGCTTTTGCTCCAAGGCAAAACTCCCGCGTATTGGTCATCCTCCTCCGGCAATGCAGAGACTGACTTTGCCATCGACCATGCGGGGACTGTGCTTCCGCTCGAGGTCAAGGCGGCAGAGAACCTCAAAGCAAAGAGCCTGAGGATTGCCTGCGAGAAGTTCAAGCTCGAGCGCTGCGTGAGAACATAGTTAGCGGCATATAGAGACGAAGGCACGCTCGTCAATATTCCGCTCTGGGAGATTGGGCAAATCGACAAGCTGGCATAGGCGCTGTGGAGGGGGTGCCCCGTAAGGAGTGTCCCAAACTGCCGGCAAAAAAGGAACCGTCTCTATCTGCCGCATTCATTTAAGAACGTCCCCAATGACCACGCCGATGTTTTGGCCACGACAGCGAAAGCCCGCCAAAGCGAGCAAGGTGCCTTGAAGCGAGGCGGCATTGACCTTCTGGTCATGCCGCCGAAGCTGAAAGGCAGATTGCCGCTCTGGCGGGCTTGCAGCGTCGGCTGGTTACGCGGTTTGGTAAAACCGCGTAACCCTAAAGCTCCGTTACTTCAACGTTGTTGTAGATCTCGTCCCAGCGGTCCATGACCAGGTGACCGGTCTTGGGATCCATAGCGTTGAGTTTGCCGCAGGTATTGGCGGTCTTGAGCACCGTGACGTCGTCGGCGCCAGCAGCAATGGCATGTGCAAAGCCGGCGATGGTCGAGTCGCCGGAACCCGTTGCGTTCACAGCCGCAATCGCGGGCGTCTTGGCGCGGAACGCGCGACCCTCATGGAAGCCAACCGAACCGGCAGCGCCCATCGAAACGACAACCCAGGGGATACCGGCAAAACGGTCATCGGCGGCGAGCGCCTCGCGCAGGGCATCGACATCATCGGTCGTAAAGGACGTACCCAGCAGGCCGTTAATCTCGGTCAGGTTGGGCTTTACGAGCTCAGGCTTAGCGTCGGACTCCAGCGCGGCCTCCAGCGATGCGCCCGAGGTGTCGAGCAGCACCTTGGCGCCCGCCTCCTCGGCGATCTTGACGAGCTCGGCATAGTAGCCGGCATCGACGCCACGCGGCAGCGAGCCCGAAAGCGTCACGACGTCCGCCTTCGCTGCGAGCTCGGCGAACTTGGCCGTAAAGGCCTCGAGCTCGGCCGGGGCGATCTGCGGGCCGCTCTCCAGCAGCTCGGTCTGATTACCCTCGTGCAGGATATTCAGGCAGATGCGCGTCTCACCGGCAATAGGCACAAAGTCGTTCTTGACGCCGTCGGCATCCATAAGCTCGGCCATATAGGCACCCATGTGGCCGCCGAGCAGGCCGGTCGCGAGCACGTCGTCACCCAGCTGCAGCAGCACGCGACTCACGTTGAGGCCCTTGCCGCCAGCGGTCTTTTCGGGTGTCACACGGTTCACGTCGTCGATGATCAGCTTGTCGAGCTGATAGCGCGTATCAATCGACGGGTTCATGGTAAGGGTCAGAATCATGTTGAACTCCTGTTCCGGGGCGGCATAACCCGCCCCAAACATACGATAGCTCGTTAAAGGATCTCGATCTCAAAGCCGCGGGTAACGGTCTCCCCCGGCTTGGCCACCAGGCAGCCGCGCTTGTGCTCCAGAATATCGTCCTCGTCGGAGCAGGTGGACAGGCCGCCCCACGGTTCCACGGCCACAAAGTCACCCTCGGGCTTGCTCCATACAATCAGGTACGGCATATCGGGGAACGTCAGGCGCACGCCCTTGTCCTCGGTTTTCTTGGTCAGCGTAACCACGCGGCTCTCGAGCACGTCGAAGATGGTCTCCGCGAAGTCGAAGAGTTCGTGGGTAAGCGGCAGGTTCTGGCCGATCATGGGATTCTTGCTGCGATGCTCAACATCAATCAGGCCCGTCGAGGGAACGGCAGTACAGAGCTCGGCGGCCTCACGCTGCTCAAAACGGAGCTCGTAGTCGTCATAGGACTCGCCCTCGTCGAGCGGGCACTTAAAGCCGGGATGACCGCCCACAAAGAACGGCATGTCCTCGGTGCCCTCATTGGTCACCTCGTACGACACGACCACCTTTTCCGAATCGATCGTGTAGCGAGCAACGATCTTAAACGGATACGGGTACTGCTCGAGCAACTCGGCATGGTCGGCAGAGCTTAGGCTCAGCGCAACCATGTTGTCGCCCTGCTCCTCGAGCTTCCACTCCTGTTTGCGCGCAAAGCCGTGACGGGCGAGCTTTACCTCGCGGCCGCCCATGGCCATTGCGCGACCATCACGAAGGCCGCCGCAGATCGGGAAGCAAATGGGTGCCTGGCCCGACCAGACCGAAGGATCGCCCTGCCACAGATACTCGCGACCGTCGGCCACAATTGAGGTGAACGAGCCGCCCGCCGTGCTCAGTGCTACGCGGATAGAACCGTTATCAAGAACAAACTCCATAGGAGCCTTCCCTTTCTTATGACAGCCCGCCAAGTCAATAGAGCTGATAGAAAACCGGCCCGCGCCCCCTCACAGAAACGCGAGCCGTCAATTGAAAAGCTGCAGAATGCCGGGTACCACCAAAACGAAGCACACAAGCTCAGCAAGCAAACGTGTTATCGGAGCAGCTTACCGAGCCAGAAAGCTTCGTAACAACAGCGGTAACCCTACAGGTCAGCTCAACGTCAGCGAGAAGCCAGCTGGTGAGGCAAGGTGCCGTGAAGCGAGGCGGCATTGACCTTCTGGTCATGCCGTCGAAGCTGAACGGCAGATTGCCCACCAGATGGCTTCGCAGCGTCGGCCGGTCCGGCGTTCGGTAGAACGCCGGAACCCCTTAGTCGTGGTACTCGCCGCGGTCCCACTTCTCGAGGAACTCGTCAAAGAAGTGCGGGTCAGCCTGAGCCTCGGCGTCGGCCTTATTGCAGGCGTCGATCTTGGCGATCAGGGCGTCGTGCTCGGGAGTCTTCTCGTAGGGCTCCTCCAGGAAGGCAAGCATGATATCGGCCATCAGGAACTCGCCGGTGATCTTGCCACCAAAGCCCACGATGTTGGCGTTGAGCTCGCGACGGGCATACAGGGCAGAGGTCATGTCGCGGACCAGGGCGCAGCGGGCGCCGGGAACCTTGTTGACGGCGTTGGTGATGCCGATGCCGGTGCCGCACAGGGCCACGCCAAAGTCGGCCTTGCCGCTGGCAACAGCCTCGCCCACGGCCTTGCCATAGATGGGATAGTGCGTACGGGTGTGGCTGTAGGTGCCGCAGTCGAGCACCTTGTAGCCAGCCTGCTCCAGGCGGTCGGCCAGATAGATCTTCTCGTCCGTAACGATATGGTCGCAACCGATTGCGATGGTCTTCTTCATCAGAACGTCCTTTCGTCTGAATTCACAAGTTGAGGTAGAAGTTCGAGTTCTCGGTGGCTCTCGTTAGGCCATCTTGTTGAGCATGTCGACACGGATCTGGTGACGGCCGCCGGCGTACTGGGCGCGCAGGAACTCGCGGGCGATCTTCTTGGCGACCTCGGTGCCCACAACGCCCGGGCCCATGGTGACCATGCGCGAGCCGTTGTGCTCGCGGGTCATGTAGGCGGAACGCTCGTCGGAAATGTTGGCGACGACCATACCCTTAATCTTGACGGCGGCCATATAGGAGCCGACGCCGTACTTATCGAATGCGAAGCCCTGGGAATCCTTGTGCTCCAGCAGGTCCTTGGCAACGGCGGTCGCGGAATCGACAAAGTCCGCGGCAGGGGTCTCGGAATAGTCGACGACCTCGTGACCGTCGGCGATGAGCATCTCCTTGATGGACTCCTTCATCGACATACCGTCGGCATCGGAAGCGATTACAACCCTCATGACATCCTCCTTGAGAGATACGCAGGTGCGTAGTTTCTGTTTGGAAGTGTTGAATCGCATTCAGGTCCGGGCATCTGAATGTGCGGTTCTTCACTGTTCATGTTTATTTGAACACATTCGAACATCAACTGCAAGAATTATTTGT
>DBEYWP010000030.1:0-37177 GCA_048183675.1 Collinsella sp. | reverse complement strand
TCGGCCACGTCAAGGACGAGTTCTACAGGGGCCGCGAGTGGAAGACGTTCGAGGATTTCAAACGCGACCTGGAGGAATACATAGTCCACTGGAACACGAGCCGGAGGCAGGTAAGATTGAAGGGCCTGACCCCGGAGGAGTTCCGGAATCAGGCCCTCGCGGCCTAGTCGCTATTTAGGGCGTCCAAGATTTGGGGCGCGGTTCACCGCGGTGACGGGCTTTTTGCTACCGATATGCCGGGATTCGAACCCGACAGGGTGCGAATCCCGGCATCATCGCAAGGCCTGTGGTCAAAAAATGGCAAATATGAGTACTGTTACCATTTTAGTTACAGCGATTTCATGCCTTCAGAAGGCGATTTAGCCGTCGGGCGTCCTACGGCGGAAAAATTGCAGACGTTTATCGGCTAAGTACTTGGACATATGTTGCGTAACACTACATATTTTGCAAATAAATAATGTTACAGGACTTGTGACAGTACTCATATTTGACGTTTTTTGCCCATAGCCCTTTATACCTAGGCACATCGGCGGCAAAACGGGCTTCAAAGCGTCCTTCGCAAACAAAAAGCCGGGGCCCGCGCGATGCGGACCCCGGCTCAATGCCGTGACGATATGTCAGTTACGCTCTACACGTAGAACAGAATGTCGTCGTAGGTCGGGACCGGCCAGTAGTCGGCTGCCACGATCTCTTCCATGGCGTCCACGGCGGCGCGCAGCGTATCCATAGCGGGAACGACCTCGTGTGCATACACATTGGCCTGCTCCTGCCCATCGAGGCCCTCGGCCTTCTGATGCACGGCGTCGAGCGCCTTGATGGAGTCGTTGATGGTGGTGATACCGTTGCAGAGCTTGTTGAGCGTGTTCTGCTCGCACTGCATGGCGGCCTCAGCACCGGCGGCACGAATAGTCTCAAGGCCCTTAGCGACCTTGGTGGCATAGGCGGTAATGACCGGGCGATAGGTACGACGCGCCTCGCGAACCATCGTGGTGGCCTCGATGTTCATGAGCTTGTTGTACTTCTCGAGCTTGCAGTCGTAGCGGCACTGGGCCTCGGCCTTGGTCAGGACACCCGTCTCCTCAAAGAGCGCGATGGCCTTATCGGAAACAAAGGCGGGCAGGGCGTCGGCCGTGGTCTTGTTGTTGGCAAGGCCGCGCTTCTCGGCCTCGACGGGCCACTCGTCGGAGTAGCCATCGCCGGAAAAGAGGATGCGCTGGTGGTCGGTCAGGACCTTCTTGCAGTACTCGAGCGCAGCGTCCTGGAACTCATCCTCGGGCGTACCCTCGAGTGCGTCGGCGAAGGACTTGAGCGACTTGGCCACGGCGGCATCGAGCACCAGGTTGGAGTCGGAGACGTTCTGCTCGGAGCCGCAGGCACGAAACTCGAACTTATTGCCGGTGAAGGCAAACGGGGAGGTGCGGTTGCGGTCGGTGTTGTCCTGCATCAGCTTGGGCAGGGTATCGGCGCCCAGGTCGAGCACGCCGCGCGTGGCATGGACGGAAGCCTTGCCATCGATGATCTTCTCGACGACCTCGGTAAGCTGGTCGCCCAGGAAGATGGACATAATCGCCGGAGGAGCCTCGTTGGCGCCCAGACGATGGTCGTTACCGGCCGAGGCAACGGAGGCACGCAGGAGCTCCTGATAGTTATCGACGGCCTCGATTACCGCGGTGAGGAAGACGATGAACTGCAGGTTGTCGAGCGGGGTGTCGCCCGGATCGAGCAGGTTCTCGGACTCGGTGCCAAGCGACCAGTTGTTGTGCTTGCCCGAACCATTGATGCCCTCGAAGGGCTTCTCGTGCAGCAGGCAGACCAAGTCGTGGCGGGAGGCGATGAGCTTCATCTTCTCCATCATGACCAGGTTCTGGTCGATGGCCTCGTTGACCTCACCGTAGACGGGGGCGAGCTCATGCTGGCAGGGAGCGACCTCGTTGTGCTTGGTCTTGGCGGGAATACCGAGCGCCCACAGCTCGTCGTCCAGATCCTTCATATAGGCCGAGACGGTGGGGCGGATAGCGCCAAAGTAGTGCTCCTCGAGCTCCTGGCCCTTGCATGGAGCAGCACCAAAGAGGGTGCGGCCGGTGATGACCAGGTCCTTGCGCTTGCGGTAAGCGTCCTTCTTGATCAGGAAGTACTCCTGCTCGTCACCCACGGAAGGAACGACCTTCTTGGGGGTCTTGCCAAACAGCGCCAAAACGCGCTTGGACTCACGCGAGAGCGCGGTCATGGAGCGCAGCAGCGGAGTCTTCTTGTCCAGGGCCTCGCCCGTGTAGGAGCAGAAAGCCGTGGGGATGCACAGGACATCGTCCTTGATAAAGGCGGGGCTGGTGGGATCCCAAGCGGTGTAGCCACGGGCCTCGAAGGTGGCGCGCAGGCCGCCGTTGGGGAAGCTCGAGGCATCGGGCTCGCCCTGGATGAGGTTCTTGCCCGTAAACTTGGTAATGGCGGTGCCGTCGTGGTTGGGCTCCAGGAAGCTGTCGTGCTTCTCGGAAGTAATGCCCGAAAGCGGCTGGAACCAGTGCGCGTAGTGCGTCGCGCCCTTGGAGATGGCCCAGACCTTCATGGCATGGGCAACGGCGTTGGCCACATCCAGGTCGAGCGGCTCACCGCCCTCGAGGGTTGCAGCAAGGCGCTTCCAAATGTCCTTGGGGAGGTAGTCCTTCATGACTTCCTCAGAGAACACCATGGTCCCGAAGCGGTCAGTAAGTTCGGCCATACGGAACTCCCTTCGTATCGGCACCGCGTGAGAAGCGGTGTTGATTACTAACGAACGAGTCATAGCTTAGACTCGCCGTGTTTCCGCGACATTACCGTTATGTTGCTGTCGCGAAACCAATCAATGAGGTTACCCTATCGAGGCGGCGTTGCCACCCTCAACAGCCAATCAACTGCATAAATTGCAGACCTCTCTCCATGGTTTAAGGGTAGTCAATTTGGGATGGAGCTCTATTAACTGGTATTTTGCATCAGATACCAGTCTTTATAGTCCGTGCCTTGATTAGCCGCTCTGTTATAGAGAAAGCCGATAGCAAGGCATCTTTGATTGGTATCCTCAAATAGCGAGTGAAACTCCACCATGGCACAGTGGTGCTGTAGAATCCTTACAACACATCACACTATTACGTATCTAGAGGAGCACGATATGCGCGTCGACGAGGTTTTTAAGCAGGCAGCATCCCAGGGCACCGCGCCCATTTCGTTTGAGATGTTCCCGCCCAAGGGCAAGCTGACCCTCGACACGGCTCGCGAAGTAGCAGGCAATCTGTGCAAGCTTTCGCCGAGCTTTGTCTCGGTCACCTGCTCGGCCGGCGGCTCGGGCAACGGTGCCGCCACCGCCCCCATCGCGCATATGATTACGAGCGAATTCGACACGCCCTCGGTGGCACACCTTACCTGCGTGGGCCGGTCGCACGCCGATATCGCCGCCAAGATCGACGAGTATCGCACCGCCGGCGTGGAAAACATCCTGGCCCTGCGTGGCGATCTCCCTGCCGGCGCGACCGAGGACGACAAGCCCGCCTCGGACTACGCCTACGCCCGCGACCTCATCCCCGAGCTCGTCGACGCCGGCTTTTGCGTGGGCGCCGCAGCCTACCCCGAGGGCCACATTGCCTGTGAGGATCTCAACCTCTCGGTCGAACATCTCAAGCAAAAACAGGACGCTGGCGCGAGCTTCTTTGTGACGCAACTCTTCTTTGATAACGAGTGCTTCTACCGCTTCCGCGAGCTTGCCAACAAAGCCGGCATCACCGTGCCCATTACCGCGGGCATCATGCCGTTTATGGGCAAGTCACAGATCAGCCGCATGGTCTTTATGTGCGGCGCGTCGTTGCCCTCCCCCGTCATCAAGATTCTCGCCAAGTACGAGAATGACCCCGAGAGCCTGCAGGCAGCCGGTGTAGATTATGCCGCCCGCCAACTTTGCGACCTCAAGGAGCACGGCGCCGACGGCCTGCACCTGTACACTATGAACCGTCCTGCGATCGCCGCGACCATTATGGAGCGCCTGGGGTAATGGAAAAACCGCACATCGATACAACCGCTGTCGAAGTGCCGGCCGACCTTGCGTCGCCGGCGCTTTACCGTGTCGATGCTGCGCACCATCCCCGTGTCGACCGTGCCGAGATGCTGCGGTATCTGGGTTACGGCGGCCAGCAGATCGAGCCCGAGCTGTCACGACGTATTGAGCTTGTGGTCGAGCGTCTGGAACTTGACATTGAGCCCCGTGGCGTGCGCCGCGTGTTTGCCGTCGATGCCACGGGCGTGGACGAACAAAGTGAGCCTTGCATTCGCTTGGTCGGCACCAACGTTGAGCTGCGAGGTCGCGATATCTATCGACATCTCAAAGATGCCCGCTTTGCCGCGCTCATGGCATGTACCCTCGGCATGGACGCCGAGCGTCGCCTGCGCACCACGGGAGCCCAACATCCCCTGGAGGGCGCCGTGCTCGACGCCGCGTGCTCCGCTTACGTGGAAGCCGCCGTTGAGCAAATGGACCAGCAGGTCAAGACGGACGCCGCCGCACACGGACTCGCCGGCAACTGGCGCTTTAGCCCCGGCTACGGCGACTGCCCGCTCTCGGCCCAGCGCTCGATCGTCAATGCGCTCAACGCCACGCGGCTCATCGGGCTTACCGTCACGCCGACCAGCCTGCTCATGCCCACCAAGAGCGTGACCGCGGTGATCGGCCTGTTCGACGGCGAAGTCCACGACGCCCAGAGCCGCCCCACCTGCAATATCTGCCGCATGCGCGAGCACTGCCGCTTCCGCGCCACCCATACCACCTGCTATTCGCATTCTGAATAAAATGTCAATGATGGCACGGTATCGAGGGAATCTCATCCGTATGTAAGCGAATGTCCTCACAAACAAGTACCATAAGATGCCAAATAACAACTATCTGAAAGCCAGTACATGCACAACATTCTGCAGTTCTCGCCACAACTAACCGCGCTTGAGTTTTTTTCAGGCATTGGCTTGGCTCGTGCCGGCATGGCAAAAGCCGGAATCAAAACAATCTGGGCAAATGACATAGACCATACTAAATGCGCCATGTACAGCCAGTGTTGGGGCGATGAACATCTAGTCGAGCAGGATGTCCACACACTCGACCCCGACCTAATACCTCAAGCCGACATCGCATGGGCGTCAAGCCCTTGCACAAACTTATCTCTCGCGGGAAACAGGGAGGGACTTATCTCTGGCAAAGAGTCCAGCGCGTTCTTTGGCTTTATTAAGGCCATCGAAGGAATGAGCGATCGTGCCCCGAGGGCACTTGTTCTCGAAAATGTCATCGGCCTTGCCACGTCTAATAACAGTGATGACTTTAGACTCGTTTGCCAGGAATTTAATCGTTTAGGCTATTCATGCGACGCTTATTTTATCGATGCACGGCACTGGCTTCCCCAGTCACGCCCCCGCATGTTTGTCGTCGGATTAAAAAACCCTCTTCCCAACAGCCGACTCGATTCCTCGCTTCGACCTGAAAAGGTCTCCTGGATTCACTCCGACCCTTCACTCATTACGCACGTCTCTCACCTAAACGAGCCAAGTCCACTTCGCATGACGGGCCTTGCAACGGTTGTTGAAAATATTCCCGAGAACGACAAGCGTTGGTGGAACAAAAACCAAGTACAAGCATTTATCGACTCACTTGCACCGCATCAAGCAGAGCGCCTTCAGCGCTTCTTAAATGCCAAAGAAAGAATTGTTCGCACTGCTTACCGTCGCACGCGATCGGGCGTTGTGCGCTGGGAAATCCGTGAAGAAGAAATTGCCGGATGTCTAAGAACGGCTCGCGGCGGCTCATCAAGACAGGCAGTCGTTATATGCGAAAACGGAAAGATAGAAGTTCGCTGGATGACTGGAACTGAATATGCCCGTCTCCAAGGTGCTGACTCATGTCAGTTTAGCGGCTTCTCGGATGCTCAGATTCGCTACGCATTCGGCGATGCAGTTGCCGTGCCAGTTGTCACTTGGCTTATAAAAAATGCAGTCAAACCCGCGCTTATGTCTTCAAGGAACGGAGTGGACAATAATGGAAATGACCAATTGCTCCTTGAGCGAGCCCGATAAAGACATCTTGGATGCCATTGAACTCTGGTACGAATCCAAGCGCAGCAAGCGAGGCAACGTCAACCGTAACGTCATGGCGGTTGGCATAGGCATAAGCGAGCTGTTGCAAAACCGTTTTCCGCTCACCGACGATTATGTGCAATCGGACAAGGGGAGCCAAGTACGAGGCCTAAGTGGAGCATGCATCAAAACAGTTTTAGCCAGACATGGGGAAACGCGTGCCTTCGCATCAGAGGGCGGCAGAACCTCACGCGGCACACTCCCGATGGCGCTTGAGCTTGCCACAATTATCAACTCTGCCCTACCCAGTGACACTTGCGAAGACACTCGTCTTGAAGCTGCGAATGCAATCGCCAATTTCTTCGTCGAGCGAATCCAGGTCGATTTCTTTAACCGGCAGAGAATCAAAGTCGAAATCGATCTTCAAAAACCAATTTCTGTCATTGTCGATGATATCCTAGCCGAAGCAAGCCTACGGTCCGATAAGCCAACGGGTACCGTCGCACAGCACCTGGTAGGTGCAAAACTAGAGATGTTATTTCCAACCATAGAAATCGGAAAGGACAACTCAAACGCCGCCGACCAGCAGACAGACCGTTCTGGCGATTTCCAAATCAATGATGCTGCATTTCATGTGACTGTATCGCCAATGGCCAAATTGACCGATCGATGCCGAGATAACATTCGAAATGGCATTCGGCCCATCGTCGTTGTCCCCCACGATAAAGTTTCCTTCGCTTACGGACTGTTCGAAAGTGAGGGACTCGGCAATCGCGTACAGGTTATCGCGCTCGAATCGTTTATCGGCATCAATATTGAAGAGTTATCGTTCTACAAGCGAGGCCTAATTCGATTAAATGTCGCACGGCTTCTTGCCCACTACAACAAGCGAATCGAAGATATCGAGCCCGACAAATCTCTTCAAATAGAAATTCCTCAGTGGGCTCTAGACGAAATGGATGCACATGGCGAATAGCTCAAACATACTTATCACTCATGATCTGGACGGTGCCGCGCTGGCGGCGCCTGTTGACGCCGCACGCCGCAATGGCGCTGCATACAAGACGCGCACGATCGACGATCTGCGCATTAAGGACGATCGCCTGCGCGCCGCCATCGAGGGCACGGGGCACCTGCTGTTCGACGGCGGCATGGGTACCATGCTGCAGGCGGCCGGCATGAAGGCCGGCGCCCTGCCCGAGCTGCTCAACTTTGAGGAGCCTCAGGTCATCACCGATATCCAGCGTCAGTACGTCGAGGCTGGCTGTGACGTGATCACCGCCAACACCTTTGGCGCCAACGCCCACAAGCTCGACGGCGCCGCCACCGTGGCAGACGTCTTTGCCGCCGCTGCCGCCTGTGCCCGCGAGGCCGGCGCCCGCTACGTCGCCGGTGACATCGGCCCCATCGGCGCGTTGCTTCGCCCCTTGGGTACCCTCAGCTTTGACGAGGCCTACGACCTCTTTGCCGAGGAAGTGCGCGCAGGCGTCGCCGCGGGTGTGGACCTCTTTATTATCGAGACTATGACCGACCTGGCCGAGATCAAGGCGGCGGTCCTCGCCTGCCGCGAGAACTCCGACCTGCCCGTCTTTGCCACCATGACCTTCGAGGAAGACGGTCGCACCTTCCTGGGAACGAGTCCCGAGGTCGCCGCCATCACGCTTGACGCCATCGGCGCCGACGTTTTGGGCATCAACTGCAGCCAAGGACCGGCCGAGCTCCGGGGACTCGCCGCACGTATGCTCACCGTTACCGACAAGCCTGTTATGGTGCAGGCCAATGCAGGACTCCCCCATGTGGACGACGACGGCAACACCGTCTTTGATATCCAAGCCCCCGAATACGCCGAGGCCGTCGCCGGCATGATCGCCGACGGCGTGAGCGTCGTGGGCGGTTGCTGCGGCACCACGCCGGCGCACATGGCGGCCTTGCGCACGCTTATCGATAACCACACGCCCAGCCCGCGCCACCGCAAGCCCAGTATGTCGGTCACGAGCGCCCAAACGGTCGTGGACCTTCCCTGCGACGGCCACAAGATCGCCGTCATCGGCGAGCGCATCAACCCCACCGGCAAAAAGCGCCTGCAGCAGGCCCTGCGCGACGGCGACCTGGACTACGTTGTGAGCCAGGGCATCAGCCAGCAGGAACAGGGCGCCGACATTCTGGACGTCAACGTGGGCCTGCCCGAGATCGACGAGGTCAAGATCATCCAACAGGCGACCGAACAGCTCCAGGGGTCCACGCTGCTGCCGCTGCAGATCGACTCCACCGACCCCGCAGCCGTCGAGGCCGCCGTGCGCCGCTACGCCGGCAAGCCCATCATCAACTCGGTCAATGGCAAGCAGCAGATCATGGACGAGATCTTCCCGCTGGTCGCCCACTACGGCACCAACGTTGTCGGCCTTACGCTCGACGAAGGCGGCATCCCCGATTCCGCCGAGGCTCGCTTCGCCATCGCCGAGCACATCGTGGCCGAGGCCGCCCGTTACGGCATCGGACCGGACCGCATCCTCATCGACTGCCTGGTCATGACCGCCTCGACCAATCAACGCCAGGCCGAGCAGATCCTACGCGCCATGTCCCTGTGCAAGGAGCGTCTGGGCGTCAAATGCGCGCTCGGCGTGTCGAACATCAGCTTTGGCCTGCCTGCCCGCCCGCTGCTGGGCTCGGTCTTTTTGGCTGCCGCTTTTGGCGCGGGTCTGGACGCCCCCATCATGAACCCGGGCTCCAAGCGCTTTATGGATACCGTCTACAGTTATCGCGTCCTGAGCGTTGAGGACGAGGGCTCGACCGGATACATCGAGCGCTACGCCGGTTGGACCGATCCGTATAAGATCGCCGCAAACCCGGCAGCAGCTCAGGCCGCATCGAGTGATGCCGCGCCTGCCGCGGGCACCGCCGGCACCGACGGCAACGACGACCCGATTCGTCGCATGGTCGTCTCGGGCCGCAAAGGCGAGATCGCTGCCGAGACCGAGCGTCTGCTGGCAGACCACGACGCCATGGACCTCATCAACAATCACTTTATCCCCGCCCTCGACGAGGTTGGCGTTCTCTTTGACCAGGGCAAGTTCTTCTTGCCGCAGCTTATGGCCTCGGCCGAGGCAGCGCGTGTGGGCTTCGACACCATCAAGCGCCTGATGCCCGCCGGCGAGATCGCCGACAAGGGCAAGATCTGCGTGGCCACCGTCAAGGGCGACATCCACGACATTGGCAAGAACATCGTCAAGATGCTGCTCGACAACTACGGCTATACCGTCTTTGACCTGGGCCGCGACGTCGATCCGCAGGAGGTACTCAAGACCGTCAAGGAGCGCGATATCAAACTCGTCGGCCTCTCGGCGCTTATGACTACCACGGTCGTCGCCATGGAAGAGACCATCAAGTTGCTCCATGCCGAGGTTCCGGGCGTCAAGATCATCGTAGGCGGCGCCGTACTCACCCCCGAATACGCCAAGCAGATCGGCGCGGACTACTACGCCAAGGACGCCGCCGAAAGCGCTCGTATTGCCGAAGAGGTCTTTGGGCAGTAACACAACGGAAACAACCGAGCACCAAAACGTGCCGCATGCGCCACTTGGCACGTGCGGCACGTTAGAATAGATAAGACTATGCTCGTTTTGGCAGATAGGAGCGCAAGGATGGCGATCACGCCCGCAGAAATCGCGGAAACCCGCGGCATGGTTGAGGAGCAGAACCTCGACATCAGGACCATCACCATGGGTGTTTCGCTCATGGGTTGCGGCGACGAGAACCTCGACCGCATGTGCACGAAGATCTACGACCACGTGACGCGCACGGCTGAGCATCTGGTCGAGACCGCCGAGAACCTCGAGCGCGAGTACGGTATCCCCATCGTCAACAAGCGCGTTTCCGTCACCCCGGTGGCGCAGATCGCCGCGTGCTGCAAGGATGAGGACCTCACCCCCATCGCGCATGCCCTCGACCGCGCGGCCGAGACGCTCGGCATCGATTACCTGGGCGGCTTCTCCGCACTCGTCCAGAAGGGCATCGGCGACGCCGACCGCCGCGTCATCCAGTCCATCCCCCAGGCGCTCGCTACCACGAGCCGCGTCTGCTCCAGCGTCAACGTCGCCAGTCTGCGCGCCGGTATCAACATGGATGCCGTGCTCATGGCCGCCCAGACCATCATCGATGCCGCCAAGCTCACGGCCGACCAGGACTCCGTCGGCGCCTCCAAGTTTGTCTGCTTTGCCAACATGGTCGAGGACTCCCCGTTTATGGCGGGCGCCGTCCACGGCGGTGGCGAGGCCGACGCCGTCATCAACGTAGGCGTTTCGGGCCCCGGCGTTATGGCCGCAGCCCTGGAGACGCTGCCCGATTCCGCATCGATGATGGAAGTCGCCGAAAAGATTAAGCAGACCGCCTTTAAGATCACCCGCGCCGGCGAGCTCATGAGCCGTGAGGCAGCCCGCCGTCTGGGTGTCGAGAAAGGCATTGTCGACCTGTCGCTGGCTCCCACGCCTGCCATCGGCGACTCCGTTGCCCGCATCCTCGAGATCATCGGCGTGGGCACCTGCGGTGGCCCCGGCACGACCTGCGCGCTCGCCATGCTCAACGATGCCGTCAAGAAGGGCGGCGTCATGGCCAGCTCCAGCGTGGGCGGTCTCTCCGGCGCCTTTATCCCCGTGTCCGAGGATGCCGGCATGATCGCCGCCGTCGAGGCCGGTGCGCTTTCGCTCGAGAAGCTCGAGGCCATGACCTGCGTGTGCTCCGTTGGCCTGGACATGATCGCCATCCCCGGCGACACTCCGGTCGAGACCGTCGCCGGCATCATCGCCGACGAGATGGCCATCGGCGTCATCAACAACAAGACCACGGCCGTCCGCGTGATCCCCGCCATCGGCAAGGGCGTGGGCGACTGCGTCGAGTACGGTGGCCTGTTCGGCCGTGCGCCCATCATGCCGGTGAACCCCAACGCCGGCACCGTGCTTGCCCACCGTGGCGGACGCTTCCCGGCACCGCTGAACTCGCTGAAGAACTAGCTGAGGGGGACTGGCGAGGAGCCCCGGGGAGGGCAAATATATAAGGTCGCCTGCTCGGACAGTCCTGACTCGCACGGAGAGCACATTAAGTGCTCTCCGGCTCGTGCGGAACTCGCGATCGACCTTATATATTTGCCCTCCCCGGGGCTCCCGCACAACGAGACCTCGGTTGAGTTCTATCCCTTTGGCAGTCGCTTCGCTTCTGCCCTACTTTGCTGGTATGGCGGTTTGGCGTTGGATCGGTTCTTTCTGATATATGCTGGTTGCGGCTCTTCTTTTTGGGGGAGTCGCTTTTTTGTTGCTGGGAGGTTGGCCCGTGGTTGATGGGGAGAATCGTTCTGAGCTGCTTTCCACAGATTGGAACCAGGAGTGGATGCAGATGCAGGCCGCTCGGCGGCGAGCTGATGATTCTTTTGAGTGGGATAAGCGGGCTCGGCATTTTCGGCCGCTTGAGACTGCCCCATATGCTCGGGATTTTATGAAATTGCTGGCCCTTGAGCCCGACGAGTCGGTGCTCGATATGGGGTGCGGAGCTGGGTCGATTGCTATTCCGCTTGCTCAGGCTGGGCATTCCGTGATTGCTGCCGATTTCTCCCCCGCTATGCTGGGCACGCTTGATGCCGGCATTGAGTATTACGGGCTCGAAGATCTTATTACGCCGCTTGAGCTTGCTTGGGATGATGACTGGGATTTGGTTGGACCGGTCGCGAAAGCGGTGGATGTTGCCTTTGCCAGTCGCTCTGCCACCACGACCAACCTAAAAGGCGCGCTTGCCAAGCTTGATCGTACGGCTCGTCGGCGTTGTGCTGTCACGATGGTCGCCAACTCCAGCCCGCGCTATGATCTGCACTTGATGAACGCTATCGGTGCCTCGGTTACCTGCAGTAATGGCTTTGTGTACGCCTTCAACATCCTCATTCAGATGGGTGCCCTGCCGCAGGTCACGTACTTTGAATCGCCTCGTCGCGATACCTTCGACAGCCTTGAAGCGGGCGTGGCGGACTTTTCCCGCATGCTTGAGCATGGCAACGAGGATAAGGTCGACCGTCTGCGCGACTACATCGCTCAACACATGATTGAGAATCCCCATGCCGGTGAGCCGGGCTCCAAGGGCGTGCCGCAGGGACGCTATATGCTCGACCATATCCGTAAGGTTCGCTGGGCGTTTATTGCATGGAAGCCGGTCTCTGCGCCTAGCTCAGAGCCTATTCGCAGTCCGCACCGCCCACTCACTCGGCATCCGCATTCTTTTTGAACTGGGCAAACGCGCTCCACACCGCGCCGTTCCTGCGCTATCGTGGGACAGCTCACGTAGATTAAGGCCCCATTGCGGGGCGCCCCATACATAGAAAGCGAGAACCCATGGCACTGACAGGAGCACAGGTCAAGCAGCTTCGCAGCATGGCCCATCACCTCAACCCCGCCATCATCATCGGCAAGTCCGACGTCAACGAGGGCACCGTCGAGCAGACGGTCGCCTACCTGGAGAAGCACGAGCTCGTTAAGTGCTCCGTGCTCGATGGCTCCAGCCTTTCCGCCCGCGAGGCCGCCGAGGAGCTCGCCGAGCGTTGCCACGCCGAGGTCGTCCAGGTCATCGGCCGCAAGTTCTCGCTGTATCGCGAGTCCTCGCGCAAGGACATCGAGAAGATCAAGCTCGTCTAAGAGCCAATGATCCGGCGAGCCAACATATAGCAAGCTTACGGGTGCCCAAGTACTTCGGGCGCCCGTTTTTATCGCTCGACCAGCACGCGATTGAGCCGCCCCTCCACCAAGCGCTCGTATAGGCGCCGCGTCTCGGGCTCGGGCACGCCATTGACCTGTTCCCTCAGATGGTGCATATGCCCGCTGTACAGCTCGACGATATCGCGTCGCCGCCCCGCCGCACTGTAGACACGCATGGCGCAGCGCACCATATCCTCGCGCGACGTTTCCTGCCGAAGCCCCGACTCCGCCAGCCAAATCGCCGACTGCAGATCGTTTTCTTCTAGAGCGGCATTTGCTCCCTTAATCATGCAATCGATGTACTTTGACTGCATAATGCGTCGCATACGCAAAAAGTAGGTGGGATTACAGCCATTGGGAACATACAGCGGTCCGGCATAAAGCTGCTCAATCTTAAGGCACAGCTCAACTAAATGGGGTCCGCGCGCACCCGTGCGATTTCCCAAAACCTCGCGGCTTATCTGGTCAAACAGCCGTACATCGGTCTTGACGTAGTCGCTGTTGAGTCCGATGCATTCATTTTGGATGAGCACACACGACTTGCCGTCCGGCGTCGGCCCCAAAGCCGACCGCAAGCGCGATATCGTCGAGTACAGGTTATTGCGGGCGCTATTGAACTCGGCATGGGGCCACAGCTCCATGGCCAGCGTCTCACGATCGACGAGCGCATCCATGCCCAGTGCAAGCCGCTCGGCAAGCGTCGCCGCCTTCTTGCGGCGCCACATTTTATCCGTGATGGGAAACCCGTCGCGCTCGGCGCGAAACGCACCAAACATGCGAATCTCGATATGGTCGATGGTATCAACGGCTTCAACCTCGCCAGCCTGGAACAGGCGCTCGCCCTCCCCTTCCAAATCGTCGCGCAGCGAGTACCGCGACAGCTCGCGCACGGGAAGCTTCTTGCGTATCCTGCCCGCCGGCTCGCCCAGACAATGCATGGCAAGGCGCGCAAAGAGCCGATACGATGGCTCTAGAATCCCCGCACGATTCATGGACATCCAGGCCGCAAGGTCGCTATCTCGGCCCGCACAGGCCAAATGAAGCGCCACCATCCAGGCCTCCGCTCCACCAACCTGCGTCTGGCTTATATCGAGTAGCTCCGCTTCCTCGCGCACCGAAACCATCGAGGTGTTACGCAGATATGCCGCGCGCTCCAACAGCAATGCGTTATCGCGCATGTACGCAATCGACTCCTCGGCAAGTTTGAGCACTTGGACCGCACGGAACTTTGCATTAACCGGCCGTCCTTCTGCCAGCGACTGCCAGCCTTCTAGCAACAGGCCAAACAGCTGAATCTGGTTGTCGCGCATGCGCACGGCAAAACGATCGAGCTCGTTGAACGCCGCGTCGTCGGTTACCGGCAAGCCGGAAAGGAGCCGCCGTGCCGCCAACACCATGCGCACCCAGATAGCCATCGCCTTAAGCCCACGTACGTCGAGTGTCTCCCGCACCAGCGCCATCTCGTCGTCGCGTTCATCGGTTCCCGAAAACGACCCGTCAAAGAGCTCCACCAGCATGCTGTCGGCCCGTATAACAATCCCCGCGATGTCGAGCTCGCAGTCGTAGGCCTTGCTCGTTTTGAGCTGCTGTAGAACGCCGCCGTCATCTCCCCGTTCGGTCAGGCATCGCTTGACCTCGATATGCGCGGACAGCATGTCGAGTGCGGTGTGGGACGTCTCTATTTCTGGCACGGCCAGGTTCGTAGGAAGCCCAAGCCCGTTGTCCCCATAGCAAACAGCCGTCAGTGTCTGGGCCACCCTCCATGAAACAGGGTCTATTTCGCAGGCCGCCCGTTCGCCCCCGCGCTCGATGACCGATGCCATATAGCGAGCGAGCTTTGTATTGGACACGCTGACCGCTGCCAGATATACGCCAAGCGCCTCGGCAGGCGTTGGCTCCGGAGCCGGATCGTCGGCATCGATCGTGCCCAACGCTGCTCGGCAGATATCGGCCCCGTGCCCCGTCAGAGTCAGATCGACCCCATACTGTCCAGCAAGTTCAAGGACCGCTTCACGGTCCAAAAAGGCGTCCGCCAGGCACATCGCCGCATCGCACCGGCCCGCCTTAAGCAAAATCCGGGCCGCCCTCGGAACAAGTTCGGGGCGAATCTCGGCCACCAACTTACGCAAACGCAAGCGTCCGTTATCCTCCGTGCCCAGACACGTAAAGCTCCGCTCGGCGGGATCCAAGCCAAAGATCGGGTAGTCGCGTACAAAGTAGGACTGGTCGACCATCGACAGCCTCACCCCACAGGCCTCGAGTTCTGCGATATTGCCCTCGCCCATCAAAACCATGAGACATGCCACGCAAAACAGTGCATTATTGTCGAGCGAAGCCAGATCGACAAGTGCCGCGCCATATACGTTGACAATCTCGTTTTCGAGCAGACCGGCTACGTCGCCTTGACCATACAGACCCGTCTGCAATGCCGAAACGAGCTCGGGCACGCCCTGCGTGAGCTGATAAAAGTCGAGCGATGTACTAATCGAAAACGCCGATGCCCACGCCGAATACTCATAGGCATGCACCTTGAGCATCTGCGCATTGATCTTAACCGAATCGCCCAGCCCATGAATCAGCTGACGATTTGAAGGACGGCAGGAGATAAAGACCCCTACCCCCATAGCGCGCAGGCCGCGAATCCTGTCGATGAGGTCTTCGGTATCGTGCTGATCGAGGTTTGGCACATTATCAATCGCGATAAGGGAGTGCGGTTTGTCTTTGAGTTCTTCGGTAACCACCTCGAGCTGCATAAACACCTCGCGCCCAGTGGCGCGATCGGCCTCGATAATCCGCACGGGACCTCGCGTCGGGTCGCATTTAACCTCATGGGTGTACTGCAGCAGCACCGAGGTCTTCCCAAACCCGTCGGGCGCATAAAGAACCACGATGCCGGCCTTTCGGCCCTTGGCGATAAGCTCATTCATCAAGCGTTCGCGTCGCACCATATAGCCTCCACCCAGCGGCATCAGCTCGAGGTCGTCTATACCGCTCAAATCGTTTACCATGCCCGCTCCTCAACTCGACCGTATGGACACTGTAGCCGCAAGACCATACAAGCCGCGCTATGAATAGAGCGACCTTGTGTTTTAGGTTGTCTTTTGGTACGCAAGCGGCAAGTTTTTGTACAGCGAGGGCCGATTGTTATTAATCCCCCGACTAATCGGTCTTTAAGCAGGTAAATGAGCTTGTCAGCTTGTCCCATCTAAGCGGCAGTGTAACGCAGATGAACAAGGTTCAGTTATGTCATTCAACTCGCCTAACACCCGCTACCGTCTACGACCTTTTAGTGGCATTTTTGCATAGAATCTGGTATGGAATGAATCAAGCTGTTGGGCATCCGGCATTCATCAAGCTTGCGGCAAGATTTTGGTCAAGTGGGCGGAAAAGGATAGCAAAAAGGCCCCCGCAAAGCGGAGGCCTTAGGCAAGGCTATGTCGAGCTGCAGGATTCGCGCTACTCGCAGAGGGAAAGGGCGGCCTCGTCGGCAACGACAACGCAGTTGGTGTGCAGCTGCAGGATCGAAGCCGGGCACTCGGGCGTAACCGGACCATAGCACATGTCATGCACGGCCTGAGCCTTGGCCTCGCCGTTGGCGACGACCAGGATCATGCGGGCATACATGATGGTCTGGGTACCCATGGTGTAGGCCTGACGGGGAACATCGTCGATGCTGTCGAACAGGCGGCTGTTGGCCTGAATAGTGCTCTCGGTAAGGTCGACGCAGTGCGTACCCTTGGAGAAGTGGTCATCGGGCTCGTTGAAGCCGATGTGGCCGTTGTTGCCAATGCCGAGCAGCTGCAGATCCGGGTAACCGGCGTCGGCGACGATCTTGTCGTACTCAGAGCAGGCAGCGGCGGCGTCGGGGTTGGAACCGTCGGGCACATGCGTGTTGTTCAGGTCGATGTTGATGTGATCGAAGAAGTTCTCACGCATGAAGTAGTGATAGCTCTGGGGATCGTCGTGCGAAAGGCCGCGATACTCGTCCAGGTTGTAGGTGCTGACCTCGGCAAAGTCGACGTCGCCCTTCTTGTACCAAGCAGCGAGCTGCTTGTAGGCACCGATCGGGGTGGAGCCGGTGGCAAGACCCAGCACACAGTCGGGCTTGAGGATAACCTGGGCCGAGATGATATTAGCGGCCTTGCGGCTCATATCCTCGTAGTCTTTAGCTTTAATGATCTTCATTACGCGTCCTTTCTCGTACAAGAGAGGCAAGGCTCCCTTACAAGCACTTGCCCGCGGCCCGCGTCGGCCGCAACCAACGTGTGCGGCCACCAGGGCGAGGTCGCGTAATGTATGTGTCTCGTGTCTAACCGCGTCGAGGCCCCTGCCCGTCCACGGTGACCCAAAGCCTTTTAGCTTCGGACAAATCCCATCTTGCCACGGAGGGCGTCCTCTTTCAAGGGCGCCCTCTGTAAACGTGTTTGAATTGTAGGCTAATGGCCACGTGCACTTGCTAGCGCTCGCGAGCAACGATGAGCTGGTCCATCTCTTCGACATGCACGCCAACGGAGCCCTTGATGCTCGAGAACTCAACGGAGTTGCACACCAAGATGGGAACCGTCACATCGTAGCCTTCGGCAGCAATTGCCTCGCGATCGAACTCAATGAGTACATCGCCCTTATGGACGATGTCACCCACTTGCGCATGTACGGTAAAGTGCTTGCCCTCGAGCTGAACAGTGTCCAGGCCAACGTGGATGAGCACGTCCAAGCCATCGACCGTGTTAAGCGCAACGGCGTGTCCCGTGGGAAAAATAGCCTCGACCTTGGCATCAGCCGGCGCGATCACGCGCGTTCCGGTGGGCTGAATCGCCACGCCCTGGCCCAAAAGGCCGGTGGCAAACGTCTGATCGTTTACCTCGGAGAGCGGAATGACGTCACCCGAGATGGGAGCATCCAACGTAAGGACTCGACCACGCATACCAAAAGACCTTAGGACTTTAGTGAACATGCTCCCCCTCGGACATACCGATCAACCAAAATAACCTTAACAGTTTACCACTTGGCACCCGTTTTTGACCATTAGGGAAGTTCGCGCTTGACAACCTCGACGATGTCGTCGACAACGCGCTGAGTCAGCTCGTGCGTCTCGGCCTCGGCCATCACGCGGACCAGCGGCTCGGTACCGCTCGGGCGCACCAGAATGCGGCCGCGGCCGTCAAGCTCCTTCTCGGCAGCAGCAACGGCGTCCCAAATGGGCTGGCAATCGTCCAGACCAGCCTTGTTGTCGGAATGCACGTTGACGAGTACCTGCGGGTACTTCTTCATGATGCCGGCAAGATCGGTGAGGGTACGACCGGTGCGCTTGAGCACGGCCAGCAGCTGCAGAGCCGTCACCAAGCCGTCGCCGGTGGTGTTGTGCTCCAGGAAGATGATGTGGCCGGACTGTTCGCCGCCGATGACGGCGCCGTCCGCGAGCATGCGCTCCAGAACGTAGCGGTCGCCCACGGCGGTCTGGACCATCTCGAAGCCCTGCTCCTTCATAGCGATTGAGAAGCCGAGGTTGCACATGACGGTCGAGACGATCTCGGAGTTGGCGAGCTTGCCGCGAGCGGCGAGGTCGGAGCCGCAGATAGCCAGGATGTAGTCACCGTCGATCTCATTGCCCTCGCTGTCCACGAACAGCACGCGATCGGCGTCGCCGTCGTGGGCCAGGCCGATGTCAGCATGGGTGCGCAGCACGAGCTCGCGCAGGGGCTCGAGGTGCGTAGAGCCGCACTCGACATTGATGTCGGTACCGCAGTAATCGGTGTTGATGGCATGGACCGTGGCACCCAGGCGCTGCAGCGCGGCGGGCGTGGTCTGGCAGGAAGCACCGTGACCGCAGTCGACGGCAACGACCAGGCCGTCGAGCCTAAGACCGTCAAGCGTATCGATGGCGTGGTCGACGTATGCCTTGCGAGCGTCCTTCATCTTGATGATGTGGCCCACGCCGGCGCCGGTCGGCAGCGTGTCGGCAGCCATGGCTTCCTCGGACATGACCCAGGCGCTGATCTCTTCCTCGACCGCGTCGGGAAGCTTCATGCCCTTGCGACTAAAGAACTTGATGCCATTGAACTCCGGCGGATTATGCGAAGCGGAGATGACGATGCCGCCATCGAGCTCGTTCTGAACGGTGAGCAGTGCCACGGCAGGCGTGGGGATAACGCCGCAGCAATGCGGGCGGCCGCCCTCGGCCATAATGCCGGCGGTCAGAGCGCTCTCGAGCATGGTGCCCGAAAGGCGCGTGTCACGGCCGATGCAGATGTCCGGGCCAAGGAACTTGGTCGCCGCGCGGCCCAGGCGAAACGCAAGGTCGCACGAGAGGTCGGCATTGGCGACGCCACGGACGCCGTCGGTACCGAAAATGTTCTGGGGCATAGGATCGCTCCTTCCCTAGCAGGCGATATGCAACCGCCCACCCTAGTCGAAAAAGAAAAGCGGGACCCGCCGAGGAATCGGCAGGCCCCGCTTGTACATTGTATCTCGAAAGGAGATAAAACCTTAGCGCTTGGAGAACTGGGGAGCGCGGCGGGCCTTCTTGAGGCCGTACTTCTTGCGCTCGACCACGCGAGCATCGCGCGTAAGGAAACCGGCCTTCTTGAGGTCAGCACGGTAGTCGCCAGCGTTCAGAAGAGCGCGAGCGATGCCCAGGCGCAGAGCGCCGGACTGACCGGAGATGCCGCCGCCATCGCACAGAGCGATAACGTCGAACTGACCGGCGGTGTCGGTCACCTTGAAGGGAGCAAGGGCGTTCTCAACGAGCTGATGACGGCCGAAATACTGCTCGGCGTCACGCTTGTTGATGGTCACCTTGCCGGTGCCGGGGACGAGACGGACGCGGGCGACGGCGTTCTTACGACGGCCGGTACCCTGGTAGACAACGGTGTTCTCAGCCATCTTTAAGCCTCCAGCTCAATCTTCGTGGGGTTCTGGGCAGCATGCGGATGCTCGGTGCCAGCGTAGACCTTAAGCTTGGTCATCTGGGCACGGCCGAGGGTGGTCTTGGGCAGCATACCGCGAACGGCGCGCTCGATGACCTTCTCCGGGTGCTTCTCCATAGCCTGGCGGAAGCTCTCAGCCTTGAGGCCGCCGTTGTAGCCGCTGTGGCGATAATAGGTCTTCGTGTCGGCCTTGTTACCGGTAAGCTGGACCTTATCGGCGTTGATGACGACAACGAAGTCGCCGCAGTCGCTGTTGGGCGTGAACTGGGGCTTGTTCTTACCGCGCAGGATCATTGCGATCTGGGTGGCAAGACGGCCCAGGACAGCACCATCGGCGTCGACGAGAACCCAGTTGCGCTGGACCTCGCCCTGCTTGGCGTAGTGAGTCGATTTCGAAATCACTTAGACTCCTCCATGTACAGTACGTGTTGTTACAGAGATTCACGGGGCTCTGCAAGTAACCCGTCCATATTACCCCGCTCGCCGTACGAGTCAACAGGTATTTTGGCTCCGACCAGAGTTTCTGCACATGTCATCCACGAGCTGTGATTTTCCAGCTTTTTAGCTGTTGTCATTTTTTGAGGGTTCGCCGTCGCTAGCGTTCAACGAACTCTTGGATTTCCGCGAGCAGGCGCTTTGCCTCCTGACGGCCCTGGATATACAGGTCCAAAAGCTTTGCCGGATCGTGCTCAACGTGACCGACCTCGACCGGCTTTTGCGGAGCGACGACCAACGCACGGCCCTCGCGCTCATACTTCCACAGGTGCATGCGCTGGATGTTATAGCGGTCGTGGCGCGTCTCGATAGCCTCGAGCAGGTAGGGGTAGTCGGCATAGCGAGCGCGCGCGGCTGGCATAAACTCGTAGGGCTTCTTCTCGTATGAACGGTCCTGCGTGACAATAACAACCGCGCGATCGAAGCCCGCCTCCTCCAGCACGTGCTCGATGGGGACCGAATCGGCTACGCCGCCGTCGACGTATTTGTGCCCGTCAATCTCGACCGGCGGCGTCACCAGCGGCAGCGAGGTCGAGGCGCGCACGGCGTCGAGGTCAAGTACGGCGCTTTTGACCGGCAGGTACGTGGCGGTTCCAAAGAGCATGTCCGTCGCGACGGCGTACATCTCGATGGGGCTCGCGTCGAACGTCTCGTTGTCAAAGGGATCCAGGCGGTCCTGGACATCGTTGAAGATAAAGTCGTAACCCACAATAGAGCCCGTGGACGCAAACGATGCGGCGCCCATGAAGCGGTTGTCATTGCAGAAAGCCAGGTTGATGCGGTTGGCACGGCCAATCTGATGCGACTTGTAGTTCACGCCGTTGAGGGCGCCGGCCGATACGCCGTAGACAGCCGGAATCTCGACGCCGGCCTCCATGAGGACGTCGAGCACGCCTGCGGTAAATTGCCCGCGGAAGCTGCCACCCTCCAAAACGAGCGCGACCTTGCCGGCGTTCTTTGCCTTATCTTCTGCAGTCATGTTGACCTCCTGCCGTTGCGTTTTGGCCTTCTTCTACCCAGTTTTGAGATGGAGAGCGCACGGGTTTTGGAGATGAGGGGGCGGGACGGTCGGCGGGAAAGCGCGTCCCGGTCTGAGTCACTGAGGCGTTTTCTTTACGCCCGCGCCCTGCATAGAGTTCGATTCTCCGCGGTACGGGGGAATCCGTTGATGGGTTGAGGCCGGGGCAAGACGCCCGATCGGCATCGCATCCATATTGGGCTGAAGCATTGCGCGGAGAATCCGCGTGTTCGCTTCGCGAACCCGCACCGGCTTCGGCCGCCTGCCGGCGTCCTCGCCCGCGGGCTAAAAACGCTTACGCGTTTTCTTTACGCCCGCGCCCTGCATAGAGTTCGATTCTCCGCGGTATCAATAAGTAATAAAAAAGCAGGTAGAAATACTTTTCTACCTGCTTATAACTTTTGGTGGAGGCGCGGAGAATCGAACTCCGGTCCACGAAAGCCCCCTGATTGGCATCTCCAAGCTCAGTCGTTGGTTTAGTCTCGGACGCTTTGCGCGCAGCGACACGCTCGCGGCATCCCAACCGGTTCGGTCTTAACCTACGCCATACCGATTACGTGCGCAGGAGCATTCCCCTAAAATGACGTCGCGCCGGTGTCGGGGAAATCACCGGGTTGACGCGCCGCTATAAACTAAGCAGCGAGAGCCATAGGCTCAAAAGAAGAGTTGTTGTCAATTCAATTTGACGGTACCCCTATTTAACGAGGCGAGGAGACCTCGGCTTGCTTCCTCTCTCAGAGCTATCGTGTCGAAACCAGTCGCCCCCGAATGTCGGGAAAGTCTGGATGGCATCGGGGCTGCAAGCACCCGATAACCGTCGACTTTTCAAGGAACACGCGAGTGAACCCCGCTCGTGGATAGCTATCTTACCACGTTCTAAAGGTAGACAGCTGCTCTATGCACGAGCTGTGAAGACCCTAATGTGCACCACACTTCACACTTTTGCCACCGAACGCGTCACGTATATTTTCGCCAAGAAAAATTGACCCGTCGAAAGGACCGTTATGGATACCAAACAGCAACTCATCAATGCCCTCGCGGGCCTGGGATCAACCATTACCGAAGCTATGGATGTCATCGAGGGCTTTGTCCCCTGCGGACATCCCGCCCTCACGGTATCGAACGCGCTCGTCGTGCTGGACGCTGACGATGATGCAGCTCTCGCCCAGCAGCTTGAGACCGTCGAGGGCTTTATCGACCACGTGAGTGAAAACCGCGGCGTGGCCGCCTACCACGGCATCGAGGTCGAGCTCGCGGGTCCCAAAGCTGATCTGCTCGCAGCAATCCGCGAGGTAGGCGCCCTTATGCAGACCGCAGGCGTCAAGAATACCCAGGTCAACGAGTGGGTCTACCGCAGCTTAGCCGCGCTCGACAGCTCCGACGAAAAGGCAGCCGAGCAGCTCGCAGAAAGTCCCGCCATTAAGGCCGAGCTTTTGTAAATAGCAGACGCGGGTCCCTTGGAGCATCGTCGTCCAAGAGGCCCGCAAACAGTTCGTGTCAACCGATAGCCGCGCCGCCACGTTCGGCCAAAGCAAGGATCGGCATCATTTGGCGCGGGGTCTTTGTTGCAAGATCGGCATGTTCGAGCAGCTTGCGATCGTTAGTTACCAAGTAATCAACCTGGGCGCGTTTGCATGCGGCGAGTACCAAGTTGTCCTCGTAATCGCGATGGAGCGCTAAGTATTTGTCGGCCAGCCAAAGGTCCGACGCATCTGCACCCACGGCCGTGGCGTTTTCGGTCATGTTCCGAACAAACGCCAGCGCGGCCTCGCCAATTGCACGGGCAGATGCCTCGTCGAGCGCTCCCCCGCTGGCAAGAACGCTACGCTTCAACTCGTGTTGGACAACGTACAGCACGTCTTTAGCGATATGCACCGGGAAGAACAGTAACGCCCGCGTCTCCGTCGCCTGCTCAATAAACGCACGCGCGGCAAGCGACTCGGCATGGTCGACGCAAAACGAATCAACCCATACGTTGGCATCCACCATAATCTTGAGAGGCGTCCCACTCACTGAATCATCCCCTTTTGGCGATAATGCTCATCCATGGCTTCGGAATAGATTGTGTCCCAACCGCGATCGTCGGATACGGGCGGCGTAGCGATGCCCAGGTCCGCGTAAAGCTGATCCGCCGCCGCCCATGATGCGGCGAACGGCGAGGTGGCACCAGCACTAGGCAGTTGGTCGTCAACGACCGACAACACCTCTTCGCACGAACCGCCGCCCTGTGCAACCTTCGCTACGACCTTTTTGATAAGCTCGGGCAGCGAGGCGCCCGAAAACCGCAACGCTTCCTCCGCATGGTCCTTGACCTGACGATCAACGCGAACGTTCACCTGCGCCATGCCGCTAGCAGCACCCATCTCAACCTCGCCTTCGACTTCTGCTATCCATACTAGCATTACTATATATTGCTGCTAGCACATGGTCAAACGCAAAAGGCCTGAATTCCGATAGCTGCAGCACCGTTCGAATGCAGGCCATAAACTCAACCAAAAGCGCTAGCGCAGATATGCCTTCGCGTTGCTCAGGCTGTAGGCAATCGTCGAGCCATTGTGCAGCAGCGACGACGTCTGCGGCGTAATCGTGCCGGTAATGCCGAGCGCCAGCAGCGCCGAGTTGGTAAGCATTACCTTAGAGTAGGAGCTCGTCAGGCGATCAATGAGGCCCTGGCTCATGCGGCGCAGGCGCACGATCGCGGCGAGATCCGTGTCGGTCAGGATGATGTCGGCGACCTCCTTGGCGATGTCGCTTCCGCCACCCATCGCCAGGCCCACGTCGGCCAAACCGAGCGCCGGCGAATCGTTGACGCCGTCGCCTACCATGGCAACGTGGCGCCCCTCACTCTTAATGCGCTCCACATAAGCGTACTTGTCCTCGGGCAGTAGCTCGGCCTTAAACTCGTCGACACCCGCCTCGCGCGCGATGCGCTCGGCCGTGCGCTCCGAATCGCCCGTGAGCATAACGACATGCTTGACGCCCAGCGCATGCAGGTCGGCGATAGCCTCACGGACCCCGGGCTTGAGCGGATCCTCGATACCGAGCACGCCGACGACCTTGCCATCGACCGCCAGATACAGCGGCGACAGGCCCTGCATCTGGAGCTCGATTTGCTCCTTGATGTCGGACTCAAGCTGCGCACCCTCGTCCTCAAATACAAAGTGCGCGGAACCGATGATGGCGCGACGCCCTTCAATGGACGAAGCGATGCCGTGTGCCACGATGTACTCGACGGCGGCATGGCGCTCGCGATGCTCGAGCCCACGCTCGCGGGCGGCGTTGACCACGGCGCGCGCCACCGGATGCGGAAAATGCTCCTCCAAGCAAGCGGAAAGGCGCAGGACCTCGTCCTCGCTCCAGCCATCGGTGGTGAGCACGCAGGCAAGACGCGGCTGTGCCTCGGTCAGCGTGCCGGTTTTATCAAACACAATGGTGTCGGCCTTGGCAAACGACTCAAAGTACTTCGCACCCTTGACCATGACGCCCATCTTGGCAGCATCGCTCATAGCGGTCATGACGGCGACGGAGCCCGTGAGCTTGAGTGCGCACGAGTAGTCGACCATCAGCGCCGCAGAGGTCTTAATGAGGCTACGCGTAGTGAGCGCAACCAAACCCGCAAGCAGGAAATTCCACGGGACGATCTTGTTGGCAAGGTCCTCCATATGCGACTGGCCCTCGGACTTGAGCGAGTCGGCCGTCTGCACGAGCGAGACGATCGAGCGCAGCTTGGTCTGCGCCGTGTTGGCGCGCACGCGCACCAAGATGCTGCCGTCTTCCACAACGGTTCCGGCGAACACGTCGTCGCCTGCGCTGCGCTCAACGGCCAGCGGCTCGCCGGTCAGGGTCGCCTGGTTGACCATGGCGCTTCCCTGCTCGACAACACCGTCAATGCAGATGGACATGCCGGTGCGCACGGCGACCAGATCGCCGGGCTCAAGCTCGGTCGCGGCAACGCTTATCTCGGTGTCGCCGACGACTTTTTGTGCCTTATCGGGCACGTCGAGCAGCGAGTTGATGAGCTCGTTTTCGCTCATGGCGCGCGTGTAGTCCTCGAGCAGTTCGCCCACGTTGAGCAGGAACATCGTCTGGCCTGCGGTGTCGACATCACGTTTGACGAACGAAATGCCGATGGCCGAAGCGTCGAGCACGGGAACGGTTAGGCGTGGCTGCGCCAGCTCATGAAGGGCAGCGCGCAAAAATGCCATGTAACCGGCCACGACAAACACCGCACGCAGAGGCGTCGGCAAGAACCAGCGACGTGCGTAATGGGCACCGACGAGTGTCGCCAGGTCCATTACGAGTTTGTGCTTGCGCGGCTCGAGTTGCATCACGTAGCCCGACTTGGCATCGGCGATAGCTTGAGCATCGAGTGCGCCCACGGCGTCGAGCACGCTCGCGCGGCGCGGCTCGTCGTACTCCAGCGCCATCTGGCCAATACGGCCATAAACGCGCACCTTGTGCACGCCGTCGATATCGCCGCCGAGCTTAAGAAGTGCATCGAGATCGCTTTCTGGCACAGGACCCGCCAATTGAAGACGGGTCCTGCCGGGGATCTCGCTAATAATCGAGAATCTCATAGTTTGTGCCTGGGAGCGTTACTCGGCCGCCTCGTCAGCAGCGGCCTCGCTCTGGGTGATGTAGGCAGCCTCGGCAACCATATCGTCGACATTAGCCTTGGCCTGCTCGACCATGTCCTGGTAGCCGTTCTTGATGCGCATGCCGCACGCAATGCCCTGCACGCAGGCGTTCTTGACCGGAGCGCTGGTAAGCAGCTTGATGCCGGCCGTGCCAAGCAGAAAACCGCCACCGACGAGCAGGGTATTGAACGTCGACTTCTTCATGTTGCTTCTCCCTTTTGCCGCATTGGACGCGGCACGGTGCCTCAGCACCCGAGTAAACAAGTTTGCTCGAGCACACTTTTGAGACTAGTTTAGTATAATTATTTGGTCAACAACGGCTAACTTTTTGGAAACTATGGGGGTGAACTCAATATGACAAAGGGACTGTCCCTTTGTCACACTCCTACAGCTGCCAGGCCGCCGCTTCCTTTTGCAGCGCAACCATGCGGGCGAATTCTCCACCTGCCGCTTTGAGCTGCGCCGGGGTGCCCTGTTCGGCAACCACGCCATTCTTGAGCACAACGATTTTGTCGGCATTTTCCACCGTACGCATACGGTGGGCAATAACGATAACCGTCTTACCTGCAAGCAGACGGGAGAGTGCCTGTTGCACCACGGTCTCGTTCTCCACATCCAAGCTTGCCGTCGCCTCGTCCAACAGCACGATAGGCGCGTCTTTGAGCAGTGCGCGGGCGATGGAGATGCGCTGGCGCTCGCCGCCGGAGAGTTTGGAGCCGTTCTCTCCAATCATAGTGTCATAGCCCTGCGGCATGCGGTTCACGAACTCGTCACAGTTGGCGGCACGCGCGGCTGCAAGCACTTCCTCATCGGTGGCATCACGACGCCCGAGGCGGATGTTTCCCATCACCGTGTCGTCAAAGAGCAGCACGTCTTGGAACACAATGGCGTAGTCGCGCAGCAGCACCTCGGGATCCACGCCCGCAACATCCACACCGCCCACGGCAACCTTGCCCGCAGTGGCATCCCAAAAGCGCGCGGCCAGGCGGCTCACCGTAGACTTACCGGAACCCGAAGGACCGACCAGCGCCGTGACCTCGCCTTCCTTGGCGGTAAAGCTCACATCGGTAAGAACTTTCTCGCCGGCGCGTCCGTCCTCGCCCGCACCATAGCCAAATGCCACGTGATCGAACACCACATCGTGGCCCGCAGGCTTAAAGTTCTCGCTGCCCCGCGCCACAGGCTCTTCCATGATGGAACGCATGCGCTTGGCAGACGACTCGGCGGCAAACAGCTCGGACATTAACATTAATGCCTGGTCAAAGGGCGCATAGATACGGCTCACCATAAGCAGGAAGGCAAACAACACCAAAAAGTCGACCTGCCCGGAGGCGACCATCGCGGCGCCCGTGACCAGCGTGGTGGCAATGCCCAGACGCAGGATGGCAAAGGCGGAGTTGACCAAAAGCCCGTTAACGAGCTCGCCCTTGGTGGTCTCGCGCTCCTCGGCATCGATCACGGCGTTGAGTCCCTCAAGATAATGGGCCTCCTGGTTGGTGGCGCGAATCTCGCGAACGCAGTCGAGCGTCTCTTGAATAGCCTCGGTAACCTTGACCTTCTCGGCGCGCACGCGATCAAACACCGGAGTCATGGGGCCGCGTGTTAGATACAACACGGCAAAGGCCACGGGAACACTCCAAAACGCCGCAATCGCCAGCTGCCAGCAAAAGAACAGCGATGCCACGAAGACAATGGCGCTTGCGATGATGGCACCCCAAAGCTCTCCCAGCACGTGGCTGTAGGCGTGCTCCATGGCCTGGACGTCGCCCATGATGGTCTCGGTTAAATCGGCCAGATCACGACGACCAAAAAACGACAGCGGCAGTTTGCGCAAGCGCTCGGCAATCTCCATACGCTGCTTGCCGCACTCCTCGTAAAAGATGCAGTAGGTGTAGTAATACTGCTGCCAGTTAGAGGCAAAGAGCAACACGAAAAAGACCAGGAGGCCGCCCACGATCGGCAGGGCATCCGGCAGGTCAGCCCCGCTGACGAGATGCTCGACAAAGCCGGCCATAACCAGGAATAAAAAGCCCATGCCGGCCATGGTGATGAGATTGGTGAGCGTGGTCCAGAAAATGCCGCGTTTTACGCCGGCGACGCCTTTATCGGATAGGAAATACTTCTTTTGGAATGAGGCGAACATTTAGGCCTCGCCTCCCTTCGTGACGGTGGCATCCGCGGTCGCTGCAGTGATTTTCCAGCTCGCGGCCTGTTCGTACTCGGCCCACATCTTGGCATACAGGCCATTTTGGGACAGCAACTCGGCATGGGTACCCGACTCCTGCACGCTGCCCTGGTTGAGCACCACGATTTGGTCTGCGCCCACTACAGTCGAGAGTCGGTGCGCGATCATAATGACCGTGCGACCCGCCGCCAGTTTGCTAAAAGCACGTTGGATGAGCGCCTCGTTCTCGGGATCGGCAAACGCCGTGGCCTCATCGAGCACCACGATAGGCGCGTCTTTAAGGATCGCGCGGGCGAGTGCCACGCGCTGGACCTCGCCGCCCGAAAGATATGCTCCGCCGGCACCGAGCATGGTATTGATGCCCTGTGGGAGCTTGGCCACAATGTCGTCGCACTGAGCTGCGGAGAGGGCCGCACGCACTTCGTCGTCAGTGGCCGTAGGCTTGGAGGCGCGCACGTTATCGGCAAGTGTTTGCCGGAACAGCTGGTTGGTCTGGAACACGAAGGCGACCTGGTCCATAAGCTCGTGCGAATCCATATCGCGAACGTCCACACCGCCTACGAGCACTCGACCCGAGGAAACATCCCAAAAACGCGGGATCAGGCTTGCGCAGGTTGACTTACCGCCACCAGAGGGACCCACCAGGGCGAGGGTGCTACCAGCGGAAACGCTGAAACTTACATGGCTAACGGCAGGTGCTTCGGCACCTTCGTACGTAAAGCTCACGTCCTCAAATCGCACGTCGCCGCCGGCAGGGTGCTTGGGTTGTGCGGGCACGGAAAGCTGCTTGGAATCCATGACGCTTCGAATACGAGCCAACGAATCGGCACTCATCTGAGAGGCCTCGCCCACAAACATGAGCTTGGTCATGGCCGTCGGTACCACGGCCGAAAATATCGCGTAAAACGTGAAGTTGGTCATAAAATGCGCGAAGTCCGTCTCGCCTGGCGCCAACAGCAACGCCACGGGCAACAGGAATGCCACAAGACCATTGAGCGCGGTAAGGTTGAGTACCTGCGGACCTCGGCAGAACGTGCCCGCATAGTTTTGCGCCATGTCGGCGTATTCGGCGATTGCATCGTGGAAGGCCTTAAAGGAGTAGACCGTCTGCTGAAACACCTTGACCACGGGGATGCCGCGTACGTATTCGGTGCCGGTCTTGTTCATCTTGACCAGCGCTCCCATGTAGGCCTTCATGAACTCGGCACCTTCGCCGCTCATCATGGTGGCCATGGCGCCAAACGAAACGACGACCGAGATAAGGCATGCCGCGCCCAAGCGCCAATCGAGGGCGAAAAGCAGCACGAGCAAGCCCACGACCATGGCGGCGGCGCCGGCGATATCGGGCAGCATGTGCGCGAGCAGGGTCTCGGTGGAGGCGGCGCATCCGTCTACAATACGGCGCAGCTCACCGGTGGCGTGCGTGTCAAAGTAGCCGAGCGGCAGCTTAAGCAGGTGCTCGCTCGTAGTCTTGCGGATATTGGACGCGCAGCGAAACGCAGACAGGTGCGTGCACATGAGCCCCACGAAATAAGCTACGATGCTTGCCAGCGCAAACCCCACGGCCCACCAGCCATACATCGCGATGTCGCAGGCTTCGCTCCAGTTAGGTGCCACGGCGATCAGGTCGCGAGCGACAAGCCAAATGCACACGTACGGGCCAAAGCTCAGCAGCTGCGAGAGCGCCGAGAGCGCCATGCCCAAATACGTTAGGAATTTACGGTCACCGGCATACGCGAGCAACTCGCCGATGCCTCCACCTTCCCTTTTTGATCCCTTTGCCATGAGATTCCTTTCTAACGGCTTGAGAGTTAACCGTAATGAACTTATCATTGATGTGTTAGCCATGGCTCACAATCAAGCCAGGCGTGGACGTTTCTGCAAAGGAAAGGGACGCTTTTGCAAATACGGCGGGCAGCGACCGACATAACCGAGCTCTACGCACCACAGTTTGAGCAGTTTGGCCTGGAGCTTTCCGGCAAGGGCGCTGTCTTTACCGGCGAGGTGGCAAACGATCGGGCGCACGGACGCGCATGGATCATGCCCCTCTCCCCTGCCTGCATCGTCATGGAGCATTTCATCACCCCGACGCACGATATGTACCTGGCCGAATACACACCCGAGCCATATGCCTGCGTGAGCGAGGTCAGCGCGCCCACACTTACATGCATGCCCGAGGCTGGCATAACGCCCGCGAACCTCAAACCATTGCATGGACCGTGGCCAAACAATGCCGTTTGCAGCTTTATCCAAGATAACTGTGGCGAGGAATTAAGCCCGCTGTTTGCGGGGGAGCTCTATCACTCGCGCTCGGTGCTCTTTTTGCCTGGATATTTTGACGAACTGGAGCACCGCTATCCCACCGAGTTCGCGGGAATCTTTGAGGCGTTTGCCGAGCCATGGCACGAGGAAGCGACGTCTGCCATCTGCCACACGCTGCGCCGGATTAACGAGGACCGCGCTCACACCGTAGGCGGACACGTCTATATGCAGGGCATCGTGGAGACCATGGTCGCGGAGCTCGCCTGTTCGCGCGCGGCCCACAAGCAGGCGCGGCAGGCGGCAGACACACGCGTCAGCATAACCATTGCCGAAGAAGCAACGGCAATGATTGAGCGCGCGCTCGACAAAGGCAGACGTGTGGGTATCAACGAGGTGGCCGAGAGGCTCTACACAAGCCGCTCCAAACTATGCGCCACCTTTAAGGCCCAAACTGGCGAGTCCCTGGGCACCTACATTCGCAGACGCCGTATGGAGCGAGCAAAGGACCTTTTGGCCGATAGCGCGCTCACAATAGCGCAGGTGGCAGAGCGTCTAGGCTACCCTCAACAGGCCGCCTTCGCCCAAGCCTTCAAGCAACACACCGGCACCACCCCCACCACCTGGCGCTCCCAACATATATAAAGAATGAGGGCGCCAACGGCGACCTCATTCACTCTATTCCATTCAGCCCCACCTGACCCGAACGGCCGAGTCGTCTGGCCGGGGAAGTCCCGAGTCGCCGGGGTGTTTGCTCCAAATGAGTTCCGCATGCAAAGAAGGCCACTAAATGTGGCCTTCGTCTTGCATAGGACTGTTTGAAATTTGGAGGAAATACCCCGGCGACTCGGGGCTTCCCCGGCCTCGCAGCTACGAAAGCGACGTTCTCAGCAACTCGTTGAAGAGCTTCGGGTTGCCCTTGCCGCGGCTCGCCTTCATGCACTGGCCCACCAAAAAGCCGATGACCTTCTGGTTACCGTCACGATACTGCTGCGCCTGATCGGCACAGTTTGCCAGCACCTCGTCCACAATCGGCTGCAGCGCACCGGCATCGCTCACCTGACGCATGCCGCGCTCGTCGACAATCTTGTTGGGGTCATCACCGGTCTGGGCCATGGCCTCAAAGACCTCGTGCGCCTGGTTGGAGCTGATGGCATCGGTCGCCAGCAGCTTGGCAAGGGCTGCCACCTGAGCCGGCGCGATGCCGGACTCGGTGAGCGACACACCCGCGCCCTTAAGGTAGGCGATCATCTCGTTCACCAGCAGGTTTGCGACCGTCTGGGCCTCCTTGCCAGCCATGCCGGCAGCGGCCGCCTCAAAGAACTCGGCAAACTCGGGGTCGCCGGCAATCTGCTCGGCGTCGGCCGCCTTAATGCCAAAGTCGGCCTCAAAACGGGCGCGCTTGGCATCGGGCAGCTCGGGAATCTCGCCACGGCAGCGGTCGATGAACTCGTCGTCCAGATCGAACGGCGCCAGGTCGGGATCGGGGAACAGACGATAGTCGTCGGCCGTCTCCTTCACACGCATAACCACGGTACGCTTGCGGCTGGGCTCCCAGTGGCGGGTCTCCTGGTAGATGATGCCGCCCTCCTCGAGCACCTCGGCCTGACGGCAAATCTCGTAGGCAAGGCCGTCGTGCAGGCTCTTGAACGAGTTGAGGTTCTTGAGCTCGGTCTTGGTGCCCAGCTTGGTCTCGCCGCGGCGACGCAGCGACACGTTGCCGTCGCAGCGCATGGAACCCTTCTCCATGGAGCAATCGGAAATGCCCAGCGTCACAAAGATGCGACGGAGCTTTTCCATAAACAGGCGAGCCTCCTCGGGCGTGCGCAGATCGGGCTCAGTCACGAGCTCAATCAAAGGCGTGCCGCAGCGGTTGTAGTCGACGAGCGACTCGGCCGCGGCGGTAATGCGGCCCTCGGCGCCGCCCACGTGCACCATCTTGGCGGCGTCCTCCTCCATATGGATGCGCAGGATGCGAATGGGCACCGTGTAGGAACCGTCCTCGCGGCGCTCGGGCATCTGCAGGTTGGACGCATCATAGCTGGCCAGGTGGCCGGCACGCTGATTGCCCTCGCGCATGGTCGAGGACATGGACGTGGACAGGCCCTCGGCATTGGCCGAAGCGCTCGCCAGGCTCTGGGCCTCGGCCTCGCCAAACGCGCAGTCGGGGCGCTCGGCGGCACCGCGACCGGTCACGTCCAGATCCAGGTGACCGTACATGGCAAAGGCGACCGGACCCTGCGTGGTCTGGAAGTTCTTGGCCATATCGGGATAGAAGTAGTGCTTGCGATAGAACATCGAGTGGCGCTGAATCTCGCAGTTGGTAGCGAGACCGGCCTTGACGATGCTCTCGATGGCGCGCTTGTTGGGCACCGGCAGGGCGCCGGGCAGGCCCAGGCACACCGGGCACACGTTGGCGTTGGGCTCGTCATCGTGGCTGAGCTTGCAGTTGCAGAACATCTTGGTATCGAGTGCGGTGAGCTCGGTATGGATCTCCAGGCCGATCACGGCCTCCCAATCCTGCAGGACCTCGGAAAGCTCCTTCATTACAGCTCGCCTCCCTTCCCGGCAAAATCGGGCGCGACGGAAAGCGCGGGCGCACCCGTAGCGGCATCGGCAAAGCCGCGCTCCAGGGCGCGGGCAAACATAAGCAGCTGACGGTCCTTAAAGGCCGGACCAACCAGCTGGGCAGAAACGGGCAGCTGAGTATCCTCGCCCAGGCCCAGCGGCACCGAGATGCCACCGTTGCCGCAGATGTTGAGCGAGATGGTGTACAGGTCGGAGAGGTACATCTGCGTGGGGTCGCTGATCTCGCCAAACTCAAAGGCCGTGCGCGGCGAGGCGGGCATGAGGATGGTGTCCACCTTGGCATACGCAGCGTCGTAGTCCTGCGTGATGAGCGTGCGGGCCTTTTGCGCAGCGTAGTAGTACTTGTCGTACACGCCCGAGCTCAGCAGGTAGGCGCCGAGCATCTGACGGCGCTTGGCCTCGGCACCAAAGCCGTGGGCACGCGAAAGCGAGCTCTGATCGGACAGATTGGCGCAGCCCTCCTCCTGGTAGCCGTAGCGAATGCCGTCGAAGCGGGCCAGGTTGGAGAACGCCTCGGCCGGGCCGATGACGTAGTAGGCGGCGATAGCGGCGTCCAGGTGCGGCAGGTCGACCTCGACCAGCTCGGCGCCCTGATTCTGCAGCTCCTGGGCGGCGCGCTGAACAGTGGCCTTGACCTCGGGCGTCAGGCCCTCGGCCTCCATAAACGCAGGGATAATGCCCACGCGCTTGCCCTCGATGCTGTCGTTGAGGTGCTCGGTAAAGTCGACGGCGCAATCCTGGCTGGTGCAGTCGTACGGATCATGGCCCGCGCCGGTAAGCGCGTTCATGGCCAGCGCGACATCCTCGACCGTTCGGCCAAAGGGGCCCACCTGGTCGAGCGACGAGCCAAAGGCAACCACGCCGTAACGGCTCACGGCGCCATACGTGGGCTTAAAGCCCACCACGCCGCACAGCGACGCCGGCTGGCGAATGGAGCCGCCGGTGTCCGAGCCCAGCGAGAGCGCGACCTCGCCCGCGGCGACGGCGGCAGCGGAGCCACCCGAGGAGCCGCCGGGCACGCGCTCGGTATCCCAGGGGTTGTTGGTGCGGTGGAACGCCGAGCTCTCGGTGGAGCTGCCAAAGGCAAACTCGTCCATGTTGGCCTTGCCCATGGGCAGGCAGCCGGCGTCGAGCATGCGCTGGACGCAGGTGGCGGTGTAGACGCTCTGGTAGTTCTCGAGCATGCGGGAAGCGCAGGTGGTGCGCGTGCCCACGAGGTTCATGTTGTCCTTAATGGCCAGCGGCACGCCCGCGAGCGGAGGCAGCGGCTTGCCTGCGGCACGGTCGGCATCCACGCGCGCAGCGGCCTCGAGCGCAAGCTCGGGCGCCACCTGCAGGAATGCCTGGACCCCGCCCTCGCGCGCCTCGATGGCGGCAAGGGAGGCCTGGGCCACCTCGGTAGCGGTAAAGTCGCCGGCGGAAACGCCCGCGGCGATCTGGGCGGCGGTAAGGGAATCGAAGCTTAGCGCCATTACTCGCTCTCCCCCTCTCCCAAAATGGACGGCACGCGGAAGTAGCGGTCGCGCGCGCTGCCGGCGTTTTCGAGCGCGACGTCGAGCGGCAGGTCGCGCTCGGGTTCGCGCAGGTCATCGCCCATCACGTTGGACAGGCTTCCGATGGGATGGAACGTGGGCTCCACGTCGGGCAAGTCATATTGCAGGACGGGCTCGAGCATCTGGACGGCGTCGTTCAGGTAGGACGTCATCTGGGTGAGCTCGTCATCGGTCAGTGCGATCTTTGCGTACTCGGCGATGCCGCGCACGTCTTTCTCGCTGAGTGCCATAGGCGCTCCCTTCCGCATAACAGATAAACCGCTCTAGTATACAAGGCAACGCCGCTTGGAGCAGGTGCTTTACCCAAATGCAGCGAAAACGTAACGAGGGCGGCGGTTTGCAGGCGGCGGGCTGGCGGTTCTGCAGCGAAACCGCACCGTCCATAGCGAAAACCGTCTCGCCCGCAACGAAAACCGCGCCGCCCACAGCGAAAGCCGTCCCGCCCACAACGAAAACCATCACAACATTCGACGCTTTTCGTCAAAATCGAGATTTTCATCGAATGTTGTGATGGTTTGGATGTCCCGACCACCACAAAGGTGCCTGTCCCCATTGTGGTGGTTCTGAAGAATGTCTTATGCCGAGGCCTTTGCCTTGCGGCGCTTGCGGACCGCGTGGATCGCAATGTCCAGCAGCAACAGCACAATGGCCACGACCACGATGAGCACGGCAAACTCGCGCTTGCCCCAGTGGCGGCCGGCCAGCGACTTTTGCTTGTCGACGTCCTTCTTGTTGTACTTGGTGCGCACGCAGTGCACCAGCAGGCGATGGTCATTCACGCCGTAGGGCGTACAGGTGACGAGCGTCACCTTGTCGGCGCCGGGCTCGATGGTCAGCGACTCCATCTCCTCGGGCAGCACCACCTCGGAGTCCACCATCTTATAGGCGAGCGTCTTGTTCATGGTGTGCAGCAGCACCAGGTCGCCGGGCTCCAGCGAGTGGATGTCGTCGAACATGCTCAGGTTGCGCATGCCCGAGTGCGCGGTGAGCACGCAATGCGTCGAGGTACCGCCCACCGGTAGGCTCGTGCCCTCCAGGTGGCCGACGCCCGCCATGAGGACTTCCTCGCTCGTGCCGTGGTAGATGGGCATGCTCACGTCGATGGAGGGGATCTCGACCCAGCTCATCATGGGGTCGCGGTCAAAGATGAGCTGCTGGTCGTAGGGCTCGATCTGGTCGGCGGGGAGCTCGGTAGCCTCGCCCGCCAGCTGCTCGTTAAAGGAGCGCGCCTGGAGCAGGATGCGCTCGCGCTCCTCGGCAGACAGCGCGTCCACGGTGCTGGACACCGTGCTGATCTGGTTGAACACGCCCGAGGCCTCGAGCCGGTCCAAGATCCACGGCCAGGTCATAAGGCCCACGCCAATAAGGATGATGACGATGGTGATGAGCCGATCAGCCCAGCGCGGCAGCCGCTTGCGACGGCGCTTGGGCTTTGGTTGAGGTTTGGGCTGAGGGCTTGAGCCGCCGTTGGCCGCGGCGTTATTGCTCTTCATATGTTTGGCGCCCTGCACCATCACCGGTCACTCCCTTACAACTCAAGTTGTCTAAACAAATAATAGCCGATTAGCGAGCTTCCACGCCGGACAACGCAGCTAGACTGCACCGTCCAGTCGAGGATAAGCCAGCATTTGAGTTTTCAAAATGTCCCGAATCGGCGGGGCGATTCGGGATACAATAACTACAGGAAACGACGCACCCCGCGTAAGTACTTAGGAGCGCGGGCGACCAGTTTCCGACGTTGTTAAATGCCCGGGCCTCTAACCCCGGGTATTCTTATTTGCGCTTTTTGCGGCGCAAATGCCTTCTACCGTCCGCACCGCGCGTGCGCCTACGGACCTTAAACCGAACCTCATACGAGTCAAGAAACGCGATGACGAACGAGCCCACCGCCGCGAGGGCGGCGAGCGCGTTAAGGAATTTCAGCATTTGGGGACCTCCGATCGAGTCGTCGGCCGCCCGCGCACGGAATGCGTCGCAAAGCCATTTTACTGCGGTTGCACGCACCACGCCTGGTAAACGCGATTTTGACAAACATTTGTTCGATAGTTACACACACTATTCCTCGTCCGGCGGAGCCCGGCCGCATTGTCCGGGTTTGCCCGACGTGTTTGCGTTTTCAAAATGTCCCGAATCGGCGAAGCGATTCGGGATACAATAGCTACAGGAAACGACGCATCCCGCGTAAGTGTACGAAAGCGCGGGCGGCCTAGTTTTCTGGTTTTGTTAAATGCCCGGGCCTCTAACCCCGGGCATTCTTATTTGCGCTTGTGGCGCAAATGCCGTCCACCGTCCGCACCGCGCGTGCGCCTACGGACCTTAAACCGAACCTCATACGAGTCAAGAAACGCGATGACGAACGTGCCCACCGCCGCGAGGGCGGCGAGCGCGTTAAGGAATTTCAGCATTTGGGGACCTCCGATCGAGTCGTCGGCCGCCCGCGCACGGGATGCGTCGCAAGGGTATTTTACTGCGAGCACTCGCACTTACAGCTGGTAAACGCAATATTTGCAAACATCTGTTCGATATTCATACGCTTGATCCATCGGGCAATGGAGTCTGGTTGCGTTATCCCAATCAGAACCACCCTTAAAAAGGGTGGTTTGCTCTTAGGGTATAACCCACGGGCCCCGGGCTCGCGTCTAAAGGCGCGGGCCCGGACTTCGTCCAGGCCTAGTGCATCTTGACCCGTGGCGCGCCGGTCGAACCGGCGGG
>DBEYWP010000029.1:0-14275 GCA_048183675.1 Collinsella sp. | reverse complement strand
GGTCGGAGGGGTGGCTTTGTAAAGCCGTTTGTCTCCACCCGCGTAGCGGGTGGTTCAAAGCTGGCCGCTGCGCGGCCAGCAGACTAAAGTCTTGAATAAAAAGCCCGCCGGTCAAATGATCGGCGGGCTAAAGAAAGGAGGACCTGGTTAATAAATGCTAGACAATGGCATGTTTCCAGCTAGAAAACGTCCTTGGCAAGTACCTTTGAGTCATTGGGAACCTGACGGATTTCGATAACCACGCCATCGTTCACAAGCTCTTGGATATGCTCGGCATCGGTTTCGGTCGCAAAGATCGCGGGGGTCGGATGAAGCGTGGTCTCGGGAGACTTTCGAGTTCCGCCCAGATTGATCTCCTTGATGTCTTTGCAACCCTTAGCAAGGCGATAGGCATCTTCAATCGTCTCAACAATGATAAACAGCGAGTACTTGTCGGTAACGCCGCTGTTGAGCGCCTCGATGGCCGCGTTTACGTCTTTTATGACGAGCTTCACGCCGTTGGGACGAGCTAGCCTCAATGCGGCTTTTCTCATGTCGTCTTTTGCCACGGCGTCGCTGGCACACAGGATGCAATCGACATCCAGCGCATGTGTCCAAGACATGGCGACCTGGCCGTGAATCAATCGGTAATCAACTCTCGTAAGCTTAATCATCGTAATCATCTCCGCACGTAATAAAGGTAATGACAGGCGTGGCCCTTAGCTAGGGCTCGAACCAGAACTAACTAGAACTCTTCTTCTTCGACATCGGCAAGCATGTCCGCCGCCTCACAAAGCATGATAAACGAACGTGATCCCTCGACCGCGGCTTTGGCCTTGTCCGCATCCAGGGAGTCCAGCTGTGTAGCCATTTCCACCAGCAGCGGCAAGTTCATTCCGGTGATCAACGTAAACGATCCGGCGGTCTGCCTCTGAATGAATTCGTTGTTTACGGAACCGCCAAAGATGTCAGTTACGACAAACCACGTGTCGGCCGGATCCTTTGACTCCATCCAAGCATCGATAAGCGCTGCGACATCCCTCGTGTCGTCATCGACATAGGCGCACAGACACTCGATTCGGTCGTTGGCGCCCATCAGAATCTCCAGAGAGCTTTTCATACCTTGGGCGAGATAACCATGACTCGCTAGCAATATCTTATTCATAGTTCTCCAATATCAATAAGACGTACTATATTGTCATAACAAAGTATATAAGCAATCTACCCTACGCGGTGTGTCTATTTTCCAAATCCGCGAACGGTAGCAATTGGTCGGTAAATCGACCAATCTATCTCTAATTTACAAGTAGAACTTCAGTCGCTCGGTGCAGTACACCTGACGGGAGATGAAAAGCGGCTCGCCGCTTGGAGCATAACGTCTATCGACAAACAGAAGCAGCGGAGAGTCCAGCTCCACGTTAAGGTATGCCGCCTCGAGCTCGCTCGCATAGCAGACCTCGAGCGTACGCGTGTTGGGACCCATCTTGATCCCCTGGCGATCGAGTACCGCCATCAGCGAATCCTCGAGGGATTCATGCTCCAAAAAAGAAAGCGCAGCGGAATAGCTATTGGTTTCCAGCATCGTGGGCTTGTCATCCACAAGGCGCAGACGACGACTACGCAATACCTTTTGGGTATCGTCTACGCCTAGGAACTTCGCGTCTCGCAGGCTTGGGAAGTCCCAGCCCATTGCGAGAACCCTGGTAGACGCCTGTTTTCCAGCAAGCTGGCACGAATGGGTAAAGCTCTCACGGTCGTCCGCGGCATACATCTGTGTGTCCGACGAAACGAACGTGCCCTTGCCGCGGGCCCTCTCAACAAGCCCAGCATCTTCCATTTCTTTAATTGCGGAGCGAACCGTTATTCGGCTCACGCCAAATTGCTCGATGAGCTCCGCCTCGGTCGGAAGCTTATCTCCCGGGCGGTACGTGCCGTTGGCGATCGAATCAGAAAGCGCACGAACAATCTGTTTGTACAGGGGGATAACGCTATTTGCTTCAACCATTTCAACCATACCTTTGCAAGGAATCAGCAGCTTATAGATAGATGACTTATATTGTATTAGAACTTTTTAGGAGTCCATATATTTCCTAAATGATTTGGTAAACGGGGTGTTATTTAACTTTAGCGGGATGCAGCGGCTACCCGCGGCATTCGTTATCAACCTAGCTAGGCTAGTCCAACCACATCGTCTCCAGTTCGCCGCAGAGCCGCGGCCCCATATGGGTATACTCTCGAGGATTCGACTCGATTCGCCCCCGCTGGGGCGTCAAAGGAGACTGCATATGCCCACCACCTCAACCGACCCGCGTGCCGCTGCCGCCGCGCTGCTAGTGCCCGGTACCACCTGCCACGGTTTTGCCGTCGAACGCTGCGAGACCGTGCCCGAGCTCGACTCGGACGCCTACGTGCTGCGCCACACCGCCTCGGGCGCTCGCCTGCTGTACCTGGCGTGCGACGACGAAAACAAGGCTTTTGCCATTGGCTTTAAGACGCCGCCGGCCGATTCCACCGGCGTGTTCCATATTCTTGAGCACTCGGTCCTGTGCGGATCGGCCAAGTTCCCCGTCAAGGAGCCGTTCGTCGACCTGATCAAGAGCTCCATGCAGACGTTCCTCAACGCCATGACCTACCCCGACAAAACCATCTACCCCGTTGCCACCACCAACGAGCAGGATCTATACAACCTGATGGACGTGTACCTGGACGCGGTGTTCAACCCGGCCATCTATACCAAGCCCACCATTTTTGAGCAGGAGGGCTGGCACTACGAGCTGGACCTGCTGGAGGGAGCCGAGGACGACGGCAGCGCCGCGAGCCTGCGCGAGGGCACGCTGCGCTATAACGGCGTGGTGTTCAACGAGATGAAGGGCGCGCTGTCCGACCCCATGAGCGTGCTGGACGACGCCGTCAACGCCGCGCTCTATCCCGACACCGCCTATGCGCACGAGAGTGGCGGCGACCCGCGCGCGATTCCCGCGCTCACCTACGAGCAGTTCCTGTACACGCACGCGCGCCACTACAATCCTTCCAACTCCTACATCACGCTCTATGGCGACCTAGACGCGGACCGCGCGCTGGCCTTTTTGGACGAGCGCTATCTGTCGCAGCCGAGCGCCGCGAGCCGGCGCATGGATGCAGCCGTTGCCGCCGACGAGGACCCGTCCACGCTGGCACCCAATCCGCTGGGCGTGCAGGCGCCCGTGACCTGCGAGTATAAGCGCGTCGAGATGGCCACCACGCCCGAGAACGCCCTGGTGGGCCTGGGCCTTGTACTGGGCAGCGCACTCGACCGCAAGCGCACAATCGCGGCGGATATCCTGTTCGAGGCGCTGCTGGGCTCCAACGAAGCACCGGTTAAGAAGGCCATTCTGGCGGCGGGTCTGGGCGGCAACGTGGTGAGCTACACCGCGGCCGAGAGCCTGCAGCCCTACGAGCTCATCATGCTGCAAAACGCGCAGCCCGGCGTGGCGCGCGAGCTGCGTCGCGTGTTCCAGGACGCCTGCCGCGACCTGTGCGAGCACAGCGTTCCGCGCGAGCGCCTGGAAGCCATCATCAGCAGCAACGAATACGACCTGCGCCAGCGCGACTACGGCATCGCTGACGGCGTGGCCATTGCGTGCGACGCGCTGAGCACCTGGCTCTACGATGACGACGCCGCGACGTTGGCGCTCAAGTACGGCCCGGTGTACGAGGAGCTGCGTGGCGAGCTGGACGGCAGCTATTTTGAGGACCTGCTGCGCGAGCTGGTGCTGGAAAACGACCACATGGCACTAGTCGAGCTGGTGCCGGTGGACGCCGCCGAGGGTTCGGAGGGTGCCGAGGCCGCCGAGCTGGCAGCCAAGCGCGATGCCATGACCGATGCCGAGCTGGCCGACGTGGTCGAGCGCACGGCCGCGCTGCGTGCCGCGCAGGAGGCGGAAGACACGCCCGAGGCCAAGGCCACGCTGCCGCGCCTGCGCGTGTCCGACATTGGCGAAGCGCGCCCCGAGCCGCCGCTGGTCGCGGACACGACCGCGCCCATCCCCTGCCTGCGCCACGGCATCCCCACCAACCGTCTGGCCTACGCCATGCAGTATTTCGACCTGAGCTGCGTCGCGTTTGAGGACTTGCCCTATGTGACACTGCTCTGCCGCCTTCTCAAACAGCTGCCCACGAGCGAGCACTCGGCCGAGGAACTCGACAACTTGCTCGCTGGCAAGCTCGGCTTTTTGAGCTTTACGACCGAAGTCATGACGCAGCCCGAAGTGGACGGCGTGCGCCCCTACCTGCTGGTGAGCGCCGGCGCCCTGTCCGAGAAGATCGATGCGCTGGCGAGCCTGCCGCGCGAGGTATGGTCGAGCACGCTTTTGGCAGACGCCGACGCCGACCGCATGCGCGACGTGCTCACGCAGATTCGCATTGGGCTTGAGCAGGGCTTTATCAACAACGGCCACTCGGCGGCGCTCGGTCGCGCGATGAGCTACAGCTCGCCTTCGGCCGTGGTTCGCGAGCAGCTTTCGGGCGTGGACTTCTACCTGTTCCTGCGCGACCTGCTCGACCACTTTGACGAGCGCGTGGACGACCTGCGCGCCAAGCTTGCCGAGCTGGCAGGCCGCATCTTTGTGGCCGATGGCTGCATGGCGAGCTTTACCGGCAGCGACGAGGACTTTAACGCATACTGGGCCGCCGCGGGCGACCTGGGGCTGGGCGCTGGCGACAGCACCGATGCCGGCCGCAACGCGCTCGTGGTGCCGACGCCGCGCGACCGCCACGAGGCCTTTGTCATCCCCAGCGACATCTGCTTTGCGGCAAGCGCGTGCGACCCGCGTCGCCTGGGCATCGACGTGACGGGCGCCTGGGCGGTTGCCGCCAACGCGCTCTCCTACGACTATCTGTGGAACGAGATCCGCGTGAAGGGCGGCGCGTACGGCTGCGGATTCCGCGCGGCAGGCGAGCGTCAGACGGCGTTCTACACCTACCGCGACCCGGCAATCGACCCCTCGATTGAGCGCGTTGCGCGCGCAGGCGAATGGCTCGGCAGCTTTGAGCCCGACGAGGCCGCCTTTGAGGGCTTTATCGTGAGCTGCGTGAGCGGCATGGACGCGCCAGTGAAGCCGTACGCGCTCACCAAACGCCGCAACACGACCTACCTGGCCGGGCTCGATCCGCATGCACGCGAGGAGCGCCGCGCCCAGATGCTCGCCGCCACGCCCGGTGAGCTTCGCTCGCTCGGCGCCGACGTGACGTGCATCGCAGCCGTCTCGCCCACCTGTGTCTTTGGCGGCCGAGACGTCATCGCCAAGAGCAACGCCGGCTTTAACGTAGTCGACCTGCTGGGCTAAGGCACAAAGGTAGATTTTTGGGACATGCCCGGAAATCTACCTTTTTCTGCGGCTTGGGCGAGGCGGCGCAGCCCACCGCGGCGGTTTGTCTCGATCCGTAACATCTAGACGGCAATATCGGCTCCAGATGTTACAGATCGAGACGTTCCCGAACGGCACCAGCTCTTTGTCTCAATCTGTAACATCTAAGTCCAATTTTGCCGAGTTACTGTTACAGATCGAGACAAACCGCCGCAGACGCCCATCACAGCAAAAACAACCACGAAGGTGCATGCGTCCCCTTCGTGGTTGTTTTTGCTGTTTACCCAGATAAAACCTGCCAAAATAAACCTGTCCCTTTTTGGCAGGTTTGCTAGAGGAGGTTGGGATGGACAAGGCTAAATTGCGGCGAGCGGTGATTGCCCGGCGCGATGCGATTGATTTGGATGTGCGGGCGGCGAAGTCTGCCGTTATCTGTGCGCGGCTTGTTGAGCGACTGGGTCGCTCGGATCCCGCGACACCGCACACCGTTGCCGCCTATGCCGCGATGGGTTCCGAAGTCAATCCTGCCGCGTTTGCCGCGGCAGCCGCCAAACGCGACTGGCGCGTGGCCTATCCGTGCATGCTCTCGGCAGCCGAAGCCACAGCTTGTGGTCAGCGCATGTGCATGCGGGCAGTTGCTGTCGACGATGCGTCCGCGGCTCCGTTTATCGCCCACCCCACGCGGGCCTTCGCGGCCACGGACATCGACAGCGACCGCTTCCCCATCGTGCCTGCCGAAGCACTCGACATGATTGTTGTGCCGCTCGTGGCCTTCGACCAAACCGGCGCGCGCCTGGGCTACGGCGGCGGCTGCTATGACCGCTACCTGTCCATGCTCTCGCCCGCATGTCAAATCATCGGCATCGCCTTTGACGAGCAGCGTGTCGACCGCGTTCCCACCGACGCCCACGACCTGCCGCTACCCCACATCATCAGCGCCTAACCGCCGTTGCATCGCACCTGCACGATGAGCGTGGAAAATCTCCCGCTTTGAACCCCCTTGCGAGCCAAAAACGGGAGATTATCCACGCTCATTCAACAAGCGTCCGATTATCCACGCTCGTGTGTCCGGATTTCCACGCTCGTGCGACTCAACGCCCTGCAACCGCCTCAGCACGCACGCGGCACGCCGGCAACTTTGAGCTTGCGATCAAGCTTTCCCGGATCCCTCAGATCATCCCAGCACAAGCGCACAATCTTGCAGTTATCAAGCAGCGAAAGCCTCGACTCGCGCTGGCGCTCATCAAACTGCGCCTTTGCGAGCTTGCCCTCCTCCGCCGCCTTCTCGCTTTTAACGAATCCGTCAAATTCCCCGATGATCAGCCGATCTCCCACGCGCCACAAGTAGTCGACGCGATACGGCCGTCCCGGCTCAACCGGGTCGAACAGCTCAATTTGCAGCTCCGGCGTCTGCCAGCCGCGCTCGATCATCAGGGCGCGCGCCTTGGACTCGCCACCGCTTTCCGACAGGCCGTCGGCACACCGTGCAACACTTCGCGCCGTCACAACACCGCGTCGATTCAGGCCAAGCTTGTCGACCGTCTCAACGAGATGTTCCTTCGACAAAAGCTGCTCATGGAGCGCCGAGTCCGCAATGATCAAGCCCTCGACAAACGATGCATCGACCAGGCAATCCGTAATCGTTTGATCGATATCGGTCACGGCAATGTCCATCTGGGTGGCCCGTGTTTGACGAACATAACGATGGCGAACGACCTGAGAGCCCGGCGTCGTTGATTGTGCCGGTGCCACGGCGATATGGATGTGCGTCAAATTGGCATGCGAAACCGAAAGACCGTAGATAACAGCCGCCGTATAGGAGCAAAATGTCCAGTCGGGGTGCTTTTGCGCAAGGGCCCGCACTCGATGCAGATAACGCTGCCGAAACTTGAGCTCGGACCAGTATTCCGGACGCGCATACAGCCCCGGCATGACCGCCTCTAGACTTCCCGCCGCCACCCGCCGCTCAATCTGCTTTGCCTCCGCCGCCGTGCGCGCGTACACGCAACTCATCTGCTGTTCGCATGCTTTAATGTGACTTGTAAGTCTTTGATTCGCCGTCATGTTTCCCATGTCGCCTCCCAACTCATGGAACGGCGCAAACGTACCAGACGGTTTCATGCGAAGTCTAACCAAATGCTGTCCAGGCACTGACCAAATGCTTGACGGTTTTGGACGTTTTAGGCTGATGGCTTATATCTGCAGGCAGAAGCCTTACCGAGAGGTCCCTGTCTCCACATTTAGATGCCTGTGTCCATCGGATTATCAGAAAGAAAAACCCGTCGAGATACGAGACTACGCCGAATGCGACTTGGCCTCTTCACGCACCGTCTCTTAGCCGAGCCATCGGCATCTACACACCTAAAAAATGAGCGTGGATAATCTCCCACTTTGAGCCCGTTCCTCGGCCAAAAATGGGAGATTATCCACGCTCGATTTGTAAACGTCCGAAAATCCACGCTCGTCCGTCCGAAAATCCATGCTCGTCACGCCGCCGGCACAGCAACAGCCGCGGCAGCAGCCACGGCTACAGCAGTACCATCGCAGCCTAGTGTTCCTCGCCGGCGCGGGCCAGGTCGTAGGGCGTGGTCTGGTAGACGTAGTAGTTGAGCCAGTTGGTGTAGAACAGCTGAGCCTGGCTGCGCCAGACGTTGCGCGGCTCGGCGGTGGGGTCGTCGCCCGGGAAGTAATGCGCCGGCACCTGAGGGTTGAGTCCGCGCTTCACGTCGCGCTCGTACTCCAGGCGCAGCGTGTCGGTGTCGTACTCGGGATGGCCAAAGACAAAGAAGCGGCGGCTATCGGTCGACTTGACGATGTACAGGCCCACCTCGTCGGACACGGCCACGACCTCAAGCTGCGGCTCAGCCTCCACGTCCTCGCGGTGCACGTCGGTGTTGCGCGAATGCACGGCATAGAAACGGTCGTCGAAGCCGCGGACCAGCGGGCTTTGCGGCTTCACCAGATAATGCTCGAACACGCCGCTCGCCTTGGCCGGCAGGTCGTACTTCTGGATACCGTAATGATGGTACAGGCCGGCCTGCGCACCCCAACAAATGTGCAGCGTAGAGTGCACGTGCGTGGTGGACCAATCCATGATCTGGCAGAGTTCGGGCCAGTAGTCGACCTCCTCGAACGGCATCTGCTCCACCGGCGCGCCCGTGATGATCAAGCCGTCGTAGTGGATATCGCGGATGTCGTCGAACGTGCGGTAGAACGTCTCCAGGTGGCCGGCACTCACGTGCGTGGCCTCGTGCGTTTTGGTGCGCAGCAGGTCCACCTCCACCTGCAACGGCGTATTGGAGAGTTTGCGCATGATCTGCGTCTCGGTGGCGATCTTGGTGGGCATGAGGTTGAGGATGAGCACGCGCAGCGGACGGATGTCCTGGTGCAGCGCGCGGTACTCGGTCATGACAAAGATGTTCTCGCTCTCGAGCTGCGCGGCGGCAGGGAGGGCGTCGGGAATGCGAATGGGCATGGATGCTCCTTACGAGTCAGTTGCAGCTATGGTACAACGACCGGCCCCATCCGCGCGAGCACATCGCCCAGCGATGCCGTCAGCGGCCCAGATCACTCCAAAAGTAGAGATTAAGGCATGTCCAAAAATCTACGGCACTTTAGCCTAGCAAAGTGGCAGCAGGACGCTACAATGGTTCGACGCGAAAAACTCGGCCGAAAGGATACGTATATGTACCAGACGCGTAAGATCGGTGTGGTCGGCCAGGGCCACGTAGGAGCACATGTCGCCAACAGCCTGCTCATGCAGGGCATTGCCGATGAGCTGTACCTGTGCGATATCAACGAGGCCAAGGTGACGTCCGAGGCCCAAGACCTGCGCGACTCCCTTTCGTTTGTCCCGTACAACACCAAGATCGTCAACTGCTACGACCACTACGAGGAACTTGCCTGCTGCGACGTCATCGTCAACGCCGCCGGCAAGGTCGCGCTGGCCGCCGGCAACCGCGACGGCGAGCTGTTCTTTACCACCGACGCCGCCCGCACCTTTGCCAAGCGCATCGTCGACGCCGGCTTTGACGGCATCTTCGTGAGCATCTCCAACCCCTGCGACGTCGTGTGCACCGAGCTGTGGCACCTGACCGGCTACGATCCCAAGAAGATCATCGGCTCGGGCTGCGGTCTGGACTCCGCCCGTCTGCGCACCGAGATCTCCAAGAAGGTCGGCGTGAGCCCCAAGTCCATCGACGCCTACATGATCGGCGAGCACGGCTTTAGCCAGCTGGCCGCCTTTAAGGCCGCAACCATCGCCGGCAAGAGCCTCAACGAGCTTCAGGCCGAGAACCCCGACAAGTACGCCTTCGACCACATGGAGGTCGAGGAGCTTGCACGCAAGGGCGGCTATGTGACCTACCAGGGCAAGCAGTGCACCGAGTACGCCGTTGCCAACTCCGCCGCGCGCGTCTGCGCCGCCGTGCTGCACAACGAGCACGCCGTGCTTTCGGCCTCTACGCTTATGACCGGCCAGTATGGCGAGGAGGGTATCTTTACCTCCCTGCCGTGCGTGATCGGTGCCGAGGGCGTCGAGGAGGTCTACACACTCGACCTTTCCGAGCACGAGCTCGAGGGCTTCCACAAGAGCTGCCAGCACATCCGCGACAACATCGCCCAGCTCGACTGGTGGGATACCGAGGCCTACGACGCCAAGTAAGCCGCTGGCTGCCGCAACCTTGCGAATCTATGCGCGATACTAAGCGGGCCGCGCCGGAAACCCACCGGCGCGGCCCGCTTTTTACGCACGCTGTTCGCTTGCGAATCGAAGGTGAATGCTTTTCCCGTTACCTAGTACTGCTCGATGCCCATGTAGCGACGAATCTCAGGGCTGTGGTCGAACACCTTTCCGCGGGCGGCGCGCAGCTCGCAGCTCATGTTGTAGAAGAATATCGGCTCCAGGTACGAACGCACGCTGGCGGGCACCTCGCCCACGCCGCACTCGAGTGCATCGAGCACCATAACCGTATCGGTGTGCGTGTTGAGGAACGCCAGCGCGCGCTCCTCCATGGGGCGGCACTCGCCCGATCCGAGCTGCACAAAGTAGAACACGCCGGGCTCGGTAGCCTCGAAAGGACCGTGGAAATACTCGCCGGAGTGGATGTAGCAGCAGTGCTGCCACTGCATCTCCATAAGCGAGCAAATCGCCATGGCGTAGGTCTGGCTAAAGTTGGGGCCGGAACCCAGGATATAGAAGAACTTATGCTGCTGGCAGAGCTCGGCAAAGCGATCGCCCAGCTCGGCGTTGACCTTCTCACGGGCAGCGGGCAACAGCGCATCCATCTGCTTAAGGCCGGCGTACATGTCGGCGAGTGCCTCGTAACCCTCCTGCTGGTCGAGCAGCTCGGCAGCCATCAGGACGCCAATGCCTTGCGGAACCTCGGCCTGCGGCACGCCTTCGCCCCACGGATAGACCCAGGTGGTCCACTTGCCGTTATCAATCTTGGAGCCCTCGCAGTCGGTCATGGCCACGACCTTGGCGCCGGCTGCCAGCGCCATCTCGCAACCGTCGACGACCTCCTGCGTATTGCCGCTGTGGCTGCAGGCGATGACGAGTGATTTCTCGCCAAGACTCTTGGGAGCCATCAGGCAAAACTCGCGCGCCGTGTAGACCGTCGAGGCAAACGTGGTGGCCTCGCGCTTGAGCAGCTCGTTGGCCGGCATCAGGTCGATCATCGAACCGCCGCAGGCGATCCAAAAGACGTTCTCAATCTTGCCCTTGCGCTCGATAATTTCCTGAACCAGATCGCGTGCGTTCACGGTGATGCTCCTCCTTGTGTGGCGGTTTTGAACGACGACAGCTCGTACCTGCGGTCGTTCTATGTTGTCCTATTTATAGCACGCACGACGACGCTCGTGAAGTCATTTCACCAAACTTGTTCTATGTTGTTCTATCTATGGACGTTAGATGTCGAACACGTAGCGCGAGCCCACGATCTTTTGGCGTCCGAGCAGCAAGGGCCGCTCGTCCGCATCGGTAAAGTACGCCTCCATATAGAAGAGCGGCTCGCCGACCGGCACCTCCAACAGCGGGGCCGCCTGAGCATCGGCAAGCGCAATCTCCACGGTGCAAGGGTCGGACTTGAGCGGCGCGCGGCCCGAATGCTCGGCAACGAGCGCAAAGATCGAGTTATCGGTGAGGTCCTTATCGGCAAGTGTCTGCAGATAGGGATGGTCAGCCAGCACAAAGGCGTTGTTCTCGAGCATGACGGGGATGCCGTCGGCCGTGCGCACGCGCTCGACCACGATAAGCTCGCAGCCGGGCTCTACGCCAAAGAACGCCGCGTCCTCGCGCGTCGCCGCAACCACCGTGCGCGATACCAGGCGCGCACCCGGCACCATGTCGTTGGCAGCGCAACCCTCGGAAAAGCTCTGAACATCACCCTTCTGGACAATCTTGCGCTTGAGCTTGGGCGCGCACACGAACGTGCCCCTCCCCTGCTGGCGGTTGAGATACCCCGCGCGCGACAGCTCCTCGATGGCGCGGCGCACGGTGATGCGTCCCACGCCGTAGTACTTCGCGAGCTCCATCTCGGAAGGAATGCGCGAGCCGGATGCGTACACGCCACGCGCGATCTCGCCCTTTAGGTCGTCCATAACCTGCTGGTACAGCGGCACAGCGGACACCTCAGTGCGCTCGGTTTTATCATCGGATGCCATCGTTATGCTCCATTCCGTGCATGCTCGGACTCAAACTCTTCAATCGCCGCCATAAACTGCTCGCCAAAGGCGTCGGCCTTTTTCTCGCCGATGCCGTTGACCTGGATAAGCTCGTCGCGCGTCTGTGGGCGTAGGCGGCACAGGCCGCGCAGGGCCTTGTCGGAAAAGACCATGTACGGCGCCATCTCCAGCTCCGTCGAGATCTCCTTGCGGAGGGCACGCAGGCGCTCGAACAGCTCGGCATCGTCGCCAACACGCGGGCGCTGATCCAGCTCGGCCTCCTCGCGCAGCAGATCGACGGCGCGGCGGGCGCGGGCCGAGGCCTTGCGCTTGGACGCACGACGCTTAACGGTAAAGGCGAACGCCTCATCCTCGACCTCGACGGCACGCGGACCCAGCCCCACGACCGGGTACTGCCCCTGCGAGGTGGCCAGATAACCGCGGCCGCACAGCTGGCCGATGATGTCCTTGATGCGCCCGACCGATTCGCTCGACAGCTCGCCGTAGCCGCGGTCCTCGTCCAGATGCATCTGGCGAATGCGCTCGGTGTTGCCGCCGTGAAGCACGTCGGCGATCAGCGACTTGCCAAAGCGCATGGGTCGCGCGGCCACGTAGCGCACGGCGGCGCGGGCCATATCGGTGACGTCCTCGACCTCGAACTGCGTGAGGCAGTTGCTGCAGTTGCCGCAGCCCTCGGCGTCATCCGTGGCGGTGGCGCCCGCACCAGCCGCAGCAGCATGCTCGGCCGCGGCCTCGTCGCCAAAGTAGCGCAGCATGTATTCGCGCAGGCAGCCGGTAGTATTGCAGTAGCCCTCCATCTGGCTGAGCAGGCGGTAGCGGTTCTGGAGCGCCCATGCGCGCTGCTCGTCGTCGAGCGCCTCATCGGCAGCATCGCCGCGGTCGATCAGAAAGCGACGCATGCGAAAATCGTTGCCGTTCCACAGCAGGTGGCAGCTGGCCGGGTCGCCATCGCGGCCGGCTCGACCCGCCTCCTGGTAGTAGGCCTCGATGCTCTCGGGCACGTTGTTGTGGATCACGTAGCGCACGTTGGGCTTGTCGATGCCCATACCAAAGGCGTTGGTGGCAACCATCACCTGGATATCGTCGTCGATAAAGGCGCGCTGGCTTTGCCGGCGGGCGTCGTTGCCCATGCCGGCATGGTAGCGGCCAACGCGAATGCCGCTGGGGCCCAGTGCCTCGGCAAGCTCGCCTGCCAGCGCATCGACCGTCTTGCGGGTCGAGCAATACACGATGCCGCTCTCGCTCGAATGCGCGATCACGTAGTCACGCACCCACGCGGCCTTGGCCTTGTCGCCCATCTCCTCGCAGCCAAAGTAGAGGTTCTTGCGATCGAAGCCCGTCACCACCGTCGCGGGGTTTTGCAGGCCGAGCATCTGCTGAATATCCGCGCGCACGCGCTCGGTCGCCGTAGCGGTAAACGCCGCCACGATGGGGCGCTGCGGCAGGGAATCGATGAACTCACGAATCTGCAGATAGGCGGGGCGGAAATCCTGGCCCCATTGGCTCACGCAGTGGGCCTCGTCAATGGCCACGAGCGGCACGCCAATGCCGCCGTCCGCCGCGGCCTCCCGCGCAAAGGCCAAAAAACGCGGCTCGAGCAAGCGCTCGGGCGCCACGTACATAAGCTGGTAGCGGCCCTCGCGCGCCCGCTTGAGCACGGTGTTTTGCTGGGCCGGAGTAAGGCTGGAGTTGAGATAGCTGGGTCGCGCACCCGCCGCGAGCAACGCACGGGTCTGGTCCTCCATAAGCGACAGCAGCGGACTCACCACAAAGGTGATGCCGGGCAGCATGAGCGCGGGCACCTGGTAGCAAATGGACTTGCCGGCGCCCGTGGGCATAACACCCAGCGCATCACGACCGGCAAGGATCGCATCGACCATGCGGTCCTGTCCCGGGCGAAACGAGGTGTAGCCAAAATAGGCGCCGAGCGTGTCGAGCGCCATCTGCTGCATGCTATCGGTCATGGTTTCCTAACGTCCAAGTCATCTGCCGCCGATTATACGCCGCCACGCGGACCGGTGCCGCACGGCCGTCGGCCACGGGCAACGTAATCCAAAAGGAACGAGCGTGGGATTTTTGGACACTTTCCCAACGGCTAATCTCTTGACAAGCGCGCAAACGTCGCTGGTTGAGCATAAGTCAGCGAAAACGCCCCTAAGCGAGCAAGGTGACGTGAAAGAGGAGGGAAGCGTACTTTGGGTACGCGACCGACGATTGAACGTCAGATTGCCGCTTGGGGGCGTTTGCAGCGTCGAGCCGTTACGGCG
>DBEYWP010000028.1:0-18877 GCA_048183675.1 Collinsella sp. | reverse complement strand
CGCCGTAACGGCTCGACGCTGCAAACGCCCCCAAGCGGCAATCTGACGTTCAATCGTCGGTCGCGTACCCAAAGTACGCTTCCCTCCTCTTTCACGTCACCTTGCTCGCTTAGGGGCGTTTTCGCTGACTTATGCTCAACCTGCAGCGCCTTAGATGTAGTCATTGGGGACGTTCTTAAATGACTAGGTTGGGCACATTGCTTTGAGATGTTATTCAATCAGTTGTGATGGCATTTGAGTTGTCTACCTGCTCAAAGTAATTAATAGCATTCATCTGCTATTGAAAATATTGCTCAAAAAATCGTCCAAGAAGTCGCAGTGCATTTTTTGATGAGTCGCGCGTCAAGTGATTTGGCATGTTCTTGGTTAGATATTGGTCAGTTTTTGGGCAACCTTGCCAAAAGCTTGACGAATGCAAATCTGGACGTCGGCGAATGAACACTTTGAGCGAGCCCGGTGCAAAATTCTGGGCTGATTCTCGATAATCGCCTTCAATCGCCCCTTGCCAAGCGCTAGCCTCGCTTACAATCTGCTCCGACATTCGCGCGCCGTCCGGCGCTTAAGAGGGGAGGGCCCCATGGCAAACGAGATCTGGACCATCAAGCGTTGTCTCGAGTGGACCAAGGAGTACCTGGCCGAGCGCGGCGAGGAGCACCCCCGTCTTTCTGCCGAGTGGCTGCTGTGCGCAGCTACGGGTCTGGCGCGTATCGACTTATATATGCGCATGGACGAGACGCTCGACGCAGCGCAGCTCGAGACCATGCACGCGGCGGTCGTCCGTCGCGCGAAGGGCGAGCCGCTGCAGTACATCACCGGTAGCACGCAGTTTCGCATGATCGACGTCGCGTGCGCCCCCGGTGTGCTCATCCCGCGCCCCGAGACCGAGATGCTCGTCGAAGAAGTTCTGAACTATCTGGATGCCGAGGTGCTGAGCCCCGAGGCCGCTGCCCGCCAGCGCGTGGAGCTGCCTTGGAACGATGAGGTCGAGCAGGCCCGCAAAGCCGAGGCGGCGCTGGCTGACGAACGCGCGGCCGCCGAGCGCCGTGCCGCCAACCTGACGGCCGCCGATGAGGCTGCGCTGGGTAGCGACGTGCTCGGTAGCCGCGCCTATGCCGAGGAACTGGCCGACCGCGAGGCCGAGGAAGCCGCCGCGCAGGCAGCAGAAGCCGAAGCGGCAGAAGCAGAGGCCATGGAAACCCCCGAGCCCGAGCTCGACGAATACGGCATCGCCATTGAGGACAACGACCAACAGGCGACTCCCGCGCAAGATGCCGCCGAGGCTAACGTATCTGCCCCAGCCGAGCCCCGCACTGCCCGCGTTCTCGAGGTCGGCTGCGGCACGGGCTGCATTTCGCTCTCCCTTGCCTGGGAGCGCCGCGGGCACGTTACCTGCACTGCTACCGATATCGAGCCGCGCGCCATCGACCTTGCTACCAAAAACCGCGATGCGCTTGGCCTCACGTCCGACGAGGTCGCCTTCAGCCTCACCAACCTGGTGAGTTCCATTCCCCGCGAAGAGTGGGGCACCTTTGACGTACTCGTCTCCAACCCGCCCTACATCCCCACCGATGTCATGCGCTCGCTGCCGCATGAGGTCAAGGACTTTGAGCCCGATCTGGCGCTCGAGGGCGGTGCCGACGGTCTCGATATCTTCCGCCGCCTGCTCAACGCGGCGCCCTACATGCTGCGTGCCGGCGGCCTGTTTGCCTGCGAGCTCTACGAGGGCGCGCTCGACGCCGCGGCCGAGCTCTGTCGTCAAGCAGGCCTTTCGGACGTGCGTATCGTCCACGACCTCACCGATCGTCCCCGCATCGTTCGAGCCATCGTCACCGAGCCCAAACAGCGTATTTAAGCTGAATAAATAGACATTTGCGCAAGTTTGTCCTTGCAATATACCGTAAAACTTCTACTATAGAAGGAGAAAGGTATGTCAAATCAGCTGCATCGGTACCGTATCGTGCTTGATTACATTGAACCTTGGCTTGATGAGCAGGATGAAGCTACGCTGAAGCAGATTTATGCAGACCTTTTGGTGCTCGAGAAGGAAGGTCCCAGCCTTGGTCGTCCGCTGGTTGACCGCGTAAAGGGCTCGAAGCTTCATCATTTAAAGGAGCTGAGAGTGACGTCGTGTGGTGGGCAGGTGATTCGCATCCTCTTCGCCTTTGACCCCAAGCGCCAGGCGGTATTGCTATTGGCGGGTGATAAGTCGCGAGCGGGATCGTCAAGGGCAAAATGGAACGGTTGGTATGCGATCAACATTCCAAGGGCCGAGCAAATATACCGTCGCCACGTAAGGAGGCTCGATCGAGATGGAACTGCATGAGTATATGGAATCTCGCGGGATAACACGCGACTCCATTACCGCCGAGCAGGAGAGGACTCGCGATCGTATCGAAGCCTATAAGCTTGCTCAGATTCGCAGGTTAAAAGATCTAACACAGGCGTCGGTCGCCCAGTCGATGGGCGTTTCTCAAAAACGTGTATCCGAGCTCGAGCGTGGGGAGTTGGGTTCGATGAGGCTCGACACGCTGAGCAGGTACGCAGAGAGCCTCGGCGGAAAACTGGTTGCAAGCATCGAGTTTCCCGATCGTACCGTTACGCTTGCGCGCTAAAAATCTTCAATTAACCCCCTCACTTTCACCGACTACTAGAGCCGCTCACCAAACCAACATGCGCTCTGGGCAAATAGGTTGAACGTTTCGTGCGAGAATGCCCCACAGTAAACAAACTTGCACCAAAGCGTAAGGGGCTGGCATACACATGCAGACGGTCTACCGGGTATACGAGGGAGCGCGCGAGCCGCATCGGCTCGCCGTCGAGCGTACGGCCGAGGTGCTCGGCTGTGGCGGCCTGGCGTTGATCCCGACCGAGACGGTCTACGGTGTCGCCGTGGCAGTCAACGCCTTCTCGGACGCCGTGCCCCAAGATACAGGCGAATTCCCATCATGGCCGCGCGATCCGCAGGCTGCCGTCAATGGCGCCGCGGTCCCTGCGCTCGGTACCGGCTACCGCCGTATCTTCACTCTCAAGCAACGTGAACTCACGCAAACCGTCGCTTGGCTGGTCGATGGCGTCGAAGCACTCGACCGCTATGGCGTGGATATCCCGGAAGAGGCCCGCGTGCTTGCCCGACGATGCTGGCCGGGCGCCCTGACTATCGTGGTCAAGGCGGCTCCCTGCGTGCCGACCTATATGCGTGCTGCCGACGACACCGTGGCCCTGCGCGCTTCGGCCTCTCCCGTGGTCCAAGCGCTCATCCGCGCCTGCGGCAGTCCCCTCGCCTGCACGAGCGCCAACACACACGGCGCGCCCTCGCCGGCAAGCTTTGTCGCCGTCGAAGGTCGCATCCTGGAGGGGGTCGATGTTGCCGTCGACGCCGGCGAGACCCCGTGTCGCGACGCCTCGACCATCGTGTCGTTCCAGCACGGCGGGCTCCAGATCCTGCGCCAAGGCGCACTTCCCGCATCAGAGATCGAACGGGTCCTGTCCGACCCGATGCAATAGAAAGGTGTAAGCGATGTCGTTGAATCTGGGCAGCCTGGGCATGGAAGATGCCTCGTTTAACTTTGGCGGTTCCTACATCATGGCGCTCGACTGCGGCACCACCTCGGTACTTGCGACCATCGTCGACGAGTACGGCTGCATCGTCGCGCAGGCACGTCGTAGCGTCAAAACCAGCTTCCCGCGTCCCGGTTGGATAGAGCAAGACCCCATGGAGGTGCTTGCCAGCCAGATCGGCGTGATGATGGAGGTCCAGTTTAAGAGCGGCATCCATTCTGACCGCATCGCCGCCATCGGTATCTCCAACCAGCGCGAGACCACGGTGGTGTGGGACCGCATAAGCGGCCAACCCATCTATAACGCCATCGTGTGGCAATGCCGTCGCACCGCACCTCTGATCGACGAGCTGGTCGAGCGGGGCGCAGAAGAGCTGGTGCGCTCCCGCACGGGACTCACGCTCGATCCGTATTTCTCGGCTTCCAAGGTGCAGTGGATCCTCGACAACGTCGACGGTGCGCGTGAGAGCGCGGCGGCGGGCGACCTCATGTTCGGCACCATCGACACCTGGCTCATCTACAACCTTACCGGCAGCCAGGTCTTTGCCACCGACTACACCAATGCCAGCCGCACGGCGCTCTTTAATATCCATACGCTCGATTGGGACGACGACCTGCTGGCGCTCTTTGACGTTCCACGTTCCATGATGCCCGAGGTTCGCTGGAGCTCGGGCGACTACGGCCGCGTCGCGAGCGACATCATGACCAACATGCCGCCCATCATGGGCGTGGCGGGCGATCAGCAGGCGTCGCTGTTCGGCCACTGCTGCTTCCATCCCGGCCAGACCAAAAACACCTATGGCACGGGTTGCTTTATGCTCATGAACACCGGCGACGAGCTCGTCGAATCCAAGAACGGTCTGGTCTCCACGATCGGTATCGCCGCGGACGGCAAGATCAGCTATGCGCTCGAGGGTTCTATCTTTGCCGCTGGCTCAACCATGAACTGGCTGCGCAACAACATGGGCATCATCTCGAGTGTGAGCGAGTCCGCGCAACTCGCCGCTTCGATCAACGACAACGAGGGCTGCTACTTCGTCCCCGCCTTCGCTGGCCTGGGCGCTCCCTGGTGGGACCCGCGTGCCCGCGGTATCGTGTGCGGTCTGACCGGTGCCTCGAGTCGCGCGACCATTGTGCGTGCGGCCTGCGAGTCCATGGCCTATCAGAGTTATGACGTGCTGCGCGCCATGGAGCAGGACGTGGGACTTTCGATCGAGCGCCTGTCCGTCGATGGCGGCGCCTCACGCAACGAGTTCATCATGCAATTCCAGGCCGACCTGCTGGATATCCCCGTGCTGCAATGCGAGACGGTGGAGACTACGGCAATCGGTGCCGCGTACTTGGCGGGTCTTGCCGTCGGCTATTGGGAAGACCTTGAAGAGCTGGAGCAAAATGCCCAGATCGTTAGGACCTTCCTTCCCCATATGTCCGCCGAGCGTCGCGAGCAAAACCTTGCGGGCTGGCGTGATGCAGTCAAGCGCTCGCTCAGTACCGCACAGTAGGGCTGCGATGGGCTGCTCGATACAACAAACCGCTAAACTTATGCATGGCGTGCGGCGGCAACATTGCTGCGCGCCTTGTCAGCAAGGCCGTTTTGCGGCCGCAACGAAAGGGGCAATCAACCCATGACCGTCACCTACGATGCGTCCCGTGTGACGCTTGTCGATCATCCGCTCGTCCAGCACAAGCTGTCGATCCTGCGCGACAAAAACACCGGCACCAACCAGTTCCGCCAGCTCGTGCGCGAACTCGCGCTTTTTGACGGCTACGAGGCCATGCGCGACCTGCCTATGGAAGACGTCGAGGTCGAGACCCCCATCACTACCGCCACGTTCAAACAGCTCGCCGGCAAGAAACTCGCCATCGTGCCCATCCTGCGTGCGGGCCTTGGCATGGTCGACGGCATTCTCGACCTGGTGCCCTCCGCTCGCGTAGGCCACATCGGTATGGAACGCGACGAGGTTACCCATGAGCCGCATGAGTATTACTGCAAGATGCCCAAGGATATCGACCAGCGCATCTGCCTGGTCGTCGACCCCATGCTCGCCACGGGCGGTTCGGCCGAGATGGCCATCAGCTACCTGCGCGAGCGCGGTGTCAAGGACATCCGCATGCTGTGCATCGTCGCTGCTCCCGAGGGCCTCAAGTCGCTGACCGAGAAGGACCCAGATGTGCATATCTATACCTGCGCTATCGACGACCATCTCAACGAGGCTGCCTACATCGTTCCCGGCCTGGGCGACGCCGGCGATCGCATCTACGGCACGCTCTAGTCGCTGGGCTAAGACGGCCGCGGCTGCAAATTGGAAGAAATGGTGCGCGCGGGCAAGTAGAAGACGCCTGTGCGCACCTTTAGTTAATGGACGTTTTGCCCTGCAGGGTTCGAGAAAAACGTATTACCGTACCTGCGGCATAAAGAAGGTCTTAAGAAAACGAACAGGTGCGTATTAACCGATGCTTTTTCGGTTGTACTTTAGCGATTGGCTCGTACAATAGTCACCAATGTTTGGCGGGAACTGTTCTGTGAGGCGTTAAAAAAGGAAAGTGAGGACGCCAATGTTTCAGATAGCCGATCTGCTCGCTATCGTTGCAGGCGCCATCGCGGGCGCGGTCGCCTTTCTTCCCTTTGTCTTTACGCTCAAGCCGGTTCTTGACGATAAGCAGAATGCGGACATGCTCAAGGGTATGGTGAGTCTGGCGGTCTCGGCGATCGCCCTGCTCGTCTTTACCTTGGTTGTGTTTGTGTTGTTCGGAGAGGCATTTCGCATGTTCCTCCTGGGCGAGGCGATCGGCTTTGTGGCCTTTATGGCCGCCTGCACAGTTCGTGTCGCCAAGGCGCTGCGAGATCCTCATGAGGTCGAAAGGTAAGTCGTGGAAATTTTTGAAAAGCTGCCTGATGAGATTAATCATCTGGTCAGCGAGTTCAGCTCCACCCCTGTCGTGGGCGATCTGAGCTGCGGCATCACGCAGTACTCGTTTTGGCTGATCGTCTCCACGATCGTGCTCCTGATCGTCCTGGCCGTGTTCAAGAAGAAGCAGACCCTGGTTCCCAAGGGCTTCTTCGTCAACGGTTTCGAGTACATCATCGAGTACGTCGAGAACGATATCGGCAAGGGCGTCGTGGGTGAGAACTGGAAGAAGCACTTCCCGTTCCTGTGCTCGCTTTTCCTGTTCATCCTGATCAATAACATAATCGGCCTGATCCCGGGAATGAAGCCCGGCACCGGCGCAATCGGCTCCACCGCCGCGCTCGCCATCTTCGCCTTCGTGTACTTCATCTACTACGGATGCAAGGCTCACGGCGTGATTGGCTACATCAAGAGCCTCGCCCCGCAGGGCGTGAGCTTCCCGATGAACGTGCTCGTGTGGGTCGTCGAGCTCTTCTCGACCTTCCTGCGCCTCATCACGCTCGCCGTCCGTCTGTTCTGCAACATGTTCGCAGGACACGTGGTCATGGGCTCGTTCGCCATCATGGCGAGCATGTTCATGCAGCCGCTGCTTCAGCAGGTTTCCGCGGCCCACGCCGTCGGCGCCCTGCCTTCGCTGGCCTGGCTTGCCATCCTCATCCTGATCTATGCGATCGAGCTTGTGGTCGGCGCCATCCAGGCTTACGTCTTCACGGTCCTTACCGCCGTGTATGTCTCCGAGGCAGAGGAGGTCGCGGAGGAGGAGTAGTCTTCCGTTCGCGCCTTAAAGGTAAGGCAATTCGTTAAACCGCCGGTGCCCGTACCCATGGAGTCCGGCAGTTATAAAAAGGTTATCCTGCGTGAAATAAGACACGCACGACAAAGGAGGAATCGTGGGAGTTATCGGTTACGGTCTCGGTGTTATCGGCGCTGGTCTTGCTATCGGCCTGTCTGCTCTGGGTGCTACGGGTGCTATGGCCCGTCAGCCTGAGGTCCAGGGCCGCGTGTTCACCGTCTTCATCATGGGCTCCGCCTTCGGCGAGGCTCTGGCTCTGATCGGCTTCGTTGTCGCGCTGATCGTTAAATAGCACGGAGCGTCAAGTATGAATCTTTCATCCCAGAAGAGCGCGATCGCACTCTCCGCGTCCGCGGCCGCGCTGCTCATGCCGGTTTCCGCGTTCGCTGAGGACGGCGCTGCCGGTGCGGACATCCTCATCCCTAAGATGGCGGAGTTCATCCCGGCGCTTATCGCCTTCCTGATTATCTGGATCGTGCTGGCCAAGGTCGCCCTGCCGGGCATCATGAAGACCATGGAGGAGCGCGGCAAGAAGATCGAGGAGAGCCTCGACGAGGCCGAGAAGACCAAGCAGGAGGCTATCGCCAAGCGCGCTGAGTCCGACTCGATCGTCACCGACGCCCGTCGTCAGGCTGCCGACATTGTTCTCGAGGCCCGTAAGGACGCCGAGTCCGAGCGCGCCCGTATCATCGAGGCTGCTCACAAGGAGGCCGAGGAGATCATCGCCAAGGCCCATACGACCGTCGAGGACGAGCGCAAGTCCATCTACGCCGGTGCCGCGAGCTCCATCGCCGACCTGTCCGTTGCCGTCGCCACCAAGATCGTGGGCGAGGCACTCGAGGACGATGCCGAGCAGAAGAAGCTCATCGAGCGCTACATCCAGGAAGCAGGTAGCCTGAATGCCGACTAGCCGCTATCAGGACAAGGTGCTCGAGACCTACGCGCGCTCCCTCATGGAAGCCGCCAAGGCCGAGAACCATGTGTTCGAGGACCTCGAGATGATCGAGCGCCTGGCTTCTGCCAGCCCCGAGATCATCGCCGTGCTCGACACCATGTCCAAGCGCGACCAGCTCGACCTTCTTCCCAAGGTGGCAGCTGCCTTTAAGTATGTTGCCGAGGAAGACGAGGATGTAGTGGGCGTGACCGTCACCACGGCGATCCCGCTCGACGACGAGCTGCGTCAAACCATCACTAAGAAATGCGAGCAGGACTTCGGCCGCAAGGTATTCCTTATCGAGCAGGTCGACCCGTCTATCGTGGGCGGCCTTGTGCTCGAGGCCCGCGGCGAGCGTCGTGACATTTCCGTCAAGACGCAGCTGCGCATCGCGCAGGAGACCCTCGCAAACTCTGCTAATTCGTACGGAGGTGAAGCCTAATGTCCGAAACCCTCAATGCCCAGGATATCGCCAAGAAACTGCAGGAGCAGCTTACGAGCCTCTCCGCGACGGTCGATACGCATGAGGTTTCAACGGTCGACGAGGTAGGCGACGGCATCGCGCGCGTCTCCGGCCTTAAGAGCGCCATGGCAGGCGAGCTTCTGGAGTTCAAGAGCTCCGATACCGGTGAGACCGTCTTTGGCCTTGCCCAGAACCTTGACCGTGACGAGGTCGGCGCCGTTCTGTTTGGTGCCGTCGACTCCATCAAGGAAGGCGACGAGTGCCGCACCACTGGTCGCATTATGGATATCCCTGTGAGCCGCGCCATGCTCGGCCGCGTCGTCAATCCGCTCGGCCAGCCCATCGACGGCCTGGGCGACATCGTCGCCACGCACCGTCGTCCCATTGAGTTCAAGGCCCCCGGCGTCATCGACCGTACCCCGGTGTGCGAGCCGGTTCAGACCGGCCTGTTGGCCATCGACTCCATGGTGCCTATTGGTCGCGGTCAGCGAGAGCTCATCATCGGCGACCGTAAGACCGGTAAGACCGCCATTGCCATCGACGCTATCCTCAACCAGCGCGGCAAGGGCATGGTCTGCATCTATGTCGCCATCGGCCAGAAGGCCTCCACGGTTGCCAACATCCGCGAGACCCTCGCTCAGCACGGTGCGCTCGACTACACCATCATCGTTTCGGCCACCGCTGCCGATTCCGCCCCTATGCAGTACATCGCGCCTATGGCCGGTGCCGCTATCGGCGAGTTCTTCATGTACAACGGCGAGGACGGCAAGCCCGCCAGCGAGACCAACCCCGGTGGCCACGTGCTCGTCATCTACGATGACCTGTCCAAGCAGGCTGTGGCCTACCGTCAGATGTCGCTGACGCTGCATCGTCCGCCCGGACGCGAGGCCTATCCTGGCGACATCTTCTACCTGCACTCTCGTCTGCTCGAGCGTGCCGTCAAGATGTCCAAGAAGAACGGCTACGGCTCCATGACGGCTCTGCCGATCATCGAGACCCAGGACGGCGACGTCTCGGCCTACATTCCGACCAACGTCATTTCCATTACCGACGGTCAGATCTACCTGCAGTCCGAGCTCTTCTTCCAGGGCCAGCGCCCGGCAGTTGACGTGGGCATCTCCGTGTCCCGCGTCGGTGGCGACGCGCAGACCAAGGCTATGAAGCAGGTCGCCGGCAACCTCCGTCTGGACCTCGCTTCGTACCAGGAGCTCGCCGGCTTTACCCAGTTTGGCTCCGACCTCGACGAGGCTACTCAGAAGCAGCTGACCCATGGTGCCCGCATGACCGAGCTCCTGAAGCAGCCGCGTTACAAGCCGTTTGAGGTTGGCGAGCAGATCGTTACGCTGTTCGCTGGCAACGAGGGCTTCCTGGATGACCTGGAGATCGCCGACGTGCTGCCTTTCCGTGCCGAGCTCATCGAGTACATGGACAATGGCTTTGGCTCGCTGCTCGACAAGGTTCGCGCCAAGAAGATCGATGATGACACCAAGGCTGAGCTCTTGCGCGTCATCGGCGACTTCAAGCAGCAGTTCATGGTCAAGCACCATTCGGATGTTTCTGGATCAGAGGAGAACTAAGCCCCATGGCCAACCTTCGCGACATTAAGAAGCGAATCTCCTCGGTTACCACGACCAAGCAGATCACGCGCACGATGGAGATGGTCTCTACGGCCAAGATCCGTCGTGCCCTCGATCGCTCCAAGCAGGCCGAGCCCTATAAGGAGGCGCTGACCGACGTCATGTTGACGGTCGCCGGCGACGCTTCCTGTTCGGGCACCGATCCCATGCTGCAGAAGCATGAGAACGTCAAGCATGGCCTGATTGTCGTTATTGCCTCGGACCGCGGCCTTGCCGGCGGTTTCAATACGACGGTGGAGCGCACGGCCGAAAAGCTCGCCGCTTCTTGGGCGAACGACGGCATCGAGTGCGAGATCATCGCGTGCGGGCGTAAGCCGGCCACGTATTTCCGTGACCGCGCAAACGTCGTCATGCACTTTGAGGGCAACTCCTCTGAGCCCGATTTCAATCAGGCCCGCATGATCTCCTCTCATATCTGCGATGCGTATCGTGCCGGTGAGCTTGACCGTGTCGAGCTTGTCTACCACCACGCCAAGAACCGCGTGGATCAGGAGCTTCGCGTCGAGCATCTGTTGCCGCTCGACCCCGAGATGATCGCTATGGCCCACGGTCCGCGTAAGAACGAGACCGACGCCCCTAAGCGCATCTCGTCCACGTTCGAGTTCGTGCCCTCTCCCGAGCATGTTCTCGGCAAGCTTGTGCCGTCTTATATCCTGACGGTCATCTACCAGGCCCTGATCGATTCGGCGGCTGCCGAGCAGGGTGCACGCCGCAAGGCCATGCACTCCGCGACGGAAAACGCCACCGCGATCATCTCGACCCTTACCCGCACGTATAGTCGCGTGCGCCAGGCTTCGATCACGACCGAGATTAACGAGATCGTCGGCGGAGCCTCAGCATTGGAGGAACAGTAATGGCTAATAACACCGTAAAGCTTGCGGTCGAGGAAGCCACCAAGAAGACGACTGCCGGTGATGGTCGCATCGTGCGAATCATCGGCCCTGTCGTCGACGTCAAGTTTGACGGCGCGGTGCCCCCGATCTACAACGCGCTCACGGTCGAGGCCGAGACCCCGATCGGTCACCTGAGCACGATCCTCGAGGTCGAGAGCCAGCTTCCGGGCGGCGTCGTCCGCACGGTCGCCATGTCCTCGACCGACGGCCTGCAGCGCGGCCTCATCGCCACCGATACCGGTGAGCCCATGAAGATGCCCGTTGGTCCCAAGACGCTCGGCCGCATTTGGAACGTCATGGGCAAGCCCGTCGACGGCAAGCCCATGCCCGAGGTGGAGGAGTTCTACCCCATCCACCATGCAGCGCCCCGTTTCGACGAGCTCACCACCAAGACCGAGATCTTCGAGACCGGCATCAAGGCCGTCGACCTGCTCGAGCCCTACATCCGTGGCGGCAAGACGGGCCTGTTCGGCGGCGCCGGTGTCGGCAAGACCGTTCTGATTCAGGAGCTCATCAACAACCTCGCCCAGGAGCACGGCGGCACCTCGGTGTTCACCGGCGTCGGCGAGCGTACCCGCGAGGGCACCGACCTGTTCCTCGAGATGAGCGAGTCTGGCGTTATCGACAAGACCTGCTTGGTCTATGGTCAGATGAACGAGCCGCCCGGAGCGCGTCTGCGCATCGGTCTGGCCGGCCTTACCACCGCTGAGTATTTCCGTGATCGTGGCCAGGACGTTCTGCTGTTCATCGACAACATCTTCCGCTTCTCCCAGGCAGGTTCCGAGGTTTCCGCACTGCTGGGCCGTATGCCGTCCGCCGTTGGTTACCAGCCCACGCTGGCAACCGAGATGGGCGACCTCCAGGAGCGCATTACCTCGACCAAGACGGGCTCCATTACCTCCGTCCAGGCTGTCTACGTCCCCGCAGACGACCTGACCGACCCGGCGCCTGCCACGACGTTTACGCACCTCGACGCCACCACGGTTCTTTCGCGTAGCATTTCGTCGCTCGGCCTGTTCCCGGCTATCGACCCGCTCGCGTCTTCCTCCGACGCTCTCGATCCCTCGATCGTCGGCGAGGAGCACTACCGTGTCGCCGTCAAGGTCCAGGAGCTCCTGCAGGAGTACTCCGACCTTCAGGACATCATCGCCATTCTGGGTATGGACGAGCTGTCCGAGGAGCAGCGCCTTACGGTCAACCGTGCCCGTAAGATTCAGCAGTTCCTCTCGCAGTCCTTCCACGTCGCCGAGAAGTTCACCGGCAACCCCGGTGTCTACGTCCGCGTCGAGGATACCGTCCGCTCTTTCGCCGAGATTGTCGACGGCAAGGCCGATGACCTGCCCGAGCAGGCTTTCCGCTATGCTTCCACGATTGAGGACGTGCGCGAGCGCGCCCGCAAGATGGGGGAGAAGTAGGTTATGCGTATCCGCATCGTGTGCCCCGTGAGCTGCGCCTATGAGGGCGACGCTGCGTTTGTGTCGATTCCGTCCACGGATGGCGAGTTTGGCGTTCTGCCTGCTCACTCCAGCGAGATCTGCACGATCGACCGCGGTTACGTTCGCGTTTCCGATAAGGCCATGGGCACTGTCGACCACACGTTTGCCGTGGCCGGCGGCTATGCCCAGGTTGCGGACGATGTCGTGACCGTTCTCGCCGAGCGCGCTTGCGATTTGGCGACCGTCGATGCCGACAAGCTTAAAGCTGATATTCAAGGTTTTGAAGAGAAGCTGGGTAATTTGTCGGAGGATGATGCACGCCGCGCCTACCTCTATAATGAAATCGCATGGTGTAAGCTCAAGCTTGCCCAATAGTCAAACGATTTAGCGTTCGACCATTTGCGAACACATCATGCCCGGGATGGCCCAGCCACCCCGGGCATGCTTTTTGAAAGGGTAGACCTTGGATATTATCCGCGTTGAGGGTGGCCACGCCATCGGAGGCTCCGTGCCCGTTTCGGGCGCCAAGAACTCCGCGCTCAAACTCATGGCGGCAACGCTTCTGGCGCCGGGCAAGACGACGCTGCAGAACGTGCCCGATATTTCCGATGTCCACGTGATGGGCAAGGTGCTCAAAGGCATGGGCGCTACGATCGATGTTCTCGACGAGCACACACTCGAGATTGATACCTCTCAGGTCGATTCATGGGAGGCCCCCTACGAGCTCGTTGCCAAGATGCGCGCTTCCACCGCTGTCATGGGACCCCTGCTGGGCCGCTTCCATCGCGCCAAAATTGCCATGCCGGGCGGCTGCAACCTGGGTGCTCGCAAGATCGATATGCACATTCTTGGTCTTGAGGCCCTGGGCGTTGAGTTCGATACCGCCCACGGTTACATCAACGCTAATGCGCCCCAAGGTCTGCGCGGTACCACCGTCACGCTCGAGTTCGCCAGTGTCGGTGCGACCGAGAACCTCATTATGGCATCCGTGCGCGCGAAGGGTACCACGGTTATCGACAATGCCGCCCGCGAGCCCGAGATCGTCGATCTCGCCAACATGCTCAACGAGATGGGCGCTAAGATTGTCGGCGCCGGTACGCCTGTCGTGACCATCGAGGGCGTGGAAGAGCTGCATCCCGTTACCCATCGCGTAGTGGGCGACCGCATCGAGGCCGGTACCTTTATCGTCGCCGGCGCGCTGATGGCCGACGATCGCGGTGTCGACGTCACGGGTTTTTGCCCCATTCACTTGGGCATGGTTCTCAAGAAGATGGAGCTCATGGGTATCGACTGCGAGCGCGTCGAGGATGGCGTCCATGTGAACCGTGCCGAGCGTATCAAGCCGGTCGACATCCAGACGCTTCCGTTCCCCGGCTTCCCGACGGACATGCAGGCGCAGATTATGGTGCTCTCCGCCCTTGCCGACGGCAGTTCCGTTATTACCGAGAACATCTTCGAGAATCGCTTTATGTTTGCCTCTGAGCTGGTGCGCATGGGTGCCGACATTCGTATCGAGAGCCATCATGCCATGATTCATGGCGTTAAGGGCTTCTCGGGTGCACAGGTTACCTCGCCCGATCTGCGTGGCGGAGCGGCCCTCGTCGTAGCGGGCTTGATCGCCGACGGGACGACCGAGGTTTCGGCCATCCATCACATCAAGCGCGGCTACGAGCAGTTTGTCGAAAAGCTGCAGGCGCTCGGCGCGCATGTCGAGCATGCTTCCGTCCCCGATCCCGTCATCTACTAATACAGGTTGCCTATGTTTAATAAAAAGCCCCTCGCGGATACCACCGCCCGAAGACCCTCAACTGGTGCGCAGGCCAAGATCTACAGTCGCGATAACGTGGCTCGCTATTCCGAGCGCGCTCGTCAACGTCGTCGTAGCCACACGATTCGTCACGTCGCGCTCATTGTCGTGCTTGGTGTGCTGCTGAGTGCCACTACCGCTGCCGGCCTGTGGTTTGCCACCATTATGGGCAAGCTCGGCGATTCTAATGTCATTACCGATAATCTGCGTCGGGTTCTGGTTGACACCGATGAGGCAAAGGATCCGTTCTACGTGCTGCTTCTTGGCACCGACGGCCGTCCGGGCGAGGATACGTATCGTGCCGACTCGATTATCCTGGCACGCATCGACCCCACGCAAAAGCAGGCGACGCTCATTTCCGTTCCGCGCGACACCAAGGTCGAGTACAAGGGCGAGACCATGAAGATCAACGCCTGCCATACCGTTGGCGGCGCCGAGGCCATGGTCGAGGCGGTCAACGAGCTGTGCGGTGTTCAGATTTCCCACTATGCCGAGGTCAGCTTCGACGGTATGCAGGCGCTGATTGATTCGGTTGGCGGTATCGACATTAACGCAACCGATGATGTTGACGACCCCGAGCACCTGGATATTAAGATTACCGCTGGCCAGCAGCATATGGACGGTGCCACCGCCCTTACCTATGCCCGCTGCCGCTACACCTATGCCGACGGCGATTACACGCGCATGCGCCACCAGCGTCAGGTGCTTGGCGCCCTTGCCAACCAGATTCTCAATAACTTCGATGCCACGAAGATCTTTGGCTTGGTCAATTCGCTGTCCGATATGCTCGTAACCGATATGAGCGTTCAGGATATCGTGGCTACGGTCAACGCCATGCGCGGTATGGATGTCGACGGTATCTACTCGGCCAACCTGCCCTCGTACGCCGATGACAGCACCATGATCGACGGTGTGAGCTACGTCTTTGTCTACGAGGACGAGCTCAAGGAAATGATGGAGCGTGTCGATGCCGGCAAGGATCCCAAGGGTCCCAACACCATGGGTCTTTCCGACGGTTCCAGCTCTACGATTGGCGACCTGAACAACAACACGTCTGACGACTACGCAAACGGTACCGCAACCTCATCGGTCAGCTCTGACGATTCCGATGACTCAAGCGATTCGAGCGATTCGGACTACTACGAAGAGCCCACCGGCGACGGCAACGGCTACGAAGCCAACTACTAGAGTTACGCGGTTTTACCAAACCGCGTAACCAGTTGACGCTGCAAACCCGCCAGAGCGGCAATCTGCCTTTCAACTTCGGCGGCATGATCAAAAGATCAATGCCACCTCGTTTCAAGGCACCTTGCTCGCTCTGGCGGGTTTTCGCTGTCGGTGCCAAAACATCGGCGTAACACTTGGCACATGGGTAGTCATTGGGGACGTTCTTAAACGACTGGTCAAGGGGGACACTCTTGATGCACTTGGCACTTGGGGACGTTCCTTTTGTGCCGGCAGTTTGGGACACTCCTTGCGTTAAGAGGCTGGCGTGCGTCAACCTATTCTCGTTGCAGTAAAAAAATCGCCCCGTTCTTGGTTGAGGACGGGGCGATTCGTCTTTTGGACTTGTGCGGCCAGGCTTATGCAAAGCGGGCGACGAGCTCCTGGAGCACGTCGGTCATCTTGACGAGCGAACTGACCGGGACGAACTCGTTGACGCCGTGGTAGCAATAGCCGCCGGTGGAAAGGTTGGGGCAGGGCAGACCGCGGAACGACAGCTGAGCGCCGTCGGTGCCGCCACGAATTGGCAGCACCTGGGGCTCAACGCCGCAGGCAAGGTAGGCTTCCTTGGCAACATCAATAAGCTCGGGATAGTCACGAACGATCTCGGCCATATTTCGATACTGCTGCTTAATCTCGACCGTCACGCGCTCCTCACCCAGACGCTGGTTGAGCATCGAGGCGGCGGCATCAAGAAGGTCGAGTTTCTGCTGGAACTTGGCGGCGTCATGGTCGCGGACGATATAGCGCGCTGTGGCGTGATCGACGGTCGCAGATACACCCTCAAGGTGATAAAAGCCCTCGTAGCCTTCCGTATACTCCGGGCGCTGCACGTAGGGGAGCAATGCGTTGAAGTCGCAGAACAGATTGCCTGCGTTGATCATACGGCCCTTGGCGTCGCCCGGGTGGATGGACTGGCCCTCAAAGCGGACGGTCGCCTCGGCGGCGTTAAAGCACTCCCACTCCAGCTCGCCGATGGGGCCGCCGTCGACCGTGTAGGCGTACTTGCAGCCAAAGGTATCGATATCCAACAGCTCGGCTCCGTGGCCAATCTCCTCGTCAGGGCAGAAGCAAATGCCGAGTGCGGGATGGGGCAGAGAAGGGTCCTGAGCGAAACGCGCGACAAGCGACATGATCTCGGCAACGCCTGCCTTGTCGTCCGCGCCCAGCAGCGTGGTGCCATCGCTGCAGACCAGGTCCTCACCCGCGAGGTCATTCAGGGCGGGGAGCTTGGCGGTACTCATGGCAACGGGCTTACCGTCAACCGTGCCGCAGACCAGGTCGCCGCCTTCGTAGTGTACGATGTGCGGCTTCACGCCGGCGCCCGGTGCAACTTCGGTGGTGTCGAGATGGGCGATCAGGCCCAGGGCGGGCTTGTCCTCAGCGCCCGCACTTGCGGGGATATGCGCGCAGACATAGGCGTGCTCGGTCACGTGGGCATCTTCCGCACCAAGCTCGCGCAGCTCTTCAGCCAGCACGTTGGCAAGGTCAAACTGAACGGCGCTCGAGGGTACCTGGTCGCAGTTTGCGTCCTCGGACTGCGTGTTGATCTGGACGTAGCGCAAAAAGCGCTCGAGGACATCGGGGCTCGTGGTGGTGTTTTCCATAAAGACCGCTCCAATCTTGGTCGTCGTGTGCAACAAGAACTCTAGCACGGTATGCCACGGCATACCACGACGCTTGGATGGGGTAGAATCAGCCATTGAATGCAGAAGGGACGGAAGATCATGGATACGACAAATAGCTCGCGCGAACTACATCTGACGGTGGCGAACGAAGACTACTTGGAGTGCATGGTTCGCATTGAAAGCGAAGAGGGGGAAACCAACGGCGTGCGATCGGTCGACATCGCGCAGCGCCTTGGCGTCTCCAAGGCATCGGTCAATAAAGCGGTTTCGGCGCTCAAGGCATCCGAGCTTGTCGAGCAATCGCACTACGGCAAGGTGATCCTGACCGATCGCGGCCGCGAGGTTGGCACGGCTATCTGGTACCGTCATCGCCTCATCCGCACGTTTTTGGTTCAGGAGCTCGGTGTCGAATTTGAGCGAGCCGATTCCGAGGCCTGCATGATGGAGCATGCGCTATCCGAGGACACGATGAGCCGCTGGCTCGCCTATCTCGAAAAGCAGGGAATCAGCGTCGAGGAATAGCGGGATATATATGGATACGAGTTATTACAACCGCTTTGGTGCCGAGGAACTTACGCGCCGCTTGTCGAGCGAGACCTTGTTGGCGCAGGGCCCCATGGGCAGTGTTCTGTTGAGTGAGTACGATGCCGCCGACATTCCACCGGCGTTTTGGAATCTGGCAGAGCCGCAGACCGTTTCTCGTATCCATCGCTTGTATGTCGCCGCCGGCGCGCAGGTGCTCATTACCAATACCTTTCAGGCATCGAGCTATGCCCTCAAGCACGACCAGATTGCGCCGTCCGTGGCGGAGGTCAATCGCGGGGCCGTCGACGATGCCCGCCAGGCGCACCCTCAGCTACTGCTGGGCTCAATGGGCCCGATCGGTATTGAGTGGTTTGCCGAGGACTCTGTCGAGTATCGTGAAATCCGCGGCATTGCGCGCGAACAGGCGCGCGCCTTGCTCAATGCTGGCGTTGACGGTCTGCTGATCGAGACGGTGACGTCTATCCGTAATCTGCAGCCCATGCTTGCCGGCGCCCGAGATGCCGCCGACGGCATGCCTGTTCTGGTGAGTTTTGTCGTTGACGATAAAGGCGACCTGCTGGGCGATGGCCTCAACATCGAGGCAGCCGTTTTGTACGCCGAAAAACACGGCGCAAATTCGGTTGGTGTTAATTGCTGTTCGCTTGCGGCCGCGAACGCGGCGGTGCCCAGGATGGTTGCATCGGCGACTACTCCCGTCACGGTGCGTCCCAACGTAGGCGATCCGGTCCAGACTCAGGATGGCCCCGTATGGCACGAGAACCCCGAAGCTTTCGCGCGCGCATGCATCGAATGGAGACATGCCGGTGCCGCAATGGTGGGCAGTTGCTGTGGAACCACGGCAATCACTACGGCCGCGATGGCCGAGGCGCTCGATATATAAAGGGCAAACCGCTCCATACGGGGCGGTTTTTTTATTCAAGACTTTAGTCTGCTGGCCGCGCAGCGGCCAGCTTTGAACCACCCGCTACGCGGGTGGAGACAAACGGCTTTACAAAGCCACCCCTCCGACCGATATTGACGATTGTTCAGGCCGTCAAGAATTCGAGTCGA
>DBEYWP010000027.1:0-29250 GCA_048183675.1 Collinsella sp. | reverse complement strand
TCGGCGGTGAGGACGGGAAGGAGGAGGGCGCCTAGGCGCCGAAAGCGGCACATCCGCGTTGGCGAATCCGGCGTATCCGCGTTGGCGCGATTGGCGAAAATGCGTTGGTGGAAATGGTGAAAATTATATTGACGCTAACAGTCCCTCGCGTCCTCGAGCGCCCTGGTCAGGTCGCGGGCGGCCTCGCACTCGTCGTCGGGGACCCACACCTCGACCACGTTGCCGACCGACAGCATGCGGGCGAGGAACTCGGCGTCGTTGCGGTCGTTCTTCCTGCGCCTGTCCGCGCTGGGCTTGATCATCTTCGAGACGGCGCCGACCACGCAGTCGACCCCCAGGCCGGAGAGCCTCTTCTGCAGGTCGAAGCCCGTGACCCCGGACTCGTACACGCACCTGGCCTTTGGGTCCACGGAACGGACCCACCCCGCGACGGCGCCGGCGTCGTAGCCGAAGGTCGCGCAGCGCGCCTCCCCGGTCATGACGTCGAGGGAGACTGCCTTTATCGAGCGGGCGTGGACGTCGAGTCCGACGAAGGTGGTAGTATCGAGCATGGGAGCCCCTTCCATGAATGCGGCGTGGCCGCCACGGTTGGATTAGACACTCACCATTGTCGGCCTAATCCGCGGTCTTTCATGCAGCAGGGGCTCTCAATGTTTTTATGTCCTGCTCATATCGTCTGTGCCGGCACTTTGGGACACTCCTTGTCCAGAGAGTGATGCAAGGGGCTCGTCCTTTGCTTTACTGAGATAAAGTGAACGCGCAGATTCGTAACCCACTCGCAACCGTTCTATGGCACGATATTGAACGAATGTATGCTATGCGCCCAAATCTTTTGGGCAGAGTGGGAGACAGTATGGTCAAGCTGTACGAGGACGGCATCTACCTGCGTAACGGCAGCGAGGTTGTGCCTGCGGCCGAGGCTGCCGAGCGCGGTATTAAGCAGACGCCCGAGGATGCCAAGCGTGGCACCATTGCGTATTCGATCCTTCAAGCACACAACACGTCCGGCGACTCCGAGGCGCTCAAGATTCGCTTCGACGCCATGGCGAGCCACGACATCACCTTTGTCGGCATCATCCAGACGGCGCGCGCTTCGGGCATGGAGCAGTTCCCGCTGCCTTACGTGCTCACCAACTGCCATAACTCGCTGTGTGCCGTGGGGGGCACCATCAACGAGGACGACCACGTCTTTGGCCTTTCCGCGGCCAAGAAGTACGGCGGCATCTTCGTCCCGCCGCACATCGCCGTCATCCACTCCTTTATGCGTGAGAACTTCGCCGGCTGTGGCAAGATGATCCTGGGCTCCGACTCGCACACCCGTTACGGCGCTCTGGGCACCATGGCCGTGGGCGAGGGCGGTGGCGAGCTGGCAAAGCAGCTGCTGCGCGACACCTACGATGTCGCCTATCCCGGCGTCGTCGCCATCTACCTCACGGGCGCCCCGCGCCCCGGCGTTGGCCCGCACGACGTGGCGCTCGCCATCATCCGTGCCGTCTTTGCCAAGGGTTACGTTAAGAACAAGGTTATGGAGTTCGTGGGCCCCGGTATCGCGAGCATGACGACCGACTACCGCAACGGCGTCGACGTCATGACCACCGAGACCACCTGCCTGTCGAGCATCTGGGCCACCGACGAGGACACGCACGCGTTTTTGACCATGCACGGTCGCGGCGAGGACTACCGCGAGCTCAAGCCCGCCGATGTTGCCTACTACGACGGCTGCGTCGAAGTCGATCTGTCGAGTATCAAGCCCATGATCGCGCTGCCGTTCCATCCTTCTAACGGCTTTGAGATTGACGAGCTCAACGAGAACCTCGAGGACATCCTGCACGAGGTGGAGCTTGAGGCCGCCAAGATCGGCGAGGGCAAGACGCACTTTAGCCTGCTCGACAAGATCGTCGACGGCAAGCTGCACGTGCAGCAGGGCGTTATCGCCGGCTGCTCGGGCGGCAACTACGACTCCGTGGTCCAGGCTGCCCGCGTGCTCAAGGGCGCCAACACCGGCTGCGGCGAGTTCTCGCTGTCGGTCTATCCCACGAGCCAGCCCGTGGCGCTCGAGCTTACACGCCGCGGCTATATCTACGACCTTATGGAGGCCGGCGCGATCGTGCGCACGGCATTCTGCGGCCCGTGCTTCGGCGCCGGCGACACGCCTGCCAACAACGGCCTTTCGATCCGCCACACCACGCGCAACTTCCCCAATCGCGAGGGTTCCAAGCCGGGCAACGGTCAGCTGAGCGCCGTGGCCCTGATGGACGCCCGCTCCATTGCGGCGACGGCTGCCAACGGCGGCGTCCTGACGCCGGCGACCGACCTGCCCGAGGAGACTTGGGACGAGGCCTGCGAGTACACCTTTGACGACGCGCCGTACAAGAAGCGCGTGTACTGGGGCTTTGGCAAGGCTGAGCCGGCCGACGAGCTGGTCGAGGGTCCCAACATCAAGCCGTGGCCCGCGATGGAGCCGCTCGGCGACGATATCCTGCTCAAGGTGTGCTCCAAGATTATGGACCCGGTCACCACGACTGACGAGCTCATTCCCTCGGGCGAGACGAGCTCCTTCCGCTCCAACCCGCTGGGCCTGGCCGAGTTTACGCTGAGCCGCCGCGACCCTGCCTACGTGGGTCGTTCCAAGGAGGTCGACGCGGTGGAAAAGCGCCGCGTTGCCGGCGAGGCAGCAGGCGACTTGGCGGCGCTCGATGCCGAGCTTGCCGGCGTGTTTGAGGCACTGGCCGGCGCCGGCGTCGCGGCCGATGCCAAGGCGACCGAGTACGGCTCCATGCTCTATGCCAAGAAGCCCGGCGACGGTTCTGCCCGCGAGCAGGCCGCGAGCTGCCAGCGCGTCATCGGCGGCCTGGCAAACATCGTCCACGAGTACGCCACCAAGCGCTATCGCTCCAACGTGATGAACTGGGGCATGGTGCCCTTCCAGATGGAGGCCGAGCCCAACTTTGAGGTGGGCGACTACGTCTTTGTGCCGGGTATCCGCGCCGCGCTCGACGGCGATCTGAGGGGCATCGCCGCCTACGTTGTGCGCGCCGACGGCACGGTTGAGCAGATTGAGCTCTATATTGCCGATATGACGGCAGAGGAGCGTGCCATCGTCAAGGCCGGCTGCCTGATCAACTACAACAAGTTCAAGGCCGCTGCCGAGTAACTCTGCTGTACGCCCCGGCCACACCTTTCCCTCGTGCTCACGCGCTTCGCGAGGGTCGCCCGAGGGAAAGGTGTGGCCGGGGCTACCGCGACGTTCTCGTTGGGTCTTGAGGGGCGCTAATAATTGACCGGGACCATCACAAAGTTGCCTGCCCGGCGGGTCCTTATTTCGATGGGGTCCAGGTTATTTCATCGTCAAATAGCCAAGTGCGTGCCGAGCCACTGTTGCGCGCTGTCTGCGGATCGGGCTCGCAGGTTTGTTCGTAGGCATCCTCGGTACACCGATCCATAAAATCGACGACTGCCATCTGGTCGCCCTCCATGACGTAGATTACGTCGCCATCCGAGATATAGACCCCCGGTCCTTCATTGTCCACGCAGCCGGGGTCGTATGAGACGTTGCACAATTTGCTCCCGTTTGCCGCATCGAGCTCAAGGGTCGAATAATATCCGCCAACCATTTGGCCATTCTTGGCTCGATATATTGCGGCGCCGTACCACCGCTTAAACGTCTTGCCTTTGAGTAAACTGGTTGCCTTGCCGATAAGCTGCTCATCTTTGGTGTAGCGTCTGGCCCCAAGTTCGATGCGGGGATAGTTGCTGACACCAAGCGCTGCGGGCGTACCGTCAAAATCGACGGTGACCGAATCGGGTTTGACGATATCGGTGAGGACCTCGATGGGATAGCTTACGGTCTCAACCGCCGCCTGCGTCGCAGAGGCGGGGAGAAATGCGAGATAGATAATTCCTACGCCGACTGCGGTAATCGCAAACGCTAAGACGAGCAGGCCGATATAGGTGGAGCGTTTCACGGCGGGTACCTCGCAAATAGTATGCATTCATTAAGATAAGTGATACCAGCTTACGACAATCTTCAAAAGAAAGCGATCGATCGAAATGACGGGGTGAAAAGGCCCTATTGGGCTTCGATTTGACCTCTAATAGAAATATTTGCCCCACTCATTCTGGGCGTGAGGTCAATAATTGAGTCCACGAGTTTTGAGCGATACTCTTCTCACTAAACTCACTATTTTCACTATAAGCACTATAAATATGATAGGGGGACGACGAGAACAATGTGACGTGCGATAGCTAAGCCGTTTAAGCCGGACTCTGACCTTGAATCTCTGCCTCTATCTGTGCGAACGGGCTATTGTCGGTTCTCGATTCCATCGCTGCGCTTTCGTTGGGTCTTGAGGGACGCTAATAAATGGACTTGCTTGATGCCACCTCTGTTAATGGGGCGGCTTCTTTTTGTCGAAAACCGCCACAAAGGGGCCTGTCCCTTTCGTGGTGGTGGGGGGCGAGCTCGATGCTGCCGTGCTCGCTGAACGACATTCTAATGAGCGTCTCTACAGGATTTCATCTGGGCTGGCGGGCTTGGTTGTTTTGGGGATGCCGAGTTTGGATGACGCGAAATCGTCAACATTGTCCTTAATTCCGTCTTTGGTGTAGACAGTGACCGTATAGGTGCTGTGCCCGAATTCGCTCTTGTCGCGTGTCGCCCAGGCCTGCCAGTAGGCAGCCCCGCTTCGCCCTTGGATTTTTCCGACACGGCGGAGTTCTGTTCGCTTTAATTTCCGGTTGCTATAGATGGTTCGACCGGCTTCCGCGGTGAGCCCGCACTGTCCAAGCAGCTTGTCGAGGACTTGGTTCATGTGGCGCTCATCGGTGTTTGGTGCGTAGTCGTAGGCGAGGGTGATGGAGTCGAGTGGCTGGTCGTCGATCAGATAGTTTAGCGCCTGAGGGTCAAGGCAGAAATAAGGAGAGCATCCGTCGACCTGGCCGAGCAACGGTAACTTGGACTGCCAAAGTCCGGTGGGAATTCTATCTTCGTAGAAAACACCGCGGCAGATAAAGGAGAGCGAGGTGGCACGCGAGCCAGCGTCGACCATTCCGCATAAATCGAAGGGCGAGGCGATACCAAGGGAAAAGGGCGTGACGACGATAAAGAAGAACATCGCGATGGGTATGGCGAGAATGGCGATGACGTTGCGACCGGTGGAATGAGACGGCTTCATATGCGCTCCTCGAGACAAAGATCTGTTGAGGATAGGCAGAAATGGATATGTTCAGAGAACAATTCAAGTTTAATCTCATGGCGCGAGATGGTCGACCGTTAGCGTCGAAAACCGCCACAAAGGTGCCTGTCCCCTTTGTGGTGGTGAGGAGCGCGCGGCTTCTTTTGGTAATAGTGTTAGCTGGCGGTATCATTGGTGCAGGTGGCGAAGGTTTGCATTGTGGGGTGTTTTGCCGTGAGCCGTTTTGCCCGTATTGGATTGATTGTCTTGGCGCTTGCGATCGCTGTGGTTGGCGCGGGCGCTGTCGGTATGGCATTTCTACCTGCTGCGGTGACGGAGCCGGTGGTCAAGCCTGTGACTCAATCTGTCGAACTTCTGACCGGCGACGACAAGCCTGAGACCATTACCGTTGATTTTGATGAGCAACCGGCTGCGCTGGGCATTAGTAATTATCCACTTATTCAGCTTGGGGCTATGCGCTATACCACGGATTCTAGTCTGATCGACAGGGCGTCCGAGCTGCTCAAGGGCAAAACCTTTAAGCGCTGGTATGGATATGCATCCTATCGGGCAAAAGCGAACGACATGGTTGGCGGATGCCGCTCGTCCATCGAGTTGGACACCGCGAATGGCACTAAGTTATGTGATGTTTCGTACGATCCTGGCTACGAGGGCAATGAGGGGCCGGGTATCTACATCTTGGACGGCGATGTCGCCTATGTCATGGAGGGCAACCAGACCGAGCTCAACGATTTTATGGGTCAGTGCATTCAGGATGCCTATGAACAGACCTGCTTGCCCGACCCGCAGGCTGCACGCGATAGTGGGTCTGCCCGTACATGGTTGTTCGAGGATGAGATGTCCTGGAACGCCGAATCGGGAAGCACGGGTTCGGCGAAGGAGTAGAGACCGCGACCACCACAAAGGTGCCTGTCCTCTTTGTGGTGGTTTTCGGTCTGTCTCGATCTGTAACATCTTGGCCGCTAAAAGTGGGCCTGGTGTTACAGATTTAGATTTTCGATTCAGGTGTCTTCGTTCGTCTCGATTTGTAACAGTTAGACCCTAATTTGCCGAGTAGATGTTACAGATTGAGACAAACGGGCGCCGCTGGTCATTTCATCTTGATTTGTAACATCTGGAGCCATAAACAGCCGTTAGATGTTACAGATTGAGATAGTAAGGGGACGAGGCCGTAGCGGGTGAGCGCGCCTGCTCCCTATCTCTCAATCACTCAGAAAATCTTATATATAGAGACTTAGATTTATGTATAAGATCGTGCAAAGCTGGCAACAATACTTCTCGAACAACGTGAAGCCGCCCCGTAGGGCGGCCACCCCAAGAGAGGTGATTCCATGAGAATCGATAAGCTAGCAATGACGTCGCGCGAGGCGCTGCAAACCGCCATGAGCACGGCTGCCGACGCGCAGGCCGGCGCGGTGGAGCCGATTCACCTGCTGTCCGCCTTGCTCGGTGCCGGTGAGCGCAATATCTCTGTGATTATCGAGCGCATCGGTGCCGACCCGGCCCAGCTCGCACGCTCCACACAAGATGCCATCGACCACGCGCCTAAGGTTTCGGGCGAGGGTCAGCAGATGGGCTTGTCCAACGAGCTCGTTCGCGTCATCGAAAAGGCCGAGAAGAAGGCCACCAAGATGGGCGACAGCTTTGTGGTGACCGAGCATCTGCTGATGGCACTTGCCGAGGACAAGGGCGAGGCGGGCCGCGTGCTGCGCGATGCCGGCGTCACCAAGGAGCGCATCGAGCAGGTCTACGAGGAGCTGCGCGGCGATGACCGCGTGACGTCTGCCGAGGACAAGACGCAGTTTGAGGCGCTGGAGCAGTACGGTCGCAACATCTGCGACCTCGCCCGCGCCGGCAAGCTCGATCCGGTCATCGGCCGTACCGACGAGATCCGCCGTACCATCCAGGTCCTGTCCCGTCGCACCAAGAACAACCCCGTGCTCATCGGCGAGCCGGGCGTCGGCAAGACGGCCATCGTCGAGGGCATCGCCCAGCGTATCGTGGCCGGCGACGTGCCGAGCACCCTGCGCGACCGCGACCTCATCGAGCTCGACATGAGCGCGCTGGTCGCCGGCGCCAAGTACCGCGGCGAGTTCGAGGACCGCTTGAAGGCCGTGCTCAAGGAAGTGCAAAAGTCCGAGGGCAAGGTCATCCTGTTCATCGATGAGCTCCACACCATCGTGGGCGCGGGTGCCACCGAGGGCTCCATGGACGCCGGCAACATCCTCAAGCCGGCGCTCGCCCGTGGCGACCTGCACGCGATCGGCGCGACCACGCTCGACGAATACCGCAAGTACATCGAGAAGGACGCGGCGCTCGCCCGTCGTTTCCAGACCGTTATGGTGAGCGAACCTACCGTCGAGGACACCATTTCGATCCTGCGTGGTCTGAAGGAGAAGTACGAGATCTTCCACGGTGTGCATATCACCGATAGCGCGCTCGTGGCAGCTGCCGACCTCTCTGATCGCTACATCGCCGACCGCTTCCTGCCCGACAAGGCCATCGATTTGGTCGATGAGGCGGCAAGCCGCCTGCGCATGGAACTCGACAGCATGCCGGTCGAGATCGACGCCACCACGCGTCAGCTCACTCAGCTGCAGATCGAGGAACAGGCGCTCATGAAAGAGACCGATGACGCCTCCAGGGAGCGTCTGGAGGCCCTGCGCCAGGAGATTGCCGAGGTCCAGGAAAAACTCAACGTGCAAAAGGCCGGCTGGCTCAACCAGAAGAACGCCATTGACCACGTGCAGGAGCTTAAGAGCCAGCTTGACGAGGCCAAGAGCGAGGAGGAGCGTGCGACGCGCAACGGCGATTTGGGTCGTGCGTCCGAGCTGCGCTACTCCGTGATTCCGGGCCTGCAGCAGCAGATTCAGGATTCCGAGGCCGCGCTCGAGGCGCAAAAGCAGCAGGACGGCGAGGGCCTCAACGAGCAGGTGACCTCCGATGAGATCGCCGAGGTCGTGAGCGCCTGGACCGGCGTGCCCGTGTCCAAGATGATGCAGGGCGAGCTCGACAAGCTCAAGGGCCTGGAGGGCGAGCTGCATAAGCGCGTCATCGGTCAGGATGAGGCCGTCTTCGCCGTTGCCGCGGCCGTGCGCCGCAGCCGTGCGGGCCTCTCCGATCCGGACAAGCCCATCGGCAGTTTCTTCTTCCTGGGCCCCACCGGCGTGGGCAAGACCGAGCTCGCCAAGGCGCTGGCCGAGTGCCTGTTCGATGACGAGCGCGCGCTCGTGCGTATCGACATGTCCGAGTACATGGAGAAGTTCAGCGTCCAGCGTCTGATCGGTGCGCCCCCGGGATACGTGGGTTACGACGAGGGCGGCCAGCTTACCGAGGCCGTGCGCCGCAGGCCCTACTCCGTGATCTTGCTCGACGAGATGGAGAAGGCCCATCCGGATGTCTTCAACGTGCTGCTGCAGGTGCTCGATGACGGCCGTCTGACCGACGGTCAGGGTCGCCAGGTGTCCTTCAAGAACACGATCATCATCATGACGAGCAACGTGGGCTCTAAGGCTATCGCCGAGCTTTCGGGCAAGGACGAGGAGGAGATGCGTCATCAGGTCGACGCGGCCATGGCTCAGACCTTCCGCCCCGAGTTCCTCAACCGTATCGACGATATCGTGGTGTTCCATCCGCTTGGCATGGCGCAGATCGAAAAGATCGTCGATATTCAGCTCGCCGACGTCCGCGCGCGTCTGGCCAAGGAGCGCATGACGCTTGCCATCACCCCGGCGGCCAAGCAGATGCTTGCTGTGGGCGGCCTGGATCCGGTCTTTGGTGCCCGTCCGCTCAAGCGTCTGGTGCAGCGTGAGGTTGTCGATGCCATCGCGGCGGCCATCATCGACGGCACGGTGCGCGAGGGCGATCAGGTGACGGTCGATGTCGACAAGGACGGCGGCTTTACCGTCGTGTGCGACAACACGCCGGCGGCCACCTACGAGGTCCCCGACGCCGAGTAAATTTTGGGGCCGGCTTTAAAACCGCCCCTCATCGCAAAACGCCAAGGGCGGCGGATCCAATCGGGTCCGCCGCCCTTTTTCGTGCGACAATCGATGGTGTTGAACGTGAGTACATGGCAAGGAGATATGCAGATGAAAGACGAGAACAAGACGCACGCACCGGCTGCTGAGGCAGCGCCCGCCGCGCCGGTCGCACCGAAGGCTTCTCCCAAACCGGCGCCCAAGCCGCGCGACCCCTACATCCGTGCCGAGAACGAGGACGATGACGGCTACGATCCCTACAGCGATCGCCGCCCCGAGCGCGAGCCAATGTTCGAAGCTGACCCGTGGCGCTAAGTGCCACCCAAAAGGCCACCAATAAGTTGCGGTGAAATAGGGACTGTTTTGCGGTTTGACCAGCAAAAACAGTCCCTATTTCACCGCAACTGCGTTAGGGATTTTTCTACAGGGGGAGGGTAGTCAAAAAAGCCCCGTCCCAAATTGACTGCTCGGGGAGTCGCATTCGAGCTCGGTTGTCCTCTTAGCCACTCGATATCCTTCGGAGCAATAACGGTGATAAACTTGCTTAAGTGTTAATCAAGCTACACACAATCTTGCTCTCTAATTAATCAAGAATCGCTATAATTTTGATTAGCTAGAGAGCAAGATTGGAGAATCATGGCATTCAACGACTTGATCGCCCAGAAAATAAAGGACTTTGAACAGCAGGGGGTTCCGCAGGTCTTTGAGCGAGACCTTGATCTAGGAAACCCACAGGAGCCAAAGCGCGACAACATCGTAAATGTGATTGTGGGGGCCCGCCGTTGTGGAAAGACGTATCGCCTGTATCAGGAGATGCAGCGGCTTCAGTGCCGGGGCGTCAAGCTTGACCGGATGCTTTACTTCAATTTTGAGGATGAGCGCTTGCGCCCGTATGAGCCATCGCTGCTGGCGGACGTGCTCGACACGTTCTATGCGCTGTATCCTGTTGCTCGAATCGAGGGCGCTTACATTTTCTTTGACGAGATCCAAGAAATTCCCGAATGGGGTGCGTTTCTGCGTCGTGTAGTCGATACGGAGAAAGCGACCGTCTATGTGACGGGATCTTCTTCTAAGATGCTGTCCTCAGAGCTTAAGAGCGAGTTCAGGGGTCGTTCTCTTATACGGGAGCTTTTTCCGTTGAGTTTTTCGGAATACGTTCGATATAAGACGGGGAACGTTTTCGAGCCAGATGCGACCTTTTCCCCGAGCGATGCAGCGCTGCTTCGACATCATCTGATCGGGTATCTTGAACGAGGGGGATTCATCGCGACACTTGAGCAGACGCCTGCAGACGCGATTCAGCTGCTACAGGAATATGCTTCGCGAACGGTCGCCATGGACGTCGTTGAACGGTACGACGTCAAGAACCCTCGCCTGGCATCGCTGTTCTTGACGCGGTGTATGGCATCTTCGGGACGAGAGCTGTCAGTGAACAAAGTGTACAACGAGTTCAAGAGCAGACAGATACCCGTCAGTCGTAATTCGCTCAGCGATTTACTTGAGTATTATGAGGACGCCTACCTGTTATTTTCTGTGCCGGAGTTTACGCGTTCACTGGCAAATAACATGCGGTCTGCGTCTAAGGTCTACGCTGTCGACCCTGCGATGTTTGGAGCATTCTCTCCCGCATCGGCATTGGACCAGGGCCAGAGGCTCGAGACCGCAGTGTTCAATGCGCTAAGGAGAAGGACTCCCGCGGTGAGGACCGGCTCGGTCTGCCGCCTGCTAATCAAAGAGAAGAGCAAAAGCCATGAGGTGGACTTTGTGGCTGGGGACGCGCTTCTCATGCGGGCTTATAGCCTGATTCAGGTGAGTGCGGATATGGCAAGTGAGAAAACGCGCGAGCGCGAAATTGCCGCGCTTGATGCCTCGATGGCCCAGTTCGATCTTGGCGAGTCGGCAATCGTTACCATGGATGAACAGACCGATATTCCATGCGAGCACGGTGTGGTACACGCTATGCCCGCATGGAAGTGGCTTCTTGCCTGATCATCTATGGACCTGTGGGGTTAGGACCTCCTGGCTCCTTCATCGCGGTTGGGGAGCACCTTGCTGCGCCCGGCTAGTCCTGGGCTTTGATACTCGGCAGTAGGATCTGCGCGAGGTAGTCGGTCTCGAGTTTGGTGGCGGCGTCTGCGTTGCCGTCTTTGCCAACCAGGTCGTTCTTGATCTGACTATACGTATAGCGGTTGCCGGTCGTCAGCTCGACAAGCTCAATGGCCGTGTCCATGGGGTAGGTCGACACGGGATCCTGGGTGCGCCCGTTGATAGTCTGGGGCACCACATACGGATAGACAGGACCGCTAGCATAGACGGTGTAACCGTTGCCTAGATTGGCCGCACCCAAAACCGTATCGCCTTCATCGGGCGTAAAGCTCTCGCCCTCGCGCACCGCGACGAGCGTCACAATCGGCGTATCGCTGTCGCCGGCAAGATAGATGCATAGCGTGCTGCCATTTTGCCAAGTCTCGACCTTGCCGTACCACTCGACGGGGATATCGAGCTGGTAGAGGTCGGTTGCCTTGTGACGGGCGTCGGCATCACGGGATGCCTGTGCCTTTTGCGCGCTCACGGCATTGACGGCGGCGTCGCGCCGCGCGGTTGCCGCCTGCTGGAGCACCTTGGCGGTAGCGGCGGAGCTCGCGCCTCCCTCCTCGGCATATTTGGCGGCGGCATCGATCTGGTCGCCGGTCACCGTGTCGGCCGAAGGCACCTTGAGCTTAAAGGTGGCCTGGGCACTTAAATCCTGTCCATCGCTCTTAACGGTGACCTGCGCCTTGGTGGTCGGGACGGTATAGATGGTGCCGTCGGCCGCGATGGGGGAGGCGGCGATGGAGAGCGTGTAATCGCCGGGCAGCAGTTTGATGCCGCGGCCGTGCTCATCAACGTAGAGCGTTTCGCTCACGGATGAGCCGTCGGAGTCCTGCCCGCTCACCTGTACGGGAATCTTGGAGCCAGTCGAGCAATCGAGCCCTGCGGCACGCATGCCAATTTGCACCGACATCATCGTGTGCGCATTGGCGGCGGCAACGGCAGCCTGCTCCTGTTGGTATCCGTTCCATGCGGCGTAGCCTGCGCCGCCCGCGACAAGTGCGACGGCTACGACACCGGCGACCATCAAATTGCGGCGCTTGGGCGACATCTTGCGATGGCGAACCTCGGCCTCGCGTGCTGAGGGAACGGACGGTAGGGGGATATCGCCCATGGCGATGGTCTCGTCCACGGCAGGCGCAGAGCCCAGGCCGGGAAGCTCGCGGGTCAGCGAATCTTCGGCCGGCAAGCTGTCGAGCAAGATGGTTTCCTCGCTCGTGTCGGATTCGGGCTGGTCGTCGGCCTCGCATTCGGTGTCTTCATGATCTGCCTCATCTTCGGCAGGCTCAACGTCGTCTGCGTCCTGATCATCGGACTGCGCCTCGGCTTCCGACTCATCCTGCACATCAACGCCCGAATCGTCAAACGCAATCTCATCGAGTGAAATCCGGTCTAAGCTCTCCAAGGCCTCAGCGCAAGCTTCTGCATCTTGGGCCGCATCCTCTTGGCCCATCGTCTCATCTTTCATATATCCCCCAAGCTCAATATCGGGACAACACTGTACCCAAAAATGGAGCCATATAAAGCGCGTGCGAAATATAAGATCCGATTTAACTCGAGCGCATCGTTCGGCCGCATCCTCGCGGCAGCAAAAGGCCCCCGGAACGCGAACGAATCACATTCCGGGGGCTCTGCAATGCGTTGAGTTGCGCGGAGCCGGCTATGCTGCTTCACGCTCAAGCGATGTCTGCGTCAGGCGCGTTACTCGGCGTGCGCGTAATCAACCTTGGCGCGGCGAGCGGTAGCCTTCTCCCAATCGCTGGTGCCCTCAAAGACATCCTGCTTGTAGGGATTGCGACCGAGCTTCTTGGCGCGGTAGGCGATGTAGATGATCGCGGCGACGTTGGCGATCAGCGCGGCAATCGAGACCGCGGTAGCGGCGCCGGGGTCGAGCGTGGAGTGGGTCACAAAGATGGACTCCTCCTGGAAGTACGGGAACACTTGGGCAAACATGCACCAAATGGCCAGCGTAAAGGCGCGGTTCTGGATCCAGCCGCCCTTGTTCCAGATAAAGGCGGCGACGGTGGGCGCCAGCAGCAGCGCAAAGCCGCAGAACCAGGAGTGGGTGGGCAGGCAGTTGTAGGTGTAGCAGAAGTTCCAGATATCGTAGGCGATGATGTAGACCCAGGTCATGTCGGGCCACAGCATGTCGGTCTGATCCTCGGAGGCGTAGACGCTCCACCAACCGGTCATGCAGAAGATGTTGATGATACCGGCAATGCCGTTGAACACGTTGTTCCAGCCGGCCAGCTGCGTAGCACCTTCGGAGGTGACCCAGGTGGACTCGCCCAGGACAAAGAAGTGATAGGCGCTCTCGAAGTCGGATACGACGGCAATCATGATGTTGATGGCGACGATCACAAACGGCCATGCGCGGAACCAATGTGCCTTGCCGATCTTGCCCCACTGGTACTTAATGGCAATGAAGCCCCAGCAGCCGGCCAGCGCCGCGTATACCTTGGCGTAGTGGAACCAGCTGTTCTGGTACACATGGGTGGGGTTGGTGAGCGCCCACTCGGCACCCTGCGAGACGCCGATGGCGATGGCGGCGCAGTAGATGGTCATGGCCAGCGGAGCCACGCCAAAGATGATTGCCGCGCCCAGCTTGGTGCGGCGGCCGACCTCGTTGAGCACGATCAGGCCAATAAAGACTATGGCCCAGCCGGCCCAGTGGATAAGGGTATCGCTACCCCAAACATCGAACAGCATGCTGCTCTCCTTTCACACGCCCGCGGCCCCTCTTCTGATCGCGGGCAGTTTGGCCAAATGTCGTCAGTTCTGGGGCTTGCGCTCCGGATACTTGGCGGTATAGCCCTCGATGTGGAGTGTCGAGGCGATGATTTCCTTGACCGTCTCGTCGGGCACATCGGGGTGCGTGCGGATATACATCAACAACCCCATGATGAGGGTGTAGAACGTCTCGTAGACATGGTCGATGCGTAGCTCATGATGGGCGACAAAGTCCACCACGGTGGTGTCGCAGATATACTGCGCCACACGCTGGACCACGTTGTGCAAAAAGCCGCCGTAGAGCGCGCCGCTGCTTGAGGTGAGCGTACTCGGCAGCTCGTGGCCGCTGGCGACCAGGCGCTTAAAGAGCGGGGCGACGGTGTCGAGCGCGCCTTCGATATCGCCGACGGTGCGGTCGGCGTTCCACTGCTCGAGTTCGGAGATAAAGCCGTCGATCGCCTCGTCCATGACGGCGGTGACGGCGGCGTCCATATCGGCAAAGTAGTGGTAGAACAATGAACGCGTGCAGCCGGCTCGCTTGGTCACGGCCGATACCGATAGGTGGGACACGCCCAGCTCGGAGCTTACGGTGCGCACGGCATCGAGGATCTCGCGACGGCGTTCGTCGCCCGTCAGGCGCTTTGCCGCGCTATCGGATGCGGGAACGGCATCGACCACAGAGGTATCTGCTGTGTTGTTGCTCATGTTTTGCCGCCTTTCATCCTCTTTTGCCTGACCGTTCGCCTAACAGTCTTGAATATTGTTGACGGTTCGTCAATACTATTTTTGACACAATGTCAACTAATGGCGGGTGAACGGCATGGGGGCATGCCCGGCCTGCAAAAAAGAGGGGTGCCGCGGTCTCGCTGGGCTGTGGCAAGAGAAGGGACAACCATGATTCTCAACGGACCGGGGATTAGCTATACCGAGCCCGATATCGGCGCTGAGTTCGTGCCGCCGATACCGGAGCATCCGCGCGAGGCCATCGTCAAACTGTGCGAGCACTGCACCAACCGTCTGTTGCACCGCGACGAGCTGCTGGGCTACGAGTACTGGTCGTTTGCCGAGGCCGCAACCGACGAGCAGGCCGAAGTGCTCTGCAAGATGAAGATGCGCCGTCCCTATACGCTGCCCGAGATGGTCAAGCTCACCAGCATGCCCGAAGCCGATATCGAGAAGATGCTCGACGACATGAGCTACACAGGTCTGCTCGAGTACAACTGGGAAAACCCCGAGCGCGCCAAGCAGTGGGTGCTGCCCATGCTGGTGCCGGGTTCCGCCGAGTTCCTTAACATGCGCGTGAGCCAGTTCGAGGAGCATCCGGTCTATGCCAAGTTCTTTGAGCAGGCGTCCAAGGGACCGCTGTCCAAGGCCACGCCGATGGTGCCGCCCGGTGGTGCCGGCATCGGCATGCATGTCATTCCGGTCGAGAAGGCTATCGATGCCGCGAGCACGTCGGTGCCTATTGAGCATATCGAGCACTGGCTCGACAAATACGAGGGTAAGTATGCCGCCAGCACCTGCAGCTGCCGCGCGAGCCGTCGCGTGATGGGTGAGGGCTGCGCCGACGACCCGGCCGACTGGTGCATCGCCGTGGGCGATATGGCCGACTACGTGGTCGAGACCGATCGTGGCCATTATGTAACGCGCGACGAGGTCTACGACATCCTGCGCCAGGCCGAGGACAACGGCTTTGTGCACCAGATCACCAATATCGACGGAGAGAACAAGATCTTCGCTATCTGCAACTGCAACGTCAACGTGTGCTACGCCCTGCGCACCTCGCAGCTGTTCAACACGCCCAACCTGTCGCGCTCGGCCTATGTCGCCAAGGTCGAGAAGGACAAGTGCGTGGCCTGCGGTCGCTGCGTTGAGGTGTGTCCGGCCGGCGCCGCCAAACTGGGCCAGAAGCTCTGCAGCAAAAAGGCCGGCGGACAGGTGCCCGAGTATCCGCGCCAGGAGCTGCCCGACGCCACCAAATGGGATCACACCAAGTGGTCGCCCAACTACCGCAACGACAACCGCATCGAGACGCATGAGTCCGGCACCGCTCCCTGCAAGACGGCCTGCCCCGCGCACGTTGCCGTTCAGGGCTATTTGAAGCTCGCGGCTCAGGGTCGCTATGACGAGGCGCTGGCACTCATTAAGCGCGAGAACCCGCTGCCCGCTATCTGCGGCCGTGTGTGCAACCGCCGCTGCGAGGATGCCTGCACCCGCGGCCGTGTGGACGCCGCCGTGGCCATCGACGAGGTCAAGAAGTTTATCGCCCAGCGCGATCTTGATGCCGCGACCCGCTATGTCCCGCCCGTGGTGACGCCGACGCGCGCTGGCGGCTTCGACCAGAAGGTCGCCATTATCGGTGCCGGCCCGGCCGGTCTGTCCTGTGCCTTCTATCTGGCCGAGAAGGGCTACAAGCCCGTCGTGTTCGAGAAGAACGAGCGCCCGGGCGGCATGCTCACCTACGGCATTCCCAGCTTTAAGCTGGAGAAGGACGTTATCGGGGCAGAGGTCGAGATCATTCGCCTGATGGGCGCCGAGTTCCGCTATGGCGTGGAGGTCGGTCGCGATGTGACGCTCGACGAGCTGCGCGCGCAGGGCTTCAAGGCCTTCTACGTTGCCATTGGCTGCCAGGGTGGCCGCCTTGCCGGTATTCCGGGCGAGGATGCCGAGGACATGACCGTGGCCGTCGACTTTTTGCGCGAGGTCAACAGCGGCAAGATTGACGCGCTGCCCGGCCGCACCATCGTGGTGGGCGGTGGCAACGTGGCTATCGATGTCGCGCGCAACGCCTGCCGTCTGGGCTCTGAGCATGTTGAGATGTTCTGTCTGGAGAGCGAAGCCCAGATGCCCGCCAGCGAGGAGGAGCGTCGCGAGGCCGTTGAGGACGGCGCTCACATCAGCTGCGGCTGGGGCCCCAAGGAGATTCACCTGGACGAGGCCGGTCGTGTGTGTGGTATCACCTTCATGCGCTGCACGCGTGTCTTTGACGACGAGGGCCGTTTTGCGCCCGAGTACGACGAGAACGATCTGCGCCGTGTCGATGCCGACCGTGTCGTCATGTCGATTGGCCAGTCCATTGTGTGGGGCGACCTGCTGGCTGGCTCCAAGGTGGAGCTCGGCCGCGGCCAGGGCGCCCTTGCCGATCCCCAGACTTACCAGACCGCCGAACCCGACATCTTTGTGGGCGGCGACGTCTACACCGGCCCCAGCTTTGCCATCGACGCTATCGCCGCCGGCCACGAGGCCGCGGTGTCCATCCATCGCTTTGTGCAGCCGGGCTCCACGCTCACCATCGGCCGCAACCAGCGCCGCTACACCGCGCTCGACCGCGACGACGTTGTGCTCGAGAGCTACGACAACGCGAGCCGCGAGGTTGCGCATGTGGACCGCGAACGCGAGAAGGCTGCGCCGTTTAGCGAGTATGTTGAGACCTTTACCGAGGAGCAGGTGCGCGCCGAGACCGCCCGCTGCCTGGGCTGCGGCGCCTCGATCGTCGACCCCAACAAGTGCATCGGCTGCGGCCTGTGCACCACCAAGTGCGCGTTTGACGCTATCCATCTGGATCGCGACCGCCCCGAGTGCTCCACGATGGTCAAATACGAGCAAAAGCTCCCGAGCCTCGGCAAGTACGCGCTCAAGCGCGCCATCAAGATTAAGTTCGGTCGCAAGTAAGTAGCCATAACGGGAACGGCGGAAGAAAAAGTGCATGAATTGGGGATCGTCTATCACATCATTCGCGATGTCGAGAACGTGGCGCGCGCCAATGGCGTGCGTCGCGTTTCGAGCGTCACGCTGCTGCTGGGCGAGGTCTCGGGCGTCGTTCCCGACTTGCTACTCGACGCTTGGCGCTGGGCAGCAGATAAAAAGCCTATCGCGCAGGGCGCGGAGCTTATCGTGGAGCCCGTCGAGGCCGTGACACATTGCGAGGCGTGCGGCCGCGACTACGCGACGGTCGAGCACGGCAAGACTTGCCCCCATTGCGGCAGCGGTGAAACATACCTGCTGCAGGGCCAGGAGGTCATGATCAAACAGATCGAGACCCCCGACGAGGACCCGGCAGACGCTGCTCCTGACGGCCTCTCCGACGCCCCCGACGCCGTCGACGCCGCCAATCCCCTCCACATCGTCTAGGATCCCCTATAAGTTGCGGTGAAATAGTTCCTAAATCCAGCCTTCTGGCTCTTAAACAAGAACTATTCCACCGCAACTATTTTGAGTGGTTTCGTAGACCATAAGTCATGAAAATAGTCAAGCCATGTCCGTTTAAACAAAATAGTGGCAGTACGAGCGTATTCGCACTTGTTTAAAACCGATATTAATGAACAGCATGCTTGTGTCTGTAAAAAACATGGCTTGATGAGCGACGCTTTGGCGGGTAATGAGTCGAAAATCAGTAACGTAATCAACTTGTAACAAACCTAGACGTTTAAACAAATAAACCAACCTTTTGCGAATTTAGCTATAATTCCACAAACCAAACAGGTATACTTCCTTAATGTCGTGTAGGAAATACGTAGACAAAAAGGAGGTTATGTGATGGTAAGTATTGTTCTTGCTAGCCACGGGGACTTGGCTGCTGGAATCAAGCAGACGGGCTCGATGGTCTTTGGCGATCAGCCGTCTGTAGCCGTGGTCTCGCTCGAGCCGAGCATGGGCCCCGACGACTTCCGTGCCAAGGTCGAGGAAGCAGTCGCTTCCTTCGAGGACCAGGAGCAGGTGCTCTTCCTCGTTGATCTGTGGGGCGGCACGCCGTTCAACCAGATCAGCGGGCTCATCGAGGGCCACGATTCCTGGGCTATCGTCACCGGTGTCAACCTGCCTATGCTCATCGAGGCATATTCGCAGCGCTTTGACGCAAAGAACACTGCACATGCGATCGCAAAACATCTCGTGACTGAGGCTAAGGCTGGCGTGCGCGTCAAGCCCGAGTCTCTGGAGCCCGAGGAGAAGAAGCCGGCTGCGGCCGCCGCTGCTCCTGCAGGCGCCATCCCTCCGGGAACGGTCATCGGCGATGGGCATATCAAGATCGCCCACGTCCGTATCGACACCCGTCTGCTTCATGGTCAGGTGGCCACCACGTGGACCAAGCAGATCAACCCCAACCGCATCATCGTGGTTTCCGACGGCGTTGCTCACGACGAGCTCCGCAAGACCATGATCGAGCAGGCTGCCCCTCCGGGAGTCCATGCCAACGTCGTGCCCATCAAGAAGATGGCCGAGGTCGTCAAGGACACGCGCTTTGGTGACACCAAGGCCATGCTGCTCTTCGAGAACCCGCAGGATCTGCTCAAGGCCATCGAGGCCGGCGTCGACATCAAGGAAGTCAATATCGGTTCCATGGCTCACTCCAAGGGCAAGGTCGTCGTCACCAACGCCGTCGCTATGGGCGATGACGACGTCAAGACTCTCGAGGCCCTCAAGGCCAAGGGCGTCAAGTTCGAGGTCCGCAAGGTTCCTTCGGATTCCTCCGAGGATCTCGACGCCATGTTGAAGAAAGCTAAGGCCGAACTGGCCGCTCAAGCATAGTAAAGGAGGGTCCGATACATGTCTGCAATCACTATTCTGCTTGTTGCGATTGTCGCGTTGCTTGCCGGTATGGAAGGCATTCTGGATGAGTTCCAGTTCCATCAGCCGCTCGTGGCATGCACGCTTATCGGTCTCGTAACCGGTCACCTTCAGGAGGGCATCCTCCTGGGCGGTTCGCTCCAGATGATGGCCCTTGGCTGGGCTAACGTCGGCGCCGCTGTCGCGCCTGACGCCGCTCTGGCCTCGGTCGCTTCTTCGATCATCATGGTGCTCGCCCTCAACGGTGGCGCCACCGATTCGGCCAAGGCCGTTACCGCCGCCATCGCCGTCGCCGTCCCGCTGTCGGTCGCTGGTCTGTTCCTGACCATGATCTGCCGTACCCTGGCTACCGCTATCGCTCACGCCATGGACGGTTGCGCCGAGAAGGGCGACTTCTCCGGCATCGAGCGCTGGCAGTACGCTGCCATCCTCATGCAGGGCCTTCGTATCGCCATCCCGGCAGTACTTCTGTGCATCATCCCGGCCGAGGCTGTTACCAACGCGCTTAACGCTATGCCCGACTGGCTGTCCGGCGGCATGGCTGTCGGCGGCGGCATGGTCGCTTCCGTCGGTTACGCCATGGTTATCAACATGATGGCCACCAAGGAGACCTGGCCGTTCTTCATCCTCGGCTTTGTCCTTGCTGCCATCCCTCAGCTCACGCTGATCGCCCTTGGCCTCATCGGCATCTCCCTTGCCCTCATCTACCTTGGCCTTAAGGATCTGGCCAAGCAGGGTGGCGGCATGGGCGGCGGCTCCGGTGACCCGCTCGGCGACATTCTGAACGATTACGAGTAGGAGGGGAGTGATACATATGGCAGAGAACAAGATTCAGCTCACCAAGGCTGACCGCAAGAAGGTTTGCTTCCGTCATCAGTTTCTTCAGGGCTCGTGGAACTACGAGCGTATGCAGAACGGCGGCTGGTGCTTCGCAATGATCCCTGCGATCAAGAAGCTCTACACCAGCAAGGATGACCAGATTGCCGCTCTTAAGCGCCACCTGGAGTTCTATAACACCCACCCCTATGTTTCCGCCCCCGTCATTGGCGTTACCCTCGCTCTCGAGGAGGAGCGCGCCAACGGTGCCCCGATTGACGACGTCGCCATTCAGGGCGTCAAGGTCGGTATGATGGGCCCGCTCGCCGGCGTCGGCGACCCCGCCTTCTGGTTCACCCTTCGCCCGATTCTGGGCGCTCTGGGCGCTTCCCTGGCCCTGTCCGGCAGCATCGCCGGTCCGCTGCTGTTCTTCTTCGCGTGGAACATCATCCGTTACGCCTTCCTGTGGTACACGCAGGAGTTTGGCTACAAGGTCGGCTCCTCCATCGCCAAGGACCTCTCCGGCGGTCTGATGGGCAAGGTCACCGAGGGTGCATCCATCCTGGGTATGTTCATCATCGGCGCCCTGGTCGAGCGCTGGGTGTCCATCTCCTTCACCCCGGTCGTCTCCAAGGTCACGCAGTCTGCTGGTGCCTTTATCGACTGGGCTAACCTGCCCTCCGGTTCTGAGGGTGTCAAGGAAGCACTGACGATGTATAACTCCATCGGTGCTAACGCCCTTGATCAGGTGAAGGTCACCACGCTTCAGGCCAACCTCGATCAGCTCATCCCCGGCCTTGCCGCCGTGTGCCTGACCCTGCTGGTCTGCAAGCTCCTCAAGAAGAAGGTCAGCCCGATCGTCATCATCCTGGCTCTCTTCGCCATCGGCATCATCGGTCGCGTCTGCGGCTTCATGTAAGCACGTTTCGGCTTAAGACCGAGAATTGCTAGGCAAGGGCTTTTGAGCCATTGAAACGGACCGCACCCGGTGGGTACACTGGATGCGGTCCGATTGTTTTATTTGGAGGGCGAGGCGCGCATGGCGCAATCTCAGAACAGCACGGTCGATCTGGCAACGCCGGCAACCTGCCTGATGGGGCTTACCAGCCACGGTAACGTGATGGTGGGCAATAAGGCGTTCGAGTACTACAACGAACGTAATCCCGAGGATTATATTCAAATCCCGTGGGACGAGGTCGACTATATTGCCGCCGAGGTTTTGCGCGGCACCAAGAAGATTACGCGTTTTGCCATCTTCACCAAGGACAACGGTCACTTTACGTTTTCGACGCGCGACGACAAAGAGACGTTGCGCGCGGTCCGCAAGTACGTCGACGAGGATAAGCTCGTGCGTTCGCCCGACTTTATCGATGTGACGGCCAAGGGCGCCAAGAGCATCCCCTCCGTTATCAAAAACCTCTTCCACAAAGGTAACTAGCTCCTCATAAGTTGCGGTGAAATAGTTCCTAAATACGGCTTTAGATGCTTCAGGCAGGAACTATTCCACCGCAACTTCGAAGTCTAGTCATGCGACGTATTGCGATGCAGTAAATCTGCTACACTAGTACAACATGCCTCCGTAGCTCAGGGGATAGAGCACCGCTCTCCTAAAGCGGGTGTCGTGCGTTCGAATCGCACCGGGGGCACCAGAAGAAATTACAGGTCAGACGGTATAAATCGTCTGACCTGCTTCTGTATAGATAGGGCTAAATAGACGATAGATGGGTGAAAAAGGGGTGAAAGAAAGTTCTATGATGAAAACAGCTCGCCTACATATTTCACTCCGATATTTCACCCAAATATCCGGTTTCCAACCCTTCCCACAGCCTACGGGCTTATAAGAAGCCCTTCGGCCATGGAAAGCGTTGAAAACCTAGGGTGACGTTGCTGTGAGATGGGCGAGTTTCCAACAGCCCCCGGCGTCTTCGGGTTTCGCCTGGGACCCTGCGACACCGTGGACCGTTGAAAACTCGCCCTTCCGCTTGGAAGAGGGCTTTTACCCCTTAAAATTGTCCGAAAGTGACAACGACGCAGGAGGTCCGGTATGCCTGCCAGCAAGAAAGAGGCAAAGGAGTTCGTCAAACGGTGGAAGAAGCGCCTCGGTGCCATCCCCGCAGGCTCCAACAACGAGCAGCAGGATACGCAGAAGTTCTGGGTCGACCTGCTCATCAACGTCCTGGGCATCCCGTCCAACACCATAGACAGCTTCGTTGACTTCGAGCGGAAGGTGAGAGGCCGTCGCATCGACGTGTTCGTCTCCGACCACAACTTCCTCTGCGAGCAGAAGTCGTGGGGCATCGACCTCGACAAGCCCGAACCCAGGAACGGCGGCATGGAGACGCCGCTTCAGCAGGCCATGTGGTACGCGCGGCACCTGCCGTACTCTGAGCGCCCCCGCTGGGTGATGACGTGCAACTTCGGGACCTTCCGTCTCTACGACCTCGACAACGAGAGACCCGAGGACACCGTGCAGGAGTTCTCCCTCGAAGAGCTCCCGGACAGTCTGTATCTTCTGTCCTTCCTGACCTCCAACGAGACGAGCCGCCTGCACAAGGAGCAGCAGCTCTCCATCGAGGCCGGGGCCTACGTCTCTAGGCTCTACGATGCCCTCGCCAAGCAGTACCACCACATCGAGGAGAAGGACGAGCGCGCGCAGGAGGAGCAGCGCTCCCTCAACGTGCTCATCACCCGTATCATTTTTCTGCTCTACGCCGAGGACGCCGACCTCCTGCAATCGCACCAGGCGTTCGGTAGGTACTGCGAGGGTGACCCTGCCAAGCTCCGCCGCAAGCTGGTGGACCTGTTCGAGGCGATCGACACGCCCCTGGACAAGCGGGACGAGTACATGGACGAGGACCTCGCGGCCTTCCCCTACGTGAACGGCGGTCTGTTCGCCGACTCCTCCATCATCGTCCCGCAGATGACCCCGGAGATCCTCGAAGCCATCACCGACGCGTCCCAGGACTTCGACTGGCGCGAGATCTCGGGCGTCATCTTCGGCGGCGTGTTCGAGGGCACGCTGAACCCCGAGACGCGCCATGCCGGGGGCATGCACTACACGAGCGTCGAGAATATCGAGCGCTGCCTCAGGCCGCTCTTCCTCGACGAGCTGTGGGATGAGCTGCACGAGGCCGAGGGCGAGAGGACGGCTGCCAAGCGCAAGCAGGCCCTGGCGAGGCTGCACGACAAGGTGGCCTCCATCACCATCGGCGACCCGGCATGCGGCTCGGGCAACTTCCTTACCGAGGCGTACCGGCAGCTGCGCACCATCGAGAACCGAATCATCGAGGACGAGCTCAGCGAGGAGACCGGCAACGCGGGGCAGACGTCCCTCGTCATTGCGCAGGATAGCCCCGTCCGCGTTTCTCTCGATCAACTGTACGGCATCGAGATTAACGACTTCGCCGTCTCGGTCGCCAAGACCGCCCTTTGGATCACCGAGGAGCAGATGCTCCGAAAGACGCAAGAGATATACGTCGGTTATGACTTCGACTTCCTGCCGCTCAGGAGCCTCAGCAACCTTCATGAGGGCAACGCCCTCAAGACCGATTGGTCCGAGGTGTTCCCCGATGATCTTACTTATCTTGTGGGCAACCCGCCGTTCCTGGGTGCTCGCAACCAATCCAAGGAGCAGAAGGCAGAGCTCCTTGAGGTCTTCGATGGAGCGAAGAACGCGGGCAACATCGACTACTGCGGGGCCTGGTACATGAAGGCCGCGAGGTTCACGCAGGGAAAGCGCACACGCTGCGCCCTGGTCTCTACCAACTCGATATGTCAGGGCGAGCAGGTCGCCAACCTCTGGAAACCCCTGCATGACATGGGCATCCATATCGATTTCGCACACAACACCTTCCGCTGGGACAACGAGGCGGCGGACAAGGCACACGTGTTCTGCGTCATCGTCGGGTTCTCCCGCGAAGCGGGGAACAAGACGCTCTTCTATCATGCGACGCCCGATTCTGACGAAGACCGGATTGCCGTTCCTCGGCTCAACGCCTATCTGAAGAACGCGCCCGACGCTTTCATCTGGAACAGAAGCAAGCCTTTGTCGGACGTGCCCGCTATCGGTATCGGCTCTCAACCGATTGATGGCGGCAACTATCTGTTCACACCGGAGGAGAAGGCGGCGTTCCTTTCGAAAGAGCCCGCGGCTGAGAAGTACTTTCATAAATGGCTTGGATCGCAGGAGTTCATACGGGGTATTGAGAGATGGTGCCTGTGGTTGGGGGAGGCTTCGTGGGCCGATCTCAAGGGCCTTCCTTGTTGTAGGGAGAGAATCGAGAACGTTAGAAACTATCGCCTGAGTAGCTCGAGGAAGCAGACCTTGAAAGCAGCCGAGAGGCCGAACCATTTCGGTACCGAAATCATTCCTAATTCGACTGCCATCATTGTCCCCAAAGTCTCGTCAGAGCGTAGAAGGTATATCCCTATGGGGTTTGTCGGGTCTGAGACGTTGTGCAGTGACTTGGTGTTTCTAATACCCAATGCGACGCTCTATCACTTTGGCGTCCTTCAGTCACAGCTCCACAACGCATGGATGCGCACGGTCGCGGGGCGGCTCAAATCCGATTACCGCTATTCCGGCGGAATCGTCTACAACAACTTCGTCTGGCCCGAGCCCAGTGAAGAGCAAAGGAACGAGGTTGAACGCTGCGCCCAAGCCGTGCTCGACGCCCGGGATGCCCAAGAAGGTGCGACGCTCGCGGATATGTACGATCCCAAGAACGAGACGTTCTTCCCCGAGCTGATGACAGCGCACAAGGCGCTCGACGCCGCCGTCGAAGCCGCCTATGGCGTCGACTTCGGTGGGGACGAGGAGAAGATAGTCGCCCATCTTTTCAACCTGTACGCCAAGAAGGTCGGTGAACTATAGTGCCAAACTCCATCTATAACCCCATATCGCTGGAGGTTGGTAACATCCTGAAGGATGTTCAGACGGGCAAGATCGGCCTGCCCGACCTGCAACGACCCTTCGTGTGGGGAAACGAAAAGGTCCGTGATCTGCTTGATTCCATGCTCCGCGGATACCCTATCGGCTATGTGATGTTGTGGGACTCTCCGAGCGATGATGCGGGCAAGAGGTCTGCCATAGGCTCGAACCAAAAGGTGTATACCGTCCCCAAGTCCCTTGTCATCGACGGACAGCAGAGGCTCACTGCCCTCTTGAGCTCTCTTTACGGCGTACCCGTGCGAGACAAGAACTTCAGGGAGCGAACGGTGAAGGTCGCCTACGACCCCATCGCACGCTTATTCAAGAATGCCGACGCCTCGACCGAGAAGGATTCGCGCTATGTGCCGGACGTATCCGAGGCCTTCGCGGCGAACCACGACAACAAGCTGAGCGCCTATCGCAGGGCGTTCATCAAGCGCCTTAACGAGGCGAATGCCAAAAAGGGAGAACCCGAACTCGACGATGACGGCGAGGATGCCGTCGAGAGCGGGCTCAACGCATTACTCGGGCTTGAGCGTTATCTTCTGCCGACGCTGGAGATTTCCGAATCGGCTGACGAGGAGACCGTATCGGACATCTTTGTGCGTGTGAACTCGCAAGGGCAGGCGCTTAAGCAGGATGACTTCATCATGACCCTGCTTTCGGTCTACGAACCTGCCATGAGGGAGCGTATAGAGGAGTTTTGCGCCATGAGCCATGCGCCCGCAAAGGGCACCTCGTACAACCCACTCATGACCGTCTCGCCGACGCATATCATTCGCGCCACGGTGGGCGTGGGGTTCAAGAGGGGTCGCCTGCGTTATGCCTACCAGATTCTTCGCGGGCGAGATCTCAAGACAAAGGAAACGACGCTCGAGACGCGAGCCGAGAACTTTGCCACGTTCGGTCGCGCCCTCGATCTCGTGCTTGACTTGAACAACTGGCATGCCTTCATCAACACGCTGGCGGAGGCGGGCTACGTCTGCTCCGACCAGGTGGGGTCGGGCAACGCGCTTATGTTCTGCTATGCGTTCTACCTTATCGGGCGCTATGAGTTCGACATGGAGCCGCTGGCTGTGCGCAGGCTCGTGCGACGCTGGTATTTCGCCGCAGCCATAACGGGGCTCTATGTGGGGTCCTTCGAATCCGAGTTCGAGCAGCAGCTTAACGACGTCTCGCGCCTTGATACTGCCGACGAGTTCCAGGCGTACTTCGACCGTAGGCTTGCCGCCATCATGACGGACGATTATTTCTCCATTTCGCTGCCCAGCTCCCTCGATGCAAACGAGGCGACGGGTCCGACCTGGTGGGGCTTCGTCGCGGCTCAGGTTGTGCTTGGTACCAAGGCACTGTTCAGCACGGCCCCGCTGTCCCAGCTCCTGCTCATGGGCTCGTCGGGCTCGAAGAAGGCGCTGGACAAGCACCACCTGTTCCCGGACAACTACCTGAAGTCCAGGGGCTACCTCTCGCAGCGTAGCAACAGGGGCAACTTCACCCTCGTGGACTACCAGAACAACATCTACATCTCGGACGACGCCCCGAGCGAGTACGTCAGGAAGTACCGCGACTCGCTGGGGGAGGACGAGTACCGCCGCAACTGCGAGGAGCATGCCCTGCCCATAGGGTTCGAGGACCTCGATTACGAGGAGTTCCTCGGCAGGCGCAGGCGTCTCATGGGCGAGCTGGTGAAGAGGGCGTACGAGCAGTTGTAGGCTCGCGCCATGGACCCGCCCCTGAGGGTCGAGGCGTAGCAATCGGCCTTGCGGCCGATGGGTCCCGCTCATGGGCGGGCCCCCCGCGACGCGAGGCGTCGCTCTCGCTGCGGCTCCCTGCAACGCTCCCCATGGGTCGCGTTTCGTCCGCCTCCGCTCACGCCGGCCCCGCCCGCCGAACGGCTGCGCTCGATGGCTTCCGGAAGTCGCCATCGCTCCGCCGTGGTCGCCGGGCGGGGCCTCTCGCGCCGGGTCGCCGAGCGCCGTCGTACGACGCTCCCCAGGGTCGTGTCTCCTCGGCGTCGGCTCAGCCGGCGCTCACCCGCCCGGGCTCGCGTTGCCCCTGGCAAGTGGCTCGCTCCGTGCGGGCAAGATATGGATTCCGTTGCACGGAATCATCTTGCCGCCTGCGGCGGGGGCGAACCGCTCCGAAGTCGCTCTCGCCAAAAGGGGCCGGGACGCCTGTTGCGTCCCGGCCCAAATGCTCAGTCCCCTCGCCCGTTCTGGTTCTCGAGCGCCCTGCGCTCAAGCTCCCAGAACGCCCTCATCGCCGTCGCTATCCCGCGCAGCGTGAAGCGGACGACGAGGCCGGTCGAGTGGTCGACGGCGAAACCGAGCCTTCCGCCGTTGACCTTCCTTACGGCCCCGAGGGCCTTCGAGAAGAATCGGTACTGGAGGCTCCCGCCCTTCGACCTGGCGAGCTCGATGCCGTCCCGCCTGAGCCGCCGCTCAAGCTCGCCCATCCGGTCGGGGCAGTCGCGCATGCGACCGACCTCCTCGATCCGGCGGGCGACCGCGACGCGGATGCGGGCGTTCTCCGAGCGCTCGGCCTGCCCCTTTCGGGCCATGTCGCGCTCTTCCGTGCCGGGTTGCCTCGCGTGGACGCGCGAGTTGGCCTTGCCGCGCTCAAGCTGCCTGAGTCCATACCTCTCGTCCAGGGTGCGGACGGTCTTCACGCGTGATGCTGCCGCCTTTCGGGCGGGGCCCTCGTCGAGCCTTCGGCCGGTTTCCAGATCACTGCGGTTGATGCCAAGGTGCACGGCGTAGCGGTCAGTGGCGTCCGCGCGGCAGCGCTCGCGGTGCAGCACCATCACGACCTCCTGGTTGGGGTAGCGCTCGGCCACGTACTCCCTCGCATAGCGCATGCACAGCTCCGGCGTCATCTTCCCGCCGTTGAGGTCGCACTCGTCTGGGAGGAACCCGAGTATCTGGTGCTGCATGTAGGTACACTTGGCACCGGCCTTGCCGGGCCTGTCGTGACCCATGGCCGCCCTCGTGTCCGCCATCTCCTGAAACCAGCGGTCATCGTCGATGATGTTCTGCGTGCCGTGGGCGAGCGCCTTGTCGCGGTCCCAGGAGAGGTAATCCCTGAGTCTCGCGAGGTGCCTCTCGCTGCAGACGCTCGTCTGCTTTATCGCCGTCATGGTCGCCTCCTTAGTCGAGCGAGAGCCCGCTGAATTTGCCGCCCGGCTTGCTCCCGTTCTTCTTCTCCGGCTCGGGCCACTTTGGGCACCAGGTCGAGGCCTCCTCGCGCATCTTCCCAGCAGCTGACTCGTCGAGGCGGTGCTGGTAGGCGCGACGGTTCTCCGCCTCGTGCTCGGGGGTCCCGAGGTCGAAGTGCTCCCTTGTGGGCGTGTTGGTGCAGTCGGTGACGGGGGAGCGGAAGACGCCGGCTCGACATGCGGGCATACCGTTGTCCGCGTGCTTCACGACGATGATCCCGTCCCGGTCCGGGGCCATGCCGCGCCACTCCCAGGGGTGTATCACGTCGTCGGCGCTCTCGCTGTAGGACGTCGAGGATGACGTGCCCGACGCGGCCCTGCCGTTGCTCGTGCCCTGCGTGTGGCGCGTGGTCTTGCCGATGAGCTCGGTGAAGTACCGGCGGTCCTCCTCCTCGGCGAGCTTCATCGCAATCTTGACCCCGCAGTTCGCGAGGATCTTCCTGCGGCCGTCTCTCTCGCCATACTTGTTGAGCTGGGATACGTCCTGCGTCGCTCCGACCCAGAACGTCCCGCACCCGCGCCCGAGACTGAGGAGGGCGGGCAGGCACTCGACGCGGGGCAGGTTGCCCCACTCGTCGCCGAGTATCTGCTGTTAGCGCTACTGTAAAAACAACCAATTTCGCCATCGCACTTCAGCCGATTCCGCCAACGCAATTTCCCCAATCGCGCCAACGCATTTTCACCATTTCCACCAACGCCGGGGCTTACGCTTCGACCGACAAGCGAACG
>DBEYWP010000026.1:0-42423 GCA_048183675.1 Collinsella sp. | reverse complement strand
GGCCGTCGCTCAACGGATAAAAGGTACTCCGGGGATAACAGGCTGATCTTGCCCAAGAGTCCACATCGACGGCAAGGTTTGGCACCTCGATGTCGGCTCATCGCATCCTGGGGCTGGAGCAGGTCCCAAGGGTACGGCTGTTCGCCGTTTAAAGCGGTACGCGAGCTGGGTTCAGAACGTCGTGAGACAGTTCGGTCCCTATCCTCCGTGGGCGCAGGAGAATCGATGGAGGCTGCCCCCAGTACGAGAGGACCGGGGTGGACGCACCTCCGGTGAACCGGTTGTCGACCAACGGCACGGCCGGGTAGCCGCGTGCGGCGCGGATAACCGCTGAAGGCATCTAAGCGGGAAGCCGTTCCAGGGATTAGTTCTCCTTCCGGTAAGGGCCCAGGTAGACTACCTGGTCGATAGACGGCAGGTGCAAGGCTGGCGACAGCCTCAGCCGAGCCGCACTAATCGCCCGAGCTCTTCCGGAACCGCACCTCGCGGCCCGCGGGACCCAGCGCTCACGCGCGGTCCGGGCACGAGGATGCCCCCGAGTCACATCTTTCCTATGCGCCATGCGGCCCCCAGGGCACGTGTATGCGATACCGGACACCGTAACGGTGGGCGCCGCCCACCGGTCAGCGGCCAGAGCATGGGGGGCACGCCCGGTCCCGTTCCGAACCCGGAAGCTAAGCCCCATCGCGCCGAGAGTACTGCGGGGTCAGCCCGTGGGAGGCCAGGGCGCCGCTGACCGGTGGACGGCACCGAGCCGTCATCGAACTGAGAAGGGGGAGGCCTCGCGGCCTCCCCCTTTTTTTGCGTTGTATACACGTTGTGCTTTGGGACCTACCTCCCCCGTATGCGCTCTTACTCTTTGGCTGTATTTTGAGTCCTTCTAGTGTATTTGAGCGATAATTACTCGCATTGGCGTTAGGGAGGGCTTGATGTTTACCGTATTTGTCTTGGGCAATATTGCTTCGGGTAAGTCGACGGCCTGCCGCTATTTCGAATCTCGTGGCGCTATGCTTATCGATCTGGATGAGCTTGCAAAATCTCTGTATGTGCCGGGTTCTGATGTCGTCAATACTCTCGCGGATGAATTCGGTTGGGACATTTTGGATGAGGAAGGCGGCATTCGCCGCAGCATCCTCGCTTCTCGAGCTTTCGCTTCTCCTGATTCGGTCGCACGGCTCAATGGCATCGTGCATCCCGTTCTGATTGAACAGCTTTCGCTTAGGATTCTCGATCCGGTTTGTTGTACGGTTTCATCTCCCCGTTATCCCTTTGCGGTGGTCGAGGTTTCTGCTCCGACTTGTTTTGAGGATGCATTTGGCTTGGCTGATGAAATTCTGGTCATCAGCGCCCCTTTGTCAGTTCGTCGCGAGCGCGCTATTCAACGTGGCATGGAGCCATCCGATTTCGATGCCCGTTCTGCTTGCCAGCCCGATGAGTCTGCGCTGTGCAATCTCGCTACAACGGTGATTGATAATGCCGCAGGCGATAATTCGCTCTTTGAGCAGCTTGACTCATGGCTTGCATGCCACGGGTTTATAGATACTCCGGATAAGGAGGAGGCCGATGCCTAAGGCACGTTTCTTTACGTGGTATCGCGTGGCGCCACTTGCCGTTGTGTTCGTCTTCGGCCTTATTTCGCTCGTCTACTCGTGTGCCCCTGCCGCTTTCTTTAAGCCGCTGTATCCGATTGACTACGAGGCGTATGTAAAGCAATCCAGTATTTCGCATAATCTGGATCCGTATCTGGTGTGCGCTGTCATTAAGTCGGAATCGAATTGGGATCCCGAGGCCGAGTCGAATCAGGGTGCTCAGGGATTGATGCAGCTGATGCCCGAGACTGCCCAGGATATGATTGCCAAGGGTCTTGTCGACGGAGGGGAGTATTCGGCCGACAATCTTAACGATCCGGCTACGAATATCGAGTTTGGCTGCGCATACCTCTCGTATCTTCTCGCCTATTTCAACGGGTCGACGGATAGTGCCATCGCCGCCTATAACGCCGGCATGGCCAATGTCGACGGATGGGCGCAGCAGGGTACGTCGCTTCATAATGCAATTACCTTTCCCGAGACGCAGGCGTATCTGATTCGTGTCAATAATGCCTGGGCTCGCTACAAGACCCTCTATCCCGATCGGTTCGTATAGGACTATGCCTGCCGCCTGCGTATACTGCAGATATATGAGTTAGGAGTATCCATGGCGGAATTTGAAGTAGAACGCGTTGGTGGTGAACTTAAGCGCTTTGGCGTTGAAGGCTCTGACGTGCCGTTTAAGGTCGTTTCTCCCTATGAGCCTGCCGGTTCCCAGCCTAAAGCCATTGAGTCGCTTGTGCAGGGCGTGAGGGACGGAGACCGCTATCAGGTTTTGCTGGGCGTGACTGGTTCGGGCAAGACCTTCACGATGGCAAAGACTATTGAGGCCCTGGGAAAGCCGACGCTGGTCATGGCTCCGAATAAAACGCTCGCTGCTCAGCTTGCGAGCGAGCTCAAAGAGTTCTTTCCCAATAACGCTGTGGTCTACTTCGTCTCGTATTACGACTACTATCAGCCCGAGGCGTATGTGCCGCAAAGCGATACATATATCGAGAAAGACTCCTCGATTAACGAAGAGGTCGAGATGCTGCGCCATCAGGCGACCGCGTCACTGCTCTCTCGACGTGATGTGATCGTTGTCGCATCGGTCTCGTGTATCTATGGCATTGGCTCTCCTGAGGACTATGCGGGTCTGGCTCCAAACGTCGACAAGAAGGTGCCGCTCGAGCGCGATGACTTTATCCATGCGCTTATCGACATTCAATATGATCGCAATGACTATGACCTGGCGCGTGGCACGTTCCGCGTGCGCGGCGATGTTGTCGACGTGTATCCGCCTTATGCTGAGCATCCGTTGCGGTTTGAGTTCTTTGGCGACGAGGTCGAGCTGATTGCCGAGATCGATGAGGTCACCGGTGAGATGCTTCGTGAGTACGAGGCCATCCCCGTATGGCCGGCATCACACTATGTGACCGAGAAGCCGAAGGTCAAGGCGGCTCTGAAATCGATCAGCGAAGAGTGCGAGAAGCGCGTGGCGGAGCTCAAGGCGACCGACAAGTTGCTCGAGGCGCAGCGTCTGCAGCAGCGCACCGATTATGATCTTGAGATGCTCGAGACGATGGGCTTTTGCAACGGCATCGAGAACTACTCGCGTCATCTGGACGGTCGCAAGCCGGGTGAGCCGCCGTTTACCCTAATCGATTACTTTCCCAAGGATATGCTCTGCATCATCGATGAGAGCCATGTGACGGTGCCGCAGATTCGCGGCATGCACGAAGGTGACCGCTCGCGTAAGGTGACGCTGGTGGAACACGGTTTTCGCCTGCCCTCGGCGCTCGATAACCGCCCGCTTCGTTTCGATGAGTTTGAGGCAAGGATACCCCAGTTCATCTACGTTTCGGCAACACCGGGCGACTATGAGCTGCGGGTTAGCCAGAACGACGTTGAGCAGATTATTCGTCCGACCGGTCTGCTCGATCCCAAGATCGATGTGCGTCCGGTTCGCGGTCAGATTGACGATCTTGAGGACGAGATTCGCGAGCGCGTTGCCCGCAAGGAGCGCGTGCTGGTGACCACGTTGACCAAGCGCATGGCCGAGGACCTGACCGACCATCTGCTTGATGCGGGCATTAAGGTCAATTACATGCATTCTGATACGGCGACAATGGACCGTGTCGAGATCCTGCGAACGCTGCGCGAGGGCAAGATCGATGTTCTCGTTGGCATCAACCTGCTTCGCGAGGGCTTGGATCTTCCCGAGGTCTCACTGGTGGCAATTCTCGATGCCGATAAGGAAGGATTCTTGCGCAACCGCCGTTCGCTGATTCAGACGATTGGCCGCGCGGCCCGTAACGCCGATGGCGAAGTCATCATGTATGCGGACGTTGTGACCGATTCGATGAAAGAGGCCATCGAGGAGACGCAGCGCCGTCGCGAGATTCAGATGGCATATAACGAAGAGCATGGCATTGTGCCCAAGACAGTGCGCAAGGCCATCAACGACATCTCAAGTTTTATTGCCGAGGCCGAAAAAACTGTGGGTTCCAAGGGGCGCTCGAAGGGCGACTCTCTTGGTCATGGCGCATTCTATACGCCCGATGAGTCGGGCGAGGGCGGCGTGCCGGAAACGATGGCGCCCGAGCAGACACTTGCGGAGCAGTTGGAAGAACTGCCGCATGACGAGCTTGTGCGGATCGTCGAAACCATGGAAGAGGATATGCGCAACGCTTCTGCCGCCATGGACTTTGAGGAGGCGGCGCGCCTGCGCGATGCCGTCGTTCAGATTCGGGCGATGCTCGAGGGCGCGTCTGAGGACGAGACGATCGAGCGCTTACGTTCGCAGGCCCGCAAGGGTTCCACGTTCGCATCGGGCAGAAAACGCCAGGGTACACGGTTTAAGAAATAGCGAACAGGCCCCGAGTTCCCTGTGGAGCTCGGGGCCTGTGTCTTTTGCGCGCAGAAATTCGTGCGTTAGAGGTCCGCGATCAGGGCTTCGGCACAACGGATGCCGTCGGTGGCCGCGCTCATGATGCCGCCGGCATATCCAGCTCCCTCGCCACAAGGGTAGAGGCCCGGGGTCGACACGGCATGGCACGTTCGGTCTCGGGTGACAGTGACAGGTGAGCTCGAACGAGTCTCCACGCCGGTAAGAACGGCATCGGGACGGTCGTAGCCTCGTAGCTTTTTTCCGAGTAGGGGAAGTCCCAGGCGGAGCGACTCGACGATATGCTGCGGTAGGGCTTCGTCAATTGCCGTCCAGGTCACACCGAGCGGATAGGTGGGCTTTACCTTTCCGGGCGCCTTGCTGGCGCGTCCTGCGAGGAAATCTCCGACGAGTTGTGCCGGTGCGTTCCAGTTGGAACCGCCCAGGCGATAGGCGGCCGCCTCGCAGGCACGCTGGAGCTCGATGCCGGCGAGCGGGTCATCGTTGGGAAGGTCCTCAGGCGTGACGTTAACGAGCAGGGCGGCATTTGCGTTGCGTCCGTCGCGGGCATTGAGACTAGCCCCGTTGACGCACAGATGGCACGGTTCTGAAGAGGCGGCAACAACCTGTCCGCCGGGGCACATGCAAAACGAGAACACGCTGCGGCCGTTGGGAAGATGGGCAACAAGTTTGTAGGGGGCCGCCCCGAGCGCTGGATGTCCCGCCGAGGCTCCATATTGGGCTCTGTCGATGTCGCGTTGCGGATGCTCGATGCGAACGCCCATGGCAAAGGTCTTTTGTGCGAGGGCCACGTTGTGGTCCTTAAGGAGCTCAAAAATATCGCGAGCAGAATGCCCGCAGGCGAGGATGAGGTGCTTTGTCTCGATTGGCTCGTAAGCGGCGTCTTGGGACGATTGGACATCAATACCGGTGATGGCGCCAGACGCGTCGATGCGAATGTCGACGAGCTTCGTTCGATAACGGACGACACCTCCGAGCTGCTCGATGCGCTGGGATATAGCGGTGACAACCTTGGGAAGGATGTCGGAGCCAATGTGCGGCTTGGCATCCCACAGAATATCGCGGGGCGCACCCGCCTCGACGAAGGTTTCGAGGATAAGGCGATGGGCGGGATTTTTTGTTCCCGTATTGAGCTTGCCGTCCGAGAAGGTCCCCGCGCCGCCCAGACCAAACTGAATATTGCTCTCGGGGTCGAGGATGCGCTCCTTTAGAAAGAGGTCGATCGTCTGCGAGCGGCGAAATGCCGGGTCGCCGCGCTCGATAAGCAAGGGCTTAAGACCTGCTTTGGCGAGCGTGAGCGCAGCGAAAAGGCCGGCGCATCCGGCGCCGACAACGACAGGGCGTTCTTGAGGTGCGTCGGAGACGGGGGAGGGGAATGAAGGCTCATCGTCTTCTATCGCGCGTACGCGCGAGCGGTCACGCTCGGCAACGCTGTCGACCGCTTCTCGCTCGAGGTGGGGACTAGTCAGCTCAACACGAAAGCTCAGGATAAAATGGACGTCTCGTTTTTTGCGAGCGTCGATTGACTTGCGGTGGAGTTCGATGGACTTGATCTCGGAGTCCTTGCAACGTAGGATGCGCTTGGCGACTCGCTTGCCAACAATGAGGCAGGTATTTTCATCGCCGGCTTCATCGAGCGACGCGTTGACTTGGGTGATTTCGATCATCGAGGTCTCCTTAGAGGCAAGAAAGAGGCCGTCCGGTATCCCAGACGGCCCGAATGCGTTTTTGATTATAGACTGCGCGGCTACAGGCTGCTTGCAGCGCGAATGCCCGAGAGCCAGGCCCACGCAAGGTTAAAGCCTCCGCAATCGGCGTCGATGTCGAGCGCTTCGCCGCAGACGTAAAGCGGGGCGTCGACAACGCTGCGCGCGCGTAGACTGGGTGTTGAGATGCTCTCGACAGATACGCCACCACGCGTGACCTGCGCCGAGCGCTCCTCGGCTGTTCCCTCGACGAGCAACTTAAAGTGCTTGAGGATCGAGACCAGGTGGATGACATCGTTGGAGCCTGGATGGCACTGCTCGAACGCTGTACAGACGACGCGGGAGAGTTGCGGGGCGAGCATGCCGTCGAGCCAACGGGGATCGCGGGGCGAAAAGCCGCCGAGCAGCTCAACGCGCCGGTTGAGCATATCGAGCAGCTCGTCTTTGGAGAGGTCGGGGAAAACGTCGAGCAGGATCGTATCGCCGCGCTGGATACGACGGGAGAGGTTGAAGACAGCGACGCCCGAGATGCCGAAGGCTCGAAACAGTACTTCACCGTCTTCGTGCCAGAGCTCACTATGGTTACGGGTGAGCGTCAAGCGGGCGCGGACGCGCAGACCATCCAACGTCTTGAGTGCCGCCCGATCGCCAACGACCGTTGCCGATACGGGGCAGAGGATGGGGCGCAGCGAAGTGAGGGGGAGGCTAAACGTATCGGCGATACCGGTGGGGTTGCCGCCCGTGGCGATAATTACGGCATGTGCCTGCAGGGCCTCGTTCTTGCGAGGGACATCGGCGAGCGTTTTCCGAAGCGAGCGGAGCTCCGATTTTCGGTCGTCGTGCTTTTTTGCCTTGAGCGCCCGCGCTGGACGGTCTATTTGGAGTGCCCAGCCTTCGGAAACTTTGTGCGCCGAGGCAACGTTGGCTCCGCAGATTAAGGTGATACCTAGGCGGTTGCAAACGTTGAGAAGCGCGTCGCGCACCGATTCGGCGCGAAGGGAGCGCGGGTACAGCCGGCCTTCCTCGGAGGTTGTCATGATGCCCAGCGAGGAGAAGAAACCCATAAGCTCTTGTTCGGGCTGGGGGCCCATGACGGATTCGACGAATGCGGGGTGGTTATACCGCTGAGGATCAATCGATTCGTTGGAGAGGTTGCAGCGGCCGTTACCGGTCGCAAGGAGCTTAAGGCCGCAGGCGACATCGCGCTCAACGATGCAGACGCTTTTGCCAGCACGTGCGGCCGTAATGGCGGCGGCGAGGCCTGAAGCCCCGCCGCCGATTACCAGGACGTCATAGAAGGCGCTCGTGTTCACTTAGGCCTCGTCGGTCTCGTGCGGGGTAATGGCCTCGACGGCAGAGACTGCCTTGGGCAACATGCCATCGGGCAGCGCGGTCTCGACCTCGCCCTTATCGCAGGCCTCGGCGAGTGACGGATTGATGGGAAGCGTGCCCAAGATGTCGAGGTTATAGCGCTCTGCGACCTCGGGGAGCTTGCTCTTGCCAAAGACCTCGATCTTCTTGCCGCAGTCGGGGCACTCAATATAGCTCATGTTTTCGACGATGCCCAGAATGGGGACGTTCATCTTCTCGGCCATGTTGACCGCCTTGGCGACGATCATCGAGACCAGATCCTGCGGGCTCGTGACGATGACGATGCCGTCGACGGGCAGTGACTGGAAGACGGTGAGAGCGACGTCGCCTGTTCCCGGAGGCATGTCGACCAGCAGGTAGTCGATGGGGCCCCACGAGGTCTCGCTCCAGAACTGCCTAATGGCGCCTGCGATGACCGGACCGCGCCAAAGGACGGGGTCGGTCTCGTTTTGGAGCAGAAGGTTGGAGCTCATGACCTTGACGCCGTGCTCGGAGATTTCGGGCAGCATGAGGTTGCCAAGGGCATGGACGTGGCGTCCGCTCATGCCGAACATCTTGGGGATAGAGGGACCGGTGATGTCGGCATCGAGGACGCCGACCTTGTGGCCGTGACGGGCAAGCTCGGTGGCGATGGCACCGGTGACAAACGACTTGCCGACACCGCCCTTGCCGGAAAGCACGGCGATGACGCGTTTGACCTCGGACAGCGTGTTCTCCTCAAATTGCGACGGCGACGTTTGTCCGCCGGCGGCCTGTGCGTGCTCGCAACCCATGTATGACTCCTTTGTATATGTTGGGGCCGGAGCCCCGTGATGTGACACGAGCGTCATTGTACCCTCGTTTGCGAGCGGGAGTCATTTGCGATGCATTTGGGCCGAGCGTGCTTGCAATACGATGGGTCCAAGCGAATGGGCGGGCTTACTGAACTTTGCTAGCGAACTCGAGGTATTGCATGCGCTGCAGCTTGTCGATCGTCGAGGCGTATGGGCTGTCTTCAGATTCCAAGTCGTAGCGCAGCCCGTCGGCACCAAGGTAGCCGGCGACATTGATGGTGGGCACATCTGACCTTGTTGCAAGCAGAGCCTTTTGATAGTCGGTGAGCGGGGCGCCGATCTTATTAAGGGTAATGGCTGCAATCTCGTTTGCCCCGACGGTGTCGTAGACGTTGAGCTCGGTATTGCCGGCGATTTCATAGTTAGCCCAGACAAAATATGTCGACTGATAGATACGGAAAGCGTGGCTTGCCGTATCTTCCTGGGGGTACAGCTCGTCGTTGAGAGTCGTTGCGGCGCTCGGCTGATGGTCGCCAAAAAAGACAAGGACAACCGGTCTGCCGATATTGCGGAGCTCGTTGATAAAGTACTCGAGGTCCCGGTCGGATGCGTTGATGCAGGTAAGATAGGTGTTGAGCGCGCTATTGGCACCCTCGCTGGCTCCCTCAACCCAATAGTTTGTCAACTCTTCGGCGGGAACGGTGCCATAGTCGTAGCCGCCGTGATTTTGCATCGTGACGTCAAAGATGAACTGCGGGGCTTCGTCGGTTCTAAGCAGGTCGAGTATCTTGTCGTAGGTGGCGTAGTCGCATACGCCGGCATGGTAACAGGGCGCACCTTCGAAATCGCCGATTGAAAGAAAGTCTCCAAAGCCCAGCTGCTGATAGATTTTATCTCGATGGTAGTTGACGGGGTTTTGCGGGTGCATAGCGGTAGCGGTATACCCAAGCTCTTTAAGGTCCTTTGCCAGGCTGTTGACACCATTCATCTGATACAGCTGATAGGGGATCTTGCCTAATCCGACAAAGGCCGTTGTCGCTCCGGTCAAAAATTCGAATTCGGAGTTCGCCGTTCCGCCACCGGCGACCGAAGCGAGCATGGTGCCGCGAACAAGCGTGTCGGGAAGCGAGTTGTAGAATGCGGGGCCGGTGTACCCGGCCGCCTGGAGCTGCTCAAAGCACGAAAGGTCGCTAAAACTCTCGTTCATGACGGCAACAATCGTCGGCTTGATTTCATTGAACTGGGCAACGGCCGCCGCGCGCTGCTCGCTCGAGCCATATGTGCTGTCGTAGGCGGCGGCGAGCTCCTCCTCGATGCTCTGCGCCTCATCGGGCGTATAGTTTTCGGGCTTCTCAATGGGCAACTCGTTGACCATTTCGGTGAACGAAGTGATAAAACCCTGAGACGCATACGTGGTGATGGGCTGCCAACGGTCAAATCCAAAATCCAGCGCCTGCTCCAAGTCGATGCTGGAAAAGCCCGAGAGCCCCACAACGGTCACTAGTAGAAAAGCGCAGAGGTTAGCGGCGATTGCGGGGAAGACATGGGTGGGCGTACGGAGCTTTCGCGGTCGGATAAGCGAAAGAAGCCCCAGGGAAATCTCCAGCAGGGCGAGAGAGGTTACGATTCCGGCGGTAAAGGTAAACTCGTATCCCTCGCTCACTTCCATTGCGGTGCCAAGGGCCAAGAGATCGCTTGGCAGGATGGCTTCGCCTTTAAACGTTATGACGAAGTGCTCGGCAATGCCAAGGATGCAACAGACGACGGGTACGAGGGCCATGACGCCTCCATGACGCTGTCCCAGCAAATAAAGGGAGAGCAGAACCGTCGCGAGCAGCCCGACGGAAAACCCGAATGAGTTGGCGGGAATGCGATAGAACGTTTCGTTGCAGGTAATTTCGAGTGAAACGAACGAGAGCGCTGAAACAGCGGCGATGACAAGGATGTCACGGCAAATACAGGCAACTGTTCCCGTCGCAAGATCGGTTTGGTCGATAAGTCCCGAAACCAAGGGCTCGACAAGAAGTATGACGGCGGCAGCACCGAGCGCCGAATAAGAAAGGACCCATAGGGAACTGTCCTCATTTACGAGCAATTGATTCGTAATCCATGCAGCTACCATGCCGAGCGGGATGAGGAGCGTCGCGCACCAAAAGACGCGGGCAATGGGCGGCTTTTCATTGTGTTTGATTGAAAAATACACGCGCACGACGACGGTGGCCACGATAAGGATGGCGATGAATATGGGCAGATTGGCCATGTCACTCGAAGTGATTTCAAGGGGGATATCTTCGGTCATGGACGTTCCTCTGTTACGGCAAATTAAGTTCAGTATTAGATTACTGTAACCTTTCCACGGCATTTCGAGAAACAAAGCGCCCGATACGCAAAGCTAAAGGTCTGCGAATCTTGTATTACGAACATCTGTGCGCGTCGAGTGCGCTAAACTCATCGACAGTATGATTCGATGCAATAGGAGGCAAGGAGCTTCCATGTCTGATTCTTCTATCGTTATTCGCGGCGCTCGTGAGCACAACCTCCGTGATATCGATGTTTCCATTCCGCGTGACCAACTCGTGGTCATTACCGGTCTTTCTGGCTCGGGCAAGAGTTCGCTGGCATTTGACACTATCTATGCCGAGGGCCAGCGTCGATACGTTGAGAGCCTTTCGAGCTATGCGCGCCAGTTCTTGGGCCAGATGGACAAACCCGACTTGGATTCAATCGACGGCCTTTCGCCGGCGGTGTCGATTGACCAAAAGACGACGTCTAAAAACCCTCGCTCGACGGTTGGCACCGTAACCGAGATTTATGACTATCTGCGCCTGCTGTTCGCCCGTGTGGGCACCCCGCACTGCCCCGAATGCGGCCGCGTCATTGAGCGTCAGACGACCGACCAGGTTGCCGACAAGGTCTTGGCGGCGGGGGAGGGCCGCCGCGCGTTTGTGCTGGCACCGGTGGTGCGCGGGCGAAAAGGCGAGTACACCAAACTGTTTGAGGACCTTCGCGCCGAGGGCTTTAGCCGCGTGCGTGTCGACGGTGAAGTGCGCTCGCTCGACGATCCGATCGATCTGGACAAGAAGTTCAAGCACGATATCGAGGTCGTGGTCGATCGCATCGTGATCCGTGAGAACTCTCTGGGCCGTATCGCCGAGTCTGTTGAGCAGGCGACCGCGCTGGCTCACGGCAATGTAAACGTGTACATGCTGCCCAATCGTGATGCTCCCGAGGGGACCGAGGGCGAGCTGCTGGAGTATTCGTTGGCCTTGGCGTGCCCGGAGCATGGTCACTCCATTGACGATCTTCAGCCGCGTGATTTTTCGTTCAACGCTCCCTATGGCGCATGTCCTGAGTGCGACGGCCTGGGCTTTAAGAAAACCGTTGATGTCGAGGCGCTGATCGAGGACCCCTCGAAGTCCATTGCCGACGGAGTCTTTGGTAGCCTGTTCGGCAATTCGAACTACTATCCGCAGATTTTTGCTGCGGTCTGCAAACACTTTAAGGTGAGCACCGATACGCCGTGGGAGGACTTGCCCCCTCGCGTGCGTCGTGCATTCTTGGATGGCCTGGGCGATACGAAGATCTCGGTCGACTACCAAAAGCTCGACGGACGTCGCAGCCAGTGGGATACCAAGTTTTCGGGCGTTCGCAACATTCTGTACGAACGCTATACCGAGACGACGAACGAGAACACCAAGGCGCGCTTGGAGAAGTACATTCGCGAGGAACCGTGCTCGAGCTGCCACGGCGCTCGTTTGCGCCCTGAGATGCTCGCCGTCACCGTGGGCGGCAAGTCCATTTACGAGGTTTGTTGCCTGTCGTGCCGTGAGTCGCTCGAGTTTTTTGAGGGCCTGGAGCTCACCGAGCGCCAACAGTTTATCGGCGGGCGCATCGTTAAGGAAATCCTGGAGCGCTTGCGTTTTCTGGTCGATGTTGGACTCGACTATCTGACGCTCGATCGTGCCTCGGCGACGCTTTCTGGTGGCGAGGCGCAGCGTATTCGCCTGGCAACGCAGATCGGCGCGGGTCTCATGGGCGTGCTCTATATTCTGGATGAGCCCTCGATCGGTCTTCATCAGCGTGACAACGAGCGCCTGATCAAGACGCTCGAGCGCCTGCGCGATATCGGCAATACCGTTATCGTCGTCGAACACGACGAGGATACAATCCGTGCCGCCGACTACGTGATCGACATGGGGCCCGGCGCCGGCGTCAACGGCGGACACGTAGTCGCGGCGGGAACGCCTGCCGATATCATGGCTTGTCCTGAGTCGATGACGGGCGCTTATCTGACCGGCAAACGAATGATCCGGGTGCCTGATGAACGGCGCAAGCCCGGTCGTGGCTGCCTTAAAATTACGGGCGCTCGAGCCAACAACCTCAAAAACGTTACCGCCAAGATCGAGTTTGGTACGCTTACGGTTGTTACCGGCGTGTCGGGATCGGGCAAGAGCTCCCTGGTTACCGACACCATTGCGCCTGCCCTTACGAATGCTATTCACCGTTCGACGCGCCCTGTGGGTCCGTATAAAAAAATCGAGGGCATCGACTGTATCGATAAGGTTATTGATATCGACCAGTCGCCGATTGGCCGCACGCCGCGTTCCAACCCTGCTACTTATATCGGCCTGTGGGATGATCTTCGCGCACTGTTTGCGAGTACGCCGGAGTCGAAGGCGCGCGGCTACTCGCCAGGTCGTTTCTCCTTTAATGTGAGTGGCGGGCGCTGTGAGGCGTGCAAGGGCGACGGACAGATCAAGATCGAGATGCACTTCCTTCCCGATATCTACGTTCCCTGCGAAGTTTGCGGCGGTAAACGCTACAACCGCGAGACACTCGAGGTCACCTATCGTGGCAAGACCATCTCGGACGTGCTCGACATGAGCGTTACCGAGGCGCTGGCCTTCTTTGGGAATATCCCGCAGATTAAGCGCAAGCTCCAGACGCTGTACGATGTAGGCTTGGGCTACGTGAGCCTGGGCCAGCCCGCCACGACGCTTTCGGGCGGCGAGGCGCAGCGTGTGAAGCTCGCCAAGGAGCTTCATCGACGCCAGACGGGCAAGACGTTCTATATTTTGGACGAGCCGACGACCGGCCTTCATTTTGAGGACGTCCGCCAGCTGCTCGATGTACTGCAGCGCTTGGTCGATGCGGGCAACACGGTGCTGGTGATTGAACACAACCTTGATGTCATCAAGGTTGCCGACCGCCTGATCGATATGGGTCCCGAGGGCGGTAACGGCGGCGGAACCGTCGTGGTTTCGGGTACACCGGAGCAGGTTGCGGACTGTCCGCAGAGTTATACGGGCAAGTTTTTGGCGCCGTTGCTCAGGCGTGACCGGGAGCGCCAGGCTCAACTTGATGCTCAATAAATAGGCGATTCAGTTTATGGGCGCCATCGACTCCTTGTGATTCGATGGCGCTTGCTGTGCCGAAGTGACGTATGCAGCCGAATTGGACATATACTTAATCCTTGCGTCCGAATGCGAGGGAAAGGATATGTCATGGCAAAGGCTGTAAAGACGCCAAAAACCAATGCGATGCGCGAGCTGGAAAGCGCCGGCATTTCCTATGTTCTACATACGTACGAAGACGATGGCGATGAGTCGGTGGGCCTGGGGGTCGCGATTTCGGAGCAGCTTGGCGAGGAGCCCGGTCAAGGATTTAAGACTTTGGTCTGTGTGACACCGTCCAACGACTATGTCGTGTGCTGCATCCCTGTTGCCGACGAGCTCGATCTAAAGTCCGCCGCGCGTGCCGCGGGGGAGAAGTCCTTGGCCATGATGCATGTGAAGGATTTGCTTGCGGCGACTGGCTACGTTCGCGGCGGCTGCAGCCCGGTCGGTATGAAAAAACGCTACCGGACGCTCATTGATGAGACATGTGTCCTTTGGGATACCATTTTTATTTCGGGAGGCAAGCGTGGTTATCAGCTCGAGCTTGCACCCGATGATTTAATTGCATTTTGCGGGGCGACGGTTGCCGCGATTACGAGAGAGGACTGAGCGATGCCGCAGGAAGAATTGAAGCGCGGAGCTCATCTTGCAAAAGAATCTGCGCCTCAGACACCCTCATCCGAAGCTTCTTCGTCGCGAGATGACACTGACGACATGGGCTCGTCGGACTACTCCACGGTTGGTCGTTCCGCCGGGCTTATGACCATCCTGACTATCGTGTCTCGCGTCACCGGTTTTATCCGCACGTGGGCAATGGCGGCCGCTATTGGCATGTCGCTACTCTCGTCCTCCTATCAGGTCGCCAACAACCTGCCCAATATGCTCTACGAACTCGTGATGGGCGGCATGCTCGTGACGGCGTTTTTGCCCGTGTACATGGGCGTGAGGCGTGAGCAGGGTCGCGAGGCCTCAAACGAGTACGTGGGCAACCTGCTCGGCATTCTGCTTTTGGTGCTGGGTGGCATTTCGTTGCTGGGGACCGTTTTCGCCCCGGGCTTTATCTGGACGCAATCGTTCCTTTCGGGTGACGGCGGCAGCATGGATACCGCTGCGTTCATGTTCCGTTTCTTTGCCATCCAGATTCTGTTTTATGGTTTGGGCTCGGTGTTCTCGGGCGTTCTCAACGCACACCGCGACTACTTCTGGTCGACGTTTGCCCCGGTCCTCAACAATGTGATCGTCATTGCGAGCTTTATGGGTTTTGCGCCCGTGTCCGCACAGTTTGGCGAACGTGCCGGCATCATCTTGATTGCGGCCGGTACGACCCTCGGTGTCTTTGTTCAGATGGCATGTCAGATCCCCGCGCTTGGCAAGCACGGCGTGCATCCCCATATCCATATCGACTTTAAGGACCCCGCACTGCGGCAGACGATTGCGCTCGGTATCCCGACGCTGCTCGCCACGGTGTGCATGTTTGTCTCGACTTCTATCACCAACGCTGCCGCGCTGGTGGTCCAGCCCGAGACTGGTCCTTCCGTCATCGCCTATGCGCGCCTGTGGTACACGCTGCCCTACGCGCTGATTGCCGCCTCGCTTTCGACGGCGCTCTATACCGAGCTCTCTCACGACGCGCAGGAGAAGGATTACGACAGCGTTCGCACGGGCATTTCGCGTGGCGTCGCCCAGATGCTGTTCTTCCTGATTCCGTTCGCGCTGTACCTGATTGTCTTCGCGCGTCCGCTCAACATGATCTACTGTGCTGGCAAGTTCGATGAATCCGGCGTGACGCTGGTGTCCGAGTACCTTGTCTACCTGGCGCTCTCGCTGCCGCTCTACGGCGTGGTCGTGTTGATGCAGAAGAGCTTCTCTGCCTTGCTCGACATGAAGCCCTATAGTCGCTATTGCCTGTATTCTGCCATCGGCCAGGCCGGCTCGGTTCTGCTGTTTGGCGTTGTGCTGGGCTTCGGCATGCCGGCAATCGCGCTTTCGTATGTCGTCGACTACGTGATCTTGGTCGGTTGTTCGCTGTGGTGGCTGCGTCGTCGTCTGCGTGGCCTTCAGGTCAAATCTATCCTGCATGGCGGTTTCTTTGGCCTTTTGCTCGGTGGCCTGGGTGCTGCCGCAGGCGCCGGCGTCATGTGGGCGCTTGAGCACTTTGTCGGGGCACTTGGCGGTTCGATTCTGATTACTCTTGGCTATGTTTGCGTTGCGGGTGTCGTCTCGCTTGCTGTTACCTTTGGCCTTGCCGTCGTCCTTAAGATGCCCGAGGTCTCGGCGCTGCTTCGTCGCAAGTAGGTGCGCGTGGCCGGTCACGACAACATTCCAACGCTTGCCGAGCAGGTTTCGCGCGTTCCCACACAGCCCGGATGCTACCTTTGGAAGGATGCCAAGGGCGATGTCATCTACGTGGGCAAGGCGAAAAACCTACGCGCCCGCATGCGTCAATACGTGACACTGCAGGATGAGCGTCAAAAGATTCCGCTGATGATGCAGCTGGTGGCGAGCTTTGACTATATCGTGGTGGAGACCGAGCATGAGGCGTTGGTGCTCGAGCGCAATTTGATTGGTCAGTACCATCCGTACTTTAACGTCGACCTCAAGGATGACAAGAGCTACCCCTTTATCGCCATTACAAAGGGCGACCTGTATCCCGCTATCAAATATACGCGTGAGCGTCATAAGCCGGGAACGCGCTATTTTGGACCCTATACCGATAGCCGTGCGGCACGTGAGACGATAGATACGCTGCGCAAGGTTATTCCCATCTGCTCCGGATCCTGTGCGGAGTGGCGTCGTTGTCGCCGTATCGTTGAGTCCCACAAGGGCGAGGAAGACATCGTCAATATGATTTGCACGCAAAACGGGCGTCCCTGCTTTGACTACCATGTCGGGCGCGGCCCGGGTGCGTGTGTCGGCGCGATTTCCCCGGCAGACTATGCCAAGAACGTCAAGCGTGTCGAGCGCTTTTTGTCGGGCCATCGCAAGGATGTCGTCGATGAGCTGACCTCCGAGATGACGGATGCCGCCGAGGCGCTCGACTTTGAGCGCGCGGCACGCGTCAAACGTCGTTTGGAGGTCATCAGGGGTCTGGACGATCGTCAGCAAGTCGTTTTTCCCTCCAGTGTCGATATCGATGTCATCGGGTTCTATCGCGAGGAGACCATCTCCGCCGCTTGCGTCTTCGTCGTTCGCGAGGGCCGAACAGTTCGCACCTGCGAGTTCATTCTCGACAAGGGTCTTGATGTTGACGAGGAAGAGCTCCAGTCGGGCTTTCTTAAGCGCTATTACGACGAGACGGCTGATATTCCAGCTGAGGTCAACCTTTCCGTCGAGCTTGAGGATGCGGAGGCGCTGGGGGAATGGCTTGCGGGCAAGCGCGAGCGTTCCTGCCATCTCCATAGGCCGCAGCGTGGCGAAAAGCACCGTTTGCTCGATATGGCATCCAAAAATGCGCGCCATGCCCTCATGCGCTACATGATGCGAACGGGGTACGCTGACGACCGCACCAATCAGGCGCTCCTGGAGCTCGAAAGCGCGCTGGCGCTGCCAGCGCCGCCGATGCGTATCGAGTGCTTCGATATCTCGACGCTGCACGGAACCTTTACCGTCGCCTCGATGGTGGTGTTTACCAACGGACGCGCCGACAAGAGCCAGTACCGTCGTTTTAAAATTCAGGCCGAATTGGACGAGGCAAACGACTTCGTGTCGATGTCCGAGGTTTTGGGACGACGCTATGCTCCCGAGCGCATGGCCGACGAGCGCTTTGGATCGCGCCCCGATTTGCTCGTTGTCGATGGCGGTAAGCCGCAATTGACCGCTGCGATCAAGCAACTTGAGGCTCTTGGGCTCGATATACCAGTTTGTGGCTTGGCAAAGGCCGATGAGGAGGTTTTCGTGCCTTGGGACGAGACTCCCGTCGTGCTGCCGACCGGGTCTGCTTCGCTCTATCTAATTAAACAGGTGCGCGATGAATCGCACCGTTTTGCAATCACATTCCATCGTGAGTTGCGTGATAAAGCCATGACAGTTTCGGTACTCGATGACGTTCCAGGCGTGGGACCCACCAGAAAACGTGCCCTTATGCGCCATTTTGGCTCGATGAAGCGTTTGCGCGCGGCGAGCGAGCAAGAGATCGCGGAAGTTCGCGGCATACCTGCCGATGTTGCCAAGGCGGTCCACGAGGCGCTCGTTGCGTGGAATGCCGAGCGCGCCGAGGCGGCGGCTGGCCATTCCGATAGCTAAACACGAGCCTAAACAACTGATATACATGATTGCGCGATTTTCAACCATTTATTTCGCCATGATTGCCTGCTGGTTTCGGGTTTTATTAACGCTAAAACGTTTGACTAACCCAAGCGAAAACCCTGCTATCCTGCGGGTTGACGAAGACTGATATCTCACCTCGCCGATACATACTGTCTGGCGAATCGTTTGTCAACGAATTCGGTGAACGGTAGTAAATACCGTTCAAGCGTATGTATGTATCGGTCGCCGAGCGCGGCACCTCAGTTGGGTTCGTCGGTAGGTAAGGTATATATCGTCCGCAAGTTGCGCGGGGGCAAGTCTAGATGCTCCCGAGTAAGATTCTCTATTGATAGGAGAAGACATGGCCATCATCAACAAGGGTATGTCCAGGCGTTCGTTCCTCGGCCTCACCGGCAGCGTCGCTGCTGTCGCAGGACTTGGTCTCACCGGCTGCGGTGGCAGCTCTAACGACGAGGGTTCCGCTTCCGGTTCCACCGATTCCGCTAACCGTGGCGGCGGCGTGATCACCGCTGGTTCCGCTTACGCTCCGTCCAGCTTCGATCCCGCCAGCACCGGCTCCGCTGTGGGCCTGGGTGCTAACTGGCACGTCGTCGAGGGCCTCTACGGCATCGATTACCACGACTACAGCACCTTCAACGAGCTCGCCACCGACGATCCTAAGTCCGTGGACGACACCACTTTCGAGGTCACCATCCGCAAGGGCGCCAAGTTCTCCGATGGCACCGAGGTCACCGCTGACGATGTCGTTGCCTCCTACACCGCTTGCGCCGCTTCCGCTACCTATGCTCCGTTCTTCCAGCCCTTCGAGTCCATCGAGGCCAAGGACGCCAGCACCGTGACGGTCAAGACCAAGGTCCCCAACTTCTCCCTGCTCAAGGATCGTCTGGCCATCGTCCGCGTTACCCCGGCCACTCAGACCGAGGAGGATCGCGCCAAGCAGCCGATCGGCTCCGGCCCCTGGATGTACGACTCTATCTCCGATACCGAGATTACCCTGGTTCCCAATCCTGAGTACAACGGTGAGTATGCTGCCGAGGATAAGAAGATCCAGTACAGCATCCTGACCGACCCCACCGCTCGCGTTACCGCTCAGCAGGAGGGCTCCACGCTCGTTATGGAGCTCGTTACCGCTGACGCCGTCGACCAGCTTGAGAGCGCCGGCTGCAAGATCGATAACGTTCAGGGTTTCGGCACCCGCTTCATCATGTTCAACGTCGCCAAGGAGCCTTGGAACAACGTCAAGGTCCGTCAGGCTGTCATGTATGCGCTCGACACCGAGAAGATGGTCAGCAACACCTTCGCCGGCCTTGCCACCGCTGCCAGCTGCTACCTGCCCAAGAGCTTCACCAACTATCATGAGGCTTCCACGGTGTACAAGACCGACGCCAAGAAGGCTAAGAAGCTCATCGAGGAGTCTGGCATCACCCCGGGTGCCATCACCCTGCGCACCACCGACAACGAGCAGATTAAGGGCATGGCCGCCCAGGTCAAGAACGACCTCGACGCTCTCGGCTTCGATGTGACCATCCAGACCGATACCTCGCCGGCCACCTACGCTGCCATCGACGGCGGCGAGGCCTACGATATCCTCCTTGCCCCTGGCGATCCTTCCTGCTTCGGCGCCGACCCCGACCTGCTGCTCAACTGGTGGTACGGCGACAACGTCTGGATGCAGACCCGTTGCCCGTGGAAGGAGTCCGCTGAGTGGCAGAAGCTCCACAGTCTCATGGACGAGGCTCTTGCCGCCGAGGGCGACGAGCAGCAGAAGAAGTGGAACGAGTGCTTCGACATCATTGCCGACAACGCCGTTCTGTACCCCGTTGTCCACGTTAAGACCGTCTCCGCTTCCTGGGACGATCCGTCCACTGCGCCCAACGGCGAGGCCCTCGATGGCTTCAAGGGCATCGGCACGACGAGCATGTCCTTCAGGGGCGTTGCGACCGTCAAGGCGTAAGACTCGCTTGAGTCTGTATGCAGGATGTCGGTCATTGGGGCCGTATCCTCATAGTTGAAACAAAGACCCGGGCGGCAACGATGTCGCTCGGGTCTTGTAATGAGTACCCGTACTCATATACCAGTTGGTCCTATCGACAAAAGAAAGGGGAGAGAACGTGAACAACTTGCTACGTTTGATTGGAAGGCGTCTTGTGGCGCTGCCGATCATGGCATTGGGCGTCACCGTCCTGGTGTTCTTCCTTATGTCGTTCTCCAAGACCGACCCCGCCTACACGGCGTTGGGTGACGGTGCCTCGCCCGAGGCGGTTGCCGAGTACCATGAGAAGTATGGTCTGGACGACCCCTGGCCCGTGCGCTACGTGCGCTATATGGGCGATTTGATCCATGGCGACATGGGCACCTATGGTGCTGCTCGCAACTCCGTTGCCAAGCGCATCTCCACGGCCCTGCCCGTCACGATGCAGCTGACCTTTATCGGTCTTGCCATCGGTGCGGTCGTTTCGTTTTTGCTCGGCGTCATCGCGGCACTGTATCGCGACAAATGGCCGGACCAAGTGATCCGCGTCTTTTCCATCGCCGGCTTGGCAACCCCGTCGTTCTGGCTTGCCGTTCTGTTGATCCTGCTGTTCTCTTCCTACCTTAAGGTGCTCCCGGCATCGGGTGCTCTGCCTCACTTCACCACGAATCCGGTTGGCTATCTTGGACGTATGATCATGCCCGCTATCGCCTTGGCATTTCCGCTGACGGGCCAGATGACTCGTATCGTGCGTACCGCCATGGTCGAGGAGCTCGACAAGGATTATGTCCGTATGGCTCGCGGCGCCGGCGTTCCCGAGAAGGTCGTCGTCGGCATCAACGTTCTTCGCAATGCGCTGATCACCCCGGTCACCACCCTCGGTCTTAAGATCGGTTACCTCATGGGCGGCGCCGTCGTCATCGAGGTTATCTTCAACCTCCCCGGCATGGGCACTGCGATTCTGCAGGGCGTTCAGGGCAACGAGGCGAACCTGGTTCAGGGCGTTGTTATCGTCGTTGCTCTCGCCTTCATCATCATCAACATCGTGGTTGACATGCTCTACCTGCTCATCAACCCGCGCATCAGGACGGTGTAGATTATGGTAAAGATTCGAGAGAAGCAAACCGAGCAGCTCGAGAAGGCTGCCTCCAAGGGGCTCAAGCTCGGTGGCTGGAAGAAGATGACGTTGTCTTCTAAGATTGCCGCCGTCGTGCTGGTGCTGGTCGCCCTGACTGCGATTCTGGCGCCCCTTCTTGCCCCCTATAGCCCGGTCGAGATCTTTACGGCTCGCCAGGCTCCCGGCAACGGATTTATCTTCGGTACCGACGATAAGGGTCGCGACATTCTGTCGCGTATGCTCTACGGTGGTCGTTACTCGCTGATTATCGGCTTTGGCGCCACCGCCATGGCTCTGGTCTGCGGCTCGGTCGTGGGCGCCCTTGCAGCGGTTTCGCGCAAGGCCGTCTCCGAGACGATCATGCGTATCCTGGACATCATCATGTCCATCCCGGGCATCGCCCTCGCGGCCGTCTTTGTCTCCATCCTGGGCAACTCCGTGCCGTCGATCATCTTCGCCATCGGCTTTATGTACACTCCGCAGATTGCCCGTATCGTGCGCGCCAACATCGTGTCCGAGTACGGCGAGGACTATGTCCGCGCGGTCATCGTTTCCGGCGCCAAGGCTCCGTGGATTTTGATCAAGCATGTTCTGCGTAACTGCATCGCCCCGATCATGGTCTTCACCGTTACCCTGGTCGCCGACGCCATCATCTTCGAGGCCTCGCTGACCTTCATCGGCGCTGGTATCCAGGAGCCCACCGCTACCTGGGGCAACATCCTCGCCGACGCCCGCGGCGGCGTGCTCGCCGGCCGTTGGTGGCAGGCACTGTTCCCGGGCCTGGCCATCATGATCACCTGCCTGGCGCTCAACATCCTCTCCGAGGGCATTACCGACGCCATGGCCGCTGCTCCCTCCGCCGCCCTGGATCCGACCGATTCCTCCAAGCGTCGCGAGGCCGACCTGCTGGTCTCCGACCCCGTTCGAGCCTACAAGGAGCAGGCCCAGTCCCTCTCCGCTCGCCTTGGCGCCCTGCGCGATGTCGAGCTCAAGCGTGACGATCGCCATGTGCCCGACGAGTCTGTTGAACCGATTCTCTCGGTCCGTGACTTCTGCATCCAGTTTGAGCATCACGGTGATATCAACGTCGTCGACCATGTCAACTTTGACGTCCGTCCTGGTCAGACCATGGGCCTGGTGGGCGAGTCCGGTTGCGGTAAGTCCATCACCACGCTGGCCATCATGGGCCTGACCGACGATGACGAGCACCTTTCCGGCGAGGTCCTCTGGGAGGGCCGTGACCTGCTCAAGATGAGCAAGAAGGAGTGGTTCGGCCTGCGCGGTACCGATATCGCTATGGTCTATCAGGACGCCCTGTCCTCGCTCAACCCCTCCATGCTCATCTCTGCCCAGATGAAGCAGCTCACCAAGCGCGGCGGAACCCGCAGCGCCGAGGAGCTCCTGGAGCTCGTCGGCCTCGATCCCAAGCGCACGCTCGAGAGCTATCCGCACGAGCTTTCCGGCGGCCAGCGTCAGCGTGTCCTGATCGCTATGGCCCTTACCCGCGACCCCAAGCTGGTCATCTGCGACGAACCCACGACCGCTCTGGACGTTACCGTCCAGAAGCAGGTCATCAAGCTGCTCAACGATCTTCAGGCCAAGCTCGGCTTTGCCATGATCTTCGTTTCGCACGACCTGGCGCTGGTCGCCGAGGTCGCCCACAACATCACGGTTATGTACGCTGGCCAGGTTATCGAGCAGGCACCCACCAAGGAGCTGCTCACTAACCCGATCCACGAGTACACCCGCGGTCTTCTGGGTTCCGTTCTGTCCATCGAGAGCGGTTCGGGCCGCCTGCACCAGGTGCCCGGCGCCGTTCCGAGTCCGCGCGATTTCCCCAAGGGCGATCGCTTCGCGCCCCGCTCGAGCCATCCGCGTATTGGCCTGGACACCCGTCCGGTCTTCAAGCGCGTGCCCGGCACCGAGCACTTCTATTCCGAGCTCCCCGACGAGGTGCTCAAGGCAAATGGTTTGACCCCTCACGCGGAGGTGATGTAGATGAGCGAGACCGCAGTCAACGGCGTCGAGCCGATCATCTTCCTTGATGACGTCCACGTCACCTTTAGGACCCGTACCGGCTCGATTCTGCACCCCAACCTGGTTCACGCCGTCCAGGGTGTAACGATTAAGCTCATGCCCGGTCAGACGATCGGCATCGTCGGCGAGTCCGGTTGCGGTAAGTCCACCACCGCCAACGTCATGTGCGGCCTGCAGGCCCCCACGAGCGGCAAGGTCTACTTTAAGGGCAAGGACGTTACCAAACGTACCGCCGAGGACCGTCGCCACATGGGTCGCGTCATCTCGGTCGTGTTTCAAAACCCGGCCACGGCGCTCAACCCCCGCATGGTCGTTCGCGAGCAACTGCTCGACCCCATGCGCGTCCACAACCTGGGTACCGAGGCCGAGCAGGAGAAGCGCGTCAAAGAGCTCCTGGAGCTCACCGGTCTGCCCAGCTCCGCCGCCGAGGTTCTTCCCGGTCAGCTTTCGGGCGGCCAGCGCCAGCGCGTCGCAATTGCCCGTGCCCTGTCGCTGAACCCCGATGCCATCATCGCCGACGAGCCCACCTCGGCTCTGGACGTTTCGGTCCGCGCGCAGATTCTGAACCTGCTGACCGACCTTAAGAAGGAGCTCGGCCTGGCCATGGTGTTCATCAGCCATGACATCCAGACGGTCCGCTATATCTCTGACGACATCATCGTTATGAATGGCGGCAAGATCGTCGAGCAGGGCGAGGCCAAGCAGGTCTTCCAGCATCCCCAGGACCCCTACACCAAGATGCTGCTCGGCGCTGCGCCGTCGCTGCTGCACCCCAAGCTCGGCGAATAGCCTCGCTTTCCCTCCCGTGCGCCCGGTTCCCTTGCCGGGCGCACCTCCGTTGCGATTTCGAAAGGTTGGGTTCACGAGCCATGCCAAGTGCTCAGGAGCTACAACATCAATTTGGTGAATATCGAGGCGCCATGCCCCGTCCATCAGATTTCGATCTCTTTTGGAAGGATCGCATGGCCGAGGCCGACGCCGTCGGGCTTGACTATGCGATCGACACGGCATCGGTCACCGATGCCGCGACCTGCCAACTTTTCGACCTCTGGTATACCGGCATGTGTGGCGCTCGCCTGCATGCCAAGTACCTTAAACCCGTCTCGGACGAGCCCGTGCCATTGGTGCTTCAGTTCCATGGGTATCCGGGTGCAAGCCGCAGCTGGTTTGAGCAGGCGTCGTTTGCGGGCATGGGCATGGCACTCATCGCCCTCGACTGCCCCGGCCAAGGAGGTCCCTCCGAGGACATTGGTGGATTTGAGGGCACAACGGTTGCCGGGCATATCGTCGCCGGCATCGACGGCGACCCGGCCAACCTCTACTATGTCCGCTTGCACCAAGATATTCGCATCCTGTGCCGTATTGTTCGCGAGCTCGAGGGCATCGATCTTTCCCGTGTGTTTGTGAACGGCGCGTCGCAGGGTGGTGGTTTGGGCATTGCGACCTGTGCGCTTAACAGCGAGCTTATCAATCGTGCCGCCATCCTCTATCCCTTCCTGTCAGATTTCCGCCTAGTCTGGGATTTGGATGCAGACGACATTGCCTACGAGGGCCTGCGCTATTGGTCTCGCTGGTTTGACGAGGACTCGACTCGTATTGACGAAGCCTATGCCAAGCTGGCGTACTTCGATTCCAAGAACTTTGCCCCTATGGTCAAATGCCCCGTGCTGTTTGGCACCGGCACAGCCGATATCGTCTGCCCGCCAGCGACGCAGTTTGCGGTCTATAACAACCTGACCTGCGAAAAGCGTCATGAGTTCTTTGAAGGCTTTGGCCACGAGGAGATTCAGGATTTTGACGATCTGATCATTCCGTTTTTCTGCAAGGGAGGGGAGGCTCATGTCTAAGTGCGAGAGCAATGTTAATGAGCTGATTGTCCCCGGGCTCGTGGGAATTCCTGGAACGGTTTCGTCAAGGCTCGCAGAATATCGGGACTGGCGCGGTGATGTCCAAGCAGATGTTTCTGATTTAGAGACATGCGCTTCGAATCTTGAGATTCAAGGCCTGGCCATTACGGCGATTGACTTTGTTAACCCCTGCGCCCGTTACTCGGAGGTCTCCTTTGAGCTCGGTGACGATGCGATTCACGCTCGTTTGATCGAGCCTGTCGGTCGTGCCCGAGTGTCTGAGCGCGTGCCGCTGTGCCTGATGTTCCACGATATCGATCGGCCTGTGCGCGGCTGGCATCACATGACGAGATTTGCCGCCATGGGGTATGCCGTTCTCGCGCTGGATGACGATGTTGCTGGTGCGGACGACCTGCAGCGGGGGATTTCTTCGCCCGCTTTTGTCGAGCGCGTCCGTTGGGGTTGCGCGCTGGCGAAGGTGGCGCGCAATCTTGATGGCATGGACCCCGACCGCATCTTTGCATGGGGCGAGGGTCTAGGCGGCGGAGTCGCGCTGGCGGTTTCTGCTCTGGACGAGCGGGGTCTCGCCTGCACGGCGGTTGCCAATCCGCTTCCTGGCGGCCTCGAGGCGCTGTCGTCTCGGGTGCGCGGATCGGTGCTCATGGGCACATCGCTCATGGATACCGTGAGCGATCCCAAGGATCAGTTTGCCGTATTCAACGGTCTTGAGTGTGACCGGAGACATATCATCTATGCCAAATACGCTCACGAGCGCATCAATGCGTTCGAAAACGAAGTCGTCGACTTTTTTAACCAAACGTTCTACTCGTGTTCTTTGGCCTAGACGGCCTGGACACTGCCAACAAGAGTGGGCGGCATAGGGCTGCCCACCAGACAACTAAGGAGATTCTTGTGGCAACTCAGAAATTCACCGGCGTTATCCCTCCCGTCGTTGTTCCCGATACCGAAGACCACCAGCTCGATGTTGCCTCCTTTGAGCGCAGCATCAACCGCATGATCGATGCCGGCGTCGATGGCTTGTTCTTCCTGGGCTCCTCGGGCGAGGTCGTCTTCTCCACCGACGAGCGTCGCCGTCAGATCATCTCCGAGGCCGTCCGTATCGTCGACCACCGCGTTCCCGTTCTGGTCGGCATCATCGACACCGAGACCGAGCGCATGATCGAGCACGGTAAGGTCGCTCAGGAGCTGGGCGCCGATGCGCTTGTCGCCACCTGCCCGTTCTATGCCCTGCAGGGCATGACCGAGGTCGAGGAGCACTTCCGCATCCTGCATGAGGAACTCGACCTGCCCATCTTCGCCTATGACATCCCCGTGTGTGTCCACACCAAGCTCCCGTGGAAGCTCCTTGCCAAGCTCGGTGCCGAGGGCGTTCTGGCCGGCGTCAAGGATTCCTCGGGTGATGACATCTCGTTCCGCTACCTCGTTCAGGAGAACGAGAAGAACGGCCATCCGATGAGCATCCTCACCGGTCACGAGGTTGTTGTCGACGGCGCCTACCTCGGTGGCGCCGACGGTTCCGTTCCGGGTCTCGCCAACGTTGAGCCCGAGGGCTACGTGCGTCAGTGGAAGGCCGCTCAGGCTGGTGACTGGGCTACCGTCAAGGCCGAGCAGGATCGCCTCAATGAGATTTCGCACATCTGGGATGTCACCTCGGGCGTCCAGGGTTATGCCGGTGGCGTCGGCGCCTTCAAGACCGCTATGAACCTCATGGGTATCTTCGACAGCCCGACCATGCCGCGCCCGGTGAAGGCCATGACCGGCGAGAACGTCGAGGCGATCAAGAAGGTCCTCCAGGACAACGGTCTCCTGTAAAGCTTCCCCGGGCACCCAACCTCGCCGTTCAACCGTGCGGCCATGACCCATTAGATCAATGGTCACACGGTTTCTTGGCGATCTCGGGCACCTGGAAAACCTTTTCCGCGCTGTGACGGCTAGCCTGACGGCGCATTTCCTGTAGTTGTTTTTTATCTCCTAAGGAGAGCGACATGGAGAACAAGTACGTCTGCTCTGTCGATATCGGCGGAACTAAGATCGCGACTGCCATCATGGAGTACCCGGCTGACGGTAGTGTGCCCCATCCTGTTTTTGAGGCCGAGGTTCCCACCGAGGCCCAAGAGGGCGGCGAGGCCGTCTTCCAGTGTATCGAGGCGTCCATCAAGGCTGCTCTCGAGGCGAATCCCGATGTCGAGGTCCTTGGCGTCGGTATCGGTGCTGCCGGCGTCGTCGATCCCAAGACGGGCGCCATCGCGTATGCCAACGAGATCATGCCCGGCTGGTCCGGTGTTCAGTTGGGGCCGCGCCTGCGCGAGGACCTCGGTCTTCCCGTTGCCGTTGTAGGCGACGTGCAGGCTCATGCTCTGGGCGAGGCCCACTGGGGCGTCGGCAAGGGCAAGTTCTCCGTCTTGTGTCTTGGCATCGGTACGGGCATCGGTGGCGCATATGTCGAGAACGGCCGCGTGATGCAGGGCTTCCATGGTGCTGCTGGCCATATGGGCCACATCGAGTGCTCGGCTGCCGCCGGTATTCCCTGCGCCTGCGGGCGTTCCGGCCATCTGGAGTCGGTTGCTTCGGGCACTTCCATTGGTCGTATGTACGATGAGCGCTTTGGTCGCGTCGACCCCAGCCGTCCTTCGGTCGGTCGCGATGTGAACGACCTGTGCCGTGCGGGCGACGCAAAGGCGACCGAGGTCATCCATGACGCCGGCTTTGCGCTGGGGGCCAGCTTGGGCTCGCTCGCTAACATCCTGGACCCTGAGGTCATCGTGCTTTCGGGCGGCGTGATTCACCAAGGTCCCGATTGGCGTTCGCAGACGTGGAAGGATTCGGTGCACGAGGGCTATGCCAGCCAGGCGCTCGATCCGCTTCAGGACACGCCGATCCTCATCGGTTCTCTGGAGGGCGATGCTCCGCTCATCGGTGCCGCTGAGCATCTTCTTGCCTCGTTGAAGTAAACGTATCTTCTGTAGGAGCCTCCCGAGACAACACGCCTCGGGAGGCTGTTCTGAGAAAGGTTGCAGCCTTATGACCGTCGATCCTTTGATTCAATCCCTGAAGGGTAAGCTCGTCGTGAGCGTTCAGGCGTATATGGGCGAGCCGCTTCGTACGCCCGAGACCATGGCTCAAATGTCTCGTGCTTGCGAGCTCGGCGGCGCCGCCGCCATTCGCTGCCAGGGCCTTGCCGACATTGCCGCCATTAAGGGTCGCTGTGAGGTTCCTGTTATCGGCCTGTGGAAGGATGGGCACGAGGGCGTTTACATCACGCCGACGCTGCGTCACGCTCGCGCCTGCGTTGCTGCGGGTGCCGATATCGTGGCGATCGACGCCACCGATCGTCCGCGTCCCGACGGCAAGTCGGTCGAGGATACCTTCCGCCCGCTGCACGAGGAGGGTGTGCTCCTGATGGCGGATTGTGCCACCATCGAGGACATTCGCCGTGCGGTTGATATGGGCTTCGACCTTGTATCTACCACGCTTTCTCACGGTGTCGCTGCCATCGACTGCACCATGGCCGATGGCCCCGATCTGCCGCTCCTGCGTCAGGCGACCGAGGAATTCCCCGGTCTTCCCATCATCTGCGAGGGCCGCGTGCACACGCCCGAGGAGGCTCGCGCCGCGATCGATGCTGGCGCCTGGGCCGTTGTCGTCGGCACCGCCATCACGCACCCCACGAGTATTACGAGTTGGTTCAAGGCTGCGCTTGAGGCGTAAGACAGGCCTCGTATCCGCTCGGGGCGGTATACTCAATATAGGCAATTGACTGCGCGGGATCCGGGTTGCTGGGTCCCGCGCTTGTTTTCGGGAGGCAGCACATGCAAAAGGGAGATGCCATGGATGCGGCGGAGCGCTCGGAGCGCATCCCCGATATCGTCATCATCACCGGAATGTCCGGATCGGGCCGCACACAGGCCATGCACGTGTTCGAGGACATGGGCTATTTTTGCATCGATAACCTGCCTCCGCGTCTCATCGCCCAGCTTGCCGAGCTCGTCGGTATCAATACGGGCGTGGGCAGGCATCTCGCCGTCACCTGCGATTTGCGTAGCCAGGGACTGTTTGACGAGTTGCTCGATGCGGTCGCCGCACTCGAGGAGCGCGAGATGAGCTGCGACATCGTGTTCCTGGAGGCTTCTGACGAGGTGCTGATTCGTCGCTACAGCGAAAATCGCCGCCGTCATCCCATTGCCAAGCCGGGGGAGACTACGGCCGATGCCATTCAGCGCGAGCGCCTTCAGCTTCAGGGCGTGCGCGACCGAGCCGATATGATTATCGACACGAGCCGTCTGCGCACCTCTGCGCTGCGCAACAAGCTGCGTATGGCATTTTCCGAGCTGTCCGACCAGCAGCTCATGGACGTCCACGTGTTCTCGTTTGGCTTTAAGCACGGCATGCCCGTCGAGGCGGACATTATGATTGACGTCCGCTTCCTGCCCAATCCGTTCTACGATCCCGAGATGCGCACCATGACCGGTCTCGATAAAAAGGTCTCTGATTTTGTTCTGGACCATCCCAAGACGCAGGAGTTTTGGAAGGCTTGGACACAGCTACTCGATACGGTGATGCCGGGCTACATCGCGGAGGGCAAGCCGCAGCTTTCTATCGCCATCGGCTGTACGGGCGGCCAGCACCGCAGCGTTGCCATTGCCGAGGCCACGGCCCGTTACCTGGAAGGCGCTCAGTATCATGTGAGCATCTCCCACCGCGACCTGTCGCGCGCCAACACGAAGGCATAGGCCTGCATGTCGTTTACCGCTGAGGTGCGCGACGAGCTTGCGCGCTGCGAACCCGAATGTGAATACTGCGACTTGTCGACGCTTGCCGCCCTCACGCGCGTGAGTGGCACGCTCTCGCTTACCGGCTCTGGGCGGTATCGTTTGACGGTTGCGACTGAAACGGGAGCCGTCGCGCGTACGATGATTACGCTGACGCATCGCATTCTTAAGCTCAAAACGGAGTTCACCGTCCGCAAATCTGTCTTGCATAAGGTTCGAAACTACCTCATCACCTTGCCCGATCAGCCCGATTTGGATAAAGCCTTGGTTCTGCTGGGTATCCTCGACCGTAGGGGAGGACTTGTCGCCGGCGTGCCCCGACATATCGTTGCCCGTCCTTGCTGTAGACTTGCCTATATCCGCGGCGCGCTCATTGCGGGCGGCTTCGTGGCCGATCCACGCGGCGATTTTCATTTGGAGATCGCGGTGCAGGGCGAGCAATATGCCAAGGGGCTTTGCGATCTGTTGGAGCAGATTGGGGTCCATGCGCGTGTTAATGCACGGCGTGGGTCGTATGCTGTGTACATTAAGAGCGCTGAGGAAATCGAGCATCTTTTAAAGCTGATTGGTGCCAAGCGCAGCGTTGCCGAGATTGAGGAGGCGCGCGCGGTCAAGTTGGTTAAGAACGACGTGAACCGTCGCGTGAATGCCGAGCTCGCCAACCAGACCAGAAGTGCCGGTGCCGCCCAACATCAGCTTGCGCTTATCGATGAGCTCGAGCAGCGTGGCCTTCGCGATGCACTTCCGGACGCCTTGGCGGTCTTTTGCGATCTGCGCGAGCGCTATCCCGATCTGTCACTGCGTGATTTGGGGGAGATGGCTGACCCTCCCTTGTCGAAGTCGGCCCTCTACCATCGTGTTTTACGGCTTGAAAAGCTCATTGAAGCAAACAGGTAGTTTAAAGTATCGACTTATATATGGATTTAGCTGCTATTTTATTCTTTAAAACGTTTTAACCCAAATTTGATTTTCAATTTCGGGCATTCTCGTGAAATTCAAGTCAAAAAAAAGGTATATTAGGCGAGTGGTTAGTTTGTGGGCCTCAACGGCAGGCGCTGTAGCTTGCGGGGGCCTTACGAAAGGAGACACAATGGCAGTAAAGGTTGCTATTAACGGCTTCGGTCGTATCGGTCGTCTGGCTTTCCGTCAGATGTTCGGTCATGAGGGCTCCGAGATCGTCGCTATCAACGACCTCACCTCTCCCGACATGCTCGCTTACCTGCTGAAGTACGACTCCACGCAGGGCAACTACGCTCGCGATCACGAGGTCGTTGCTGGCGAGGATTCCATCACCGTTGACGGCAAGGAGATCAAGATCTACAAGGAGGCCGACGCCAACAACCTGCCTTGGGGCGACCTCGACGTCGACGTCGTTCTCGAGTGCACCGGCTTCTACACCAGCAAGGCTAAGGCTCAGGCCCACATCAACGCTGGCGCCAAGAAGGTCGTCATCTCCGCTCCGGCTGGCAGCGATCTGCCCACCATCGTGTACAACGTCAACCATGAGACGCTGACCGCTGAGGACAACATCATCTCCGCTGCTTCCTGCACCACCAACTGCCTCGCCCCGATGGCCAAGGGTCTGAACGACTTCGCTCCCATCGTGTCCGGCATCATGACCACCATTCACGCCTGGACTGGCGACCAGATGCCGCTCGACGGCCCGCAGCGCAAGGGCAACAAGCGTCGTAGCCGTGCCTGCGCCGTCAACATCGTCCCCAACACCACCGGTGCCGCCAAGGCTATCGGCCTGGTTCTCCCCGAGCTCAACGGTAAGCTCATCGGTGCCGCCCAGCGCGTCCCGACGCCGACCGGCTCCATCACCAACCTCTACGCTGTCGTTGACAAGAAGGTCACCGTCGACGAGGTCAACGCTGCTATGAAGGCCTACGCTGCCACCATCTCCGAGACCTTCGGTTACAACGAGGACGACATCGTCTCCACCGACATCATCGGCGAGACCCACGGCTCCATCTTCGACGCCACTCAGACCATGTGCTCTGACCTCGGCAACGGCCAGACCCTCGTTCAGGTCACCTCTTGGTACGACAACGAGAACTCCTACACCTCTCAGATGGTCCGCACCATCAAGTACTTCGAGAAGTTCGTTGCTTAATTTAGTTTTTAGCGAATAGCTCGTTGAGCGTCTAAAGAAGGGCGCGGCCTTATAGGGCTTACACCCTAGGGTCGCGCCCTTTTTATAGGAAATCGTCTGCCGTAATGGGAGGCAGACACGTACGAAAGGTAGAAGCAAACATGGCCTTTACCAAGAAGACCGTCCGCGACATCGATGTCGACGGCAAGCGCGTTCTCGTCCGCGTTGACTTTAACGTGCCTATCAAGGATGGCGTCGTTGGCGACACCACCCGTATCAAGGCTGCCCTGCCCACCATCAACTACCTCGTTGAGCACAACGCTCGCGTCATCCTCATGAGCCACCTCGGCCGTCCCGAGGGCACCGGCTTCCAGCCCGAGCTGTCCCTCGAGCCCGTCGCCAAGAAGCTCGCTGAGCTCTCTGGTCTCGACGTTGCCTTTGTCGCCGACACCTACGGCGAGAAGGCTGCTGAGGCTGTTGCCGCCGTCGAGCCGGGCAAGGTTCTCGTTCTCGAGAACGTCCGTTTTGACAAGCGTGAGAAGAAGAACGATCCCGAGATCGCCAAGAAGCTCGCTTCCTATGGTGACGTCTTCGTTCTCGATGCCTTCGGCACCGCTCACCGCGCCCAGGGTTCCGTCGTGGGCCCCGCCGCTTACCTGCCTGGCGTCGCCGGCTTCCTGCTCGAGAAGGAGGTCGACACGCTGACCGGCATCTTCGCCGAGCCCGAGCGCCCCTTCGTCGCCATCGTCGGCGGTTCCAAGGTTTCCTCCAAGATCGGCGTTCTCGATCACCTCATCGACTCCGCTGACACCCTGATCATCGGTGGCGGCATGGCCTACACCTTCTTCTTGGCTCAGGGCCTGACCGTCGGTCAGTCCCTCAAGGAAGAGGACTGGGTCGAGCGCGCTGGCGAGATGCTCAAGAAGGCCGAGGAGAAGGGTGTCAAGATCCTGCTCCCCATCGACAACCGCGTTGCCGATCACTTTGGCGAGGACGCTGTCCCCGAGGTCGTCGCTTCCGACGCTATCCCCGACGATCGTGAGGGTATGGACATCGGCCCCAAGACCGAGGAGCTCTACGCCGAGGCCGTCAAGGGCGCCAAGACCGTGTTCTGGAATGGCCCCATGGGCGTCTTCGAGTTCGACAACTTCGCTCACGGCACCCAGGCTATTGCTGAGGCTGTCGCCGAGGCCGACTGCACCTCGATCATCGGCGGTGGCGACTCTGTCGCAGCTGTCAACAAGTTCAACCTGGCCGACAAGATGAGCTGGATCTCCACCGGTGGTGGCGCTTCCATGGAGCTCGTCGAGGGTAAGGCCCTGCCCGGAGTGGAGGCGCTTCTCGATGCCTAATCGCACCCTTCTTATCGCTGGTAACTGGAAGATGAACAACGACGTCGCCGAGGCTGCCAAGCTCGCCGACGAGCTGGCCCAGGCTCTGCCCGAGGTTCCGGCTGGCGTCGAGGTGCTCGTCTGCCCTCCGACCATCGACATCACCACGGTTCATGACCGCATTCAGGCTGCCCCCATCGCCCTCGGTGCACAGAACGTGTACTGGGAGGCCAAGGGTGCCTTCACCGGTGAGTCCTCTTGCGACATGCTCAAGTCCGCTGGCTGCACCTACTGCATCATCGGTCACTCCGAGCGTCGCGACTACTTCCACGAGACCGACGAGGACCAGAACAAGAAGGCCAAGGCTCTCGTTGCCGCCGGCCTTGTTCCCGTCTTCTGCTGCGGCGAGTCCCTCGAGGTCCGCGAGGCCGGCACCTATGTCGAGCACGTCGTGAACCAGGTTAAGGCTGGCCTTGCTGGTCTTGAGATCACCTGCCCCAAGCAGGTCGTCGTCGCCTACGAGCCCATCTGGGCCATCGGCACCGGCAAGACCGCTACCGCCGAGGACGCTCAGGAGGTCTGCGGTGCTATCCGTGAGACCCTCAAAGAGATGTTCGGCGAGGAGCTCGCTAACGGCATCCGCGTGCTGTATGGCGGTTCCGCCAAGCCCGGCAACATCGCCGAGCTCGTCGCCAAGCCCGACGTTGACGGCGCCCTCGTGGGCGGCGCTTCGCTCAAGGCTGCCGACTTCGCCTCTATGGTCGTCAAGGCAGGCGAGTAGGACATATGGCACAGCGTCATCTTCCTGCACTCCTGATCATCATGGACGGTTGCGGCCTGGCTCCGGCCGATGGCGAGAACGCCGTCGCCGCTGCCAAGACGCCCTTTCTTGATAGCCTGTACGAGAAGTACCCCCACACCACGCTCGGCGCTTCGGGCGAGGACGTGGGTCTTCCCGATGGCCAGATGGGTAACTCCGAGGTGGGTCACCTCAACATCGGTGCCGGTCGCATCGTGTTCCAGGAGCTTTCGCGCATCAACAATGCCATCAAGGACGGCTCCATCGCCAAGAACGAGGTTTTCGTCAAGGCTATGGACGATGTCAAGGCCGAGGGCAAGACTCTGCACCTCATGGGCCTTATGAGCCCTGGCGGCGTTCACTCCCACATGAACCACGTCGAGGCCCTGGTCAAGATGGCTGCCGAGCACGGTGTCAAGACCGTTCGCGTTCACGCCTTTATGGATGGCCGCGACGTTGACCCGCAGTCTGGTGCCGGCTACATGAGCGAGTTCTGCGCCTTCCTGGCTAAGATCTCGGAGGAGACCGGTTGCGACGCTCGCGTTGCCACCGTCTCGGGTCGTTATTGGGCCATGGACCGCGACAACCGTTGGGAGCGCATTCAGCGCGCCTACGACGTCATGGTCAATGCGTCCGATGCCGATACCGACCCCGTTGCCGGTATCAAGGCCTATTACGAGAAGGATCCGCGCGGCGACGAGTTCGTCGAGCCCTTTGCTGCCCACAACGAGGGCATCCACGAGGGCGACGCGGCCATCTTCTTCAACTTCCGTCCCGACCGCGCCCGTCAGATGACCCGCGTGTTCACGGACAAGGAGTTCGACGGCTTTGAGCGCGAGCAGATCAAGCTTTCGCACTTTGTGACGATGACCGAGTACGATCCGACGTTTGACGTCGAGGTCGCCTTCCCCAAGACGTTCCCCGAGAACGTCCTGGCCGACGTTATCGCCGCCAATGGCCTGAAGCAGCTGCACACCGCCGAGACCGAGAAGTACGCCCACGTGACGTTCTTCCTCAACGGCGGCATCGAGGAGCCCAAGGAGGGCGAGGAGCGCGTGCTCGTCGCTTCCCCCAAGGTCGCTACCTACGATCTGCAGCCTGAGATGAGCGCTCCCGAGGTTACCGAGAAGCTCGTCGCCGCCATCAACGAGGATCGCGCTGATTTCTACATCGTGAACTTCGCGAACTGCGACATGGTTGGTCACACCGGTGTCTTCGACGCCGCCGTTAAGGCCGTCGAGGCTGTTGACGATGCCCTGTCCAAGGTTGTCCCGGCGATTCTCGCTAAGGGCGGCTTTGCGCTGATTACCGCCGACCACGGCAACGCCGATCACATGTTTGACGTTGCTTCCGACGGTTCCAAGCATCCGTTTACGGCTCACACCACCAACCGCGTGCCGTTCATCATCGTTGATGAGAAGGCACAGCTCACCGGTATCGAGGACGGTCGTCTGTCCGATATCGCTCCGACCATGCTCACCATGGCTGGTATTGAGCCTTCCGCCGAGATGACGGGTCGCGTGCTCGCCACCGAGGCCTAAGAGAAAACTCCAAGCGTTTTCTTGCAGGGGGTTGCCCATATTTGGGCAACCCCCTTTTTGGTATTTCTGCCATTTCCGCACCGTCCCCGAGTGGCAGGTAGGGGAGAGCGGGGGATTGTGGTACAGTACTGGAGTTTGAATTGTTCTATTAAGGAGCTTATCTATGGGTCCGTTCCAGATTCTTCTGTTTGTCGTTTGGGCTGTTTCTGCCGTGGCGCTGACGATTCTCGTCCTGATGCATTCCGGTAAGGGTACCGGCGTTTCGGATATGATCGCTAGCTCGCTGTATAACTCCAGCTCTGCCACAGGCGTTATGGAGCAGAACCTCGACCGCCTGACCGTCATCATGGCTGTCGTGTTTGCCGTGTGCGTCGTGCTATGTATGTTCTTCTTCCCGCAGGGCATCGTGGGCTATTAATCACGAGCTGCATAAGTACTTGAAAAGGGTTCCGCAAGTGCGGGACCCTTTTTTTTGTTTACATATTTGTAACAGAGTCAAAAATATCACCACATACTTCGCTCAACTAAAGAAATTCTTGACCGTTGACCGGAATCAGGCCCAATTTGTGCATAAAATGCGCTACTGTATTGCAAAACGTTTGGCCTGTTGTGTATAGCCAGCCATTGCAGCGGGCGGCGTTTTGATGGTTCGGATCGGATAGTCTCGACATGTGTCCGACTGAACATTTCTTTGTCCTATCTCATAAGGAGGATGGCATGGCTGATTCTATGTTCCACCAGCCCGTTATGGGTCGTCGCGCCTTTGTTGGCGGCACCCTCGCTGCGAGCTCCATGGCTTTTCTTGCCGCATGCGGCAAGAAGGGCGGCGACGCTTCCGGTTCTGAGTCCGGTTCGACGCTGAACTTCTACATCAACAACCCGGTTTGCATCGACCCCTACAACGTCCAGGAGGATCAGGGCACTCAGGTCGAGTACCAGCTCTTTGACGCTCTGACCTCTTACGACGCCGAGAAGGGCGAGATCGTTCCGCTGGCTTGCGAGTCCTTTGAGTCCAACGACGACGCCACCGAGTTCACCTTCAAGATCAAGAAGGCCAAGTTCCACAACGGTGACGACGTTACCTCCAAGTCCTTCAAGCTCGGTTGGGAGCGTCTGGTCAACACCAAGTCGGCCATCGCTACCGAGTATGGCCCTTCCGAGGTCTCCTATCACCTTTCCATGGTCGAGGGCTATGACGATCTGCTTGCCGGTAACGCTACTGAACTCAGCGGTGTTACCTGCCCCGACGATGAGACCCTCGTCGTCAAGCTGTCTTCCGCTTACGCCGACTTCCCCTTCGTCGCCTCTCACCCGGCTCTGGCCCCGGTTCCCGAGTGCGCCGAGTCCGATGCCAAGAGCTTCTACCTTGCACCGGTCGGTAACGGCCCGTTCATGATGGACGGCAAGTGGGAGGATGGTCAGGAGATCAACCTCAAGAAGTTCGACGATTACTATGGCGACAAGGCCAAGATCGATGGCATCCACTTCCAGGTCATCAAGGACATGGAGACCGCTTACAAGGAGTTCCAGGCCGGTAATCTCGATGTCTGCGACGTTCCCGTTGCTCAGATCGACGCCGCCAAGAAGGATCGCGGCGTGTCCAAGGACGGCTACACCATGGGTGACGGCGAGCGCATGCTGCTCGGCTCCGAGCCTTCCACCTACTACCTGACCTGCAACAACACGGCCGAGCCGTTCAACAACGCCGACCTGCGCAGGGGTATCTCCCTGGCCATCAACCGTGAGGCCATCTGCAAGACTATCTTCAAGGGTACCCGTACCCCCGCCGACGGCATTGTTCCTCCGGGCATCGATGGCTACAAGGAGGGCGCATGGGAGTTCTGCGCCTACGACGTCGACAAGGCTAACGAGTACCTGGACAAGGTTGCTCCCGCTGGCGCTAACGGCGATCGTGGCATTAACGTGACCCTTTCCTACAACCAGGATGGTGGCCACAAGGAGATCATGGAGTCCATCATCGGTGACCTCGCCAAGGTTGGCGTTACCGCTGTCTCCGATACCCCTGAGTGGTCTGCCTTGCTCGAGCAGTACCAGAACTTTAACTATCAGTTCGGTCGTCTGGGTTGGATTGCCGACTACCCGATTATGGACAACTTCCTGTATCCGCTGTTCCACTCCGACTCCCTCGGTGGCGACAACCGTTCCGGTTACAACAACCCCGAGTTCGACGCCAAGGTCAACGAGGCTCGCACCACGGTTGACGACGAAGAGCGCGTTGCTAAGATGCAGGAGGCCGACGCTATGGTCGCTGCCGACTGCCCGGTCATCCCGGTGATGTTCTACACGCACACCATCGTCGGCTCCGATCGCATCAAGCACCTCTATGTCGATCCGCAGAAGCACGCTGAGCTGGGTACCGCTGAGCTCGCCTAAGAGTTTGCAGCTTCCGTGAGGGTCAAGTATTTACGTAGACCTCATGGGAAACATACAGTTCTCCCTAACCTGGGGTAAACTGGCTGATGGTAATTTTGGGATGCCGGTCTGGCGATCGGCATCCCATTTAGGTTAATCCCTAGATAGGGGAGTGGTATGGGTAAGTACATCGTTAAACGTGTGCTTCAGTTCATCCCGGTATTTTTGGGCGTTACGCTGATTCTGTTCGCCCTTCAGAATATCGTGCCGGGAGATCCGATCAAGCTGATCGGTGGAGACAAGGCTCTGTCCCCCGAGGTGGAGCTTCAGCTTCGCGTCCGCTATCACCTGGTCCAGTCGGACGAGGACGGCAACGCGATCCTTGACGAGAACGGCGACCCCGTTCAAACGTCGCTCGTGGACCGTTACTTGTATTACATGAACGGCCTGCTTCATGGCGATCTGGGCAATTCGTATCAGCGCAAGCTGCCGGTTACGGAAATTTTTGCCCAGAAGTATCCGTATACGGTCAAACTTGCCGCGTGCGCCATCGTGCTCGAGGCAATCATGGGTATCGGTGCGGGTATCATTTCGGCGGTAAAGCGTTATTCCTTCTGGGATATTTTGGTAACGCTCACCACGTCGATCCTCGTTGCGGTCCCGGCCTTCTGGCTCGGTATGTTGCTGCAGCTGTTCTTTGGCGTCATCCTCAAGGACGCTACGGGCGGTGCAATCTCCATGCCGATCTCGGGTGCCGGCGGTTCCAGCTCTCAGTATCAGGATTGGATGCACTATGTGCTTCCGACCATTACGCTGGCTTCGGTTTCGACCGCTTATGCCGCCCGCATTATGCGCTCGCAGCTGCTTGACGTCATGAACCAGGATTACATCCGTACGGCAAAGGCCAAGGGTCTCTCCAATCGCGCGATCATCGTCAAGCATGCGCTTAAGAATGCACTCATCCCCGTCGTTACCTATATTGGTGTCGACTTTGGCGGCATGCTTTCGGGCGCCATCCTGACTGAGACGGTCTTTAACTGGCCCGGTATCGGCTATGAGGTCTATCGCGCCATTAGCATGCGTGACTGGCCCATCGTTATGGGCGGCGTTACGCTCATCGTTGTCGTCGTCATGGTGATCAACCTGCTCGTCGACATTAGCTATGCATTCCTCGACCCGCGCATCCGCCTTGGCGGTCCGTCGGATAAGGCCTAAGGGAGGTACGTCTCATGCAGGAAACTGATTCTCAGTCTCAGGAGCAGGCTACCGCCACCAAGGCCGCATCTGCTCCCGCCAAGTCCCGCACGCTGTGGGGCGACGCTTTTAAGCGTCTTCGAAAGAACAAACTCGCCGTTATCGGTGTCTGTTGGATCATCATCGTCGTTGTGGTTGCCCTGACCGCAGATCTGTGGGCTAAGCCCTGGCTCGGTTCTCCGACGGCTTCCGACTCGACCACCATGGCCGAGACGTCGCTGCTGGCTCCGTGTGCCGAGCACCCGTTTGGCACCGACGCCCTTGGTCGTGACATTCTCGTCCGCGTTATCTACGGTGCGCGCGTTTCGCTGTCTGTCGGAATTATGGCCACCGCGATCTCCACGCTGATCGGTCTGGTCATGGGTGCTCTGGCCGGTTTCTACGGCGGCATCTGGGATACGATCATCATGCGCTGTGCGGACGTCTTCCTGGCGTTCCCGTACGTGCTGTTCGTTGTCGCCATGATCGCCGTTATCGGCCGCGGTCTTCAGAACGTCTTTATCGCCATCGGTATTCTCGGCTGGCCTTCGATTGCGCGCGTCTTCCGCTCTGCAATCTTGACGGTCAAGGAAAACGACTATGTTGATGCTGCGCGCGCGATGGGTGCATCTGATGCTCGTATCGTTGTACGTCACATCTTCCCGAACTCCGTCGCCTCCATCGTGGTCTACGCGACCATGAACATTGGTGGCGCCATTCTGACCGAGTCCGCTCTGTCCTTCCTCGGCATGGGCGTTATTCCGCCTACGCCTTCGTGGGGCTCCATGATTCAGGACGGTCAGCAGTATCTGCTGACTGCTCCCTGGATGATGATCATGCCCGGTCTGGCAATTCTCTCGACGGTGCTCGCCTTCACCCTGCTGGGTGACGGTTTGCGCGACGCCCTCGACGTCAAGATGAAGGACGCATAAGGATGAAGAAGAACAAGAACTATGTGGACCTGAAGGACCAGCCGGTTCCCGAGGGCCAGCATCTGCTCGAGGTCGATGACCTTAAGATGTATTTCCATACCGAGGACGGCGTCGTTCGCGCTGTCGACGGTGTGTCCTACACGCTCGATCGCGGCGAGACCCTGGGTGTCGTCGGTGAGTCCGGCTCCGGTAAGTCCGTGACCGCCATGACCATCATGGGCCTCATCTCGATGCCTCCGGGAAAGATTGAGGGCGGCGACGTTCGCTATCGCGGTCGTTCTATCCTCGAAATGACCGAGGAAGAGATGCAGCACATTCGCGGTAACGATATCGCGATGATCTTCCAGGATCCTATGACCTCCTTGAACCCGGTCTATAAGATCGGCAAGCAGGTGGGCGAGGGCCTTCGTCTGCACCGTGGCTACTCCAAGCAGGAGGCACTCAAGCGCGCTACCGAGCTTTTGGACCTCGTGGGTATCCCCGAGCCCGAGAAGCGCGTCAATGAGTATCCGCACCAGTTCTCGGGCGGTATGCGTCAGCGTGTCATGATTGCTATGGCTCTTGCCTGCGATCCCGATATTCTGATTGCCGACGAGCCCACGACGGCTCTGGACGTTACCATTCAGGCTCAGATTATCGAGCTCATGCAGGAAATGCAGGAGAAGAACGGCAACGCCATCATCATGATTACCCATGACCTGGGCGTCGTCGCCGACATGGCCGACAAGATCATGGTTATGTACGCCGGCCGTCCCGTCGAGTTCGGTACTGCTGAGGAAATCTTCTACGAGAGCCGCCACCCCTACACCTGGGGCCTTATCCGCTCCATCCCGGAGCAGGCCATCGAAGAGAAGAAGCCGCTTACGCCGATTCACGGCAACCCGCCTTCGCTCATGAACCTGCCCGAGGGCTGCGTGTTCTCGCCTCGTTGTCCCTATGCGACCGATAAGTGCCGCAAGCAGCGCCCCGAGCGCGTTGTCACCGAGTCTGGTCATTACTCTGCGTGCCACTACTCCGGTGACCCCGAGTTCCTCAAGAACGCTCCTGAGACGTCCCGTACGCGCAAGGATTCCAAGAAGGGAGGCGAGGCGTAATGGCAGATACCAACGAGCGTACTCCGCTGCTGAAGGTCGAGCACCTCTCTAAGGAGTTTCCCGCTGAGTCCGGCATGTTCGCCAAGCGCTTCTCCAAGCGTGTCGTCTCTGCTGTGAATGACATTTCGTTCGAGATTTATCCGGGCGAGACCTTTGGCCTGGTCGGCGAGTCTGGTTGCGGTAAGTCCACCACGGGCCGCACCATCATGCGCCTGACCAAGCCGACGGCAGGCAAAGTGTTCTTCCAGGGCAAAGACGTTGCCGAGATGAGCAAGCACGAGATCAAGGATATGCGTCGCGAGATGCAGTTCATCTTCCAGGACCCCTATGCTTCGCTGAATCCTCGTATGACCATCGGCGAGATTGTCTCTGAGCCCATGACCATTCATGGCGTGGGCACCAAGGAAGAGCGTATCGAGCGTGTCCGCGAGCTGCTGGACGTCGTCGGTCTGAACCCCGAGCACATCAACCGCTATCCGCACGAGTTCTCGGGCGGCCAGCGCCAGCGTGTCGGCATTGCCCGCGCTTTTGCGCTGAAGCCCAAGCTGATTATCTGCGACGAGCCGGTTTCCGCTCTGGATGTTTCCATTCAGGCCCAGGTTCTGAACCTGCTCAAGGAACTGCAGGACAAGTTCGGTACCGCGTATCTGTTTATCGCCCACGACCTGTCCGTCGTACAGCACATCTCCGATCGCGTTGCCGTTATGTATCTGGGTAAGATGGTTGAGGTTTCGGACTGGAAGACGCTCTATAGTGAGCCTCACCATCCGTACACGCAGTCGCTGCTGTCTGCCGTGCCGGTGCCCGATCCGGATATCCAGAAGACCCGTAAGCGCATCATCCTCGCTGGCGATCCGCCGTCGCCGCTGGATCCGCCGACCGGCTGCCGTTTCCACACGCGCTGCCCGATCGCGCAGGGTATCTGCTCCGAGAAGCTTCCTGAGTTTAAGGAAGTTGCCCCTGGCCACTGCTGCGCCTGCCACTTCGCGGAGCCGTTCCCGATCAAGGAATCGCACATCGACCTGTAGTCGGTTGTTCTCGTCCGGGCCCGCCCTGGTGTTACTTTTCAGAACGTCCTCGGACATGCAAGAAACCCCCGCTGCGCACTTCGTGCGGCGGGGGTTTCTTGCGTCCTGACGCTCCTATTTGGCAAGGTGTTTTTTAGAATCCATTTTGCGCTCGGCCTCGAAGGCCTGCCTGTCCCAATCGAGCGGAAGTCCGGCCTCGACCCATGCCTCGTAGGCCCTCCTTATGGGCTTGAGCTCCCTTTGGCC
>DBEYWP010000025.1:0-64171 GCA_048183675.1 Collinsella sp. | reverse complement strand
TATTTTACCGGCGGAAATTCTTTTTTCCTTATAGACCAGCTCCGTAAAACGGGAACGGATGAGCTGTTGAAGAAAGAATTGGCAAAGGGAAAACTGATGATTGGTGAATCGGCAGGTGCGATTGTATGCGCTCCAAGCATCCAATATATCGAGCAAATGGATGAAAAGCCGGAGGACTACTCACAAGAAGATAATGCAGGGCTTAATTTGATTGATTTCTATGTTCTTCCGCATTTTCTTACAGCACCATTTAAGAAAGTTACCGAGAAAATAATGACTGAGTTTTCGGATTTGAATCTATGCCCAATTAACAATCGTCAGGGAATTGTAATTGATGGTGAAGGTTCAAAGGTTATTTGCAAAGACTAATTTAAAATTCCAGTTTGCTGCACTCGTTCCTAGCAGGGTTTGGGGCAGGAGGGGCGCAAGAGACGGGAGGGCCTTGTACGCGTTCCTGCGCGAGGGCCGCGGAGAGGGGCTGCCTGGGTACGGCGCCTGTCAACTCGGTCTACGTCTTTGATGACCGGGTCGTACTCAATTTCAACTTCACGGATGATGCCAAAACGGTCACCCGAGAGGAAATGTTGGGTTCGAGTGCTGTGGACAATGTTACAACATGCTGGGATCGAACTCACTAGCCGGAATCACGCGGTACCCGTGACGCAGCAGCAGGTCGACGAAAACACCGTTGCCCGCGGTGAGCGTATCGCTAAAGGTGCCGTCGTAGATGTGACCCGCACCGCACGAGGGGCTGCGGTCCTGAAGGATGCACGCGACTATCTCTTCCGGTCCGCCTGCCTGCTCGCACATATCAAACGCGCGCTGAGCACCCTGGCGAAACTCGCGATCGACTGAGGTACCCTCGCAGGTACGGACCTCGCCGTTCACAATCTCGGACGGCTTGCGCGGCGTGGGCAGGCCCCCAAAGACCTCAGGGCACACGAGGAGGACCTCGGTCCCCGTGCGCTCGCAAGCCTCGACCAACGCGCGGTGGTAGTTATCGAGCCCGTTATACTTGCAGCTCTCGCCCATCAAGCAGGCGCTCACCACGATCTTCATTTCCATCCCTCTCAAGCAAAACGCCCCATTTGAGAAAGCTGCTCAAATGGGGCGTCGGCGTTTACTGGCTCGGCCGCGGCTTTACTGCTGCTTGGGCATCAGCGGATTCTCGCGCGTGAGGAGGTTCATGAACTCCTCGCCCGTGATGGTCTCCTTCTTATACAGATAACGAGCCAGCTCGTGGAGCTTAAACTTGTTCTCCTTCAGAATCTGCAAAGCGCGGTCGTGCGCATCCTCGATCAGCTTGGCGACAATCGCGTCCACGCGCTCGGCCGTACCGGGGGCGCAGGTGAGCGACGTGTCCTGATTGAGATACGCGTTCTGCACGGTACCGAGCGCCATCATGCCAAACTCGTCGGACATACCAAAGCGCGTCACCATATTACGGGCGAGCTTGGTGGCCTGCTCGATGTCGTTGGCGGCGCCGGTCGTCATCTCTCCAAAGATGAGCTCCTCGGCTGCGCGGCCACCGCAATAGACAGCGAGCTTGTCCAAGACCTCCTGGCGCGTCGTCAGGAAGCGCTCGTCCTCCTCGACCTGCATGGTATAACCAAGAGCACCGCTCGTGCGCGGCACGATGGTGATCTTCGTGACCGGCGCAGAGCCCTTCTGGCGAGCGGCAACGATGGCATGGCCGATCTCGTGATAAGAAACGACCTGCTTCTCGTGGTCGGACAGCACCGTGGACTTACGCTGTTGGCCGGCAATGACGACCTCCACCGACTCCTCGAAGTCGTCCTGGGTTGCACGCTTGCGACCCTCGCGAACGGCGCGCAGGGCGCCCTCGTTGATGATATTGGCCAGGTCGGCGCCCGAGGCACCGGGCGTGGCGCGGGCAATCGCGGTCAGGTCGATCGGCGGCTCGGTCTTCACGCTCTTGGCATGCAGCTCGAGGATGTTCTTGCGGCCGGTCAGATCGGGCAGCTCGACGGGGATGCGGCGGTCAAAACGACCGGGGCGCAGTAGAGCGGGATCGAGACTGTCGGGGCGGTTGGTTGCGGCAAGGACAACGATACCCTTATGGTTATCGAAGCCATCCATCTCGGTCAGCAACTGATTGAGCGTCTGCTCGCGCTCGTCGTTGCCGCTAAAGCCGCCGCCATCGCGCTTCTTACCGATGGTATCGATCTCATCGATAAAGACGATACACGGTGCCTTTTCCTTGGCCTGCTTAAACAGGTCACGAACCTTAGCAGCGCCGCGACCGACAAACATCTCAACGAACTCAGAGCCCGAAATGCTAAAGAACGGAACACCGGCCTCGCCGGCAACAGCCTTGGCAAGCAGGGTCTTACCGGTACCCGGAGGGCCAACAAGGAGAGCACCACGCGGCAGCTTGGCGCCGATCTCCTCGTAGCGCTGCGGCTTCTCCAGAAAGTCGACGACCTCCTTGAGAGACTCCTTGGCCTCTTCCTGACCGGCGACGTCCTTAAAGGTCACGCCCACGTCCTTGGAGGCGATCACGCGCGCGCCGGACTTACCCAGTCCGCCGCCGCCAAAACCGCCGCCGCCAAAGTTCATCGATGGGCCGTCATCGCCCATAGCCTTCTTCATGCGGCGGTTGAGCCACCAACCGATGAGGAAGAAAATCGCCATGGGAAGAATGAGTGTGAGCAGGTAGTAGGTCATCAAACCCGAGTTTTTATCGGGAACGACCGACTCCAGCGAAGCGCCAGACTCAAGCACGCGATCGGTAAAGCCCGCGTCATTCGGCACACTGGTCGTCTTGTAGGCGATGTTCTCGTCCTCGCCCTTCTTGGTGTAATAAATCGAGTAATCGTCCGTGTTGTACTCGACCTTGTCGACGCTCTTCTTATCGAGCGCTTTGACAAACGTCGAGTAATCGGTCTTCGTAATCTGCTGCGTGTGACCGATGTTGGGGAACAGAACGGTCGAGAGCACGAGGTAGACGACGAAGGCGATGAGCACGTAGAGAATCATATTCCGTCTACGTTTGTTGTCATCCATCTCCATCTGCTTGAACTCCATCTACTGGGGTTGATAATGCTTTCTAGAATACCCAACCCGGACGGCGATAAACCGACGCCGGGCACGAAAGGACAGAGATGGCATCACTGTAAGTCGGCAAGGTTCAAATCTATACAGGCGACGGCAAGGGCAAGACGAAGGCTGCTTTGGGGCGCGAGAGGATGTCGAGGAACTGATTGCGATAAAGCCCGCCACCACGGAGCTCGTGCTAACCGGCCGCGGGCTGCTGCCGCTGGCCGACCTCGCCGACCTGGTCACAGAAATGCGCCCCGTCAAACACTACTTCGACGAAGGCCTCTTAGCCCGCCAAGGCATCGAATACTAATTGATCCGAAGGGGACGGAGGAAAACGGATCATCGACATCGCGACGGAGAGCAATGATCCATTTTCCTCCGCCCCAAGGGATCATTAGGCGGTGGCGCGGCCAAGCCAGTTGCCGCTGTGGTGGTAGATGGTGAACATCGTGGCGGTGATGAGCCAGGTTACGGGGTAGACCAGCAGCAGGTGCTCAAGCGACGGATCGAACGGCATAATCGCAAACACCCAGATCACCCTGAGCACGACGGTGCCAAAAATCGTGAGCAGCATCGGCTGCAAGCTCACGCCGGCACCGCGGATGGAACCCGAGGCGTTCTCGATAATCGAGAAAATCGCATAGAACGGCGCAATGAAATGGAGGATGATCGTGGTGTACGCCGAAATCGAAGCATCGTCGACAAACAAACGCGACAGCGGACCCGAGAACACCAGCAGCACGGCAGACAGGCCACCAATGAGCATAAACGACAGCACGAGCGACGTATGGTAGCCCTTGCGCATGCGCTCGTAGTTGCGCGCGCCAAAGTTCTGCGCCGAGAACGTAGTGATCGATACGCCGAGCGCCTCGGTCACCATCCAGATAATGCCATCCAGGCGCCCAGATAGACCCCAAGCAGTCGTGACATCGGCGCCAAACGAATTAACCGACACCTGGATCAGCACGTTCGAGATCGAATAGGCAGCCGATTGAAAACCGAGTGGCAGACCACACGAGATCATACTCTTGCAAATACCGCGATCGATACCGAGCTTAGACAGCGAAAGACGCCATGCACCCGGAGCGCGCATCATGCGCAACACGATCATCGTTGCATTGGAGCAAATGGTCAGCGCCACCGCGATGCCGCAGCCCAGCGCCTCCATATGCAACACAGCGACAAAAATGATATCCAGCACCACGTTAACCAGGCAGCCAGAGGCAATGATCACGGCGGGGCCGCGCGTGTCGCCCACGGCACGCAGCAGTGCGGTTCCCATATTAAGCAGCAGTGCCGCAACCATCGCGGCAAAATAACAGCGAGCATAGGCCACGCCCTCGGCCAATAGTTCATGCGGCGTGTTCATAAGCACCAGCATGGGCTCAACGAACACTATGCCAAGAATCGAGAAAGCGATACCGCCCACCAGCGCGAGCGTCATGGCTGTATGGACCGAACGACTCAGTCGCTCATCATCGTGCTGGCCAAAATACTGACCGGTAATGACCGCGCAGCCGGCGCCGACGCCAACGCAAAAGCCAATGCAGAGCTCGGTGAGCACCATCGTGGCTTGAATGCCACCCAGCGCGAGCTTGCCGCCAAACTGGCCAACGATATACGTACCGATAAGCGTGTAGGCCTGCTGAAAAAACGAACTAAAAAAGATGGGAACGCACAGCGACAGCAGCTGTTGCCAAATGACACCCTGCGTTACATCGATAGCCGTAGATTTCTTAGCCACACGCCCTCCCCGCCAACGTATGTTAAACAACAAAACGGCAATTTAAGACCAAAGCAAATACCAGCTTAGCACCGACCGGCGTCGACCGAAACACCCCGAATCAGAGCCCAGTGCAAAATATCTGCCTAGTGATACAAACCCGGCTGGTAGTGATACTCATTGCTCACGTGCGGGCACAGCTGCCAAAAGGCGACGGCGCTCGCCGCGGCCACGTTGAGCGAATCGACCCCGTGCGCCATCGGAATGCGCACCGCGTGGTCACAGCCGGCAATGGTCTTGGCGCCCAAGCCGGCACCCTCGGTGCCCATAAAAATCGCCAAGCGATCAATCTTCCGCAGTACAGGATCATCAAGCGAAACAGAGTCGTCCGTCAACGCCATAGCGGCACACGAAAAACCGGCATCGTGCAACGCGCTCAGACCATCATGCGGCCACACACGAGCCTCGCTGCCAATGCGCGTCCACGGCACCTGAAACACGGTGCCCATGCTCACGCGGGCCGAGCGACGATACAGCGGATCGCAGCACGTCGGGCTGACCAAAATACCGTCAACGTTCAATGCGGCACCCGAGCGGAAAATCGCGCCGACATTGGTGTGATCGACAATACCCTCAAGCACGCACACGCGCACCGGACGATCCCCCGCCGCCTCGACGACGCCGCCCAAGAACTCATCAACCGGAATCTGACGCGGGCGACGGAACGCCGCCAGCGCGCCGCGTGTCACGTTAAAGCCCGTCAACTGCTCCATGAGCTCCATGGAGGCGACGAACACGGGAACCGGACCCGCGCCCTCGCGCACGACTAGGCGCTCAAACAGCGGCATCATCTGGTCGAGCCAGCGTTCGCCCAAAAGAAAGCTCACCGGCTGATATCCGGCACGCACCGCGCGCTCGATGACCTTGGCGCTCTCGGCGATAAAGATGCCCTTTTGCGGCTCCAACACGCAGCGCAGCTCGCGCTCGGTCAGTCGAACATAGGCATCAAGCCGCTCGTCCTCGAGCGAATCAATTCGCAGAACCTCAACGGCATCAGTCATAGCAGCCAGCCCGCACCCTTCTTTACAGCACATCTATACCAAACGAGGCGACGCTAAGCGCCGCCCCATGCATTCAATCAACCCGATGATACCGTTCACGCCAGACGATTTACGCCTCAACGCGATGATACGTCACGAACTCATAATCGACGCCCTCGTCACCCTCACCGGCGGCAATCGTCGCGACCCCGCTACGCTGCGCAATCTCCCATGCGGGATCGGCGTCCAAGTCGGGAAAGTACGTGTCCACGGGATGGACGCAGTGGTTATGAGTGACCTCGGCCTCCACGCAGTACGGCAAAAACTGCCGATAGACATCGCCGCCACCGATCACCCAGGCAACGGGCTCATCGGCAACCGCAGCGAGCGCTTCGTCAACGCTATGCTCCACGTCGACGCCCTCGCGGGTAAAGCCTATATCGCGCGTAAGCACGATATTGCGGCGGTTCTTGAGAGGACGCCCGCCGGGAAAACTCAGCAGCGTCTTGCGTCCCATGATAACCGGGCAGCCCTTGGTGCAGGCCACAAAATGGCGCATGTCGGCGCGATTGGACACCACCATGTCGCCCTCGCACCCAATGCCCCAATCCTCACACACGGCGACGATGGCAGATAGCTTACACGTCATGAGCACCACCTACACCGCAATGGGAATGTTCTTGACCTGCGGGCCGTGCTCATAGCCCTCGACGATCAGGTCATCGGTCGTAAACGCATAGAAGTCATGCACATCGGGGTTGAGCGTTACCTTGGGTGCCGCAAACTGCGGACGCTCGATAAGCTCGCGGACGATATCGACATGACGATCATAGATATGGGCGTCGGCGATCACGTGCAGCAGCTCACCGGGAATCATATCGACCGACTGCGCGACCATCATCAGCAAAATGGCGTACTGGCACACGTTCCAGTTGTTCGCGGCCAAAATGTCCTGGCTGCGCTGGTTGAGAATCATGTTGAGCGTCGGCTTGTCGTCCTGAGGACGCTGCGTCACGTTATAGGTCACGCTATAGGCGCATGGATAAAGGTGCATCTCGGACAGATCGCTAAACACGTACGTATTGGTCATAATGCGGCGACTATACGGCGTGTGCTTAAGATCGTACAGTACACGGTCCATCTGGTCGAAGTCGCCCTCGGCGTAATGGCTCTTCTGACCAATCTGATAGCCGTAGGCTTTACCGATGGAACCGGTCTCATCGGCCCACTCATCCCAGATATGGCTGTTGAGGTCATGCACGTTATTGGACTTCTTTTGATAGATCCACAGAATCTCGTCCATGGCATACTTAAGCGCCGTACGGCGCAGGGTGAGCGCGGGGAACTCCTCGCGCAGATCATAGCGCGCCGTGACACCAAAGTTTTTAATGGTATAGGCAGGGGTGCCGTCCTCCCACACCGGGCGGACCTTTTGGCCCTCGGTGGTGGTGCCATGGTCCAAGATATCGCGGCACATGGTTACAAACTGTTGATCAGCTTTGCTCATTGACCCTCCTGTCAGTCGCCTACAAGCGAGATTCATTGTAGCCCAGGCGCACGCGGCCCCACAGCCCAAACATAAGCCCTCATTTTCTGACATATGCCAGAAATTCCTTGCGCAAATCCGCACGTTCGCTATTCTATTGTTGACATATGTCAGATTTGGAGAGTGTATGGCTGGAAGACGCGAAAAACTGCGCCGCGTTGGGATCATCCCCGAATATCGCGGCTTTACCCCCGATGGCCTTGCCAGCGGAGACGCTATCGATATGACGGTCGATGAGCTCGAAGTACTGCGCCTGTGCGATCTGGAGGGCCTCAATCAGGAGGCCGTCGCCCTGCACATGGGCATCGCCCGCGCCACGGTGGCGGCAATCAGCAGTCGCGCGCATCGCAAGGTGGCAAACGCGCTGGTCAACGGACGAGCGCTCGTCATCGAGGGCGGCAATATCGCGTACTCCCCCATCGCCACGACGACGGCCGCATGGCCAGCAAAGGAGGTCGGCACCATGAGGGTGGCAACGACGTACGACAACGGCAACATCTTTATGCACTTTGGCCGCAGCGAGCAGTTCAAGATCTACGACATCCAGGATGGCAAGGTGCTCAACGAGCAGGTCGTAGGCACCGGCGGCACCGGCCACGGCGCCTTGGCGGGCCTGCTTGCCAACGGTGGCGTTGACACGCTCATTTGCGGCGGTATCGGCGGCGGCGCTATCAACGCGCTTGCCCAAGCCGGCATCACGGTCTATGCGGGCGCCCAGGGCAGCTGCGATGCCTGCGTCGAGGCCCTCATTGCCGGCACGCTCGCACAGAACGGCGAGGCCACCTGCGACTGCCATGGACATGATCACGAGCGCATCCACGAGCATGGCGAGTCCAGCGGCTGCCACGGTCACCACGACCATGACGGGCACGAAGGCTGCGGATGCCACTAGCGGCAAGCACCTCGTCGAGAACGCGCTTCCACGCGTGCGACAACCAGCGAACAAACGGCGAACAAACGGCGAACACACGGCGAACAAACGGCGAAGGCCGCCTGGAATACCATCCAGGCGGCCTTCGCCATACACGACTCAACTAGTCGTTACTTCTTGTTGCGCATCTGCGCTTCCATCTGGCGCAGCAGGTCCATATCGGACTTGGGGCCGCCCGTTCCCAGGCCGCCCATGCCGCCCAGCCCCATGGCATCCAGACCGGGAATATTGGGCATGCGCATCTTTTTTCCCTTCTTACCCTTCTTGCCCTTCTTGCCGCCGGCCTGCGCCTGATTGGCCATCGTGCGCATGCGGCCCATCATCTTATTCATCTCGCCCCACTGCTTCATAAGGCTATTGACCTCGGTGGGGGTCACGCCGGCGCCCTTGGCAATGCGGGCACGGCGCTGGCCGTTGATGATGGAGGGGCGAAGGCGCTCCTCCTTGGTCATCGACATGATGATGGCCTCGTTCTTATCGAAGATACCTTCGTCCAGGTTACCACCCATCTGGTTAAGCGCACGCTGGCCACCGGGGAGCATGCCCAGAATGCCCTTCATGCCGCCCATCTTCTTGACGGCCTTCATCTGGTCGAGCATGTCGTTCATGGTAAAGCCCTCGCGCAGCATGCGCTCGGCGGCCTCGAGCTGCTCGGCGTCGGCCGCCTCCTGGGCCTTCTCGATAATGCCGACAACGTCGCCCATACCCAGAATGCGCTTGGCCATACGATCGGGGTAGAACGGCTCCAGCGAATCGGGCTTCTCGCCCATGCTCACAAACTTGATGGGCTTGCCGGTCACCTGGCGCACGGAAAGCGCGCCGCCGCCACGGGCGTCGCCGTCGAGCTTGGAGATAATCACGCCGTCAAAGTCGGTGCGCTCGGCGAAGGTCGAGACGACGTTGACGATATCCTGACCGGTCATGGCATCGACGACCATCAGCACCTGATCGGGCTTGACGGCCTTCTTGATGTCCACGGCCTCCTGCATCATCTGTTCGTCGATCTGAAGACGTCCGGCGGTATCGACGATGACCACGTCGCGCAGGTGGTCGACGGCCTCCTGGATGGCGCCCTTGGCGATATCGACCGGGTGCGCACCGTCGCCGCGGAAGACCGGTACGCCGATCTCGCCACCGAGCGTGGCCAGCTGGTCGGCAGCAGCGGGACGGTAGACGTCGCACGCGGCGAGCAACGGCGAGCGGCCCTGCTTCTTGAGCAGGTAGGCCAGCTTTACGGCCGCCGTGGTCTTACCGGAGCCCTGCAGGCCCACGAGCATGATGACATTGGGAATGCGATTGCTAAAGACGAGCTTGCTCTCGGTTGAGCCAAGCATCTCGGTGAGCTCGTCGAGCACGATCTTGACGACGTTTTGCGCCGGCGACAGCGACTCCATGACCTCGGCGGTCATGCAGCGCTCCTTGGTCTTGGCGACGAACTCCTTGACGACCTTAAAGTTAACGTCGGCCTCGAGCAGCGCCATGCGAATATCGCGCATGGCCGAAGTAATATCGGCCTCGGTCAGCTTGCCCTTGCCGCGCAGACGGTCAAATGTGTCGTTGAGGCGATCGCTCAGGGAATCAAACACTAGTCACTCCTTAATTGGACTCGCCCACCAGGGCGCGGCAGAAATCTTTGGCATTGAACTCCTGCAGGTCATCGACCTGCTCGCCCACGCCCACGCGCAGGATCGGGAGCTTGAGTTTCTCGGCCACGGCCATGGCGATACCGCCCTTAGCCGTGCCGTCGAGCTTAGTCATGATAATACCGTCCAGGCCCAGCGCCTCGTTAAACTCGAGCGCCTGTTTCAGACCGTTTTGGCCCGTCGCGGCGTCGATCACAAGCACGACCGAAACCGGCATGGGACCGGCGGCCATATTGGCGGCGCGCTTACGGGTCACATTGACCACCTTGGCAAGCTCGCGCATGAGCTCAGGGCTCGTGTGCAGACGGCCGGCGGTATCGATGAGCACCAGGTCGCTGCCGCGCTTATCGGCCTCGTCGAGCACGTCATAGCACACGCTCGCCGGATCGGAGCCGCGGTCACGCTTGATAACCGGTACGCCGGCACGCTGCCCCCACACATCGAGCTGTTCGATGGCGGCGGCGCGGAAGGTGTCGGCCGAACCGATCACCACGTTCTTGCCGCGGGCAGCCATGGCGCTCGCGATCTTACCGACCGTCGTGGTCTTGCCGGCACCGTTAATGCCCACAAACAGCACGCAACTCGGCGTATCGGAGAACGGATCTCGCTCGATGGGCACAAAGTGCTGCTCAAGCTGCTCGGCCAGGGCACGGCGAAGCTGCGGAGCGGTCTTGAGGTTCTTCTTGGCCGCGGCATCGCGCAGGTCATCGGAGACCTTGATAGCGACCTCGGCGCCCATGTCACCCATGACGAGGGTGTCCTCCAGGTCCTCCCAAAAATCCTCGTCGACCTCGCCGCCAAAGTAGAAGACCTCGTTGAGGGCCTCGCGGCTGCGCTCAAGTCCGCGCGAGAGAGCATCGAAGAATCCCATTATGCATTCACGACCTTTCCGGTTTCGCGATCGAGTTTTTGAGAGACGACGCGACTGACGCCGTCGGCTTGCATCGAGACGCCATAGAGGACGTCAGCGTCCTCCATAGTACGGCGCTGATGCGAGATAACCAAGAGCTGCGTATCGGAACGCAACACATCGAGCGCGCCGATGAGCTTGGACAGGTTGGCGTCATCGAGCGCCGCCTCGACCTCGTCCAGCACATAGAACGGCACCGTGCGCGTGCGATACACGGCAAAGAGCAGGGCGAGCGCCGTCAGACTCTTCTCGCCGCCCGACATGAGCATCATCTTGGTGATGCGCTTGCCGCGCGGCTGCGCCACGACCTCGATACCCGTCTCGGCAGGACGCTCGGGATCGGTCATCTCCAGATGGGCCTGGCCGCCCGGGAAGAGCATAGCGAAGATCTCGCGGAAGTTCGCGTCGACCTTCTCAAACGTCACCAGGAACGCCTTGCGCATCTTGCGATCAATGGCCACCGTGATCTTGGTGAGCGCCTTGCGCGCGCCCTCCAGATCGGCCAGCTGCTCCTCGATGCAGTCGGCGCGGCGCTTGAGCTGCTCGTACTCCTCCATGGCAACTTGGTTAACGGGACCAAGGTTGTTGATCTGGCGCACAAGCTGGTTGAGTTCGCGCTCGGCGGCATCGCGGTCCGTGGGCGCCGGAAGCATGAGCGCTTCCTCGAGCACCGTCGTGCCATCGGCGGTAATGGCCTTGATGGCAGCCTCGACCTGCACCTCGAGCTTGCCACGCGCGACCTTGAACTCGTTTTGCGTGGCAGAGGCGGTATCGACTCGCTCCTTAGCGCGAGCAACCTCTGCCTTGGCATCCTCGATGGTCTTCTTGAGCGAAGCGGAGTCCGCCTCCTCCAGAGAGGCCTGGTCACGTAGGCGCGCTGCCCAATCCGACGCGCGTTCCAACAGGGCAGAATAGCGTTCGTGCATGGGATCGACGCGCAGGCGCAGCAGCTCGAGCGAGCGCGAGGCCTGGCGTGTTCCGCGGATACGACGGTCGATGCCCTCAAGACGATGCTCCAGGTCGGGCACGCGGCCCTTCAGCGAACGCAGGCGTTCGCTCGTCTGGGCTAGGCGAACCTTGGCGTCGGCGAGCTTGCCGGCAGCCTCGGAATCGTCACGGCGAACGCGGTCGAGTTCGTCGTTGGCCTCGGAAATCTGCAAGCCCAGATCGCTTGCCTGCGCGCGGGCCTCGTCACGCGAACGGGTGAGCTCGTCAACGCGCGGGCGCGCGGCACGAACGGCTTCGGAGGCCTGCTCGCGGCGCTTGGAGATGCGCACGCGCTCGACCTCGGCATTGTTGGCGCTTTGCTCCAAGCGGCCGATCTCGGAAAGCAGCGAGCGGCGCTCGCCCTCAAGACGGGCGATCTCACCGGCGGCATCGCCCTCAGCGGCACGCGCTTCCTCAACGGCCGCATTGGCCTCGACGACCTGATCCGACACATGCTCAAACACAGCGGCCAAATCGGGCTCAAGCCCCTCCAGCTCGCGAATGCGACGCTTACGCTCCAGAGCACCCGACGCCTCGCCGGCATCGAGGCCCACACGCACCAGGCCGCCACAGCTTACGCGGGCGCCATCGGGAGTCACATAGGTCACACCGTCAACGACAGGCGCAGCCAGCGCGGCAGCCAAGTCATCGACCACGTAATAGCCGCCGAGCAGCGCCTCGACGACGGGACCGTAGCCTGCGCGCACGGACAGACGATCAACCAGACGGGTACCGGAGGCGCCCTCAGCGGCGGTAGAGCCGCTCACGTCGCGCGCCACCAGCAGTGCCTCGCCCGAGGCCTTCTTCTGGTCCAGAGCGGCACGACTGGCACGCTCAAGCGCAGACGTATCGTCGAACAGCAGCGCATCGATATCGCCGGCGAGCAATTGCTCAACCAGGCCCTCAAGCTCGCGCGGGGCTTCGAGCACATCGCCCAGGCGACCCGTTACGTCATCGCCCAGCGCACCCACCAGACGGCTCACGAGCGGTGAGCTGTCGGCCATGCGCGCATCAAGCTTCTTTTGGCTGGCAAGCTCCGAGCGCACCTCGGATAACTTGTTGCGCGCCTCGCTCTCACGATTACGCAAGTCCTTCAGGGCCGCACGGGCGACCTCGGTGGCCTCACGCGCATCGACCTGGGCCTGGCGCGCCTCCTCAAGAGCGCCCTCAAGCTCCTCGGCGCGGTCGCGACGGCTCTCGAGCGAGGCCGTGACCTCCTCGAGCTGTTCATCGATCTGCTCCAGGCGCGAGGCATACATGTTGTCCTCGACCTCGGCATTGCTCAGCGAGTCCTTCACCTTGGCAAGCTCAAGCGCGGCGTTATCAGCCACACGCTGTACATCGCGCTGCTCACGCGTAAGCTGCGAAATCTGATTGTCGAGCGCCACGCGCCGCTCGTGGAGCTCAGCGGCGGCAGGACCAGCGGCATCAACGTCCTCCTGGGCCCGCATATGCGCACCGGTCACTTCCTCAAGCTGCGCACGCGCGTCCTCGAGCTCCTCGACCACACGACGACGCTGATGCTCGGAGCTCGAAATCTGACCGCGCATGTCAGACAGGCGCGACACCATGTTGTGGCCCTTTTCCTCGAGCAGGCGCATGTCGGAGTTAATGCGGCCGACCACATCTTGCATATGACGGCGCTGCTCGCCCAGGTCGCCCACAAACAGGCCCTTTTCCTCGAGCATGACCTGGAGCTTCTCAAGCTCGCGCTCCTTTTCGCCCAAGCGGTACTGCGCAAGCTCAAGCTCGGCAGCGCCCTCCTTGGAGCGGCTCTCCAGGTCGTTCCACTGCGACTGCAGCGAACGCAGCTCATCGACGGCCAGCATCTGCGTAAGCTCGTTCGCGCGCGAGGACAACTCTTTGTACTTGCGCGCGCGATCGACCTGACGCTCCAGCGGTCGCAGCTGACGGGCGATTTCCTTATTGATGTCGCGAGCACGCGTCAGATGCTCGTCCATCGACTTAATCTTTTTGAGCGCACGCTCCTTGCGGCGCTTGTGCTTGGAGATGCCGGCGGCCTCCTCGATGAGGGCGCGGCGCTCCTCGGGGCGGCTCTGCAAAATGGCGTCGAGCTTGCCCTGGCTAATAATGGAATGCGTATCCTTGCCCAGGCCCGAATCGTGCAGGATGTCCTGAATGTCCATCAGGCGGCACGGACTCGAGTTGATGAGGTACTCGCTTTCGCCCGAACGATACATGCGGCGGGTGATGGCGACCTCGTCAAAGTCGACGGGCAGCATATGGTCCGAGTTATCGAGCACCAGCGTGACCTCGGCGACACCCACCGGCTTGCGCGCTGACGAGCCCGAGAAGATGACATCCTCCATGGCCTGGCCACGCAGCTGCTTGGCGCTCTGCTCGCCCAGGACCCACAGGATAGAGTCGGAGATGTTCGATTTTCCCGAGCCGTTGGGACCGACGATGACGGTCAGGCCCGGCTCAAACGTCATATGGGCGCGGTCGGCAAACGACTTGAACCCTTTGAGCGTGAGGGACTTGAGATACACGGTTCCTCGCTTACACGTGCTTCTTATTGAGAATCACGCCGTTGGTGGTGTAACCCATGCGGTCGAGCACTTCGAGCGCGGCGGCTCCCTCGGCTTCCTTCTTTGATGAGCCGGAGCCGCGACCCTGGCGAATACCATCGATCAAAACCACGGCGGTAAAGGTGGGCGCATGCGCCGGGCCCTCGGAGCCAACGAGCTTATACGCCGGGGGCTCGTGACCGTCGGCTTGCACGCACTCCTGCAAAAACGACTTGGGGTTCGCAGGATGCTCGGCACGCTCGGAAGCTAAATGCGGCTTAAGCGTACGGTGAATGAACTCTGCCGCAACGTCCCAGCCGGCATCCAGGTACAGCGCGCCCACGAGCGACTCATAGACGTTCTCGAGCGCCGAATGCAGGCCGCGCGCACCGGTACCGGTCTCGGAGGCACCAAAGATGATGATGTCGTCGATGCCCAGCTCGTGAGAAACCTCGGACAGCGTAGCGCCCGAGACAAGCGACACCTTCAAGCGCGTGAGCTTGCCCTCGTCAAACTCCGGATAGGACTCAAACAGGGAGCGTGCGACCACAGCGCCCAAAATGGAATCGCCCAAGAACTCAAGGCGCTCATAGCTGGCAGAAACCGGCTGGCCCTCGACTGCCGAGGGATGCGTAAGGGCCGCGCGCAGCAGCACCTTGTCATTGAACTCATGGCCCAGAATCTCCTGGGCGCGCGTAAGTCGTTCGGATAAAGCCAAGACTTAGGCCTCCCTGGCGTTTTCGATAGCGTCGACGGCGTCGGCGACAGAGTTGAGCGAGAGCAGGGTCTCGTCATCGATCTCAAGGTTGAACTCGTCCTCGATAGCCGTAACCAGCTGCAGGCGCTCGAGCGAGTTGGCATCGAGGTCGTCAAAGGTGGTCTCATCGCTAATTTCGGCAACATCGACGCCCAGAACGTCAGCAGCGACCTCGGCGATCTTGTCGAAGATTTCGGAGCGGTCCATAGCGCTTCCTCTCATAGTGCATGAATACCAAAAGAATGGTACCGCCCGGGTGGTACCAAGACACGGTTCTGATTCTACCCCACGACGCACGCCCCGAGACGCATAACGCCGCTGTTATAAAACGATACCGTCCATAGAGTTGGCGACGTTCTCGACCAGCCCGGCGCGCACGGCTTCGGCCGCCGCAAGCGTACCGTTTTTAACAGCCTCGACCGAGGTGGCGCCATGGCCGATCAGGACCACGCCGCGCAGGCCCAAAAGAATCGCGCCGCCCTTGGCGTCGCCCGAAAGCTTGGCCTTTATCTCGCGCATCTGCTTTTTAATGAGCAGCGCGGCGATCTTGGTGCCAAGCGAAGACATAAAGACGCCCTTGAGCTCCTGCAGCAAAAACTTGGCAGCGCCCTCAGTGGCCTTGAGCGCAATATTGCCCGACATGCCATCGGCAACGACGACATCGAAGTTACCGGAGGTGATGTCCGTTCCCTCGCAGTTACCAACAAAGCCGGGAACGGCGGCTTTCATGGCTGGGAAGCAGGCCTTGGTAAAGTTGGAGCCCTTCTCGTCCTCGGTGCCGTTAGCAAGCAGGCCCACGCGGGGATGCTCGATGCCCAGGACGACGCGAGCATAGGCGCTACCCATCTGAGCAAAACGCACCATGTCATCGACCTCGACATCGGGGTTGGCGCCCATATCGCACAGCACCGTCAGACCGCCGGCGCGATTGGGCAGCGCATTGGTCAGACAGGGACGCACCGGCTGCTTCTTACCTTCGGCCATATATCTAAACGGCGTGACGTAGGCGGTCGCAGCGGCGGTCATGGCGCCGGTGGAGCCGGCGGAGAAAAACGCGTCCGCATTTCCCTTCTTGATGGCGCGGCACGACAGCACGATCGAAGACTTGCGTTTGGTCATCACGGCGCGAATGGGATCGTCATCCATGGCGATAACGTCGGGTGCCTCAAGGGCCTCAACACGTGCGTGGGAAGCAGCAAAGGGATTGACGATTTCGGCGGGGCCAGCTGCCAAGACCTCGATATCGGGATCGGCGGCAAGTGCAGCCTCGATACCATCGAGAACGACCTGAGGTTTCTCGTCTCCACCCACAACGTCTACACAAACGCGAACGTTACTCATATACATGCTCCTTATACAAAAATGGCCGACTCATTGAGCCGGCCATTGTGGTTCCATTTGGAACGGCATCGCATCCAGAGTATACCGTTACTCGGTAACGATAACCTCGCGGTCCTTGTAGAAACCGCAGCTGGGGCACACGTGGTGCGGAAGCTTGACAGCGCCGCAACGGGGGCACGTGGACTGAGCCGCAGCCGAGATCTTCATGTTGGCGGAACGACGGGTGTGAGTGCGGATACGACCCTGCTTTTGTTTAGGTACGGGCATAGTGACCTTCCTTATGAACTATCCAGTGTGGCGATTACGCGCAAGTAGCGATATTACCACAGTTTTACTCATCGAGCTTGAGATTCTTCAATGCTGCAAATGGATTTTCCGTGGCAGCGGCCCATTCCGCCTCTACCTGGGCGGCGCAATCGCATTGCTCGACGTTGAGATTGCAACCGCAGGTGGGGCACAGACCACGGCAATCGGGCTTGCAGAGCACTACAAACGGCGTGTCCATAACGACCGCGTCATTGATGGGCTCACCCAGATCGACTAGACGGTCCTCACCCAGGAGCTCGTAGCCGTCCTCGTAGGCCTCGGGATCCTCGGGCTCCTCAAAGAGGTAGAACTCCTCGATCTCGCCGGCGATATCAAACGAGGCGGGCTCCAGGCAACGGTCGCACTCGCCGGTGGCGTGCGCGCGGACCATGCCCGTGAGCAAGACACCGGTACCGGCATTGGTAAAGACAACGTCGTAGTCGATGCCGTCCTGAAGCTGGTACTCCTTCTCGCCCACCGTGTAGGTGGCGACATCGACCTTACCGGCCAGCGGATACGAATCTCCAGGAAACTCGAGCTGCTCGGAAAGATCGACGGTAACGCTCGGGAACTCAGCCATTACCACTGACCATTCTGCTGGGCGGCACCCTCGTTAAGCTGCTGGCGACAACGGGTGACGGTGCCGGTCAGGCTCTTGAGGTTCTCCTCGAGGTGCGTAAAGACCTGCTCGGCGTAATCCTCGGCAGCATAGCGCGTCTCACGCTCATACTGCTGGGCGCGGTCGCGGATATCGTCGGCCTGCTGCTGCGCTAAGCGGACGATCTCCTGCTCACCGGCAATGGTGAGGGCCTGCTGCTGAGCATCGGCGATGATGGAATCGGCCTGAGCGGCGGCGGAAGCCATAAGCTCCTCGCGCTCCTTGAGGATACGGCGGGACTTCTGCCATTCCTCGGGATAGCTCATGCGAATCTCGTCGAGGATGTTAAAGAAGACGTCGGCGTCGATAACCTTCATCTGGGCGTTCTTGCCGAACGGCGTCTTAGCCTCTTCGATGAGCCCCTCGAGCTCGTCGACAAGACTCACGATCCTGTCGCCAGGAAAATTCTCGCCCGGCATCCGGTCTCCTTTCATAGGTAACATATCATCGTGTTAGTTTACCACATGCCACCAGGCATTAAAAAACGTCACGAAAAGCGATGTTTGAGCGCCTTGACCACATTGGACGGAACAAAATTAGAGACGTCGCTACCGAGCGAGGCAATCTGGCGAACCACCGAGCTCGAAATATAGCCGTACTGCGGCGCGCTCATGACAAAGATGGACTCCAGCTCGTTATCCAGGCGGTAGTTGAGGTCGGCCTGCTGCAGCTCATACTCAAAGTCGGTCATGGCACGCAGGCCCTTGACCACGGCTCCTGCTCCCTGTTCGCGGGCAAAATCGACCAAGAGGCCGGTGAAGGGCAGCACCTCGACGCCGTCAATATCACCGAGCGCCTCACGGGCCAGCGCCACGCGCTCGTCGAGCCTAAACGTGGTGCCGACGCCGTTTTTGCCCTGCGACTCGGCAACGGCCACGATCACGCTGGGAAAAATGCGGCGGGCGCGACGAATGACGTCGATATGGCCAAACGTGATGGGATCGAAGGTGCCCGGGACGATTACGCGGTTAATGGTGTCACTCATGGGCATCCTCCGTGGGTGCGTCGCTATCGTTGCCATCATCCTCGCCGTTGCCAACCCAACGAAGCAGGTCGACCGAGGTTATGCCATAGCGCTTCTCCCGCATGGTCTCAAAGCCGGCCGGGTGAGCGCCCGTATCGGCCGCGGCGTGCTCAAAGAGCGCGTAGGCACCCTGCGCCAGCAAGCCTTGCTGAGCTAGGTTCTGTAGCAGCTCCTCGACCGGCTCAGCACCAAAAGCATAGGGCGGGTCGAGCAGAACCAGGTCAAAGGGACCGCCCGGCACGCGGCCGCGCGAAGCGCTTGCCAGCACGTCGCCCGTCACCACGCGCCAGCGTGCACGGTCGCGGCAGAGCGACTCGATATTCTTGGTAATCAGACGAGCAGCGTTGCGATCGATCTCGAACGTGGTGAGCGAGCGGGCACCACGCGAGAGCATCTCGATGCCCAAGGCGCCGGAGCCGCCAAAGGCATCCAGCACGCGGACCTCGTCCAGATCGAAGTCGAATGCCGACATGACCATAGATGCGCACGCCTCGCGCACGCGATCGGTCGTGGGGCGGGTGACATCGCGACCACGGGGCTCCTCGATCTTACGACCGCGCCATTCGCCGCCGATGATTCTCATCCTCCGCTGACCTCCTTAAAGATGTGTCGATACCGCATGGCGACCGCATCGCGCAGAGGACGCGTCGCCACGGAGTCAAGGTTGCAAGCATACCGCAAGAGCTCGACCGCGTCCAAATGGGCCCATTCGATCAATTCCTCGTCGGCATCGAGGTCAACAAAGCGCAAGGTCACGCCGCCATGCTGGCGGTAACCCAGGATTTCACCCTCGTGGCGCAGACGCAGGTCCATCTGGGCGAGCGTAAAGCCGTCCGAGGTCTTCTCGAGCGACTGGAGGCGGTCTTGTGCCGCCGACGCGCCGCCGTTGCCCTTGGAGTGCGTCATGACCAGGCACGTTCCCGACACGCTGCCGCGGCCTACGCGCCCGCGAAGCTGGTGCAAGGCCGCCAAACCAAAGCGCTCGCCATTCTCGATGACCATGACGGTGGCGTTGGGCACATCAACGCCCACCTCGACCACCGTGGTCGAGACGAGCACATCGATCTCGCCACGCTTAAAGGCATCGATGACTCGGTCCTTCTCCCCCGCCGGCATGCGGCCATGAAGACGTTCGATAGTAAGCCCCGGTAATGCCAGACGAAGGCGATCGAGCTCGGTCGCCGTGTCATGCAACGGCACGGGCACGGTCACGCGGCCTTCGTCGTCGCGAGCGATGCCGGGTACGTCTTCGAGCTCATCGGCCAAATCGCTTGGCTCCACGAGCGGACAGATCACGTAGGCTTGCTGCCCCTTTTCGTGCGCCTCGCGAATGGCGCCATAGGCCAGGTCGCGACTCGACTCGGTGAGGACGCGCGTCGTCACGCCGGCACCCGGAACGGGACGATGGCGGATGATACTCGTGTCCAGGTCGCCGTAGACCGAGAGCGCCAGCGTGCGCGGGATCGGCGTGGCAGTCATGACCAGCAAGTCGGCACCCGGGCCTTTTGCGCGCAGGGCGTTACGCTGACCCACGCCAAAGCGGTGCTGCTCATCGATCACCACAAGCGACAAATGCCTGAACGTGACGTTCTCCGAAAGTACCGCATGGGTACCAAAGAGCACGTCGAGCTCGCCAGACTGGAGCCGAGCATGAATCTGTTCACGCTCGGCCGCCGGCGTGGCGCCCGTCAGGAGCGCCCAGGTCATGCCAGCATGCGAGAGCAAGGGGCCGGTCTTATCGGCATATTGACGCGCCAGCACGCCCGTGGGCGCCATGACGCACGCCTGGGTGCCGCTATCGGCCGCAACCGCCAACGCGCAGGCGGCAACGGCGGTCTTACCGGTACCGACGTCACCCAGCAGCAGACGGTTCATCACACGACCGCCATCGCACATGTCATGCAGGATGTCTTGAAATGCAGCCTCCTGCTCATCGCTCAGCGAAAACGGCAGGGCCTGTTTGAGCGCAGCCAAATGCTCGCCCGCGTCATGCGCATAAGGCACTACGTCGACCATACCGCCATCGTTGCGCAGACGCAACGCGAGCTGCAGGCAGAGACACTCCTCGTAGGCAAGACGCCGGCGTGCGATGTCGCGCTCGGCCATGCTCGAGGGGAAGTGGATCGAGCGCAGCGCACGGGCATTGCTCATGAGCTTCCGCTTTGCGCGCAGCGGCGCGGGAATGGGATCGAACGGATTGGCGACCACTTCGAGCGCACCGCTCACGATACGGCGCATCCATGCCTGACTCACGCCGTCACTTACGTAGTGGACCGGCAAAATGGTACCCGCGGCGCGCCCGTCCTCGAGCTTTTCAAAGTGGGGCGAGGCCATCTGCTTAAAACCGTAGGCAAACTCGACCTTGCCCATCACGGCCAGGCGGTCGCCCTGCTTAAGCTGTTGGGCAATCCAAGGCTGACGGAAAAAGGCAACCTGCAGCACGCCCGTCTCGTCCACGAGCGAGACCTCAGTCACCTGCATACGCGGACGGGGCTGCTTTTGGACAATACGGTCGACCGTGGCGATGATGGTGCACACGGTACCGATGGGCGCCATCTCGATGGACCACGAGCGAGTAAAGTCCAGGTAGCGATGAGGAATATGGAGAAGGAGGTCCCCCACCGTCCGAATTCCCAGACGGCGAAGGGCCTCCTCACGTTTACCCGAAACATATTTGAGTCGCGCGATATCCTCGTCGAGCGCATTGCTCTGGGCAAAGCGCTCCGAGACGCGCGGCACGGAGCACAGCTCGGACATGGGCAGAGCCTACTCGATCGAGAAGATCACGGGATAGAGCGGCTGCTCGCCACGATGGGCGTCGATCTCCAGATCGGGCTGAGCCTCCTCGATAGCGTCGACGATCTCCTGGAAGGCCTCGTCGGACAGCTCCTCGCCGGCCAGAATCGTCAGCGCGTCGCCCTCCTCTTCCTCCTGCATGCGGTTGATGCAGTCGAGCGTGACCTGCTTCACGTCGGAGCCGACCACGTCGATGGAGCCGGCGATGATACCCATGACGTCACCGGAGTGAATCGGAGAGCCGTCAGAGGCGTTGGAATCGCGCACGGCGCGGGTGACCTCGCCATCGCGGACCTCGCTGATGGCGTCGACCATGGCGGCGACGGCATCCTCGAGCTCGGAATCGGGCAGGACCGCGAACAGCGCGGAGAAGGCCTGCGGAACGGTCTTGGTGGGAACGACGGCGACCTTCTTGTCCGTGCAGGCAGAAGCGGCAGCCTCGGCAGCCATGCGGATGTTGCCGTTGTTGGGCAGAATGATGACCGAGGTCGCGTTGACCTGGTCCACCGCGCCCAGCAGATCTGCAGTCGAGGGGTTCATGGTCTGGCCACCCGAGACGATCACGTCGACGCCAAGGGACTTGAGGATGTCGGCCTCGCCGGAACCGGCGGCAACGGCGACAAAGCCCAGCGCCTTGGCGGGCTCGGCGGCCTTTTCCTGGTCCTCGTGAATCTTAGCGGTACGGTCGTGGGCCTCCATCTCCATGTTGTGGATAAAGACCTCGTAGATCTGACCAAGCTGCAGCATGTGCTCGAGCACCAGGTTGGGGGTGTTGGAGTGCACATGGATCTTGTAGTCGGGATAGGCGCCCACGAGTAGCTCACAGTCGCCCATGGAACCCAGGAACTTAAGGCACTCGTCCTCGTCAAACGGGGCGTCGGCCTTAAACAGGAACTCGTTGCAGTAGCGGAACTCCGAGCCCTCCCAATCGTCGTTGGCCTCGATCTCAACGCGACCAAGGGCCGCGTCGCGGGCAGAGCCGGCGGAGTCAAACGTAGCGGAGAAATCCTCGACCACGGTGCTGCGACCAAGAGCGGCAGCCACAAAGTTCTCGAGGAAAATGGCAAATCCAAAGGCGCCGGAGTCAACCACGCCGTTCTCCTTCAGAACGGGCAGCAGGTCGGGCGTGCGAGCGACGGACTGGTAGGCCTCGACGACGATGGCGTCGAGCGCATCCTCGGCCGAGAACTTCTTCTTCTCGCACTCGTCTGCCTTGGTCGAGACATCGCGCAGGACCGTGAGGATCGTGCCCTCGATGGGCTTGCGGACAGCCTGGAAGGCAACCTTGACGGCGCGACGGAAGGCGAAGGCGATGTTGGCAGCCGTAATAGGCTCATCGGCAGAGACGAGGCCCTCGGCCACACCGCGCAGAATCTGCGAGGTGATGACGCCGGAGTTGCCGCGGGCACCCATCAGGGAGCCGTGGGTGATGCCGCCGGCGATGGCTTCCATGTCGGCGTCGGCAGGAAGAGCAGAAAGCTCCTTGGTCACCGAGGCGAGCGTGAGCGACATGTTGGTGCCGGTATCGCCATCGGGTACGGGGAAGACGTTGAGCTTGTTGATCTCCTCGGCCTTGTCGGAAACGGCAGCCGCAGCGATCGGAAAACAGGTGCGAATGGTCTTTGCAATCATGGGTATTTGAATCTCCGTTTTCGGATGCTAGTTCAGACGGCTCTTGAGCGCGTCGATGTGGATGCCGATCTTAAGGCTGGCGGGATCGATCTGGGCGATCTCCTGCAGAGTGAAGGCAACGGAGCTCGAAAGATTGTGGCAGACGGACTTCATGTTGACGCCGTTCTCGAGCACGACGTGAAGATCGACCGTAAGGCCGTTCTCGTCGGCGGAGACAAGCACGCCCTTGCGGAGGCGCTGACCGGCAAGCAGGCGCACGCTCTCGGCGCCCTGGAGCTGCTCAGCCATACCGACGACGCCATAGCACGTCATCGCGGCATAACCGGCAATATCGGCAATAACGTCGTTCGAGACGCTCAGGCTGCCGTTAATGGTCTCAGACACAAGAATCTCCTTATCTGGTGCTCGCGGCACCATCTCGTGGGAGCAATCATTGCAATATTCTACAACGACCGCGCCATGTTGAGGTGGCGGGCCTCGGGATTACATCCTCGACACGAAATGTTGATACGGTAACGTTCGCGAACGGCGATCACGGCATGAAAAAACCCGCCGCATAAGCGACGGGTTTTACAACCTGGCTCCCCGGGTAGGACTCGAACCTACAACAGCGCGGTTAACAGCCGCGTGCTCTACCATTGAGCTACCGAGGAATTTAAAGCCCAACGGAAAGGGCTGTAAAATTCTGGCTCCCCGGGTAGGACTCGAACCTACAACAGCGCGGTTAACAGCCGCGTGCTCTACCATTGAGCTACCGAGGAATAGGTGCGTGCTCTCAAGCAACGAAGTTTATTATACGGACGAATCAGCTCAGGGCAAGAACTTTTTTAAGAATTTTTCCGACCTAGTCATTGGGGACGTTCTTAAACGACCACTCATTCAAGAACGTCCCCAACGACTACATGAAAGCGCCCCCAAGCGGATGTGCTTGAGGGCGCCTCTTGCTTGACTAGCTCTCGATATAGTCTTTGAGCTTGCTGCTGCGGCTCGGGTGGCGGAGCTTGGCCAGGGTCTTGGACTCGATCTGGCGGATGCGCTCACGCGTGACGCCAAACTCGCGGCCGACTTCCTCGAGCGTACGGGGATGTCCGTCGACAAGGCCAAAGCGCAGCTCGATAACCTTGCGCTCACGATCGGCAAGCGAGTCGAGCACCTGGGTGAGCTGCTCCTGCAGCATAGAGAAGCTGGCCGCATCGGGCGGAACGATGGCCTGGGAGTCCTCGATGAAGTCGCCCAGCTGAGAATCCTCTTCCTCGCCGATGGGGGTCTCGAGCGACACGGGCTCCTGCGAGATCTTCTGGATCTCGCGGACGCGGTCGGCACTCATGTCCATCTCGGCACCGATCTCCTCGGGGGTCGGGTCGCGACCCAGGTCCTGGAGAAGCTGGCGCTGCACGCGGACGAGCTTGTTGATGGTCTCGACCATGTGCACGGGAATACGGATGGTACGGGCCTGGTCGGCGATAGCGCGCGTGATGGCCTGACGGATCCACCACGTGGCGTACGTGGAGAACTTAAAGCCCTTCTGGTAGTCGAACTTCTCGACGGCGCGGATCAGACCGAGGTTGCCCTCCTGGATCAGGTCCAGGAACAGCATGCCGCGACCGACATAGCGCTTGGCGATGGAGACGACCAGACGAAGGTTTGCGCTGATGAGCGCCTGCTTGGCTTCGAGGCCCACGTTCTCAATGCGCGTAAGACGACGCATCTCGGCACGCGTGAGTTCGAGCTCACCAGCATCGGCAGCCTCGAGCTTCTCGGTGGCCTCAAGACCGGCCTCGATCTTCATAGCCAGATCGACCTCTTCGGAGGCGGTCAACAGGTCGACCTTGCCGATCTCCTTGAGGTACATACGGACCGGGTCGCCGGTCAGCATCACCGTGGAGGCATCGATGCCGCGCACGCGCGAACGCGAACGGGACGTGCGCACGGTGCGCTTCTTCTTGCTCTTGGAAGAACCCATCTCGACGTCGGCCTGACGGGCCATCTTGAGCTCATGATCGTCGAGCGAGCCGGAATCGTGCTCGTCGTCGTCATCGAAATCGTCGGTATCGGTATCGTTATCGTCATCGTCGACGTCCATGGGGGCGTCGTCGTTACCGCTCGCGGAGATAATCTGGATGCCGCTGTTGCGCAGCGCGGAATACACCGCAGTGAGCTGCTCGTCAGAAACATCGATATCCTTCAGGGCGACCTGAATCTCGTCCTCGGTTACCGAAGTCCTGTTTGAGCCGTTGCCCATGAGCTTTGCAACGTAGGATTCCAGCCCAGTACCCGTGCTCTCAGTCTTTTTTGGCACAGATTCTCCCTTCATAGTCCACAGGACTCAATACTTTAGCACACACATTGACGTCTATACCCAAAAAGAGGACTGGATATAGGCGAGAATACGCTGGTTGACCACAACATCTAGGCCTGTTCGGTTCCTGCGGTCTCCAAACCAATCAAACGGAACGGGTCCGCCACGCCGCCGATCGACTTTTGCAGCTCGCGTTGACGCTGCGAATCCTGCGCGGCCTGCACGGTCAGCGCGCGACGGGCCTCATCATCGAGCGAACGGTCCTGTCGCAGCTTGGCCTGTGCGGCACGCATGCGGCGCTTGATGGTGTAGAGCTCGAGCGTATCGAGCATAAACACGATGTTCGTCTCGGTGGGGTGCTTGCTCGTCGCCGAGATGCGCCCGGCACTCACAAGCGTTGCCGCATCTGGACACACTGAGCGCGCCGCATCCATGCAGGCTGCAGGATCGGTTCCCGGCGGCGTTGCCAGAACGGCCCATGCGATGGACTCGTGACGTGGGTCAACCCACTCGATGGAGCAGATGCGGTCGGCATACGTGCGGAACAGGTCGGGGTAGCTCGTGAGCATCGTCAACAGCTCGCGCTCCCCTGCCAAGGACTTGCGTTCAAGATCGGTAAGAACCATCGGCGCCGCCGCAGACGGCGCGCCCGAACCGTCAGCCGCAGGCACAGCGCCCATACCATCAGGCACATCGATCGGCGGCAGATCGCCAACGACCTCCACGGGCGCGGCACCGTAGGCATCGAGCGGGACGTAGTCGTACGGCTCTTCTTCGACCGGCGTCGCTACTGCCGGCGTCGCGCCCGATGCCCAAGCGCCGCGACCGGCATCGCGAGAACCCAACGCCCGACCGCCCGCGCTACCGGACCGCTCAGCCTGTGCCCGCTGGCGCTCATAGTTCTGCTCACGACGTCGTTCCGCATCCTCGCGCTTGGCGACATCGCGAAACACACATCCCGAGCTCGCGCGTACGGTCTCCAGGTCCAAACCAAGCAGGTCGGCAATCTGGATAAAGTACGTGTCGATCATATAGCTATCGCGCAGCGGATAGATAAGCGTCAGCGCATCTTCCAGCGCCTTGGCGCGACCGCCCGGCGTGCTAATATCGCTCGATTCCTGCAGAGAACGGTACACGAAGTCCATGAGCGGCTCGGCAGCGTCAATGCGTTTCTGCAGCTCCTCTCCGCCGTGCGCCGTGATGAATTCCATGGGATCGTTGCCGTCGGGCAGTACCACGCAGCGCAGGTCCATCGAATCCTGCTCGATAAACTGAATCGCGCGGCGGGCGGCCTTCTGGCCCGCGGCATCGCCGTCAAACATATACACGATGCGCTTGGCAAAGCGAGTGAGCGTCTTGACGTGATGCTCCGTGAGCGCGGTGCCCAGCGTGGCAACGACGTTTTTAATCCCCGCCTCCCAACAGGCGATGCAGTCGGTATAGCCCTCCACCACGATGGCGGTATCCTGCGCGACGATAAACTCCTTGGCCCAATTAAAGCCGTAGAGGTTTCGCTTTTTATGGAACACGCTCGTCTCGGCGGTGTTGAGGTACTTAGGCTGGCCGTCACCCATGATGCGACCGCCAAAGGCAATGTTATGACCCTGCTCGTCAAAGATGGGAAACATCACGCGGTCGTAGAAGCGGTCGGCAAGCTGCCCGCGCCCGCGGCTCACGGCCACGTTGGCGTCGATCATCTCCTGCGGGGTAAAACCCGTCTGGAAAAGGTGCGACACCAGCGCGTTGCGGCCCGGCGCAAAGCCCAAGCAGTAGCGGCGGCAGACGTCGCCACCCATGCCGCGGCTGGCAAAGTACTCGCGCGGACGGCCGTCCTTACCGCGCATGAGCATGGTGTGGTAGAACTGGGCGGTCTCGGCGCACAAATCGTAGATGCGGGCACGCTTGGTACCCCGCTCGCGGCGATCTCCGGTGTCATGCAGCTCAATACCTGCGCGATCGGCCAAATAACGGATTGATTCGGGAAAGCTCAGGTTCTCGCGCTTCATGATATAGGTGAAGACGTCGCCACCCTCGCCGCAGCCAAAGCAATGCCACACCTGCGTGGCGGGAATAATGTGGAAAGACGGCGTCTTTTCGCCATGAAAAGGGCAGCAGCCCCAAAACTCATGGCCGCGGGGCTTGAGCTCAACCGTTTCCTGCACGATGGCGACTAGGTCGGACGCAGCGCGTACCTGGTCTTTTTCCTCATCGCTAATCACGGATGCTCACCCCCTGCTCGCCCAAGTTGTGACGAATATCTCCGATATTACCCTCGACGGTCGCGATCAACTCATCCAGCGAATCGAACACGCGCGACGGACGCAGCCAGCGCGTAAACGCCAGCGAAACGGAAGCGCCGTACAGGTCGCCCGTATAACCAATTAAATTAGCCTCGAGATGCGCCGAAGCGGCATCGTCGGCATACGTCGGCGGCAGTCCGACGTTCACGGCAGCGGGCCACGCGGTGTCATCAACCAGCACCAGACCCTCATACACGCCATCGGCAGGCACCTGAATGCCGTCGGGAACCTGCAGGTTTGCCGTGGGAAAGCCCATGCCAGAACCCTCGTGACGGCCGCGAATTACACCGCCACGCACCATATACGGACGACCGAGCAACTCAGCAGCAAGCTCCACATGGCCCTGTCCCAGCTCATGACGAATGCGCGTGGCGCAAATGGCCTCACCGCCCTCGCAAAGCAGGTCGTGACCATACACGTCAACGCCGTGCTCGGAACCCCAGGCGCGCATCTCGGCAACACCAGAAGCACCACCACGACCCAGCCTAAAGTCACTGCCAACGCGAATCGATCGAATGTCGACCAGACGCGACACCAGCGAGAGAAAATCAACATGGTCAAGCGCCGCAACCTCAGGCGTAAAGGGAACGGCCACCACCGCATCGACCCCGGTTTGAGCCAGGGCATGCAGACGGTCGGCCGTCGTCATCAATTTTTGGGCGGGCGAAGGGCTCACCACGACGTCCGGGTCGGGATCGAAGGTAACTACGACCGCCTTGCAGCCATGGGCACGGGCATCACGGACAAGCGCTTCGATAAGTTCCTGGTGTCCACGGTGAACGCCATCGAACACGCCGATGGCAATCGATGCGGCACCCAAGTGCTCGCACTCATCAAACGTATCGGCAGTAACGATGCGAGCCTCGTCCGACTCGCCCGCGAAAAAAATACGCGCGAGCTCGCGAGCGGAAAGCATCATCGAACACCGCCGATTGCCTGCGGAAACACGTGCTCCATAACAAAGCGGCCGCCCTCAATGCGGGCGAGCGCCTTGAGTCCCCCATCGAGCACCAACGCAAACGGCGCCTTCGAGGAATCGAAATCGGCAAGCGCACGCTCAACGGGAATGCGTCGGCCGCAGAGCAGGTCGTCGGCAAGATTACCCGGCAAGTCAACACGCGTGGCGCCCAGGACTGCAATGGGATCCAGGGCAAAGCTAGCCGCGGACTCGGGAGAAAGCTCCTCCACCGCATGACAGGCGCCAATGGAAACAACACCGGATGCGGTGCGACGAAGCGCGGAAATATGCGCGGCGCTATCACAAGCACGGCCCAGGTCGCGAGCGAGCGCACGAATGTAGGTGCCCTTGCTCACCGAGAACGCCGCGGTCCACACACATGTATCACCTTCGCCACCCACGGCGATCAGGTCAGCGGCATAGACCTCGACGGGGCGCGGAGGTAGGTCCACCGCATTACCCGCGCGAGCAGACTTGTAGGCGCGAACGCCATTGACCGAGATAGCCGAAAACGCCGGCGGCACCTGCATCTGCGGACCCAGCATGGCGGCCAAGCGCTCACGGGCATAGGCAGGATCGCGGAGCTCGTTGGCAACAGCCACCGTGCGGACGGCCTCGCCCTCCGCGTCATCGGTATTAGTCTCGGCGCCAAACGAGATGTCGGCGACGTAGCTTTTGGTATCGAGCGTGAGCATACCCAGCAAACGGGTGGCCTGGCCCACGCCCACCACCATGACACCCGACGCCATGGGGTCGAGCGTACCGGCATGGCCGACGCGCCGCTCATGGAGGGCGCGTCGGCATTGCGAGACCACATCGTGGGACGTGCAGCCCACCGGCTTATCGACGGCGAGCAGCATATTCAGTTGAGAAGGCGTACGACGAGCCATGTACCATCCAAAAAGTTAAAGCTCGACGGTCACCGAAGCGGGATCCTCCCCCACCAGCTCGGCCAGCATGGGAAGTGCCACGGCGAGCGTCTCGCGAATTGTTCCGTTGTTGGAAAAGCCGGCGGCGGCATGATGCCCGCCACCGCCAAAGTTGGCAGCAATCTCGGACACATCGAGGTCGCCCTTGGAGCGCAGGTTGCCGCGCACCTTGGTATCTCCCTCAATACCCTTCAGGAACAGGCAGACCTCCACACCCATCACCGAGCGCACCACGTCAACCAGGCCGTCGCACTCATCCGAGGTGACACCGCAAGCCTCAAGGTCGCTCTGGTACGCATAGCTATACGCCACGCGCCCGTGGGCCACCGTCTTAATACGGCCCATAACGATGGACTTGAGGTGCAAAAACTCAACGCGCATGCTCTGATATACCTCGAGTGCCACACGCGCCGGATCGGCACCGTGTGCAACCAGTCGCGAGGCCGCATGGAACGCAGCAGCATCGGCGTTTTGGTACTGGAAACGACCGGTGTCGGTCACCAAGCCGCACAGCAAGCAAGTCGCGACGCCATCACGGGCGACAATGCCACAATTGTCCAAGAAGCGGTCAATGATCATTGCGCAGGCTGCAGCTTCGACGCGCCTCAGGCCGAGCTCGGCAAACTCCTCGCGCGCCGGATGGTGATCAAAGCACACCACATGCTTGGAGCGACGAAGCACCTCGGCGGAATTATTGAGACGCTCGACGACCGGTACGTCCACCGAGATGAACAGGTCCGGATTGCCGGTGTACGCAGATGCTGGCACCAGGCGATCGGAGCCTTCCATAAAGCGGTAGATGCGCGGAACCGGGTCATCGTCTGCCAGCAGCAGCGCAATGTCCTTGTTGGGGAAAAACTTCATGAGCGAAAGGCCCAGACCCAATACAGAGCCCAAAGCATCGCCGTCGGGAGAAGTGTGTCCCGAAATCGCAATGGAGGACGCACCCTCGATGAGCTCGAGGATGCGTCGCTGAATATCTGCAGACTCGCACGAAGCGAGGTCGGCGGAATTAGTCATCTAAAGCTGCCTCCTGGGCGGCATCCGCTATCGGATAGCCGTCCTCGTCCTTTTCGATCGCAAGCGTGGCGGGAACGTTTTCCAGCGCACGCGTGATGCGCTCGGCCTCATCGGTCGAGCGATCGATGCGAAAATCGAGCTCGGGCGTGACACGCCAATCGAGCGAGCGAGCCAACAGGCTGCGAATACGGCCCTTGGCGCTTGCGAGCGCCTCCATGACCTCGTCGTAGCGGCTCGCATCGCACGACACGTACACGCGCGCGAACGAACGGTCCACCGCGACCTCGACCGCAGTCAAAGTAACCAGGTCGAGACGCGGATCGGAAACCTCAAAGAGCAGGATATAACCGAGCTTCTCGCGAAGCTGCTCGCCCAGACGGCGGGTTGCCTGCGTTTGCTTCATAGCGCTACCCCCCTACTCGGTACGGGCAACCTGGTCGATACGGTAACCCTCGATCTGGTCGCCGGGCTTGATGTCCTGGAAGTTCTCCAGGCCAATGCCGCCCTCGGAACCGCTCTTGAGGCTCTTGGCCTCGTCCTTGTAGTGGCGCATCGAGGCGATCTTGCCGTTGAAGACCACGATGCCGTCGCGCACCAGACGCACGGAATCGGTCGCGGCGATCTCGCCCTCTTCGACGCGGACGCCGGCGGCGATACCGACTTTGGGCACCTTGAAGGTGTCCAGGACGGTCGCGGTACCCGTGGAGACCTCGACCTCGGTGGGCTTGAGCATGCCGATACGGGCGGCGTCGAGCTCCTCGAGGCACTTGTAGATGACGTCGTAGCAACGGATCTCGACGCCCTCGCGCTCGGCGGCGGAGCGGGCCTTACCGTCGGGACGGACGCCAAAGCCGATGATGATGGCGTTGGAGGCGTCGGCCAGGACGACGTCGGTCTCGTTGATGGCGCCAACGGCAGAGTGGATCGTGTTGATGCGAACCTCGGACTGATCCATCTTGTCGAGCGAGTCCTGAAGGGCCTCGATGGAACCCTGGACGTCGGCCTTGATGATCAGGTTGAGCTCCTTGACCTCGGCGTCGGCAATGGTCTCGAAGAGGTTCTCGAGCGTGACGTGCTTGACGCGGCTCTGCTCCTCGATACGGGCCTTGAGCGAACGCTCGTCGGCAAGGGCGCGCGCCTCGCGCTCGTCCTCGAACACGCGGAACTCGTCACCGGCGTTGGGCACGGACTGCAGGCCCAGGATCTCGACGGCGTCGGAGGGACCGGCCTCGGTGACGGCGCGGCCCTTGGGGTCGAGCATGGCGCGGACGCGGCCGTAGGTAAGGCCGGCGACCAGCGTATCGCCCACGTGCAGGGTACCGCGGGTCACGAGCACGGTAGCGACCGAGCCGCGGCCCTTGTCGAGCTTGGCCTCGAGGACGTTGCCGGAGGCAAAGGTGTCCGGGTTGGCCTTGAGCTCGAGCACGTCTGCCTGGAGCAGCACGGTCTCCAGAAGGTCGTCGATACCGATCTTCTGCTTGGCCGAGATGTTGACGAACATGTTCTGTCCGCCCCACTCCTCGGGGATGACGCCGTACTCGGTGAGTTCCTGACGCACACGGTCGGGGTTGGCGCCCGGCTTATCGATCTTGTTGACGGCGACGACGATGGGTACGCCGGCGGCCTTGGCGTGGTTGATCGACTCGACGGTCTGGGGCATGACGCCGTCGTCGGCAGCCACGATCAGAATGACGATGTCGGTCACCTTGGCGCCACGGGCACGCATAGCCGTAAAGGTGGCGTGACCCGGGGTATCGATAAAGGTGATCTTGCGGTCGTTGATCATGACCTGCGAAGCGCCGATGGCCTGCGTAATGCCGCCCGCCTCGCCGGCAGCGACGCCGGTGTGACGGATGGCGTCGAGCAGCGACGTCTTGCCGTGGTCGACATGGCCCATGACGGTGACGACCGGGGCGCGCGGCTTGAGGTCGGCGGGATCGTCGTAGAACGAGAAGGTGTTCTCCTCCTCGGGGGTGATGATCTTGATCTGGCGGCCCAAGTCGTCGGCGACGAGCTCGACGAGGTCGTCGGACATGGACTGCGTCATGGTGAGCGGCGTACCAAGCAGGAACAGGCGCTTGATGATGTCGTTGGCCGGAACGTCGAGCGCCTCGGCAAGCTCCTGGACGGTAACGCCCTGGGAGACCTTGATGGCGTCGAGGTCCTCGGGGTTCACGCCCTGGGCCAGCGCCTCCTCTATCTTGCGCTCCTCCTGAGCCTTGGCAGCCTCGCGCTCGCGCTTCTCCTTGCGCTTCTTGCGGCGACCGGTGGACTCGCGAGAGGCCTCCTCGACGGCGGCACGAGCCTCCTCGAGCACCTTCTCGCGGCTGTACTCCTCGGCCTCGCGAGCCATGCGGCTGTAGTGGTCCTCTTCGTTGTTGTGACCGCCCTTGCGCTTCTTGCCCTTGCCCTGCTTATCGGGGTTGGGGAAGTCCATGCCGGCAGCGACGTTGTTGCTGGCGTTGGTGCGATGGCTGTGCGGACGGCTCTCGGAGGCGTTGCGCTCGGAGTTGTTGTCTGAGGCGTTGCGATCGTTACGACGGCCACCGCGGCGGTCGTTGTTGCCGCCACGACGGTTACCGCGCTCGGCGGCGCGCTCGGCCTTGGCCTTGTCTTCGGCGTCCTTCTTCTCCTTGAGCACGGTCTCCTGTGCGGCGATCTGGTCGAGCAGCGAACGGAAACGCGAACCGGAGTCGGAAGCGGGAACGGCGCGGCGCTGGGCCTCGCGGGCAGCCTCCTCCTTCTCGCGGGCAAGGCGCTCCTGCTCGGCCTTCTTCTTGGCCTCGGCCTCGGCGCGGGCAGCCTCCTCGGCAGCCTGGGCTGCGGCAAACTGGCGACGCTCCTCCTCGCGGGCCTTCTCGGCGGCGATGCGCTCGCGCTCGGCCTCGGCGGCGCGAGCGGCCTCCTCGGCGGCAGCTGCCTGCTCCTCGGCCTGCTTGGCGGCCTCGACTTCCTGGGCGCGGGCCTCGATCACCGAGGCGAGCTGCTTGCGGACCATGGCGACATAGGCGTCCTCCAAGGTGGAGGAAGCGGACTTAGCGGGAATCTTCATTTCGGCGAGATGACCCATCAGTTCCTTGGAGGTCATGCCGAACTCTTTGGCCAGGGTGGACACACGGACTTTTGCCATATGACTTCACCTACCCTTTCTGGCACCTTGGGTGCCTAGAGACTGAACGAGCGTGGGAGACGCGCCGGGACCCGCCCGGCGCGACCGCGCGCTAGATCAGGTCCTCCGCATCATCGAAGGCGTCGGTGTCGTGGACACCGCAGAAACGGGAGCCGGGACGAGCCTGGTTGCGGCACTGGATGCCGTCCTCGGACACATACTCACAGCGGCGGACGTCCTCGTCCTCCTCGTCACCGATCAGGTCGGCGGCGGGCTCCTCGTGAACGGGAACGTTCTTGAGGATGTCGGCGGCAAGGGTCTCGGACTTGATGTCGATGTGCCAGCCGGTCAGGCGCGCAGCGAGACGGGCGTTCTGGCCCTCTTTGCCGATGGCGAGGGACAGCTGGTCGTCGGGCACGATGACGCCGGCGTAGGCCTTCTCCTCGTCGATGAGGACGCGGGTGACCTTAGCGGGCGAAAGGGCGTTGGCGACGTAGACGGCAGGATCGGCATCCCACAGGATGACGTCGACGCGCTCGCCACGGAGCTCGCCCACGACAGCGCGAACACGGCTGCCCTTGGGGCCGACGCAGGCGCCCACGGGATCCAGACGGTCGTCGAGCGAGTGGACGGCGACCTTGGAGCGCTGGCCGGGCTCGCGGGCGATCGACTTGATCTGGACGGTGCCCTCATAGATCTCGGGCACCTCCTGCTCAAACAGACGACGCATGAGCTCGGGGTGGGTACGGGAAATGACGATCGGCGGACGGCTGTGCTCGCCGCGAACCGGCTGCAGGTTGGAGTTGGGGTCGCGAACGTCGATGATCACGGCCTTGATGTGCTGGTTGTGCAGGTAGCGCTCGCCCATCGGACGCTCGTTGCGCTCGTTCTCGTAACGGCGCTGATCGAAGTGCGGCAGCTCGGCCTCGACGCCCTCGCGGATCTTGACAATCGTGAAGTCGGGCGTGGACTGCAGCACGGTACCGCTGATGAGGTCACCGATGCGGCCGGAGAACTCCTCGTAGATCTGCTCGCGGGCGGAGTTACGAACGATGGCGTTGATCTCGGCCTTGGCGTGCTGGGCAGCGATGCGGCTCGTGTTCTTGGGGGTGACGTCGATCTCCTCGAACTCGGTGAAGTTGCCCTCCTCGTCCATGGAATCGTCGATCGGCTCCAGGCGGTAGACGTAGATCTTGCCGGTGGTGCGGTCGATGGTCACCTTGGCGCCCCACTCAAGATGCAGGATCTCGGCATAGCTCTTGGCAAGCGACTGCTCCAGGCGGTCGATCAGGTAGAGCTGGTCGATGTGCTTCTCCTGGCAAAGCTCCATCAGGGCGGACATCATGTCGGATGCTGCCATCTTACTTTCCTTCCTTCACGGGCTTGAAGTCGTAGGTGGGCTTCAACTTGCACTTTTTAACATCAGAGAAATCGAGGGTGACGGACTCGCCGCCCTCGAGCTCGAGGGTCACGTTCGTCTCGGTGGCGGCGGCAATCTTGCCGGCGTACTTGCGACGGCCCTCGGTGGCGGTGGAGGTGAGCTCACAGTTCTCGCCCACAAAGCGGGCAAAGTCGCACGGGCGGCGCAGCGGGCGCGCCATACCCGGGCTCGACACCTCGAGCGTATAGCTCGAAGAGATGGGGTCGAGCTCCTCAATCACATCGCCGACCCACTTGGTGTTGGCCGTGACGTCGTTGAGCGAAAGACTCTGACCCTCGGCACCCTCGATACGCACGCGCACGCAGGGGGCCTTGGTGGCACCCACGAGCTCGACGTCGACGATGTCGATATCGTGCTGGGGAGCGACAGCCTCGAGCGCGTCGATGATCGCCTGCTCGGTCTTGGTCTTGACCATTGCGGCACCTCCATCCATACAAAAAAGAAGCGGGGCCGAAACCCCACTTCTTTCAATTACAACTTCATTTGCAAGCAAACTATACCAATAGCTGCGGAAACATGCAAGCACAGTACGAACCTGCAGGTCAGCGTGCGCACAGCTTCTCCATAAGAATAGGACAATTGGCCGAAGGCAACTAGGCAGATACATGCAAAACGAGGGACGACCCAACCGGATCGCCCCTCGTCTTTTATGCGTCAGTTAAGCGCGCAGTGCTTACTTGACCACCAGGTTGACCAGCTTGCCGGGCACGCAGATGGCCTTGACGACTGTCTTGCCCTCGAGCCACTTGGCGACGGCGGCCTCGGCGGCAGCCTGCATATCCTCATTGGAGGCATCGCGGGCAACGTCGACGCGGCCGCGGACCTTGCCGAGCACCTGGACCACGATCTGCACCGTGTCCTCGATGGACTCGGCCAGGTCGAACTCGGGCCAGGCAGCGGTATAGGCGTTGCCCTCGCAGCCGAGCGCCTCGTGCCACAGCTCGTCGGCCCAGAACGGGCAGATGGGGGCAAGGACGCTCACGATGTCCTTGGCCACGCCGTAGCACAGCGCCTTGTCGCGGGCGGTACCCTCGGTGGCGTTGAGGTAGGCGCTCGCCGCGTTGACGAGCTCCATGACGGCCGAGATGGCGGTGTTGAACTGGCCGCGATCGAAGTCCTCGGTGCACTTGGCGATGGTGCGGTGACGCTCGCGATAGAGCTTCATCGCAACCTCATCGAGCGCGGACTTGTCGAAGGCCACGTTGGCATCGCCGGACTGGACGAGCTGCCAAACGATACGCCAGGCGCGCTTGATGAAGCGGTTGGCGCCCTCGACGGCCTTGGGATCCCAGTCGAAGTCCTTCTCGGGCGGGGCGATAAACAGGATCGCCAGACGCATGGTGTCGGCACCGTAAGGCTCGATGACCGAGCTCGGGGGCACGACGTTGCCCTTGGACTTGGACATGGTGTCGCCGTTCTCGTCCTTGACCATGCCCTGGCACAGCAGGTTGGTGAAGGGCTCGTCCACGCTCAGCAGGCCCAGGTCGCGCAGTGCCTTGGTAAAGAAGCGGCTGTAGAGCAGGTGCAAAATAGCGTGCTCGATGCCGCCGATGTAGTTATCGACGGGCATCCAACGGTCGGCAGCCTCACGGGAGAAGGGCAGCTCAGTGTTGTGCGGATCGGTATAGCGCAGGTAATACCAGCTGGAGCAGGTAAAGGTGTCCATGGTATCGGTCTCGCGCTTGGCCGGGCGGCCGCAGACCGGGCAGGTGGTCTCGTAGAACTCCTTGCACTCGGCAAGGGTTTCGCCAGCGCCCAGGTCAAGGTTCTCAGGCAGCGTCACTGGCAGCTGATCCTCGGGCACGGGCACAATGCCGCAGTGCTCGCAATGGATAGCCGGGATGGGGTTACCCCAATAGCGCTGACGGCTGATGAGCCAATCGCGCAGGCGGAACTCGACCTTGCGACGACCGCAGCCCATGGCCTCGAGGTCGGCCACGATAGCAGACTCGCCCTCGGAGTGCTTACCGCCGCGCATGCCGGTGTACTTGCCGGACTGGACCAGCGTGCCCTCGGCAGCGTGGGCGCAATCCCAGTCGACGGTCTCGGCATGGAAGGTATCGATGGTCTCGCCGCTGGCCTCGACGGCAGCGCGATCGTCATCGTCCAGGATGATCGGCACGATCGGCAGGTCGTACTTGCGGGCAAACTCAAAGTCGCGCTGGTCGCCAGAGGGAACGGCCATGACGGCGCCGGTGCCGTAGTCGGCCACGACGTAGTCGGCAACCCACACGGGGACCTTCTCGCCGTTGACGGGGTTTACCACATAGCGGCCCGTGAAGGCACCGTGCTTCTCGAGGGTGCCCTGGGCACGCTCGACGGCAGAGATATGCTTGGAGTCCTCGACAATCTTGGTCACGGCCTCCTCGTACTCCGTGCCCTCGACGAGCTCATGCAGGCCGGCGTACTCGGGAGCCAGGACAAAGAAGGAGACGCCAAAAAGGGTATCGGCACGCGTGGTAAAGACGGTAATCTTGCCCTCATCGCCCTCAATGGGCTCACCATCCTGGTCGCACAGGGTAAAGTCGACCTCAGCGCCCTCGGAGCGACCGATCCAGTTGGCCTGCATCTGCTTGACGCGCTCGGGCCAGCCGGGGAGCTTCTCCAAGTCGTCGAGCAGCTCCTGAGAGTACTCGGTAATCTTGTAGTACCACTGCTCAAGGTCGCGCTTCTCGGGCTCGGTGCCGCAGCGCCAGCACTTGCCCTCGGTAACCTGCTCGTTGGCCAGAACGGTCTTGCAGGTGGGGCACCAGTTGACCGGGTTCTTCTTGCGGTAGACCAGGCCCTTGTCCCACATCTTTTCAAAGATCCACTGACCCCAGCGATAGTAGTCGGGGCTGCAGGTCTTGACCATGCGATCCAGATCGTAGGAGAAGCCCATGCGCTTCATCGTGGCGAGCGCCTGGTCCATGTTCTTATACGTCCAGGCGGCAGCCTGCGTGTTGTGCTTAATAGCGGCGTTCTCGGCAGGCAGGCCAAAGGCGTCAAAGCCGATGGGGTGCAGCACGTCATAGCCGCGCATGCGGGCCTGACGGGCCATGGCATCGCCGATGGTATAGTTGCGCGCGTGGCCCATGTGCAGGTCGCCCGACGGATACGGGAACATCTCGAGCACGTACTTCTTGGGCTTGCTGTCGTCGGTGTCGACGGCAAAGAGGTTGGAGTCCTCCCAGGCCTTCATCCACTTGGACTCAATGGCCTGCGCGTCGTAGGCAGGGATCTCGTCCTTATGATCTGTGCAATCGCACATATCAGCTCCTTTAATCTTAGCTGGGGTCGGGCGGCTTGGCTTTATTCGCTACTGCGGACAGTCCTGCGCAAGACGAAGAGCACATTAAGTGCTCTTCTTTGCGTGCGGAACTTGTAGCGAACAAAGCCAAGCCGCCCGACCCTAAGGTTAACTTGACTGATGATAGCAAATACGACAAGCGAGATGCCTGCGACTTGCGGGCATCTCGCTTTATCTAAATAACGTGGTTGTGAATCAACCGCTAATTGTTACCCGCCCAAGCATGATCGGGTTTTCCAAGTGCCGCAGATTGCCGTGAAAGAGGAGCGACGCGTACTTTGGTACGCGAGCGACGGTTTGAACGGCAAGGTGCGGCACTTGGGAAAGCCGCCTAGCGGTAGCTGACGCTCTGCTGGGAATCCTTGACGACTACGTCGTGGGCGCCGCCTTCGACGATGGAGGTGGAGCTTACCAGGGTCAGGCGTGCCTTTTCCTGGAGCTCGGGGATCGAGAGGGCGCCGCAGTTGCACATCGTGGACTTGACCTTGTAGAGCGTGCCGCCCACGCCGTCCTTGAGGGAACCGGCGTAGGGAACGTAGGAGTCGACGCCCTCGACGAAGCTAAGCTTCGCGGCGCCGCCCAGGTCGTAGCGCTGCCAGTTGCGAGCACGCGCAGAACCCTCGCCCCAGTACTCCTTCATGTACTGACCGTTCACGTTGACGCGCTCGGTCGGGCTCTCGTCAAAGCGGGCGAAGTAACGACCCAGCATCATAAAGTCTGCACCCATGGCAAGGGCGAGCGTCATGTGGTAATCGTAGACGATGCCGCCATCGGAGCACACGGGCACGTAGACGCCGGTCTCCTCGTAGTACTCGTCGCGAGCGCGGCAGACGTCGATCAGCGCGGTGGCCTGGCCACGGCCGATGCCCTTGGTCTCACGGGTGATGCAGATGGAGCCGCCGCCGATACCGACCTTGATGAAGTCGGCACCGCAGTCGGCCAGGAAGCGGAAGCCCTCGGCGTCGACGACGTTGCCGGCACCGACCTTGACGTCCTCGCCGTAGTTGGCGCGGATCCACTCGATGGTGCGCTTCTGCCACTCGCTGAAGCCCTCGGAAGAATCGATGCACAGGACATCGGCACCGGCCTCGATGAGCAGCGGCACGCGCTCGGCATAGTCGCGGGTGTTGATACCGGCACCGACCATGTAGCGCTTGTCGCCGTCGAGCAGCTCGTTGGGGTTGGTCTTGTGGCTGTCGTAGTCCTTGCGGAAGACGATGCCCATGAGGTGATCGTAGTCGTCGACGATGGGCAGGGCGTTGAGCTTATTGTCCCAGATGACGTCGTTGGCAACCTTAAGGCTGATGTTCTTGTCGCCCACGATGAGCTGCTCACGCGGGGTCATGAACTCGGAGACCTTCGTCTGGTGGTCATCGCGGCTGGGGCGATAGTCACGGCTGGTGACGATGCCCAGGAGCTTACCCTTGGGAGTGCCGTCGTCGGTGACCGGCATGGTGGAGTGGCCGGTCTTCTCCTTGAGCTCGATGACCTGCTCCATGGTCATGTCAGGGGTCAGCGTGGAATCGGACTGAACGAAACCAGCCTTGTGATCCTTGACGGCCTTGACCATGGCGGCCTCGGACTCGGCGCTCTGGGAACCGTAAATGAAGGACAGGCCGCCCTCGGTAGCGAGCGCGACACCCATGTCGACGCCCGAGACGGACTGCATGATGGCGGAAACCATGGGGATGTTCAAGGTGATTGCCGGCTTCTCACCGCGCTTAAAGCGGGTTAGCGGCGTCTTAAGAGAGACGTTGTTGGGGATGCACTGCGAGGACGAGTAACCAGGGACCAGCAGATACTCCGAAAACGTGTGGGACTCACCGGGAAAGAACGTAGCCATGTTTCTCCTTTTTCCATGCGACCGGTCGGCTGCAGGCCTCGTAGGACCCAGCCCAACCTTGGGCGCCCAATACTGGGGAAGTATCTTAACGCACTTTGACTGCTACAATGCATGATTTAAGAAGAGCACACGAGGGCTTGACGCAGGCTTTGCGTTTGCCCAGCAAACACTTTAGCGGGGAGACGTGGAGAACATGGAGTACAAGACGACGGCAAAGTTGGTCATTCAAGCGTGCGACAAAGATCTGCCGGGCGTGTTCGGCCACGGCTGCGTCTTACTGCTGCAGGGCATCGCCCGCGAGCACTCGCTCAACCGCGCCGCCAAGAGCATGGGCATGGCGTACTCCAAGGCCTGGCGCATTGTGAACGAGGCCGAAGGACAGCTGGGCTGCAAGCTCATCGAGCGCGACGGCGCCCGCGGATCCACCCTCACCCCCGCCGGCGAGCGAGCCATAGCGGCCTACGAGGAGCTGCAGACCGACATCAACAACGTCATCGCCACCAAAGCCAACGCCCTCATCGCCAGCATCAAAGGGTAGCTAACTTGCGGAGGGCGTTGTCTAGGGCGGACGCTACGACCAGGGGGTCATCGGTGCCGGTGAAGAGGCGGACGGTGCTCCCCTGTTTGCCGCGTGGGGCCGAAAGGTGCGTCGTTGCGCCGCCGGCGGACGATGTGCGAAACTCCCCCGGCAAAGCACCGAACAGCTCCCCCGAGCTAAGCTCGATAAGATCAAATTCAACTGCCGGGCCAAAGCCGTGCTCGAGGATTCCCGTTGCAGCAGCATGGTCGGGATGCGAGCTCAGCCCGGGATAGCGCACGTTGCGCACCATCTCATTGGCGGCCAGATACTCGGCCAGCGCACGTGCGCGGTCGAAATGCGCCTGCATGCGGACATCGAGCGAGTCCAGCCCGCGCTCCAGCACACCGGCCTCGTCAGCAGGCATATCAAGCTTGGCCAAGCCACAGCCCTCGAGCAGGGCATGCGCGCACTCAGCCGCGGCATCCACGCGATGGCGTTTGAGCTGCGAGCGCGCCACCGAAGCGGCAACGAGCTTGCGCGGCGCCTCACCGGCGAACACGCGGTCGAGTGCCTCGAGCGACAGCACGGCACCCAAACGCAAAGGATCGCAGCCAAAGATGGAAGCCACGGTGTTATCCACCACGAGCAGCGCACGTGCCTCGCGAGCCGCGCGGCCCAGAGCGCGAAGGTCGGGCACACACAAACCAAACCCGCCGATGGAGTTGACGAACCACCACAGGTGCAACCCCTCGGCATCAAGCGAAGCATCAAAGCCCTCGGACGCGGCAGCAAACGCATCGGCGGACCACGAGCCCACCAGCGCGACATCGCAGCCATCAAAGCCGCTCGCAAACGCATCGACAAAGTCGTCCGCAAAGGCCACCAGGCGGTCACCAGGACGCACAATACCCAGCAGCGACAGAGCCGCCGGCACATGCGGGGCCGCAACAAGACGCGCCTCACGCGCGCCGGTCCTTACAGCCCAGGCCTCTTCTAGCTGCTGTACATCCACAAGGCACCGCCCTTTCATAAGCAAAAACCCACGATACGGGTGTTCCCCGCATCGTGGGCAACGGCTGCAGTATAGCGCCGATATGCGACGAAACGCCTAGATGTTGAGCGTGTGATAGTTCACGCTCGCACCCGGAGCGTCAACCGTCACGCCATAGGCCTCGGGATAGATGCGCGTCGAAAACACGAGCGCGCCATCGTTCACAAATACCTCGACCGACGAGACATCGCCAACAATGCGCACGTTACGAACCTCGTCGATAGGCTCCCAGCGCACGGTGCGACCGCAGCCGGCAGAAGCGCGACCCTCATCGGTAAATCGCATCTCAAAGCGCGCGGGCAGCTCGCCATTGGCGGGCACAAACGCCAGCTTCAGCTCGCCATCAACGGTTGCGGTAAACGCGCCGTCGGCACCGTCAACAACAACGTCAAAGCAGGTATCGCCGGCAACCTCCAACGAGCCCTCCCCTACACGCACCGAGACATAATGGTGCTCAATCTCGCGCGCCGGCTGCTGCAGCACCACGCCGTCGTCGCCGGCTGTAAGCTCACGCGGCACCGTCATGCAGTGCTGCCAGCCCGCAACCAGCGTCGGTGTGTTGCCATAGGTCGGCTCATCGGGCATGCCCATCCAGCCGATCAGAATGTGGCGACCGTCCTCGGACGTAAACTCCTGCGGAGCATAGAAGTCAAAACCAGCGTCCCACAGGCGGAACTCGCCCAGCTCATAAGCGTCATTGCCACCCGTAATGTCGCCCGTAACAGGCATGTAGCCCGCTGCATACACATTGCCGCGGTCCCAACGACCGCCCTCAAGACCCTGGGGCGAGAACGACAAAAATGCAGCGGTATCGCCATTCGCATCGAGCTCGATATAGCCGGGGCACTCCCACATAAAGCCAAAACGCTCGGCCGTAGACACGCGGCTCTCGAGCTGCCAGCTCAGCATATCGGCTGAGCCATACACCAGAATCTCGCCCACATCGCGCCCGGCACCCTCGCCGTGCATGGCGCAAAATCGACTATCGACATGCGGGCCATCCACGCGACGACGTGCGCCCAGCACCATGTGATAACGCCCGTCCGCGTCACGCCACACCTTGGGATCGCGCACATGGCAGGTCAAGTCCTCGGGATAATCATCGGACGCAAGCACCACGCGCTTTTGACTGAACTCCCGACCGGCAAGGCCATCAACGCTCTCAACATAGACGGTATCGGCGCGGCGGCCGGTATTGACGTAGTCGTACGTGCCGTCTGCATCGGAAAGCTTAACGTTGCCTGTATAAAGCACGCGAATGCGGCCGTCCTCGGCAAGCGCGGAGCCCGAATACACACCATGGCAATCGAACGGCTCGTCAGGCAACAGTGGGGCGCCAACGTAGTCCCACGTCATAAGATCGCGACTCGTCGCATGACCCCAGACCTTAACGCCACCCTCGACGTCAAACGGCGCGTATTGAAAATAAGCGTGGAACACGCCGCCCGCTTGGCAAAGACCGTTGGGGTCGTTGAGCCAGCCAGCCGGCGGCATAATATGGAAGCGCTGGCCATACACGCCATGACCGCACTCAGAGGCGGCGGCGTCAACAGCGGCAACCAACTTTGCAAGGTCGCGGCCAAGTGCATTAGACATATCAAAGTCCTAACGGATCGAAAGTTACAAGGCGCCAGAGATCGGCACCAGATACGGGAAACGCCCGCGAGCATACAGCCCGCGGGCATTCCCTCAATCAAAAGCTCTTAGGCCTGCTCGGAAGCCTTGGGCTCGTCCTTGTACAGGACAAACGAGACGCCAAAGGAAACCATCGCGGCGACCGCAAACATGATCGCGTACTGCACGGGCTGGGCCAGGCACAGCAGGATACCGAAGATACCGGTAACGCCCGTGCCGGAGGCAGCCAGCGAAGTGAGCGCGCAGACCAGGGCGCCGCAACCACCGCCGATGCAGCCGGCGATGAAGGGCTTAAAGAAGCGTAGGTTCACACCGAAGATGGCAGGCTCGGTAATGCCCATGAAGGCGGACAGAGCCGAAGGAAGCGCCAGGCCCTTAATCTTGGCATCGCGGGTCTTAAAGGCAACGGCGAGCGCGGCACCACCCTGGGCGATGTTGGCAGCGCTGGCGATGGGCAGCCAGTAGGTCACGCCGTACTGGGCGAGCTGGCCCAGGTCGATGGCGGTGTACATCTGGTGGATACCGGTAACGACCGTGGGAGCATAGAACAGGCCGACGATAAAAGAACCGATGCCGAAGGGCAGGGTCAGCAGGGCCTGGATCAGACCGAGGATGGCGTTCTCAGCCCACACAAAGATGGGGCCGACGGCAACGAGCGTCACGAGCACGGTCACGAACACCGAGACAAGCGGGGTCACAAAGAGATCGAACATCTCGGGAACGATCTTGTGCAGACGCTTCTCGAGGAAGGCCAGAATGGCGCAGGCGATAACGATGGGGATCACATGGCCCTGATAGCCGACCCACTCAAAGCTGTACACGCCGGGGATGACGTTGACCATGGTCTGCACGCCCTCGGAGGCAACCGTATAGGCGCTCTGCAGCGAGGAGTTGATGAATGCACCACCGACGACGGCGCCCAGATACGGGTTGGCGCCAAAGGCCTTAGCGGCGGAGTAACCGATCAGGATCTGCAGAATGCCAAAGGACGTGCCCGAGACCAGGTCGGCAATCTTATAAATAAAGTTATTGGTGTCGAGCGCGATAAAGCCGTTGGAGGCCATAAAGTTGAGGGCGCTCATAATGCCCAGCAGCAGGCCCGAAGCCACGATGGCGGGGATAATGGGGACAAAGACGTCGCCGAGCACCTTAATGGCACGCATAAAGATGTTCTGCTGCTGTGCCGCGGCCTCCTTGACCTCGGCCTTAGAGGCGGCATTGATACCGCCGAGGGCGATGAACTCGTCGTACACCTTATTGACGGTGCCGGTGCCAAAGATAATCTGCAGCTGGCCCTGGGCCTCAAAGACGCCCTTGGCGCCGTCGATATTCTCGAGGGCCTCCTTGTCGACCTTGGCGTTATCGGCAACCACCAGGCGCAGACGCGTGGCGCAGTGTGCGGCCGAAATAACGTTGTCGGCGCCACCGATGTTGTCGAGCACCTCTTGGGCTGATTTGCGGTAGTCCATGACTTCCCTTTCCTCCAACGGGAGCATCTGCACCCAGCCATCTTTGACACTTACACTGTAATCGTTTTCAGTTTCATATGTCTGTAATCGTTTTCACATTAGGGTGAACGGTAGGAAAAAGCCGGCGAATGGTAGTTTTGAGACAAAAACTGGGGATTCAAAGGCAGGCAGACGCGTCCAAGGACTAGACATTCATGAGCTGATGCCCAAGTTTGAGCGTCCGCAGGCCGCTCTCCCCCTCCTCGCCATCGAGCGCGTCGAGCAGCATATTGGTCGCCTCGACGCCACTGGTCAGGTAGCCATAATGCACGGTGGGAATGCCGCCCGTCAGTGCGCGCAAAAACGCGTTGTCGCCAAAACCGCTCACGCGACGCACGCCCTCGCCCACGCCGCGCAGCTCGTCAAAAGCGCGCAGGGCGCCGGCCGCCATAGTGTCGGTCGCGCACGCGATAAACGAAACATCGGGATCGACGGAGAGCAGTTCGCGCGCAGCGCGATAGCCCGAGTCGAGCGTAAATGACCCCTGGCGAATCAGGCTCGGATCAAGCACCGCGCCCGCGGCGCGCAAGCCGGCCTCAAAACCGCGACGACGGTCGAAACCGGCCGCGCGGTCCTCTTCGGAAACTCCAATGTAAGCGATCTTGCCGTCCACGCGACCCGCAAGCGCACGGCCCAGCTCAAAGGCAGCCTCGTAATCGTCATGATAGACGCACGCCGCGCCCTCGACATGCTGACCGATCAGCACAATGGGCACGCGGCACGAGTCAATCGCCCGACGGTGCTCGTCGGTGATCATGGTTGCCACCAGCACAATGCCATCAACCGGATGGTTTTGGAATAAATCGAGGTATTCGAGCTCGCGATCGGGCGCATTGTCGGTGTTGGCAAGCAGCATCTGGTAGCCACGGCGACCGAGCACCTGGCCAATACCGGCGGTAATGCGGCTCACGGATTCCGAGTTGATCTTAGGCACGATGACGCCGATGAGCTTGGTGGAACCGGTGCGCAGCGCGCGAGCCTGGCTGGATCGCACGTATCCGGTCAACTCGATTGCCTGCTTAATGCGCTCGGCCTTGTCCGCCGAGATATATCCACCGTTGAGGTAGCGCGAGACGGCGGCGCTCGAAACGCCGGCCAACTCGGCCACATCTTTCATCTTTACCACGAGAACCCCCGTCGTTGAAATCGCTTTCACCATGATACCTGTTCGTTCCGGCGTTCTGACGAACGCCGGACTACTCGACGCTGCGCGGGCATCTGCCGGGCGATCTGCCGCTCAAACCGTCACTCGCGTACATATAGTACGCTTCGCTCCTCTTTCGCGGCACCTCGCCACGGCAGCTGCCCGCTCGCTGACGTTTGCTCGACCAGGAGAACCCCTCTTTGTGCAATTTGCTCGCTAGGGCTCTAACCGTGGTACTCGCCGTTGTACTGGATAAGCGTCAGATCTTCAACGCCGTCGAGCGCACGGATGGCGTCGGCATAGGGCATATCCACACCGTCCGAGAACAGCTCGACGGCCATCTCGACTTTGTCGCCGCGCATCGTCTTGGACTTAACGGTGAACTTGGTGCGCCCAAATGCACGCACGATATCGTCGCCAGTGGTCTGACCCGTGTAGTGGATGACCAACATGTACACGCGCGCCTTGTCCTGATGGCTCGCAAAGCCGGCAATCATCACCACGATCACCACCGCCGTAAGCCCCACGAGCGCATACATGCCGGCGCCCGCCGTAATGCCCGTGGTAATGGCCCAAAACAGGTAGAGCAGGTCGAGCGGGTCCTTGACCGCTGTACGATAGCGGACGATGGACAGAGCGCCGACCATACCGAGCGAGATGACCACGTTCGTCGAGATCGCGAGCGTGACCATGCAGGTAAGCACGCACATGCCCACGAGCGTCACGGCAAAGCTACGCGAATACACAACGCCGGTAAAAAAGCGCTTGTACACGTAATAGATCAGGATGCCCATGGCGAGCGCCACGAGCAGCGACAGGCCAATCTTGGCAGGGTCGACCTGACCAAACGCCTCCAAAACGGAGTTCTTAAAAAAGTCCCTGGTGCTCATGGTCTAAATATCCCCTCGGTTCTCAAAATCCGATTCCCAGTAATTAAATCCGCGCAGGTAGGCGGTCTTTTCGTAACACAGGCAGTACTTAGAGACCGCCGTGAGTTCGGCCGCTCCCGGCGGCACCATATCGCGCACCAGCTGCGGGCAAAACTCCGTAAACTTGACCTCCATCACCAGCTTGCCGGGCTCCAGGACCGGCAGCGCGGGCAGCGTCGCGTCAAAGATATCGAAGCTTCCCACCGCGGCACGCACGTTCATGTCAAACGTAATGCGCACAGTGCCCTCATCCATCACCCACGGCTCGCGCTCGTAGTCCACGATGGTCCTCGGGCGCATCACGTTGCAGATGCACTCGATGTAGAACTCGCGACAGAGCGGATAGGGGCTCCTCAGCAAAAAGTCGTAATCACCAGCCAGAATCTGCTCAAACTCGCCGCGCGTAAGTGGCGCATCCTCCTTGTAAATCCAGCTACCGTACTTCTTTTTGCGCTCGAGCTTAATCACCTTGTCGCTGCCGTTATAGATGCGCACGCGATACTTTTTGCGCATGAGAATGCCGGCGTCTTTTTCCTCGTAGGCCGAATTGCAGTAGTCGTCAAAATACAAGCTGCGAATAGTGTAACCGCCCGCCCGCGCATGCTTGTCCAGCTTAAACACCGGCGCCATGCGACAGGCAATCGCAGCGTGCTCGCCCTCGTTAATGAGATATTTGAGCTCGTGGCGGTAACGCTCCTGCGTGGTACGCACAGGCGGAGCCGCCAAGCGCTCAAGCAGCGCGCTAGCCCTCCTCATACGTGTCCTCCACGACCTTACCGCCGTCTTGCACGTAAAAACACTTCATGCCGTAGTGCTTGCCGTCGTCGGTCACATAGTAGTCAAACGCATCTTGCGTATAACCGTCGGAGTTGGTGGCACGCACGCGCACAAAATACTGGCCGGTATCGGGCGCATCGCAGGTCACCTCGGGAAGCAGCACGTCCTCGGCCTTAAAGACCACGTCGCTTATGGCATAGTCGCGCGCAAGCTCTACGGTATAGCGAATGTCGCGCGCCTCAAAGTCGTAGGACGCATCCCAGTTGATGCGCAGCTTACCGTTATCGATCTGCGGCACGCCGATGTAGAACGGCATGGGTTTTTTAAAGCTCTCGCGGTAGCTCTTATTGTTCTCCTCGATCTCGGAGGGAATCGCCGCGGCGATCTGCTCGTATTGGTCCTTGGTGACAGGCAGATTGTCGATATCGGGCGAAGCAAAGACCAGGGATTCAGTCACCTCGCGGTAGTGCTTGATCATCTTGGTCAGGCGAGTCTCGGTCAAATACGAGCGCAAGTCCTTGACGGCACGGTCGAGTTCGCTGCGGAACGACTTGCTGCGCAACGCGCGGTTAAACAGCACGTTGCCCCAGTAGTTGCTTGCGCCGCGCTCCCAGCTCGCGTAGTCCGAAAACCCGGTAAGAGAAAGCTCCAACTTACGCAGCATGCCGTCGTTATCCCAATCCAGGATATACCAGACCTTGGAGTTAAGCGGGCTGTACAGATAGCAGTTACGGTTCTGCGTATCGCAGTTGCCCGTCAGGATCTGAAACGCCAACCAATAGACCAGGTTCTCGGTATCAAAGTAGATGTCGAGCACGTCATCGATCTTTTGCGATTCGTCGTTGAGCGCATCGAGCATCTCGATGAGCTTGGTGTGGTCCGTATCGCCCTTAATCTCGAGCATGCCATCAAAGTTTGCCTGGTTATAGTCGGGATCATCGGCAAGCTTAATGGTGTCCTCGTAGCGATGGAAATCAAAGCTGTTCACCTTGTACAGGTGCCCGCTCTTATCCAAGCCGTGCGCCTTAAGCGCCGTCTTGTTGAGCTGCTCCACCTGCGTAAACAGGCCGTAGTCCTCAAAGGTGTCGTTGGACTTTTCGGTCTGGTCGCACACCCACAGATGCACAAACTGCGTGCGCAGGCCCATCATCTGGGGAATCCCGCGGATAAGATCGTAGGCCATCTTGTTGCGATAACGCATACCCTCGCCCATGTGCTTGTTGAGCGCAATCGCGCGCTGCTGGCGCCAGGTACCTTTTCCTTTTTTGAGCTCCACCTTGTAATTCTTTTGCGTGTAGGAGCTCGACGTCTGGCCGCGCACCTGCACGGTGGCATTGGGCGCTTCCTCGCCATAGCCAACCTCGCCGGCAACTGGGCCCTCTTCGTCGCCCGGCTGCAGCAGGCCCATAACCTGATAGCGCGTCACACCCATGTCGGCATAGTCATACACCGAGTACGTGCTGATCTCGGCCCAGCTGTGGTCCGTGTTCTCGGAGCTGTTGCCGCGCGAGACCGTTAGGTACATGGTCACAATGCCCGAGTCGTCGTAAACCTCGTACAGCTCGTCCTTATCGCGCAGGTGCTTGGACTGGTCGGAGGCCTCGGCCTTTTTAATCTTGTCCTGCTTTTTGACCTTTTTGGTCGAGGAGTCTTCCTGCACCGAGCAGCCCGAAAGCAACAGCGCACCGGCAGCCGCCTCAAACAGGCGACGACGAGACATCATCCTATCGGTCATCAGAACCTCCCCAATGCTTGCGATACACGTGAACTACTGCGCGCTCAAACGCGCCATGTGGCTCACCCTTATGGCGACCTTCCTCATAGCGCTGCTCGGCACGGTCGAGCAAGCGGCCCAGCTGTGTAAAGCGACCCGTTTTGACGGTCGCCACAATAGGCTGCTGGCTCAGGATACGATACGGTAAGTTGGCGGTATAGGTATCGAGCCGCAGCAGCGCCACGATAAAAAACACCGCTGCACCCAACAAAAAGCCAAAGCCGTAAAACTGCTGCGGCAAAAGCAACGACACGGCGGTCGCCAGCCCGGCCACACCGGCAAACAGGCCCGAGGCCAGCACGGCCCCCTTGTAGTCGGTAAAGTACAGCAAGATCAGCAGGATCGTGTTGCCCACTGCATACAGGCCGTAGCCCACGCACAGCGTGCGAAAATACCCGTGCATCAGGTTGTTAAAGCCCAACGGTAGGGCCGACAGCACCGTGGTCTCGAGCGAAATGACCGCCGCCGTCACAAACAGTTGCTTGAGCGCACAAAACCGCAGTTCTCGGTTGAGCGTGGCAAGCATTTCCTCCTCGGCCACCACAATGTCGCCCACCACACCACCGTCGTTGAACAGACTGTAGTAGTCGCGGTAGCGCGGATAAAAATTGACCTCGACCGAGACCACAAAGTTGACGGACGTGACCAGGATCGTCAAAAACGCGATAAGCGCCGGCACATCGTGGTAGGGCGCACCATAAAACAAGCCCTTGACCTGCACGCCAATGGGACCGGCCCAAATTATCACCAAGTGCGCAAAGAGGCCCAGGTTGGTAAACAAGCCCGTGAGCGCCAACGGCATAAACTGATCAAGCCACCGTAAATACAGCCAGGGGCTGCGTTCGCTCTGCGGAAAAAACCGGTACAGCAGTACCACGTCCCAGGCGAGCATGACGCCATAGCCCAGAGCAATTGACGCCAAAAGGCCCTCGACCGGCGGCAGTCCCAGCGCCAGCGCGGCCAGGGCGCACAGGCACGCCACGCCAATGGCAGCCGCAAAGCTGCAAAGGATACCGCGGTAATCCTTGATGGCCGTGAGGTAACTCATGCCGTTCCAGTTGACGATCATAATATTGAACAGCCACAGGCACAGCAGCCCCTGCAGCAGCGTGGCGCCCGAGAACAGCAAAAAGACGCCGTAGAGCACCGTGCCCGCAACGAGCATGATGGCGTTGGAGCCCCAAAACGAAGGCAGGATCTCATCCTCGCGCTCGGCAAAAAGCATATCGGCCAAAAAGCGCGTGACCGGCATAGAGAAAAAACTCGTGAGCGTGAGCGACGCCAGCAGCGTATAGGTCACCATGCACACCAGCAGATCTTGGTTGGCACGGCCCACACCCCAAAGACCGCACAGCACCAAGATACCCACCTGGAGCAGCACGCCCAGCAGCATGGGGCCCGTGCACACAATGCCAGCGTAGCCATAGGCGCGCATCGTGGCAAACAGACCCTTGCGCCTAAACAGGCGCTTGAGCTCAAAACCGATTCCGGCCACCGGCTACTCCCCCTCTCTGGGCAGGTCAAACGCTTGCGCCGTCTCGTCGTACAGCGCGCGATAGTTGGCGAGCATCTGCTCGTGCAAGAAGTACGTGGCAACGCGACGCTGGCCGCGCTCCCCCATCTCAATGCGACGAGCGCGGCTTGTGCACATGCGTTCCATGGCATCGGCCAAGCCCTTGCGATACATAGGCGGCGTCACAAAACCTGCCACGCCAAAGTCGTCGCCCGGAGCGCCTTCGAGTAGCTCGCGGCAGCAGCCCACCTCGGTCGTCACGCAGGGACGACGCGCTGCAAGCGACTCCAGCACGCTGAGCGGCTGACCCTCGGAGATGCTCGTTAAAATGGTAAAGTCGAGCTTTTCCATGTACTCGACCACGTTGACGCGACCGGTAAAGATCAGGTCGCGCACGCCCAGGGTATCGACCAACGCGTGGCACTCGGCGCCGTACTCCTCGTCGTCCACGCCGCCCATGATGTGCAGGCGCACCTTGGGCAGGCGCTCGTGCAGCTCAAAGAAGGCATAAATCATGGTCTTGACATCCTTGATGGGCGCCAGGCGCACCACCGCGCCAATGTCCACCCAGCCGTCATCGGTCTTTAAGGGAATATCCTTAAAGCGATCGAACTGGATGCCGTTGGGTATGACCAGGCATTTGTCCGCATCGCAGCCCATATCAATCTGCGTCTTGCGGGCGTTATGGAACAAACTCGTCACGTGGAAGGCGCGGCGGTAGATCTCCTCCGAAAGCAGGTAGAAAAAGCGGATCCAGCGGTCCTTAAACGACGGCACCACCCAATCGGCGCGAATGATCTCTTCCTCGCGCTCGCGGGTATAGATGCCATGCTCGGTCAGCAGCACCGGCGCATGGTGAACGCTTGAGCCCAAGCAGGCGAGCAGGCCACCGTAGCCGGTCGAGATGGCATGGTACACATCGGCCACCGGTACCTCGCTGCCCAACAGGTAGAGCACGGGCAGCAACATGGAGCGCATGGTGTGGAATGCATCGGCAAAGGGCGTGTAGGGGTACTCGGCAAGGCACACGTCGCGGAAGATATCCATAAACGTGCGGCTCTGCAAAAACGAGAGCGGATGCACGCGACGGCGCTGGAAGATATCGAACAGCACGTCCCAGTCCGGATTGGAGAGCGACACCAGGCGGCGTAGCGCCTCGCGCTCGCGGTCGTTAAAACTGGCTTCATGTTGCTCGCCCGAAAGCCGCAGGGCATCGTCCAGGAACACCTCGTGCACCTCGACCACGTTGCTGGGCAGCTCGTAGACAAACTTGCCGCGGTCGGCAGCATGCGCGCCGATCACCCACAGCACAAACTCGTGCTCGGGCATAGCCTGGATATAGCCATGCATCCAGGTAGATACGCCACCGTGCACATAGGGGTAGCAACCCTCGAGTACCAAGCAGATTCTCATTTATCGCCACCCTCCTTGCGCTCGATCATCACGGTCTTATCATTTGCCTTGAGCAGATACAGATTGCCCGTAAGGTGCGTCAGTTCGCCACCCGTCACCGCACCCGGCTTGTCATTATTAGCGCGGAACATGAGACATGCCTCGTCGTGAAAATTGCCCAGGCTGAGCGTCCAGGCATCCGCACTGGTATCCACGCTCACCGTCACGGACGAAAAGCGCTGAATGGCGCCCGAGCATTCCGAGCCGGTCTGGCGGCGCAGGTCGGGCGCAGACTTGGTAAGCCAGTCCAGGTAGTCGGTCAGGCCGCCCTTGTAGACTTCCCAGCCCTCCTTGGCGCCGCGATCGGGATCGAGCAGGTCGTCCGGGTGCATAAAGTGCGTACTCACGTAGTGCATGTTGAGCTCGGACACGGCAGCCAGGCGCATATAGGAATCGTCGACCATGCCGCCCGAGACAATGCGCGGCTGCTCCACAATGCCATCGCTTGCCACGCCAAACTCCTGCACGTACGGCAGGTCGGTGCCATCCTCAAAATACGTACTGGCAATGGTCTTAATGCGCGGAACATCGGTACCGATAAGCTTGCGCGCGCGGGCCGAAAGGATATTCGACGGCGGCACGTAAACCGAGCCATGAGCGTTGGGCAGGACCTCGTCCTGAAACGCGATAAGTTCGTTGAGCGAAGCGACGAGCGTCTCTTTGCTCTTCCAGGTCTTGTAGACGTACAGCGTGCCGTAGTCGGTGTCCCAGAGCGCGAGCGGCTGATGGTTGTAGCCGTGAAAGCCCAGCTCTCCGCCCATCTGCAGCAGCATGCCGCCAAAGTAGCGGAACTGCGTGGTATCGGCCTGTCGCGCGGGCTCGGTCTGGTTGACCGCGTCCTCGTAGTTTTCGATCATCACGCCGGTATAGCGAATGCCGTATTTTTGCGCGAGCTTTTGCAGATCGGGCCACCAGACCTTGACATAAAAATCGGCGACGGAAAGCCCGTAGTCGCGCTTGATGTAGGTGCCGTCGCCCGAGGGCACAGGGCTGGGAAAGTCGTCCAAATAGAACACGGCGCTGTTGATGACCGGATAGGCCGTGGCTTCACCCAGCAAGCTTAAGGCCGAAGCATAGAACCCACGCATGACCTTGTCGTAGATGCCAATGTTGCACACCACGGTGTGACCACTTCCGCAATCGTTAGACCAAATGAGCGGCGTGCCCGCATCGCCGGTCTTTGCCCAGACGTGCGCCGTTTCGCGCAATGAAACCGAAAGTGAAGAATCGAAGGGATCCGAGAACTCGTAGCGCTCTCCCCCGCCCAGCATAAAGTCCTCGCTCGGAACGATACTTTCGGCTTTCGCATAGTCATATCCGGCCGATTCGATCCCAAGCTTGGAAGCAATAGCCTGCAGGTAGTTCGAGTTATCTGGCGTCATGCCCAGCATGAGTGAGCCGCCCGCACTCACCCAACTCATCAGATCGGTCAGATGCGTACCTAGTCCGTCAAGCGAGGGCATAAGCACAATCACGCGATAAAACGACGTGAGCGATGGGATCGCGTCCGCACCGTCGGTGGCAATATCAACATCGCGATGGGCGATCTTCATGTCCAGCAGAATCTGGTCGAACTGTTCCTTTACGTCCTCGACGCTATCTTGGTCCGAGTCGGTAATGACCAGGCACGTGGGCTTTTGGCCAAAGATTGCCGAGGAGGCCGGCACTGCATCGTTGGCGGCAAGCATCCCCAGCTTATGCTGGCCCGCGCTGTACTGCACGCCGGCACGCTCCACCAGCAACACGGCGGCCATGGCAATAAAGACCGCCCACACCACGAGGAGTCCCATCCAACGAAAGCGGCCTGCACTGTCGCGGATATGTTGCACCACGCTCATCTGACCTCCTCCCCGTCGCGCCAAAACGCCAACTTTTCGCGGTTGTCGGCGCTCAAATACACATGTTGCTTGTCAATCGCATCGATCACACGGTGAACCTCGTCACCGTCGCGGCGCATCACGGCCAGGCGCAGGCAAAGCATCCAAACCTCCTGCTCCTCGGGCACGTCGAGCACTAGCTGGTCGATCACGGCCTGCGCCTCGTCGATCTGTCCGACATCGGCCAGCGCCGTCGCATATCGAATGCGCAGCTCAAAGGTGTCCTCGCGCTCGCAGCGACGCGCAAGCAGGCGCGCGTACTGTTGGCGCTGAATCTGAGCCACGCGCCCCTCGGCCAAGCCCGAGCCCAAGTATTCACCAAGAAAATCGCAGTATTCGTTGAGGTTTTTCGCGCTCGGGTCCGTCTTAAAGGCATGCTCCAGCTGCTGCAGTTTAAGGTCGGACTCCTTGGAGATCTGCGCCACCGCCGTCGCGGCATAGTGCGCCACCTCAACGTCGTCGTTAAGCTTAGCCGCCTGCAGCTGCGCCAGGTACGCGTCGGGCTCCTCGGTGAGCATGGAGAGCATTAGGCGGCGCCGGCATGCCGGATCGTTGACGATGAGCGCCTCCTCGAGCGGCACTACGCCTGCATCGGCGTCACGGTCGTGCACCAGGATGCTGCGATGCAGGTCGTCGTTGAAGCGCAGCGACTCCAGCGCAGACTCTTTCAGCCCCTCGCCAAACACCGCGCTGCGGACCGATAGCAGAACCACCAGCAACGGGCCCCACAGCGGCACCAGCACTATCACAGCCAGCATGTGCCCGCGCACCGGCAGCAGGCCCAGCTTCATAAGCGTCCACAGCATCAGGCAAACCAGCGCATGAATCAGCAGCAAGACGGCAGCAACGACAAGCGAGATCAAGCGGCACCCCCCTCACCGTCACCGGTGTAAGAGATGTGCTGCAGCAGCGCCACGATGTCCTCGCCGTCGACGGGCTCCACCGCAATCTGCTTTGCACTCAGACGCTCGCGGATAATGGGCAGATCGCACGCCTTTGCCTGGCGCATAAGCAGGTAGAGCACGTCGCCGTCGACCAAGCCCGCCGCGTCGCTCTCGCGGATTGCCGACCCAATTGCGCCCACCAGCTCGCCGACAGGCTCCACGCCCGGTACCACGCGCAGGAGCAAAAAACTCCCCATCTTGCTATCTGCCAGCGCTTGCTCCGCCGCGAGCTCTTGGCCAAAGGCAGCCTGCTTGAGCACGCAAGTACCGTCAACGCGGCGTTTATCCTGCGCCACCGCCTCATAGTCAAAAGCACGGCCCAGCGCGCTTTCGACCAGGCCGCACAAGATACGGAACAGGTTTTGATAATAGAGGGTCATTTGATTTTCGGCCGCACAACGCACAAAGATCAACACGGCGGGTGCCCCGTCGCGCTCGATCGTGTATCCAAACATGGGAAGCCCCGGCGTCAGCTCGCGGTTCACCCACAGGTTCGAACGACCCCCGTCGCCCAAAAGAGGTGCAAGCTGCTCAAGTGTGAGCGAGCGTGCGGCATCTTCGGCAATCGCGGGACTTGCTGCCACCAGGCGTGCAAATGCCCCGCCCGAAACATGGTAGATCGCCACCGAATCGTTCTCGAGGATCTCGCCCAGAAGCTCGCAGCACTTGCGATAGATGTCGCGAGGGTTGAGCACATCGAGCTCCTGCGTCACGGCAAAGATCTTGCCAAAGCTGTCGTGGCGACCCACGATCTGGCGCCTGTACGCGCGCTTGTCCTCGATCGCGTCGTGGTAGAGTTGCGTAAGGAACGTATTGCGGTTGCGCACGAGCTCGTTTTGATCGCGCTCCGCCCTAATGGCTTCGCTGTTGCGCAGCTGCACATAGCCGCACACGGCACCCACCACAAAGTACGCAATAAACGGCAGCCAGTTGGACGGCTCGTAGAACAGGCCCTGGAAGGTATAGCCGTACTGAGTAAAGTAGCTCGCGGCCAAACCCACCGACGCCAGCAGCGCCGCAACCAGGCCAAAATCCAAGCCATACAGCGTGCCGATCAACACCACGTAGAGCAGGCGATAATCGAGCACGTTGAGCTGGGCCGATTGTGAGAACAGATGCTCCAGCACCTCGAACAGAACCCAAGCAACGCCCGTCTCCAGGCATTTGATGGGCAGCGAGCGCATCTGGATGCGGTCGATGGCGGCACGCAAGGGGTTGACCTTCTTCGCGCGACCGGCATCCCAACGCGCCTGAATGGTCGAAAGATCGCGCATCAGGTCGTAGCGCTGAAACCAACCATAACGAACGCGAACGATGTCGCTGACGGGCATGGCGTAGCCGGCAGAATCGCCATAAGCAACGGCAAGGTCAGGGAACAGTGCCTTGAGGGCGTCGCCAACCTCACCTGACGTGTGATGGAAGGTATCGGCAACGTCGAGCATCTCAAAGTTACCATCCCAGCTGTCGAAGATACGGCGTACCAGCACCGCAAGCTCCTCGGCACACAGCAGGGGAAACGCCGCATCCTGCGCGCCCTGCAGAGCGACCGATCCGGTTGAGCACGCGTCGAACAGCGGCACCAAAAACGGGTCCTCTAGCGCGGCAGACGCGGTATACAGGAACGGCACGCGCAGGATCTTGGTCTGAACGCCCTCGCGAGCAGCGTAGTAGCGGCACAGGTCGTTGGCTGCGTGCGCGATAATGCCCTTGCCCGTTCGCCCCGCGGCATCGGCGGCGCCCTCGGCACCCGCGGGCCCCGCTACATACAGCAGTTGGACCCGGCGACCCGCGCACGCACGAAAGACCGTGCGCAGCAGCTCGATATCGCCCACGGTATCGGTATGCGGGGTAAGGTAATTAGACAGGTAGACCACGCGTTCGAACTCGTAGGCCTGATCCAGGTGTTGCAGAAGCTCTTTCCACGAGGCATGGGGCGATGACTCGTCGCGGCGCGTGTCCTGCGCGGCTACGACCTGCACATGGTCCTCGGGGAACGCCTTGGCACAAAAGTCATCGTCAACATATGCGGTGTTGCCAACAACCAGCACCTCCATGGCGCACCCCTCCCCTAAAATCCACATTTGTCATAGTCAAACATGCGTATTTTACGCTGTCAACGCGAGCTGGAGCGCCTTTAAGGCTGTTTTAAAACTTTTTTAGAATCCCAGAGGTCGAAAGCGAACTCGCAAAACGAAACAGATCCAATCCAATGCAGAATTTACGTGTAACACAATCGGTTACATGATATGATGAACACGAACAATATGATGTAACGCGATTGGTTACAGGAATGAAAATACGCTACGCCAACAAAAGGCTCGAGGAAATATGTACCGACGAAAAGAAGTGCAAGAAATTTAGGTCCGACATCGTAAGGGGTGTAAAGCTCCGACACAACGCATTAGAGACAGCCAGCTCGATGGAGGATCTAAAGAATCTAGACCCATGCGGAAGATGGCATCAGCTTTGCGGTGATAGAGAGGGTCAATGGGCGGGAAAACTAAACAAGAATTATCGAATGATTGTCGAGCCGATTAACGGATGTATGAAAGTAACTAAGGTCGAAAAAACAACGGACGAAGAATCCTCAGTAAAAGTTCTATCAATTGAAGACTATCACTAGGCACATAAAGGAAGCAGAACAATGGGAACCAACTATGCGGTTGCACCTGGCATGTATTTACAAGAATGGCTAGATGACGAGCAGATGACGCAGCAGGCCCTTGCCGACCGACTTGGCATCTCCCGCAAAACGGTTAACGGGATACTAAAGGGTGCGCAGCCCATCTCGCAGGACACCGCCATTAAGCTTGAAAGAGTCACCTCTATTCCCCGAGATAGCTGGATTCGCTTCGAGGCAAAGTACCGTGAAGATCTTGCTAGGCTCGAAGATGAACTAAAAATGGCAAGCTCCGCCGACATCATCACCCCGCCGTTAGGAAAGTTTCTTCGCGACAAAGGGCTTACTACCGCCACCAAAAGAAACCCCGGCAAACTCGTATCAGATTTTTTGAATGTTGTTGGTTACGGCAGCATGGATGCCTATGCGAAAGGCGTCGATTGCGTCTTCTCCTCCATTGCGACGTTAAAAGAGGCAGGTAAACCCGTTGACCCCGCAAGCATGATGGCTTGGATTTCGCTAGGTGAAAGCGCCGAAACGCCAACAACCAATGGGGCCAAAGCATACAACGAGACATTGCTCAGAGCCTCTTTGAGTTCATTAAGACAACGCGCGGCAACGATAGACGCTATGACCTTAACGGACATAGCGCTCCAACTTGAACAATGCGGCGTCACGCTCCAGTTCATTTCAGCTCCTGAACAATTTCCTCTACATGGAATAACGCGTTGGACCAAAGACGGAAGACCCGTAATCCAGATGACGGGCAGACGCAAAAAAGACGGTTTTATCATTTGGACTCTGTTCCACGAAATCGGGCACATTCTAAATGACGGGAACGTTGGAATCACTCTTAGCTACATCAACGAAGGGCAAAGTTCAAAGAGCGAATCCGAGAAGCGCGCCAACGCCTTTGCAAGAGAGGTTCTTATGGGACCAGAGGGTCTCTCGCCCTATCATGACTGCAAGACCTCGACGACAATCCAACGCATTGCTCAAGGCAGAGGAGTCTGTCCGGGAGTCGTGGTGAACCTGATGCACCGAAAGAGGATGCTCGACTACAGTTGGTGCAACGATCTTCTTAAAGATATGACAATCCCATTTAAGATCTAAAACAACCGGTTGATTGCAGTCAAAATTCGCCGAAACCTACCGTGAATGCCACTCAAACCGAAAGTATGCGGCAAAATCGAGACAAGTCGACCACGCCGAGTAGCGCCAACACTTCTACCTGCACTGATAATTGTTCTCGGAGGAAACGGGCACTGCGGGGCGCGGCAACGGCGCGCGATTTCCGCGTCGCAGCGCTACCCTGATGCTGAATGCCGGGACGATGACCCACTGACCTGCTGACGCCTCTTCGGCCGTCCTCAAATCCGACCTGTCTCGCCCCGGCATCCGCGTCCCGGAGTCCTGCCATGACCTAATAGGAGCATGAGCGCGGACAATCGGACAAGCCAATTGGATTGTAGCGCTCCCGTCAGTGCAATGTCTGGGAGACCCGGGCGCGGAGCAGGCGGCAGACCGAGGGGAGCGAAAATGGAAGGCGAAACGGTCATCGCGGGCGTCGACACGCACAAGGACGTGCATGTTCTGTGCCTGCTCGACGGCCTCGGGAGGAAGATCTGGAGCGGGAGCTTCGGGGCCGACCCCGAGGGCTACGACAGGCTGGCGGAGGCGATAGGCGACCCGGGGAGCTGCATGGTCGTCGGCGTCGAGGGCACGGCATCGTACGGGGCCGGGCTGACGAGGAGGCTCGTGGAGCTCGGGTACAACGTCGTCGAGGTGCTCAGGCCCAAGAGGGACAAGGTGAGGCCCGGCGAGGGGAAGAGCGACCCGCTGGACGCCGAGCGCGCGGCGCGCAAGGCGGCGTCCGGGAAGGGCTGCTCCGTGCCGAAGTCGCAGGACGGCTGGGTCGAGGCGGTGCGCCAGCTCTACGTCGCGCGCAGGCTGGCCGTCGCGACGTCCACGTCCTGCGTGGCCTGCGCGAAGTCGATGCTCACGACGGCCCCGAGCGCCCTGAGGGAGCGGTTCAGGGGCCGCGAGCGGCCGAAGGACCTCATGCCGCTGCTCGCGCGCGGGAGGAAGGCGGGCGACGCGCTCGAGGAGAGCGTGCTGGCCTCGCTGCGGTCCGTCGCGGCGGTCTGGAAGGAGGCCCGCAGCCAGGTCGAGTCCCTCGACGAGCGCATCCGCGCGCTGCTGGAGGCGAACGCGCCCGCGCTGCTCGGCGTCGAGGGCTGCGGCACCACGACCGCCGCCGCCCTGGTCGTGGCCGCCGGCGACAACCCCGGCAGGCTGAAGGGCGAGGCGGCGTTCTCGATGATGTGCGGCGCCTCCCCGATCCCCGCGTCGAGCGGGAAGACGGACCGGCACAGGCTCAACCGCGGCGGCAACCGGCAGGCGAACTGGGCGCTCTACGAGATCGCGATCAAGCGCATGGCGTACGACGAGAGGACGAGGAGGTACGTGGCGAGGCGGACCTCCGAGGGGAAGTCCCGGCGGGAGGCGGTCCGCTGCCTGAAGCGCTACATAGCGCGGGAGGTGTACCACGTGCTCATGGACCCGAACCCCGACGGCGCCGCGCCGGAAGGCCCCGAGCTCGCGAAGATGCGCAAGGCGATGCGGGTGACTCAGAAGAAAGCCGCCGCGGAGCTCGGCCTGTCCGCAGCCACACTCGGGCACTTGGAACGGGGGAAACGGCGGTCGACGAAACTGGAGAGGAGGTATTACGAGCTCCTGTGCGAATTGGAGAGAGCGCTCCCGCAAACTGCCTCTTGACAACTTATAGGAGCGTCGGTTTCTTTTCATGAAAAGGGCAGTGTACTCGAGGATTCCGGAATTTGCCGCATACATCCGGAAAACGCGACAAAATCAAGCACCCTAAGGCCGAAAGCGCAATAAGGAGCCACCTCAATAAATAACCCTTAAACGCGGAAACCGCCTTTCGGCGGTTTCCGCGGACCAAGCCGGACGTACCGTCGCAAGGCCTCATCACGAATCCCACTTTAAGGAAATGCACAATCCCGGTCAATCCTCTACCAAGAACCCATTACGGACTATGTCAAGCAAACGAGCATCGGTAAAGTTACATGCAAACTTATAACCACTCGTGCTATTGCCTTTTCCCAATTGAGATATAAGTTTTCACAGGCGGAATCTTACATCCAAATTAACAAAAAAGAAGGTCGACGCATCAATCCTCTTCAAGTGTCGCCAGAAGGCTTTTAGCGGAGAAAGCCAAGTCGAGGCTCTATAAAAATAGGGGATGCCCTCCCTAGGGAAGGAACCCCCTTGCAAAACGGTGGCCGATAAATAGCTTCCGTTTTTTGTTGTGAAGAAAGCATAGCTCTTTTTTGGCACCTAAGGCGTTGCGACAAAGCTCGTCACAGATTCATCGTTAATCAGTGTCCACCGGAAACCACGCACTAATCACCTTCGTGATAAATTCAAATCCAGTAGAGACCTGAAGATTGCCATGATAATAATCGACGTGCTTGTTCATTCTTTGAACAAACACAGATAGGCTCTTTGCGCGATGTTCCAAAACGCCTTGCGAAGCAAGTTTCCTGTGCGCGTATAGCGTTGTGACGATCTGCTGTATACGGTCATTGCTCATCTTTGACTTACGCTGGTCGAGACCGATGCCGGCTATGGTCGACAACTCCCGCGTTACAACGTAGCTTGGCTTAAATTGCGGTCTATCAGCACGCAGGTTATTCAAAATGCAGCTATTATGAGCGCATGCATTTCTTAATGACTTGACTGCTTAAAGAATATATAACTCCTTAAGCATCTCGCGGTCGTCAAACCTATTGGCGCAAAACTTGTAAAAATAGAGAAAAGAGCCGAAGGAGACGACTTCGATAAATGCCCACGCGGGGAAGTCGTTATCAGCATACCTGGCAATCAACCCACCGGTGTAGGGACTGTTCTTGCATCTAAGAATCTCATCCTTGAGCGAATTACACGGCGTCCCATCGGGTTTCACGCCATCGTAGGAGGAAATGAAATCCGAAACGACCGCATAGCCGTCCTCCCCCTCCGTCTCGATACACTTCAAGAGTTTAACCTTTGCAAAATGCTCCACATCAAGCGTAAGCGGCAACATTTCATAACGAAGAAGCATGTCTACACTCGACAAGTCGACCAGCATCTTGAAATCTAGATTTGCGTACTCTCCCTTGCGGGCTCCTTCTTCAACTTTAGGAAACCCAAGTCGATAAGCGCGCAGGCGAAAATAGTTGCTGTTCTTCTCCAGGTAAGCTCTGGCATCGTCTTCGCTCATCAGAGAGAAATGGACACCCCTCGATTTGAGATGATCAATCTGCTCTGACGCCGTAAGCCACGGCTTTCTATTAGCGTCGGTCATCAGATCTCCAATCTCATACATAGGATCGGACCTTAATAGTAACGCGCTAAATCGATGAAGCAAAAGGAGGCAGACGTGGGCACTCACAACATAATTACAGCAAAACGAAAATGTGACCCAACCCCTCGCTTTGCCGTCGAGTCAATATGATAATTAACAACGTACAACGATGAGGAGCCCGAGCGGAACTCAACCCGCCCAATCAAATCATGCGAAAGAAGGCATCCACCATGAAGCGAGCAGACGAAGAGCCCACGCCTGAGGCCATTGATGCTGCGATATCTCAAGATCCATTGCGCCGGCATGGCGAGGTCGAAAGATTCCTGCAGATGCTTCTTGCTGTAGAACCTCCCTATACGATCCTCGTCAATGCTCCCTGGGGCTCAGGTAAAACGTTTTTTATAAAACAGGTCGAAAGAGTCCTGCGAATGCCAAATCCGGCGCTCGAGCAGGGCGCCGGAAGACTGGATTCGATATTTGGTGCCACAGCAAAAGATCTTCTAGCCAACCCATTTCTGCCCATTTATTTCAACGCCTGGGAAGATGATCATTTCGATAATCCAATCCTGCCCATATTGGCAACAATCGCCATGTCGGTAGACGAATCAACCGTCCATGGAGAGGTAGACCCCTGGAGAAGCATCGGCGATATCATTGAGACAACGGCCTCGGTATTCGGACTAAACCTCAGCGTCAGCAATTTCGTTAAAGACTTTAACGGCGTCGATTTTCTCGAAAGATACAAAGAAGAGAAGAAGCTCCGAAGTCGAATAGACGAGCTCGTAAGAAACTATCTTCCCGGGATAGCAAATCGAGCCGTCATCTTTATCGATGAACTCGATCGCTGCCGGCCAGAATTCGCTGTAAAGGTACTCGAGCAAGCAAAGACTTTGTTTCAGCAAGATAACATTGTCGTAGTATATTCGACCGATATTTCACAGCTAGCTAATTCGCTCGAAGGAGTATACGGGCCCAACTTTGATGGAGTTAAATACCTAGAGCGCTTTTACGATAAGCGTATAGAGCTAAACCCGGTAAAACCCGCCGACTATCTTTCGCTCAAGGGCGTTAATGCGAAAATGGGATACGTTTTTGTAAACATAACGATAGAACTACTTAACTACAAAAAGGCTTCGCTCCGAGCCTGTAACAGACTGGCGGTATCAATCTCGGAACTCCTGGGCTACATTCTCAATTATCAAACTTACTACGGAGTCAACGAGATATCGATTTTCCCAAAACAATGCCTCCTGCCAGTTCTCAATGTTCTGGCCTACTATGAGCCTCTGTCTTGGTACGAGGTAAGAGCAGGCAGAGGCTATGACGCCGTATACGAGCTTGCTTGCCACAGCGAACTCTTTATTAAATGTCTCGATAGCGCAATCGAAGAAGCATGGGGGTCTAAAAAGGGTGAATTCCCCTATAACCAAGGTATTGAGAATAGGCACAAACGTTTTATAGAAGACCTCTGTGCCTTAATATATACCGACGACAGACTGGATCCAAGAATCGCCGAGTTAAATAACGACGTGCAATATTTCTCGCCAATAGACCAAGCGCTCTTCCACCGTTTGACCCCACCATCGGATTAAAACAAAACTCGTCGGGCGGAGGCCACTAAGACCGCGACGACCTCAGCCCGACAAGTACACGGAAAAAAACAGCTCAATCGTTAACATATCACCCATCTGCTTAAGTTCGCACCCAAGGAGACTGGCATGGTGCGGCATAGCTGCTTCCGGAAACTTTTGAATCGAAAAGCCAATCCCGGGCATCCCCCTGCATGTATCGCCCGGTCCTCTACGGTACCTCTCCCCAACTTAATCCAGAAAGTTCGCTGATGTTGATCGCGTGCCGAATGTTGGTGTAAGGGCCGCTTCCCTGGCCGTAGAAAGCAGGAAGCGGTTATCGCCTAGAATCTTAATTGCTGAAGTTAGGATTCGAAGAAAGGCAATAACCGCATATGGACACGATACACGAAATGA
>DBEYWP010000024.1:0-20372 GCA_048183675.1 Collinsella sp. | reverse complement strand
TCATTTCGTGTATCGTGTCCATATGCGGTTATTGCCTTTCTTCGAATCCTAACTTCAGCAATTAAGATTCTAGGCGATAACCGCTTCCTGCTTTCTACGGCCAGGGAAGCGGCCCTTACACCAACATTCGGCACGCGATCTGAGGTGCTGGATTTCTTCAATAAAATCTATGCATATACCATGGGGCTTCTTGGCATTATGGTGGCCGGCACCACGGCGAGCTCACTTGCAATGTCGATGAACCGTCGCATGCCTTCGGGCAAATCTCTCAACCCCACCTCGTGCATGGTTTGTGCCATGTGCGGCATGCTCTTGCTATCGGTGACGAACGATGTTGTCTCGATTGGCGGAGCAGATACATCTGTTTTTGAAACCGGCTATATGGGAACCAAGGGTTTTCTCGCTGCGTTCGTAGCCGCATTCTTGACCGTTAATATCTATAAGGTGTGCATTAGCCATAATGTGACGATCAAGCTCCCCAAAGAGGTCCCTGGCTCTATTGCGCAGAGTTTTCGCGATATCTTTGCATTTGGGTTTTCGATCCTTGCGTGCGCTTTTATCGATCTTGCGAGCCGCAAGCTGCTTGCTGTGCCGTTCGCCAATTTGGTATCCGCTCTCATCTCGCCGCTGTTCTCCGCGGTCGACACCTATCCTGGCATGGCGCTTATCGAAGGCGCGGTCGCGCTTTTCCAATTTATGGGTATCCACGGTGCTTCGGTTGTCATGAGTCCGATCAATGCTGCGCTCTACGGCAATACCGTTACCAATCTTGAGGTTTTCCAAGCAGGTGGACACCCGTCAATTGCTCTCACGCAGGACTTTACAAGCTTCATCGGCGGTCTGGGCAGTTCTGGCTGCACGTTCATCGTTCCTATTATCCTGATCATGTTTATGCGCTCCAAGCAGCTTAAAGCCATGGGCAAGGCATCGATTATCCCGCTGATTTTTGGAGTTAACGAGCCCGTTATCTTCGGTATGCCGATTGTTCTCAATCCCTATATGTTCGTGCCCTTCCTAGTGGCTCCTATGGTCAACGCCATTATCGGTAAATTTTTCATTGACGTCATTGGAATGAACGCCCCCATGTATACCATGCCGTGGGCGCTTCCCGGCCCAATTGGTGCGTTCCTCACCACGGGTCTCGATCTGCGTTCTCTCGTATTGATGGCAGTGCTGTTGGTCGTTGACTTTGTGATTTACTATCCGTTCTGCAAGGCGTATGACCATCAGCTTTGTTTGGAAGAGTCTGCAAAGGAGACTGCAGGAACCTCGGATGCAGATGCTATTGCCGCACAGGAAAATGTCGCAAAAGCTCTCGAGGCGGTAAAGGACAAGGCGGAGCAGATCCGCGTGCTTGTGCTTTGCCAGGGTGCCGGCACTTCGACTCTCTTGGCAAATGCTCTTCGCGAAGGTGCCGCTGCTAAGGGTATCGATCTGGTTTCTCAGTCCGGTGCGTACGGAAGCCACTATGAGACGATGGATCAGTACAACGTGATTGTTCTGGCGCCCCAGGCACGCATGTACTATGACGCTATGAAGGCCGATACCGATCGCCTTGGAATTAAACTGCTCACCACAAGGGGCAAGGAGTATATCGACCTTACCAACGATCCCGAAGGTGCAATTGACTGGATCGTTCAGGAGCTGGCCAAATAGTGGATACACTTCGTCGTTGATTCGTCGGTGTATGGTACGGCCCCGCAGCTTATTGAGCTGCGGGGCCGTATTTCGTTGAGTATCTAATTGAGACAATGAGCGCAACCGTTGTGAGATCGCATTGGCGTTCTCCGAGTCACCGACAAACTGTCTTCCATCTATGTGACCAATTCGCTTTCGGCCTTTAGCCTGCTCGAGGCGCGCGAGGATTGCGAGCTGTGCCTGGTGGGCGGCATGTACCGCCGCCGCACCGCCGCCTTTGTGGGGCCCACGGCCGAGGATACCCTGCGCGCGCTGGGCATCGATGCGGCGTTTATCGGCGCCAACGGTATTCTGGACGGCGACGTGTCCACGTCCAACATGGACGAGGGCCGCATCCAGCAGCTCGCCTTTAGCAAGGTCGATACGCGCTATCTGATTGCCGACTCCAGCAGGATCGGCAGGCGATACATCTGCCCCCCTGCCGGCGCGGGGGTACCGCTTTACAATGACGCGCAAATAACTTTGAGCAACAAGGATGAGGCTATTCTGAGATATGACTAGACTCCGTATTTCGTCTTTATGTCCCTTGAGAATGAATCATAGTCTTCATAGAGCCCCTCTTTGCTTTCATCCTCGGCGTGGTTTATACGTTCAAGGAGCTTATCCTTTGGAGCCTCTTTTGTTATTGCGGCCTCGCTATCGGGTATTGTGGATTGCAAGAATAGTTCTAGAGCATGGACGTCTTTGAGTATGTAGCCTGTCGAACGACCCGCTCCTGTTTTTTCGATTGCGCTGCAACTAACAAGCTGACCGAGGGTTCGTTTAACGGTGACCTCGCTGATATCGGGGCAGTTGGATCGGATGTCGGATTTCTTAATGACGCCGGGTCTCTGTTGAAATAGAACGGCGATGCGCGCTTGCTTCGACATGGGACGAGTGCTTGATTCAATTAAGGTACGCTGCTCGAGCTGTCGGTAGGCGGCCAGGGTTGTTCCGAGCATGAAACGGATAAAGGGTACTTCGGTGTTTTGATTTTCATTCCATCCAGTGGAGCTTGCAGCGAGAGCGTTGTAGTAAAGCGCTTTGTTGTCTTCAATAAGTCGTTCGATGCTGATGTAACGCGCAACGTCGTATCCAGTCTTTTCGAGCAGCAGCGTTGTAAGGAGCCGGCTCATCCTGCCATTGCCATCGTTGAAGGGATGAATGCTAACAAAATCGAAGATAAAGCGGAGCGATATAAGGAGGGGATCGCAAACTTGGCGAGATAAAGCATCGTTGAGGGACTGGCAGGCTTCTTTAATAAGTCCCGGGGTTGCTAGGGCCGAAGGGGGCCTAAAGCGCACAAATCGATTTCCTTGATCGTCAATGGAGACGATTTCGTTATCGCTATCTTTCCAATGGCCTCCATACGAGATTGCCGTGTGCGCCATGAGGTCACGATGCAACTGCAGAATGACCGATGGCGTTACGGGAATGGAATCGTGTTGCTCGTGAATAAGCGACAGCACATCTCGGTATCCAGCAATTTCTTCCTCTGCGCGGGAGCTTGGCTTGGCGGAATACGCCATGATCGCTTTGAGTCTTTTTTGGGTGGTAACAATTCCTTCAAGTCCGTTGGAGGACCGGGTGCTTTGGATCTTAGCCTCCTCCATTAGGGACGATAGAAGCTCGGGTTTGACTTGACTCAGAGCAAGCTGACGGCCTTTATGCTCGCGTATCGAGAGGAGGAGGTTGGTGATTGGAGTTGCTTCGAGTTCCGCTGGGACTGTGGTGTAATCGAACTGGCGCATGCGGCTCCTTTCGGTATCACGAACATACTTTCGATATCATAATATCATTAAATGATACCGAAAGTATGTTCGTGATACCGAAAACTAGAAACCATGCTTTATAACTGCTTGGAAAGTTCGGATTTGACTATCTTATTGTCTCGATCTGTAACAGTTAGACGGTTAAAAGTGGGCTACGTGTTACAGATTGAGATCTTTCAGCCCTGGTCGCCCGTTCGTCTAAATCTATAACGGTTAGGATTGAAAATCCCTGCTAGATGTTACAGATCGAGATAAACGGCCTGCTCGGGCTCACCAAAAACAAAAAAGGCCGCATGCGAACCCGTGGGGGATTCGCATGCGGCCGACAGGGGATACGCGGCTGAAGTTAGGCCATGAGCAGGCCGGTCTCCGCGACGTTCTTGTACCAGTACGCGCTCGCCTTGGGATAGCGCTTCTGGGTCTCAAAGTCGATGTAGAACAGGCCATAGCGCTTGTTATAGCCGTTGGTCCAGGAGAACTGGTCCTGCAGCGACCACACAAAGTAGCCGTCGACGTTCACGCCGCCGTCAATCGCCTTGAGGATCCATGCGAGATGCTGACGCATGTAGTCGATGCGAGGGGCGTCGTCGATAAAGCCGTCCTCGAAGTCGTCCTTATAGCCCATGCCGTTCTCGGTGATGTAGATCTTCTTGTAGTTGGGGTAATCGTTCTTAATACGCAGCAGCAGGTCGTACAGGCCCTCGGGATAGATGATCCAGTCCCAATCGGTCGTGGGAACGCCTTCGCGCACGCATGCCTCGCCCACGCCCTTGAGGAACCAGCGCGAGGAGCCCTTGTCGCCGGTGCCATTGTGGTTGATGTCGTTTTCGCCCTCGGCGGCACGCAGGAACTGGCACTTATAGGTATTGACGCCCAGGCAATCGTTGTAGGGGAGCGCGGCGGTCAGCGCGGCGATGTCCTCGTCGCGGACGTCGAGCTCGCCGCCGGCGATATGGGCCAGCTTGGTCGCAGCCTCCATGGTGTCGGCTGCATAGTGGCCGCGGAAGGTGGCGTCGAGTACCCAGCGGTTGTTGATGACGTCGGCCATGCGGGCGGCCTCGCAGTCGGCGGCGCTGTTGGGGTCGAGGGGATACTTGGGCTCCAGGTTCTGGACAATGCCGATCTCGCCCTCAAAGCCGCCCTCATGGAAGGCGACGACAGCCTTGGCGTGAGCCACCATCATGTTGTGCATGAGCTGGAAGGCCTTGTCCAGGCGGTACTTCTCGCCGTGCGGCCAGTTGCCGACGATAAAGCTGCCCTCGGCGGTCGCGGGAATCTCGTTAAAGGTGAACCAGTGCTTGACCTCGATGAACTCGGCAAAGCAGAACTTGGCGTACTCGACAAAGGCGTCGATCGTCGTGCGCGTCAGGAAGCCCTCGCCGCCATTCTGGTAAAAGGCCTCGGGCGTATCAAAGTGATCGAGCGTGACATAGGGGATGACGCCGGCTTTATTGCAGGTGGCAAAGAGCTCGTGATAGAAGGCAACACCCTCGGGGTTGATCTCGCCAGTGCCGTTGGGGAAGATGCGGCTCCAAGCGATGGAGACGCGGATACCGTTGATGCCAAAGCGCTGGCACAGGTCGATATCGACCGGGTACTTGTTGTAGAAATCGCTTGCAGGATCGGGGGAGAAGCGACCCTGGGCTGCCAGGAAATCGTCCCAGGGCACTTTGCCCTTGCCGTGCGTACGGGTCTCGCCCTCAACCTGGTAAGCAGCGGTGGCGCCGCCAAACACAAAGCCGTCGGGGAACTGCATGGGGTTGGTCATGAGTCATCCTTTCTGTGGGATACGAATAGGGAGAGGTGCCCGAACCGGGAATCCGGGCACCAACAGAGGGAGGAAACTAGTCGAGGTTCTCGCGGAGCCACTTGATGGCGCCAGCGGGGTCGCGGGTAAGATCGATATATTCCTTACCGCGCGGAGCGAGCAGCTTAATGCCCAGGCGATCGGTGTCGGCCTTCATGTCGTTGTAGTAGCTACGGACCTGCGGGGCAAGCACGATAACGTCGTACTGATCCATGATGGCAGTGTGCTGGCCATAGGCGCCTGCGGAGGAAGCGATGTTCTCTCCGGTCTGCGCGGCACCTTCCTTGATGGCGTTGGCAAGCATGGCAGAGGTGCCGGCGCCGGCGCACAGGACGAGGACTTTCAGGCCATCGACGTCCTTCTTAGCGGATGCGTCGGAGGCGGGCTCGGGCTGATCGGCGACAGGCTCGCTGTCGGTGGCGGCAACGGTCGGCTCGACGGAAGCGGTAGTCTGCTCGACGGCGGGCGCAGAGGTGCTGGCGGCGATGGTGGCAGCACCATCGGACTCGAGACCCAGCTCGGCGGCGCGCTCGGCCTCCTGGTCACAGAGCAACTTATCGTATGCCTTTAAGAACGGCAGGTAGATGATGGCGTCCAGCAAGATGATGATTGCGACAAACACCAGGGCGATAAGCTGGAAGTTTGTGGTGATGAAGATGCCGATGGGGGCAGGAGTAGCCCAAGGCACCACGAAGGAGAAGCCGTTCATGCCCACGTTATCGATAAAGAACTTGGCAACACTCACATTGACGCAGCCGGCGGCAACAAAAGGGATGAGCATGTAGGGGTTAAGGATCATCGGCGCGCCAAAGAGCAGCGGTTCGTTGACGGCGAAGGCAACAGGAACAATCGAGGCCTTACCGACGGCTTTGAGCTGCTTGGACTTCATAAAGAGAATCAGCAGAAGCGGCACGATGAACGTGGCGCCGGTGCCGCCGAACTCACCCACGAGCGACATGTTAAAGGTGAGGGAATGGGCGGGGTGACCACCGGCCAGCAGAACCTGCAGGTTCTCGGCCTGGTTGGCAAGACGGATGGGGTCGATGCCCGGCTGGACGATCGAAGGACCGTGGACGCCGATGAACCAGAAGAACGCGGTGGCCGCCTGAATAAGGATAAGGCCAGGATAGGTTTCTGCTGCAGTGAAGAGCGGGGAGAGCAGCTTGATGAGCAGCTCGGAGAACGGAACGCCCATGAGGTTGCGCACGACGACATCGATGATGCCGCAGATGATGACGGCGCCGCCAAAGGGGATGATGTCACGGAAGTTCTGAGCGATGGCGCCCGGGACCTCCTTGGGCAGCTTAATGGTCAGATCGCGAGAGACGCAGAACTTATAGACCCAAACGGTAATGAACGCGGCGATATAGGCCGAGAACAGACCACGCGTACCCATGCTGGTGCAATCGAAGACCGAAAGCTCGGAGCCGTTGAACTTGGTGGTGAACTGCGTGACTGCGAGCAGCAGCATGCTGCACTGGGCGGCCACCATGGTGGAACCGTCGTTGAGCACCTTGCCGGCGGGCATGCGACGGTTCATGGAAGCCGTAAAGTTCTTGGCAGTGGTGCCGGCGACCATGATGCCCATGACGCCCATGGTGAAGTTGTACAGCTTGTTGCACCAGTCGATGAGCGGCTGGGGCAGCGTGATGCCAACTACGCCAGGAAGGGTGGCAATGAGCAGAAAGATCGAAGAGGTGAGGACGATGGGCATGCACCCAAGGAATCCGTCCTTAATAGCCTGGAGGTAGATGTTCCTCGAGATCTTCTCAAAGAACGGCTGATGCTTTTCGAGCATCTTTACGATGGCGTCCATAAAGCTCCTTTGCTACTTGATGCGCGATGCATGTGGATGGAACTGGTCGTCGATGGATGGTCAGGACTGCCCGGAAACCTTCCTGCTTAAGGAAGGCATTGCGAAATGACAACGTTGTCATTTCGTTAATGACAACGTAAGACATTTTTGGAAGAGCAACAAGGATACACGGGTGAGCGGTCGATATTGTCCGGTAAACGGTTGATTTATCAGTCAGGCAGGTAGTGTATGCTAGAACGCAAAAAACAAGCGATAGAGAACCGAGTGGAGAAGCAGTGGCAACGATGGACAAGAAAAATGTCTCAATGAATGATGTGGCAGTTGCCGCGGGCGTTTCTCTCAAGACGGTTTCGCGTGTGATCAACGAGCCCAATAGCGTGCGAGAGTCGACACGCGATAAGGTCCATTCGGCTATGGAGGCGCTCGGGTTTCGAACCAACTTTGCCGCGCGTTCGCTCAAGTTGGGCCGTTACGGGTGCATCGGCGTGGTGATGTTCCACTTGTCGGGCGGCGCCGTGGACATGATTGACGGTATCGCCGATGCCGCCGAAGAACGCGGCTTTGCGCTCACGATGATTAAGAAGCGGGCGGGGGAGAAGATGACCCTTGCCGAAGCGGCGCGTAGGATGTCGCAGCTGCCTGTTGATGGCATGATCTTCAACCTGCGTCAGATGGTCGATGACTTTGATACCTTTGAGGCACCGAAGGACCTCAAGACGGTGATTATCACACCGATGGAACATCCTACCTGCTCCACCGTCAGTGACGACCAAGAGGGCGGCGCGCGCATGGCGTGCGAGTACTTCTTGAACCACGGGCATAAAAACGTGTACTTCGTCTCTGGTAAGAAAGAGTCGTTGTCGAGCCAGTGCCGTATGAAAGGTTGGCGTGCGGCACTCGAGGCGCGTGGCATTGAGCCGCCCGAGCCTCTGCAAGGCGATTGGAATGCGGATAGTGGCTATGCCGCGGGCCTTGTGCTTGCCGATAAGCCCGATTGCACGGCGGTCCTCGCTGCTAACGACTGCATGGCAAACGGCGTGATGATGGCTCTACGTGACAAAGGGCTCAGTGTGCCCAATGATGTGTCCGTGATCGGCTTCGACGATGAGCTCTATAAGACGATTCCCAACTCGATTCTGACGTCGGTGAAGTTTCGCCACCGCGAGCTGGGCGTCCGTGCGCTCAACGAGGTCGTCGCGGGTCTGGAAGCTCCGAGCTCCAGAAGCCGTACGCTCGTCTCGGGCGTGTTGGTCGAGCGTTCCAGCGTAAAGGACTTGCGGGCGTAGACGTGCTCGGCCTATTCCGTTTGTCTCAATCTGTAACAGCTAGGACCCAAAAACTCGGCTAGATGTTACGGATCGAGATTTTTGGCCCGGCTTATTCCGTTTGTCTCGATCTGTAACAACTAGACGGTCAAAAGTGGTCTACATGTTACAGATTGAGATTTTCGGCTTGGCCTGTGCGTTCATCTCGATCTGTAACAGCTAGGACCGAAAAACTCGGCTAGATGTTACAGATTGAGATGAACAGGAGGACGGGTGCGGTCTAAACAAAATGGCCCGCGCATCACACATCGATGCACGGGCCATTTATTGTCTGCAAGCGGCAGGTGGTGTCAGCGTCTTATGCCTCGAGGTTTTCCTCGATCCAGGCGACGGCACCCTTGGGATCCTTAGTGAGGTCGATGTACTGTTTGCCCTTGGGCGACAGCAGCGTGATGCCCAGGCGGTCGGTGTCGGCCTTCATCTCGTTGTAATAGGTGCGAACCTGCGGAGCCAGGACGATGACGTTGTACTGGTCCATGATGGCGTAGTGGCTGCCGTAGGCACCGGCGTTGGCGGTAATGTCGATGCCCAGCTCGTCGGCGCCTTCCTTAAGCGCGTTGGCGAGCAGTGCAGAGGTGCCGGCGCCAGCGCACAGAACCAGAACCCTCAGATCCTTGCCCTTAAGGGCGGACGGAGCTGCGGAGGCCTCAGTGGCAGAAGCGGTCTCGACAACAGGAGCCTCAACGGCGGGGGCGGCAGCGGTCTTGACGGCCTTGGTCTCCTCGGCCTCTTCTTCGGCCAGGGTCTCGGCCTCCTGCTTGCACAGGACGTTGTCGTAGGCCTTGCAGAACGGGTAGTAGATCAAGAAGTCAACGACCAGCAGGACGACAACCAGGACCAGAGAGATCGGCTGGAAGTTGGTGTCGATGAAGGTGCCGATCGGTCCGGGGAGTGCCCACGGCATGGCATAGATAAAGCCGTTCATGCCCAAAAAGTCGATGAAGAACTTACCAATGAGGACGTTGGCCACGGGGGCAAACAGGAACGGGATCAGGAAGTACGGGTTGAGGATGATGGGCGCGGCGAACAGCAGCGGCTCGTTGACGGCGAACATCACGGGTACGACAGAGGCTTTGCCGACGGCCTTGAGCTGCTTGGAGCGCATAAAGAGCAGGAAGATGATCGGGACAATGAACGTGGCGCCGGTGCCGCCGAGTTCGCCGATGTAGTTACCGAAGTTCTCGGTCAGGGCGAGGGCGGGGTGACCGCCGGCCTGCAGCGTGGCGAGGTTGGTGGTGATGTTGCCAAACAGCGCGGCGTTGAGGGCAGGCTTAACGACCGAGGGGCCGTGGATGCCCATGAACCAGAACAGCGGGATCATGAACCAGATGAGGGCGAGGCCGGCGTAGGAATCGGCAGCGGCGAACAGCGGGCTCACCAGCGTGGAGATGACGTTGGCAAACGGGACGGCCAAGCAGGTGCGGCAGATAACGTCGATGACGGCGACAAACAGGATGGAGAAGCTGAAGGCGAAGATGTCGCGGAAGTTCTGGGCGATGGCGCCGGGGACTTCTTTGGGCAGCTTGATGGTGATGTCTCGCTTAATGCAGAAGGCATAGATGTTGACCGTGGCAAATGCGGCGACAAAGGAGCTCAGCAGGCCTTTGGTGCCCATGTTGTCGGTAAAGAACACCGAGACATCGGCGCCGTCGATCTTGGCACTCGTCTGGGTAACGGCCAAGATGAGCATAGCGCACATGGCGGCGACCATGGTGCTCGTGGCGTTGATGGCCTTGCCAGCAGGCATGCGGCGGTTCTTGGAGCCGGTCAGCGCGCTTGCGGTGGTGCCGGCGACCATGATGCCCACGACGCCCATCGTGAAGTTGTAAACCTTGTTGCAGAAGTTCACGACGTCGACGTTCCACCAGTCGGGCAGCGTAAAGCCGCCGACCGTGGCGACAACGCCCGGCAGGGTCGAAATAAGCAGGAAGACAGAAGAAGACAGGATGATGGGCATTGCTGCCAAAAAGCCGTCTTTAATGGCCTGAAGGTAGATGTTCTTAGAGACCTTGTCGAAGTACGGTTGACCTTTCTCCAAGAACTTAACGATCGATTCCATAGTTCACGCTCCTCTTTGCATGAAATCTTAATGGCATGGACGCTGAAAACCTATATGGTCTCCCGCTTGAAAAAGCCCGGGTGCAGGCGGGGTCGGTCCCAGGGGGAGAGAGGGGAGCGGCTGGGTTTGTATCGCATAGGGCCGCTCCCTTCTCGGGGGAAAGCGAGGCGATGCGCTACTGCGCGTCCGCCATAGTGTCGGCGAGCTCCTTGTACCAGAGTGCCGACTGCTTGATGTAGCGTTTTTGCGTGTCGAAGTCGATGTAGAACAGGCCGTAGCGCTTGTTATAGCCATTGGCCCACGAGAACTGGTCCTGCAGGCTCCAGATAAAGTAGCCCTGGACGTCGACGCCCTCGGCGCGCGCCTGGAGCACCTTCTCCATGTGCTGGTCGACAAAGTCGATGCGCTCGGGATCGGCGACGATGCCGTTTGCGTCGGGCTCGGGGTCCTTGTGGCCCAGGCCATTTTCGGTGATATAGATGACGGGGAGGTTGGGATAGGTGGCGCTGATGTGCTTGAGCGTGTCGTAGAGGCCTTGCGGGTAGATGAGCCAATCCCAGTCGGTGGTGGGGATACCCGGCATATCGACCTGCTGCCCGACGCCCTTAAACTTAAAGCACGAGGTGCCCTTGTCTCCGGTGCCGTTAAAGCTGTTGGTTGACTCGCCATCGTAGGCGGCGATAAACGCCGACTGATAGTAGTTGAGGCCGAACATATCGTTGCGGGGCGCCGCCTTGGCGAGCTCCTCCATGTCGCTGTCCTCAACCGTAAGTGTGGCGTTGTTGGCACGCAGAATCTCGTTGATGAGTGAGAGGGTGCGCGCGGAGTAGTGACCCAGGAAGGCGCCGTCCATGATGAAGTCGGTGTAGAAGGCGTTGTACAGGTCGGCGGCGTGCTGGTCGGCGGGCGAGTCGGTGGCAGGATATGCCGGCGTCAGGACGTTGACCATGCCAATGCGTCCGCCCAGGTGCTCGGTCTCGTCAAGATCCTTATACAGGTTGACGGCGCGGGCGTGGGCAACGAGCTCGTTGTGCTGGCTCTGGATGCCGCTCGTCACATCAAAGTGATGGTTGGGCGGGAAGTTGCCTTGGATGTATTGGGAGTGCGAGAGGCTGATGAGCTCGTTGATGGTGAACCAATTTTTGACCTCGCGGAACTCGCGGAAGCAGAACTCGGCATAGCGCACATAGGCGTCGACGGTCTTGCGGTTGAGCCAGTCGCCCTGGTTGAACAGGGCGGCGGGGGAGTCAAAGTGATGCAGGGACACATAGGGCTCGACGCCATACTTTTTGCAGCAGGCGAACAGCTCGTGGTAGTGCTTAACGCCCTCGGAGAGGGGTTCGGCACCGTCGCCGTTGGGGAAGATGCGGGTCCAGGCGATGGACACACGAATGGCGTTGAGTCCATGCTCGGCAGAAAGGCGGATATCCTCCTCGTAGCGGTTGTAGAAATCACTGGCCGGGTCGGGCAAAAAGCGACCCTGGGCGACAAGGTAATCGTCCCACATGGTCTTACCCTTGCCTGCCACCTTCGTGGAACCTTCCGTTTGGTACGCGGCGGTTGCGGCGCCCCAAACAAAGCCCTTCGGCAGCTGCTGTACGCGGTTTAGCAAAGACATATGCATACACCCTCTCGTCTCGCTGTTCGATATTGTGCGTTTGCGCTCAGGAGGCTCCCTGGTTAGCGTTCAGCGGTGAAAAAGCCCGATAAACACTATCTTAAAATGATTAGAACCAAAATGAGCACGTGAACATTTGACAATGAGCACGTTAACATCCGGCTGGGATGTATAGAAACAAAACAACTTCAAACAGCCGCGAACGGTTGTATTTGTTCGGTAAGCGGTTTTGATTGACAGAAGTTTTCATGTTGTGGTATATGGCTCGGGTATCATGAGCACGTTATCAATGTATGTACGATGCGCCATGGGCGCGGGGAATAGTTGGGAAGCAGGTTAGCGTGGAAGGCATGGATCAGCAGACAAGGAATGGTCGTTCGGCGAGCGCGGTAGAGGTTGCGGCGCTCGCTGGCGTGAGCCGCCAGACTGTGTCTCGCGTGGTCAACGGTATGCCCAACGTGACGGAAAAGACGCGCAAGCGTGTGCTGGCCGCCATGGAAGAGCTGGGCTTTCGTCCCAATTTTGCTGGAGCGGCGTTGCGCGGCGGGTCGTATCGTTCTATTGGCCTGTGCATGTACAACATCACACGTGTCGGTAACCTGGCGACGCTCGAGGGTATCATGCAAGCGGCGCGCGAGCACGATTTTGCCGTCACTATGATCGAGATGGGCGGCGACAAGCCCTATGCACTTGCCGATGCCTCGCGCCGCATGGTCGAGCGACCCGTCGACGGTATGATTCTCAACATGAACCGCATGGCTCCCGATTTTGAGGAGTTTGTTCCCCAGCCGGGAGTGCGAACGGTCATCCTGTCCATGTATGCGCATCCGCGCTGCACGACGATCGACTCCGACCAGTATGGTTCGTGCGAGCTGTTGACCAATTATCTGCTGGAACATGGTCACTCGAATATGCGGTTTGTGGCGGGTCCGGAAAACTCGATTTCCTCACGTTTTCGTGAGGCCGGTTGGCGCGATACGCTGGGTCGTGCTCATGTCGATGCCGCTCCGATGCTGCGTGGCGATTGGAGTGCGGACAGTGGGTACGCCATGGGCGAGCGGATTGCGGCCGAGGTGCTTGCCGGCGGGTCGCAGGCGCCGACTGCCGTGCTTGCGGCAAATGACCAGATGGCGCTGGGCGTTATCGCCGCGCTCGAGAACGCGGGCCTGTCCGTGCCCGACGACGTGAGCGTGGTTGGTATCGACGACGCACTCGAGGGACTTGTTCCTCACAATCGGCTGACGACGCTGCGATTTGATTTGCGCGGTGTCGGTAAGCTTGCGTTTGAGGCGGCGATTGGAGAGAGCTCGTCTATCGAGGCGATTCATGTGCCGAGCACGCTGGTCGAACGCTCGACTGTTAGGGACATACGGGGTTAGGTCCTACTCCGTTTGTCTCGATTTGTAACAGGTAGACGGTCAAAAGCGGGCTACGTGTTACAGATTTAGATTCTTCGGAAAGAGCAATCCTGTTCGTCTCAATCTGTAACAGCTAGGACCCAAAAACTCGGCTAGATGTTACAGATTGAGACGAACGGACCCCGAACCGCCCAAAAAGGCCGGGGGCGGCGCGCCGTGTGACGTGCCACCCCCGGCTGAGAAATGGGGGACAGGTTATGTGGGCGGTGCAACTCCGCCAACCGCTCGTCGCAAGCCGCTAGTCCAGACGACGGGTTTGCGCCACGTGCTTATACCAGTATGCGCTTGCCTTGGGTGTGCGCTTCTGGGTTTCAAAGTCAACGTAGAAGAAGCCGTAACGCTTGTTGTAGCCATTGGTCCAGGAGAACTGATCCTGCAGGCTCCACAGGAAGTAGCCGCCCACGTTGACGCCCACCTCCATGGCCTTGAGCAACCAGCGCAGGTGCTGCTCGATGTAGTCGATGCGCGGCTGGTCGTCCACAAAACCGTCCTTGTAGGGGTCCTTGTAGCCCATGCCGTTCTCGGTGATGAAGATCTGCTTGTAGTTGGGGTAGCGCTGCTTAATGTAGACGAGCAGATCGAACAGACCCTCGGGATAGATGATCCAGTCCCAGTCGGTGGTGGGGATGCCAGGCTTGTTCACGTGCTCGCCAATGCCCTTGACGCGCCAGCGGCCGGTGCCCTTCTCGCCCGTACCGTTGTGGTGCAGGTCGTTCTCGCCATCGTAAGCCTTCAAGAAACGGCACTGGTAGTTGTTAACGCCCAGGTAGTCGTTGTAGAGCGCGGCCTCGCGCATGATCTCGAGGTCCTCATCCGGGATCTCGATGGTGCCGCCCGAGACGGCAGCCAGGCGGTTAGCGCACTCGAGCGTATCGGGCGCATAGTCGCCGCGGAAGGTGGCGTCGAGCAAAAACTGGTTCTGCAGCACGTGCTCGTTGTTGGCGGCTTTGATGTCGGCGGGGTCGTTCTCGTTGAGCGGATACTTAAACTCCAACGACTGGATGACGCCGATCTTGCCCTTAAAACCGCCGTTGTGGAAGGCCAGTACTGCCTTGGCGTGGGCGAGCATCATGTTGTGCTCGCACTGGAAGGCCTCGGCCAGATGCGCCTTGACGCCACCGGGGAAGGTGCCCTCGATGTAGGTGTTGGAGGCGTCGGCCCAGATCTCGTTAAAGGTGAACCAATAGGTCACCTGGTCGGCGTACTCCTTAAAGCAGAAGGTGGCAAAGTCCACAAAGGCGTCGATGGTCTCGCGGTTGAGGAAGTCGCCCTTCTCAAAGAGGGACAGCGGCGTATCAAAGTGATGCAGCGTGACAAACGGCTCAACGTGGTGCTTGTGGCACTCGGCGAAGAGATCGTGATAGAACTGGACGCCCTCGGGGTTAATCTCACCGGTGCCGTTGGGAAAGATGCGGCTCCAGGCGATGGAGAGGCGAATGCCGTTGATGCCGAACTCCTCGCACAGCTCCAAATCGACGGGGTACTGGTTGTAGAAGTCCGAAGCGGGATCGGGGGAGAAACGGCCCTGGGCCTCCAGGAAGTCGTCCCAGGCAACCTTGCCCTTACCGTGAGTGCGGGTCTCGCCCTCTACCTGGTAGGCAGCAGTGGCGCCGCCAAAGACAAAGTCCTCGGGAAACTGCGCGGGCGGGTTGGTTACGCTAGCAGGGTTAACGGACATGATGATCCAATCGTCTAAATCGAAGGGCCAGCCGGTCTCGGATAGTCGGCTGGCCCTGAGCGTTACTTACTTCGAGAGTTGCTCGCTTACGAAGGCGAGAGACTTGTCGCCGTTCTGGGAGAGCTCGATGTACTGCTTACCGCGGCAGGCGACGCATTTGTTGCCCACGCGCTCGCAGTCCTTCTGCAGGTCGGCCAGGTAGCTTGCGGCCTGCGGGGCCAGGACGACCAGGTCAAAGTCGGGGAGCATGTCAACGTGGTTGCCATAGGCCTCGGCAGCGGTCTCAAGATTGATGCCGCGCTCTTTGGCAGCCTTGGCCAGCGCGTTGGCGAGAAGGCCCGAGGTACCGCCGCCCTGGCAGAGCACGAGCACGCGCTTGCCGTTGAGGTCGCTGGCGGCCGTTGTCTCAGTGGCGACAACGGCGGGAGCGTCGGCCTTCACGGCCTCGACAGCAGCGCCGGCGGCAACGCTCTTGGCGTCAGCCTTGCCCTGGAAGGCATCGTTGAGCTTAGCGGCCTTCTCCGCGTTCTTGGCGGCGAGCTCCTCCTGGGAGATCTCGGCCTCCTCGGCGCACTTCTGGGCGTCATAGGCTCGGAAGAACGGGTAGTACAGAACGAAGTCGACGACCAGGATAAGGGCGAGCATCACAAAGGCGAGCGGCTGGAAGCCCAGGCCCATGATGGTGCCGATGGGGCCGGGGACGGTCCAGGGCAGGGTGTACATAAAGCCGTTCATGCCCAAGAAGTCGATAAAGATCTTGAGGATCCAGATGTTGGCGATCGGGGCAAAGACAAACGGGACAAAGAAGACGGGGTTGAGCACGATGGGCGCGGCGAACAGCAGCGGCTCGTTGACGGCAAAGCAGACGGGGACAATGGCGGCCTTGCCGACGGCGCGCATCTCCTGAGACTTGGCCAGGAAGCAGAACATAAAGACCAGGACGAGTGTGGCGCCGGTGCCGCCCATGCAGACGACGAAGTACTGGGCACCCTGGGTCAGGACAGCGGAAGCGTGCTGGCCAGCCTGGAATGCGGCCAGGTTGTCGGTCATATTGGCAACGAGAGCGGCAGCGATGGCGGGCTCGACGATCGAGGGGCCGTGGACGCCCACGAACCAGAACAGGCTCATGGCGCCGTAGATCACAGCGAGGCCGATGTAGCCGTCGGCAGCGGTGAACAGGGGCTGGAACACCTGGATGACGCCCTGGGCAAAGCAGAAGCCAAAAGCAGCGCGGAAGACGATGTCAAACACCCAAAAGACGGTGATGCAAACGGAGAAGGGGATGATGTCCTTAAAGGTCTGCGAAATGTTGGGCGGAACCTGCTCGGGCATCTTGACGGTGATGTTGCGCTTAATGAAGAACTTGTAGATGATGCCGGTCACAAACGCAGCGATGAAAGCGGTCAGCAGGCCCTTGGAACCAAGGTAGGTGGTGTTGAAGCCGCTGGCGGCGTCCGTGGCGATGGTGTCGCTCGAAAGGAGCAAGAAGCCGATGATGGCCGCGCACATGCACGAGATGAAGTTGATCTGGTTGTTCTTGGGCAGGTCGCGGTTCTGAGCGTCGGCGAAGTGCTTGGCCGTGGTGGCGGCGCAGGCGATGGCCAGGATGCCCATGGAGTAGTTGTAGCACTTCCACAGGGCGTTGTTGATGTCATCGGGCCAGTAGAAACCCCAGATGTTGGGGACCGAGGCTACCAGGCAGAAGATGGACGAGAAGATGATGATGGGGATGACGGAGATAAAGCCGTCGCGGATCGCCTTGAGGTACTTGTTGCGGGCGATCGCGTTGAAAAAGGGCTGGCCTTTTTCGATGGTGGCGATGAGTTGCTCCATGCAATGCTCCTAAGAGTCGGTGGGTTAGCAACGATGGTAGCTTTTGGCGTTCGGTTGCCAAAATGTTGACGTTGCCATTTTGCGACACAAAAAAGACGCGAACCGGTGGTTCCTGTGCCTGCGAACCGTCGATTCCTTATGCGTAAACGTTTGAGCCGCCCGGTGGCTCTGTGTTTGCACAATGGCAACGTTAACATTTGGGCGCCAAAAGCCGTTTGGGGAAGCAAAAATGTCGGTGAACGGTAGGTTTTGGGTGGTGAGCGTATGGTGGGGGAGGCGTTGGATATACTTGAAGGCGTTAAAAATGACTGCGTAGGGTGCCACCAATGGCATCGTCGACATAGAAAGATCGACCTATGGCCGCTGTTAAAAAATCGGTTTCCGTTAAGGATGTGGCGCGTCTCGCGGGCGTCTCGGAGCAGACAGTCTCGCGTACGGTGCACGATTCGCCCAGCGTGCGCCCCGAGACCAAGGAGCGCGTGCGTGCCGCCATGCGCGAGCTGGGGTATCGCCCCAATTTTGCCGGTCGATCGCTGCGCCGCGGTAAGTTTAAGACCGTCGGCGTCGCCATGTTCAACATTACCGGCACCGGCAACCTCGACCGTATGGAGGGCTTTGCCGCCGCGGCCGACAAACACGGCTATGCCATCACCCTCACTAAAGTAGATGGACACCCCTATACCCTCGAGAGCGCATCGTCGCGTATGAGCGCACTGCCGGTGGACGGTATAGTCGTGATTATGAACCGCATGCCGGCGGACTTTGGCACCTTTGAGCCGCTGCCCGGTATGCAGACGGTGCTCGTTACCATGCTGGAGCACCCGCTGTGCTCGACGGTCGATAACGACCAGTTCGATTGCTCGCGCCAGGTGGTCGAGTACTTGCTGGAGCAGGGGCACAAGACCGTGCACTTTATCTCGTGCCCCGAGCGCTCGCTTTCGGGCATGCGGCGCGAGGAAGGCTGGCGTGAGACATTGTGTGCGCATGGCATTGAGCCGCCGCGACTCGTTCGTGGCGATTGGACGGCTCAGAGTGGGTATGCCGCAGGCCAGGCTCTGGCGGACGATCCAGCCTGTACTGCCATCTATGCCTCCAACGACGCCATGGCCTACGGTTGCATTCGCGGGCTCGAGTCGCGCGGAAAGCGCGTGCCCGAGGACGTGAGCGTGGTGGGTGTTGATGACAGCCTGGGCGATATCGTGCCCGATCGTCACCTGACCACCGTGCGCTTCGACAACAGGCGCGTCGGCATGTGGGCGGTCGACAAAATCGCCGGCGCCGAGGGCGTTGTGTCTGGCGTGGAGCACATGCTGATCCCCGGCGTGCTCGTAGAGGGCGATACGGTACGCGATTTGCGTTAGGGTGCGGTCCTGTTTGGGTTTCCGCTAACTGTGTTCGATATTGTTCAGATTGGTTTAAAAACCGTTCACGGGCAAAAATTGACCGTTCATAGCTTGAAATTACGTTTTGCGCTGTTCTTTTTTGTTTGAATGTTAATGTTTCTCCCATACAGAACGCAGCGCGTATGCCCGGACGCGATGCTCTCCATTGGTTCATATGTGAAAGGAACGCAACATGGCAACCAAAGAAGAAATCTCGATGGTTGGATTCGAGATTGTCGCATACGCAGGTGACGCCCAGACCGATCTGCTTGCAGCGCTCGATGCTGCTCGCGAGGGTGATTTTGAGAAGGCCGAACAGCTGCACAAGGATGCCAGCGATGCGCTTATCGGCGCCCACGACACGCAGACCAAGCTGCTTTCGCAGGAGGCCGGCGGCGGCGAGATGGAGATGACCTTCATCATGGCCCATGCTCAGGATACTCTCATGACCACCATGATCCTGGAGAAGCAGGCCCGCTTTACCATCGATGCCTACAAGCGCATTGCCGAGCTCGAGGCCAAGCTCGCCTAACGAGCCCTCACAACCAAGTCCCCTTCCAAAAGCTCTGCCGCTACCCGCGACAGGGCTTTTTCTGTCCTCCTCCAAGTTGCGGTGAAATGGGGACTGAACAGGGGCTGGCGGGCGCAAAACAATCCCTATTCCACCGCAACTCATCCCGAGATAGTCATTGAGGACGTTCTTAAACGACTAGTCGTTGGGGGCAGTCTTGGAGCTTCTGCACGCCCTCCCGTTCGGTTTTTCGCTGGGTGGGTATACTTCCATCCGCAATACAGGCCGGAATAAGGAGGTATCCAAATGCCGGGCAACGGATTGATTCAAAAGGGAGACGCGCATGAGATGGCTCATGGGCGTCCTGTCCAGATAACCGAGCATACGACGGTAACCGAGCTGCAGCCCAGTCTGTCCGATGTCGTGTGCGCAAACAAAAAGCTGCAGATTGGCTTTATCGTTGCGCTCGTGGTACTAGCGCTGTTGTCGGGCTTTGTAGCTCGTCCGCATTTTGCCGATACCAAGACCTGGGACTCCACCATCGAGGTCATCGATCAAAAGAAGGGCAATGTTTTGGCGCTCACGACCTCGTGCGTCGCCCTATCTGCGGGTATCACTGCGCTGCCGGGCGATACGGGAACGCCGGTTGCCGAGCAGCTCGCACAGCTTTCGGGTAATTTGGGCATCGTGCTCGCCGTGCTATACCTAGAGAAATATTTGCTCACGATTTTGTGGTCGGTTGGCCTGGGCATTCTGATCCCGTTTGCGCTGGTACTCTTTGCGGTGTCGCTCGGCATTCACGGGCGCTGGAGCACGAGCGCCGTCCTGCGCCGCGTGGCGACTCGCGTGCTGGTGGTCGCCATAATTGGCATGGCGTTGGTGCCTGCAAGCGTATGGGTGTCGCAAAAGGTCGACGAAACGTATCGAGTGAGCATCGAGGCGGCCGAGCAAAAGGCGGCCGACGTTGCGAGTGCGGCAGATGGCGATAGCTCCAAAACAAGCAAGAAAAAGACCGAGTCCACAGAGTCCAAGAGCGTGCTTGAGCAGCTTGCCGACGGTGCCTCGGGTCTCGTCATGTCGGTGACCAGCGGCGCCAAGCAGATGACCGATGAAATTGTGCAGCAGGTGACCGATCTCATCGAAGGTGTCATCGTGATGATCGTGACCTCATGCGTGATCCCATTGCTGGTGCTCGCGGCGTTTTTGTGGCTGGGGCACGTGTTGCTGGGGATTGATATTTCCGGCCCGGCGAACTATTTGACGGGTCGTTTCTTGAGTGCTCCGTCCAAGCACGCCAAAAAAGGTGGGCAGTCCGAGTAGGCGGCAAAGCGATCTTTGGATGATCAACCGTAAGAAGGGCGGCCGAGACGCGTTCTCGGCCGCCCTTTTGTTTGTTGAACGCGTGGTCGCTACGTATGCGTCAGGCCCAAACGGCCAGCAATCATCCGTAAACGGTATTTGTTCAAAAAAGAACAA
>DBEYWP010000023.1:0-85264 GCA_048183675.1 Collinsella sp. | reverse complement strand
GAACCGCAAGCTCGACGAGCGCGTCCGCGCCTTCCTGACCCGCGGCGTGACCGGCGACACCGACATCAACATCATCGACACCGCCGAGTTCGCGATCCCCGGCCTTGACGACGAGTTCCGCGTCATCGTCTCCCCGTGGATCCTTTCCTCGCTGATCACCGATCGCCTTGCCGCTTACTACGAGACGGTCACCAAGCACAACCTCAACTACCGTCGCTACTATCACCAGTTCGACTACTAAGAGCAAATAACGTTTGTGTAATCGGGCCTCGCTCCTATATGGAACGGGGCCTCGCTTGGGTTGGAGAGTAATTATGAGCTATCCCCAGCTTGCCGTCATGAATATCAGCCATCGTTATTTTGACCTTGAGGAGTTCTTTTCTTCGGCGTCGGCTTCGGGCTACACGTGTTGCGAGCTTTGGACCGGGGCGATGCATCTGTATGTCGATTGCCATGGATACGATTCGCTCGAGCAGGTGCGGGAGCTATCACAGCGGTATGGGGTTCGGATTGTGGGGCTTTGTCCCGAACAGAACAATCCCAAGCCGTGGAATATCGCGGCGCGCGGGAATGAGGCGCGCACTCGCACGCTCGCGTACTTTAAGAACGTTGTGGATATCGCGGCGGAACTTGGAGCCGAGCAGGTCATGGTCTCGAGCGGCTGGGCATTTTTGAACGAGCCGATCGAGGACGCGTGGGGTCGCAGCGCCTCGATGCTGCGTGCGATTGCCGAGCATGCGGGAGAGCGCGGCGTGCGACTGGTGCTCGAGGCCCTACAGCCGGTTGAGTCGATGATCGTGAACTCGGCGGCCGATACGAAGCGCATGATCGAGGCAGTTGATCATCCGGCACTTAAGGCGTGTCTGGATTTGGGCGCTATGGCGGTGGCGGGGGATACCATCGACGATTATTTTGATCTGCTTGGCGATGATGTCGCCCACGTGCATTTTGTCGATGTTGCGGCAGATGGCACGACGCATCTTGCCTGGGGTGACGGCGACCGCGATATGCGCGCCGACCTGGATAGGCTGGTGGCGCGCGGCTATCGCGGAGTTGTTTCGGCCGAGACCTATGATTGGCGCTATTTCGCCAATCCCGCGGCAGCCGACGCTCAGGTTATGGCGGAGTACCGACGCGCGATTGGCGCCTAAGTGGGACAGGGCGCCGAGTTGGCGTTTGACGCTTTTTGAGAAACGGGACGTGCTTTCCGCTTGAGGCTTCTGGCGGAAAGCACGTCCCAGAACAGGCGCTCAGAATGGGACACACTTTCCGCTGAGGACCTCAACCGGAAACCGCATCCCAGTTTTTGGCTGGCGGGCGGGACGCGCTTTCCCCTATGTTTCCAAATGAATACGCTATGAGCCGAGGAGGACGATTCTCCCAGCAAACACTCTAGTATGCTAAAGTACCCAGAAGACCGGCGGAGCTATGCCGGTCTTCTGCTCTATATGAAACACAGCATGAGGAGGCTCACCAGATGACGGCCACACCGTGGGGATTCCGGGACATATTGCCCGAGGAGGCTCAGGCGCGCGAGGAGATCGCATGTACGGTGAAGGGCTGCTTTAGGGAGCATCATTACCTGCCGGTCGAGACGCCGCTACTCGAGGACAAGGGTTCGCTCGAGGAAGGCGGCCGCATTGCGGATACGCCGTTTAAGCTCTTTGATGACGACGGTCGCCTGCTGGTGGTCCGTCCCGACAACACGCTGCCGATCGTTCGCCTGGTTTCGACTCGCATGCGCGCGGCCGACCTGCCCCTGCGCCTTCGCTACGAGGCGCCGGTGGTTCGCGAGTGCCAGCGCAATGCCGGCGGCTCGCGCCAGTTTACACAGCTGGGCTTTGAGCTTATCGGTGCGGGCGATACCGCGGGCGATGTCGAGATTGTCTCGCTCGTGGCCGAGGCGGTGCGCAAGCTGGCGCTGCCCGATGCACGCATTATCGCAGGTAGCGTGCGTCCGTTTAAGGAACTGCTCGCGGCGTGCGAGGATCGCGAGCTGGCCGCCGAGGCCCTGCGCTGCGTGCACGCCAACGACTTTGTGGGCCTCGATGCCCGCGTGGCGGCAAGCACCGAGTCCGATGCCGTCAAGGCCGCCATTAGCGAGCTGCCGCGTCTGCACGGCGGTGCCGAGGTACTCGACCGCGTGGACGCGCTGCTGGAGGCCGCCGGTATCGTCGCGCCGCTGACGCGCGAGCTGCGTGCCCTGGTTGAGGGCCTGGCACCCGAGGACGCCCAGGTGCTGTCGTTCGATTTCTCTATCATGAACTCTTTCGATTACTACACGGGCCTGGTCTTTAAGGCTTATGCCGGCGGACTGCCCGATCCGGTCGGTTCGGGCGGACGCTATGACTCCATCTTTACCGGCGCATTTGGCGACGGTATCGAGGTGCCGGCGGCGGGCTTCGCCTTTTCGCTCGAGCGCCTGGAGGCCGCGCGCACCTCGGCCGAGGATGCCGCTTCCGACGGCGATCACGCCGCGGGCCGTGGCGCTGAGGGCCCGCTGCGCATCGCCGTGCCCAAGGGCTCGCTTAAGGCTGACACGCTCGACGTGCTCGAGGCCGCGGGCCTGGACGTCTCTGAGCTGCGCGACCCCGGCCGTCACCTGATCGTGCGCGGTCACGACACACGTGCCGGCGAGGGCACGGTCGGAGATATCGAGTTTGTCATCGTGCGTCCCAGCGACGCACCCGCCTTTGTGGGCTGCGGCGGTGCCGATTGCGGTATCTGCGGTTGGGACTCGCTCATCGAGGCCGCCCTCAACCTGCTGCAGCTGGTCGACCTGGGCTACGGCCTGTGCACGTTTATCGAGGCAGAGCCCGCGTGGCGCGCTGGCCAGGCCGAGCGCAACTACGCCCGCCGCGGGTCGCTTCGTGTGGCCACCAAGTACCCGCGCATCGCGAGCGCCTGGTATGCCGAGCGCGGCGTGAATGCCGATATCGTTTCGCTGCACGGCAATATCGAGCTGGGACCCATCGTCGGCATGACCGACCGCATCGTGGACATTACCGCCACGGGCGCCACCTTGCGCGACAACGACCTGGTCATCACCGGCCGCATCATGGACTGCACGGCCCGCTTCTTCGTCAACCCAGGTGCCGCGCGCCTGGATCCGCGCGTACGCAACTTGGCCGATCGCTTGGCAGCTGCTGTTAAGGACAAGCATTTTGAGCCCGTCGCGGGCTCGGCACAATAGCGCGAGCACGCACGGGCGCCCCCCATATCCGGGCTGCGGGTCGACTGGCGCCGCCGCCCGGCCTCTCGTTTTTCAAACGCAACCTCGACCGATAGGGGATACCGATATGAAGACCATCAAGCTTGCTCCCGGTGAGCGTCTCGTTACCAACCAGCTCAACCGCAAGGGCGTGCTGCCGCAAAACATCGTCGACGCCGCCCGTGATATCGTGGTCAACGTGCGCGCCAACGGCGATGCCGCGGTGCGCGATTACTGCCAGCGTTTTGACGGCGTTGAGCTGCAGAGCTTCCGCTTGCCGCAAGAGCAGATCGATGCCGCGCTCGAAGGTCTTGATCCGGCCTTTGTCGCCGCGCTCGAGAAGGCCGCGCGCCAGATTCGCGAGTTCCACCAGCGCGAGGTCGAGCAGAGCTGGTTTACCACGCGTGCGGACGGCACGATGCTCGGCGTTAAGGTGACCCCGCTCGCGGCGGCCGGCATCTATGTACCGGGCGGCCGCGCGCAATATCCCTCCACCGTGCTCATGAACGCCATTCCCGCCAAGGTTGCCGGCGTCAAGCGCGTGGTTATGGTGACGCCGCCGCAAAAGGACGGCCTGATCAGCCCCTACACGCTCGCCGCGGCAAAGCTCGGCGGCGTGGACGAAATCTATATGGTGGGCGGCGCTCAGGCCGTGGCCGCGCTGGCGTACGGTACCGAGACCATTCCGCGTGTCGACAAGATCACCGGTCCGGGTAACGCTTTTGTTGCCGCTGCCAAGCAGATTGTCTCGGGCGACGTGGGAATCGACATGGTCGCCGGCCCGTCCGAGGTCTGCGTGCTGGCCGATGCCACGGCCAAGCCCATGGTGGTCGCGGCAGACCTGATGGCCCAGGCCGAGCACGATCCGCTGGCAGCCTGCTATCTGGTGACTTGCGACGAGCAGTTTGCGCGCGAGGTCGAGGCCGGCATCGACATCCTGGTGGCGCAGTCGCCGCGTGCCGAGATTACGCGCGCTTCGCTCGACAACGAAGGCACCATCGTGGTGGCCGCCGATATGGCTGCCGCCGTCGAGGCCGTGAACACCGTGGCGCCCGAGCACCTTGAGCTGCACTGCAAGGACGCGATGGGCCTGCTTGGCGGCATTCGCAACGCCGGCGCCATCTTTGTGGGCGCCTGGAGCTCCGAGCCGCTTGGCGATTATGTTGCCGGCCCCAACCACACGCTGCCGACCGGCGGCACGGCCATGTTCTCCAACCCGCTTTCGGTCGAAGAGTTCGTTAAGCGCTCGAGTGTCATTTGCTATACGCCCGAAGGCCTGCTCTCCGATGCTCCCGCTACGCAGCGCCTGGCCGAGGCCGAGGGCCTGTGGGCGCACGCGCTTTCCGCCGCTCTGCGTCGCCGCGTGCTGGAACAGGGCGAGGATGCCGTGAGTGCCGAGTCGCTCGCCGCGGCCGACCTGACCAAGGTTGCCTGGCCGGGAGATACGACCGCGACGGTCGCCGAGGGTGTGGACCTGGCGGCTGCGGGCGCGGATGGCGCTGGCGCGACCGGCGAGGAGGCCTAACATGGCCGAACTCACGCCGCGCATGAAGGAGCTCGTCCAGCCCTACCTGGCCGGCATCGAGCCCTATGATCCCAACTTTACGCCCACGCGCATCAATCTTTCGGCCAACGAGAACACCTATCCCGTGCCGGCCGGCGTGCGCGAGGCGGTCGACGCGGCCCTGGCTGCCACGCCGCTCAATCGCTATCCCGATCCCATGTCGAACGACCTGCGCGACGAGCTTGCTGCCTGGCATGGCGTGACGCGCGAGAACATCTGCGTGGGAAACGGCGGCGACGAGCTGCTCTATAACTACCTGCTGGCGTTTGGCGGCGCGGGACGGACCCTGCTCAACTGCCCGCCGTGCTTTAGCGAGTACGCGTTCTTTGCGTCGCTCTGCCAGACCGAGGTACGCGACGTGTGGCGCGACCCGGCGACCTTTGAGCTCGACCAGGCAGCCGTGCTTGCGGCGGCGCCCGAGTGCAACCTGGCAATCGTGACCTCGCCCAATAACCCCACGGGTGATGTGGCGCCGCTCGACTTTGTCGCGGCGCTGTGCGATGCGTGTCCCGGCATGGTCATGGTCGACGAGGCCTACGTTGAGTTTGCCGACGATTCGTTTGGCGCGGCCACCACGGCGCAGGGGCTTATCGCCGAGCATCCCAACCTGGTGATTCTGCATACGTTGTCCAAGGCGTTTGGCGCTGCCGGTACGCGTCTGGGTTACGTGATCGCGGCGCCCGAGGTCATCGACGTGTTCGCAGCGATTCGCCAGATCTATTCGGTCAATGTGCTGAGCCAGGCGGCAGCGCTTGCCTGCGTGCGTGCCCGCGATGCCTACACGCCCGTGGTGGCGCAGGTCGCAACCGAGCGCGAGCGCGAGCTGTGCGCCCTGCGCGCGATGGCTGCCGAGGGCCTGCCTGTGGAGGCATGGCCGAGCGCAGCAAACTTTGTGCTCGTGCGCACGCCGCACGCCACGCGCGTGCGCGAGCGTCTGCGCGATGAGTATTCGATTTTGGTGCGCGACTTTAGCTATGCACCGGGCCTTGCGGACTGTCTGCGCATTACTGTGGGTACCCCGCAGGAAAACGACGAGGTGCTGGCTGCGTTTGCCGCGCTGGTGAAGGAGGAGATGTAGATGGGCCGTTATGCCGAGGTAACCCGCAAGACGGGCGAGACCGATATTGTCGTCAAGCTCGACCTGGACGGATCTGGCGTGTGCGATATCTCGACCGGCGTGCCGTTTTTCGACCACATGCTCAACGCCTTTGGCCGCCATGGTCTGTTTGACCTGACGGTACACGCGGTGGGCGACGTGGAGGTCGATGCGCACCACACCGTCGAGGATACGGGCATTGTGCTGGGCGAGGCGTTCTGCCAGGCGCTGGGCGACAAGGCGGGCATTACGCGCTTTGCCGATGTGGCGATTGCCATGGACGAGACGCTCGTGATGGCCGCCGTTGACATCTCGGGTCGCGGGCAGGCCTACTGCGAGCTGCCCGTGCCGACCGAGCGCGTGGGCAGCTTTGATACCGAGCTGGCCGTCGAGTTCTTCTATGCCTTTGCACGCGATGCCAAGCTCACGCTGCACGTGCGCGAGCTGGCGGGCGGCAACTCGCACCACATTATCGAGGCCGCCTTTAAGGCCGTGGGCCGCACGATGCGTCGCGCCTGCGAGCTCGATTCCCGCGTGCAGGGCATCCCCAGCACCAAGGGCTCGCTGTAGCTGACGGATCGCACAAACCACCACAGAGGTGCCTGTCTCCTTTGTGGTGGTTTTGGATGATGGGAAAAGGAGGATCGCGTGGGCGAACCGAAGATCATGGTGGTCGACTACCACAAGGGCAACTTGTCGAGCGTCGTACGCGGGCTTGCGCGCGCCGGTGCCGCCGCCTGCACGTCGGACGATCCGGAGCAGATCCGCAACGCCGACGGCCTGGTCATCCCGGGCGTGGGCGCGTTTTATGACGCGATTGCCTTTATGCGCCAAAGCGGCGAGGCGGCGGCCGTGCTCGACGCCGTTGCCGCCGGAACTCCGTTGCTCGGCATCTGCCTGGGCCTTCAGTTGTTTTTTGAGCGCGGCAACGAGGGCGTTCCTGCGAGCGAGAGCGCGGTCGCCGACGGCAACGCCTCCGAGCGGGCCGGTGCCCTCTGGGTCGATGGCCTGGGTATTATGCGCGGTTCGTGCACGCGCCTGGAGTCGAGCCGCCTGAAGGTGCCGCACGTGGGCTGGGACCAGGTGCACATGACGCCCGCCGGTGCGGCCGATCCGCTGCTTACTGGTTTTGCCGAGGGTGCCAACATGTACTTCACCCACAGCTACGCGGTGGCCGACGATTCCGATGCCGCCGATGTGCTGGCGCGCACGCACTATACGCGGAGCTTCCCGTGCATCGTGCGCCATGGCAACGTGTGGGGTTGCCAGTTCCATCCCGAGAAATCCTCCGCGCTGGGTCAGCGCATCCTTAAGAACTTCGTCAACATCGTCGAGGAGGCCGGCCGATGATCCTGTTTCCCGCAATCGATCTGATCGGCGGCAAGGTCGTGCGCCTGGAGCGCGGCGACCGGAGTCGCTGCAAGGTATATTCCGACGACCCCGTGGCCGTTGCTCGCTCGTTTGCCGAGCAGGGCGCAAGCTGGGTGCACGTCGTCGACCTGTCCGCTGCCTTTGGCGAGGACGAGGACACATGCGCTGCCAACTCGGCGGCGATTAAGGCCATCTGCGGCGTCAACGGTCTGTCCGTGGACGTGGGCGGCGGCGTCCGCTCGCTCGCGCGCATCGACGAGTTGGCCGGCTACGGTGCGCGCCGCATCGCACTAGGCACGGTGCTCGTGACCGAGCCGGGTTTTGCCGAGGTGGCGGCCCAAGGCTTTGGCGAGCTGTTGGTGGCAGATATTGCCGCACGCGACGGCCAGGTCAAGGTGAATGGCTGGCGTGACGGCGCGGGCGTGGCGCTCGACGACGCCGTGGCGCAGCTTTCCGAGCTGGGTTTTAAGCATCTGGTGTATACCGACATTGCGCGCGATGGCATGCAGACGGGCATCGATGTGGCGGCGTATCGCCATGTGGCCGAGGTCGCGGGCTTTCCCGTCGTGGCATCGGGTGGCATCTCGACGCTCGACGACATCCGCGCGCTGGCCGCAGTGGGTGAGGGCGCGATTGAAGGTGCCATTACCGGTCGCGCGCTCTACGAGGGCAACTTTACGCTGGTACAGGCGCTGACCGCCGCCCGAGGGGAGGAGTAGCCCATGCTTACCAAACGTGTGATTCCCTGCCTGGACGTCAAGGACGGCCGTGTGGTCAAGGGCGTCAACTTTGTGAGCTTGCGCGATGCGGGCGATCCGGTGGAGCTGGCGCGCGCCTACGACCGCGAGGGTGCGGACGAGGTCGTCTTCTTGGACATTACCGCCACGAGCGACAACCGTGCGACGACCATCGAGATGGCGGCGCATGCGGCCGAGGAGCTAGCCATTCCCTATACCGTGGGCGGCGGTTTTCGCGACCTGGCGGGCATGCGCACCATGGTTGCCGCCGGTGCCGACAAGGTGTCGCTCAACTCTGCCGCCGTGCGCGACCCGTCGCTGATTAGCCAGGCTGCCGCGGCGTTTGGTAGCCAGGCCGTGGTCGTGGCGATCGATGCCAAGCGCGTCGGTTTGCCCGGCGCATCTGGTGCCGACAAGTGGGAGGTCTTCACGGCGGGCGGCCGCAACGCCACGGGCATCGACGCGGTGGCGTGGGCCGAGGAGGCGGCTCGTCGCGGCGCCGGCGAGATCCTGCTCACCAGTATGGACCGCGACGGCACCAAGGCCGGATTTGACCTGGCGCTCACCCGCGCCGTGGCGCGCGCGGTGCCGATTCCGGTGATTGCGAGCGGCGGTGTGGGCGCGCTCGAGCATTTTGCCGAGGGCGTGATTGAGGGCGAGGCCGATGCCGTGCTGGCGGCGAGCGTCTTTCACTTTGGGACGTTCAGCATTCGCGAAGTCAAAGAGTATATGGCCTCTCAAGGTATTCCTGTGAGGCTGGACTTCTAATGCTGCGGCTTGCCCAGGCACCCGACCTTCCGGCTCCAACCCTCCTCGCGTACTTAAGTACGCGTCGTCGGGCTTGTCGCTCGGAATCTCGGGCACCTGGACAACCCTCACCGACCTGCGAAGTTTGAATTTGGGGAGAGAAATGGAAAAGATAACCGATCCTTCAAAGCTTACATACGACGCCAAGGGGTTGATTCCTTGTGTGGTTCAGCAATATGACACCGGCGAGGTGCTTATGGTTGCTTGGATGAACGAGGAATCAGTGGGGCTGACGCTCAAGACCGGTACCACGTGGTTTTGGAGCCGCAGCCGCCAGGAGCTCTGGAACAAGGGCGCGACGAGCGGCAACATGCAGGCGGTCAAGGAGCTTTGGGCCGACTGCGATAGCGATACGCTGCTGGTCAAGGTCGACTCGCCGGGCCCGGCCTGCCATACCGGCAACCGTACCTGCTTCTTTAAGAAACTCGCGTAGGGCGGGCGCTCGATTAGACGCTCGGCCACCAGAAAGGATTGAACCATGGGTGTGCGCACCGCAAACGTTCAGGATGGAAATATCGGTGAGACGCTGACAGGTCTGGCCGAGGTGATTCACGGTCGTCGTGATGCATCGCCGCAGGAGAGCTATACCGCGCGTCTGCTGACCGACGTCGAAGACGAGCTGCTCAAGAAGCTTGCCGAGGAGGCAAGCGAGGTGATCATGGCCTGCAAGGATAACGATCACGATCATATCCGCTACGAGGCCGGCGACCTGGTCTACCACCTGCTCGTGACGCTCGAGCGCTACGGTATCACCCTCGACGAACTGGCCGGTGAACTCAACGCCCGCCGCCACTAGTCGTTTGGGACAGTCTTTGTTGGTGTAACGGGGTCATGGAAGTTGCGGTGAAATAGGGACTGTTTAAGCGCTTCATCAGGCAAAACAATCCCTATTCCACCGCAACTTATGAAGGGATGGCTAGTCGAGGGGTGTGGGTTCCCATTCGCCGGTGGGGTGGGGGATGTCGAAGGTTCGATAACCGCAGTCGTAGGCGTGGGCCTGGGCCTCGCGGATGCTCCAGCAGATATCGCAGGCGCGGTGCGCGTCCGAGCCAAAGGTGATCGGCACTTCGGCATGGGCAAAGCAGCGCAAAAGACCGGTTGCGGGGTAGTAGTCGTCGAGGCCCTTGCGCGGCGCGGCGGTCGAAACTTCAACGCGGCGGCCTGTATCGTGTGCGCACTCTGCCATCTGCTCCCAAAACGGTGCCGTATCAAAATCGGGCGCAAAGCCTTCCTTCGAAAAGCGCATGAACAGGTCGGGGTGAGCCATCACATCAAAGTTAAGCGGGCTTTCGCAAGCGCGGCACCAGTCGTCGACGTAGCGCTCCCACACGCCGCGTACCCCCAGGTTTTCCCAAACGTGCAGGTCGGTGTCATCGTCGATCCAACCGCAAAGGGAATCGGGTGTATCGGGGCGAGCGACGTTTTCCGTTCCCGCCATACCCGCGGCACCGGCCATGATATCGCCTGGGTTGCCAATCCAATGCACGCTGCCCAGGCGTACCACGGCGCTCTGGGACCAGCGCTCAACCAAAGGCTCGCAGCCCTCGTACCAATCGCATTCAAAGCCATAGATAAGCTCGAGCTCCGGCGCAATCTGCGCGGCGAGTTTGCGGGCGTCCTCAAAGGCCAGACGATGTGCCGGCAGGTCGCCCTCAGTAACCTGCACTTCGCAGTTGGCATCCATGCTGGCAGGCAGGGTGAGATGGTCGGTCGAGACCATGACGCGGCAGCCGGCCGCAGCAGCGGCGCGAACGTTGTCCTCAAACGAGGCATGTCCGTCCGAAAACGAGGTGTGGGTATGGCAATCGACCAGCGGGCAGACAGACATGGCAGCTCCTTTGTGTCAAGCGAATCCGCTCCATTGTAATGGCGCAGCTCTCAACACGCCGGACACGCCGGGGGTCGAAATCGATTGGAAAGGCTGCGCGACGCGCGGTGCGGCCTCGCTTGCGCTCTCAAAACATGTACATCAGCCTCCAAAAGCTGCAAAAAATGACATGTTTGGAGGCTGATGTACATGTTTGGATGAGGCGGTGGAGTGTCGGTTTCTTGCGGGCAAGGAAAATCGCGCTCATCGCGCGCCGTCACATCCGCGCAGCCCGCGATGTGCTAGCGTTTGGGTGAACAAAACGAGCCCGCGCGGAAAGGATCCGGACCGTATGCAATGCGATAGCACATCCCTGCTGTCCCGCGAGACCGATGCGCCCGAGACCATCGTCAAGCTGGAATGCGACATCGACGACGCGTCGCCCGAGGTGCTCGCCTACGCTGCCGACCGCCTGCGCGAGGCGGGTGCGCGCGAGGTGCATTGGCTGCCCCTCTATTGCAAGAAAGGCCGTCCCAGTTGGCAGCTACAGGTAATCTGTGCTCACGAGGATATCGAGCGCCTGCAGACGATTATCTTTTTGGAAACCACGACCAACGGCATTCGTCGCCAGGTCATGGAGCGCGTTTGCCTGCCACGCCGCTTTGAGCGCGTAACGACGCTATGGGGCGAGGTGTCCGTCAAGGTGGCAACCCTGCCCGACGGCAGCGAGCGTGCAGCGCCCGAGTACGAGGACTGCGCCCGTCTCGCCCGCGAGCACAATGTGCCGCTCCAGCGCGTGATGCAGGCGGCACAAGCCGTGGCACTGCGATTTGAATAACGCGGCTGGTGGCGACATCCTGCGCCCAGCCATATCAACCCCATTCGAAAGGATCTCCCCATGAAATACCTCATCGCCTCCGACATCCACGGCTCGGCATATTGGGCCGAGCGCCTGGTTGCCGCCATCGAGTCCGAGCAGCCCGACCGCATCGTGCTGCTGGGCGACCTGCTCTATCACGGTCCGCGCAACGACCTGCCGCGCGATTATGCCCCCAAGCGCGTGATCCCGCTGCTCAACGCCCTGGCCGACCGCATCATCGCGGTACGCGGCAACTGCGATGCCGAGGTCGACCAGATGGTCCTCGACTTTCCCGTCATGGCCGACTACGCCACACTGTTCGACGAGACCGGCCGCGAGCTGTTCCTGACGCACGGCCATGTCTTTGGCACCGGCATGCACAACAGCGTCGACCACGCGCCCGCGCTGCCCGAGGGCTCCGCGCTCGTCTACGGTCATACGCACATCAAGGTCAACGAGGAAAGTGCCGCGCACCCGGGCCTGAGGCTCTTCAACCCCGGCAGTGTGAGCATTCCCAAGGACGGCACGCACAGCTACGGCATCTACGAGGGCGGTGCGTTCCGCCACGTGATCCTGGAGGAGGAATAACCATGGCGCAGCATATGGCTCAGCAAAATGCCGAGGGCTCGCGCGATCTGTCCACGCTGATAGACGCGTCGGCCGAGCTGCATCATCTGGTGCAGACCATCTGGCGTCTGCGTCAGCCCGATGGCTGCCCGTGGGATCGCGAACAGACACACCGCAGCATCGGCAAGAACATGATCGAGGAGGCCTACGAGGCACTCGACTGCATCGAGGCGGACGACGCGGTTCACCTACGCGAGGAGCTGGGCGACGTGCTCATGCAGGTCGTGCTGCATGCGCAGATCGCGGCGGATGCCGGCGAGTTTACGCTGGCCGACGTGGCGCGCGATATCGACGCCAAACTCATTCGCCGTCATCCGCACGTGTTTGGCGATGTAGATGCCGACAGCTCCGACGAGGTACTCAAGATTTGGGACGAGGTCAAGCTTGCCGAGAGGGCTGCCAAGGACAAGGCCGTGGCGGCAGGCGAGGCTGCGCCCGAGGGCCTGCTCGACGGCGTGCCCACGCATCTGCCGGCGCTGATGCAGGCTCAGAAGGTGTCGCGCAAGGCGGCTGCCGTGGGCTTTGAATGGGAGACGGTCCAGGATGTGTGGGACGAGGTTGCCGAGGAGCGTGCTGAGTTTGAGGCCGAGGCCCCTGGCTCGCCCGAGCGCGAAATGGAGTTTGGCGACCTGCTCTTTGCTTTGGTCAACGTCGCGCGCAAGGAGGGCATTGACGCCGAGAGCGCCCTTCGTGCCAGCACGGCAAAGTTCCGCCGTCGCTGGGCCGCGATGGAGCAGATGGCGGCCGATGCTCACGTGGATCTTGCCGAGCTTTCGACCCACGGCCTCAACGACCTGTGGGATGCCGCAAAGGCGGAGGAGTAAGACTGCGGGAACGACGGGCTGACACGCCTCATCGTTTCCGCTAAATTTTTCGAAAATCAAGTGTATCCCTCGGCTAGCTTAGGGCATAATGCAAAAAGTGCGACATGGCTAACTTATGAACCTGCGCGCCTCTACAGCGTGCAAGCCGCGTCGCCAAGCATTCAACCCGTTTCCAAGTGAGAGGGAGACAACATGAGCGATATTTTGGACGTCTACGGTCGTGAGGTGCTCGACAGCCGCGGCAATCCCACCGTCGAGGTCGAGGTCGTGCTCGAGGACGGCAGCTTTGGCCGCGCAATGGTGCCTTCGGGTGCTTCGACCGGAGCCTTTGAGGCCTGCGAGCTGCGCGATGGCGACAAGGGCCGCTACCTGGGCAAGGGTGTTTTGCAGGCCGTCGAGCACGTCAACAACGAGTGCGCTAACGCCGTCGTGGGCCTCGACGCCTTCGACCAGCGCGCCGTCGATGCCGCGCTGATTGCCGCGGACGGTACCCCCAACAAGACCAAGCTCGGTGCCAACGCCATCCTGGGCGTGTCGCTGGCCGTTGCCCGCGCCGCCGCCGAGTCGGCGGGCCTGTCGCTGTACCAGTACCTGGGCGGCGTCAACGCTCATCTGCTGCCCACACCTATGATGAACATCCTCAACGGCGGCGTGCATGCCGACAATAACGTTGACTTCCAGGAGTTCATGATCATGCCGGTGGGCGCCCCGAGCTTTGCCGAGGGCCTGCGTTGGTGCGCCGAGGTCTACCATACCCTCAAGGGCGTGCTGCACGAGGCCGGCCTGGGCGGCGGTGTGGGCGACGAGGGCGGCTTTGCCCCCAACCTTAAGACCAATGCCGAGCCGTTCGAGTACATCACCAAGGCCGTTGAGAAGGCTGGCTTTAAGCCCGGCGTCGACTTCATGTACGCCATGGACCCGGCCTCGACCGAGTTCTACAACGCCGAGACCGGCATGTATGAGCTCAAGGGCGAGGGCGTGGAGTACACGAGTGCCCAGATGGTTGATTACTGGGAGAAGCTCGTCGACACCTATCCCATCATTTCTATCGAGGACGGCATGGCCGAGGAAGACTGGGACGGCTGGGTCGAGCTTACCCGCCGCATTGGCAACAAGGTGCAGCTGGTGGGCGACGACCTGTTCGTCACCAACACCGAGCGCCTCAAGAAGGGCATCGAGCTGGGTGCCGCCAACGCGATCCTGGTCAAGGTCAACCAGATCGGCACGCTCACCGAGTCACTCGAGGCCATCGAGACCGCCAAGGAGGCCGGCTACGCTTGCATCGTGAGCCACCGTTCCGGCGAGACCGAGGACTCCACGATCGCCGACCTGGTCGTGGGCGTCAACGCCGGCCAGATCAAGTCGGGCGCCCCGTGCCGCAGCGACCGCATCGCCAAGTACAACCAGCTCATCCGCATCGAGGACGAGCTCGAGGGCAGCGCGCGCTACGCCGGCAAGGCCGCGTTCTACAACATTCGCTAAACGGGCGAATTTGGCGAGGGGGAGGCTGACTCGGTTCCGCCTCGCCTTGGCAGGATACCGCAAAGCGCTATGGGCGCTGGGCCATACGGCTCAGCGCCTTTTTTATGTCGAGCAAAGGCTGGCGAAGGCGGTGCGGGCGCTCGTGCTATAACTAAAGGACTTAGCGCAAACAAACCTCAACCGCACAAGGCGCACATGGATCAGATTTACGACAACAGGTACTATTCCGCCGGTTCGCGTGAGCCGTCGCCTCGCCGTGCGCGCACGGTGCAGCTCGGCGGGTCCGATTACGCCGGTGCCGACTGCTCCACGCAGCGACCGACAAGTGCCTCACACTCTCGTGCTCAAGTGAATACGTCGACGGACCGCCCGCTACGTTCGGTGCGCCCGGCGCACTCGGAGCATGCTCAGCGTTCCTCGGCTCAAACGCATGAAAAGCCGAGTAGGCCCTCGAACCGTCTTTCGGGCTCGGACTTCATGCATTACGCCAACGATAACGCGGTGGTCAAGGCAATCTACGACTTTACCCACGGTCCCCAGCGGGGGCTGTTTGTTGGCATTGTCGTCGCCCTGGCGCTTGTGAGCCTGTATTTCCCCGTGCGCGACCTGTATGTGGCAAAACGCTCGAGCGACATCTTGGCCAAGCAGGTCGAGATTCGCGAGCAATATAACGACGACCTGCAAAAAAGCGTCGACAAACTGCTCTCGGAGGAGGGTATCAAGGACGCGGCATCCGAGGACCTGGGCCTGGTGATGCCCGGCGAGAAGAGGATTGAAGTGCAGGGCCTGGACGACGATTCGGATGCCTCGTCGAGCAAAAAGTCCTCAAACGCCAAGAAGGCCAGCGAAGTGGCCAAGGAAATCGAAGAAGTCGGTAAGGACGCGCCGTGGTACATCCAAGCGCTCGACATGCTGTTTGGGTTTAACGGCGTCGAGGGTCAGACGGTCGTGTCCAACGGCAAATAGCGCCCGGAGGGGAGCTCGCAATGACAAATTGCAAACGCTATAAGGTGGCCGCGATCGACCTGGGAACGGTGTCGTCGCGACTGGTGTTGGCCCAGGTCGAGGGCGGGGCAATCGTGGAATCGTCCAAGCATACCGAGATTACCGATCTGGGTGAGGGCGTGGACGCGACGGGCCGCTTTTGCGAGGCGGCCGTTGAGCGCGTGCTCGCTGCGTGCCGCATGTTTGTGGACGAGGCTCGTGGCTTTGGGGCCGCGTGCATCTGCACCACCTGCACGAGCGCCGCGCGTGATGCGTCCAACGCAGCACTGCTGCTGGACGGCCTGCGCGATCTGGGGCTTGAGCCACAGGTGATTCCGGGCGAGGTCGAGGCACGCCTGACGTTTTTTGGCGTGGCGCACGACTTTGCCGGCGAGCGCATCATTGTTGCCGATTCGGGCGGCGGATCCACGGAGCTCGCGACGGGCGTCTATGCGCCGGAGCGTGGCGTCTTTGCGCTGGAGGGAACGCGCTCACTGGACATCGGTTGCCGTCGCGTGACGGAGCGGTTTTTCTCGGCGCTGCCGCCAACGGACAGTGAACTTGCCGCCGCTGGCGTATGGGCGGGCGAGCAGTTCGGGGCTTACTTTGAGGGCCTGCCTGTCGACTTTGAGCGCGCCGAGCGCCTCGTCGCGGTGGGCGGTACCGTTACCACGCTCGTGGCGCTGGTCCACGAACTGGAGCCGTACGACTCGAACTTTGTGCACCTGCGCGAGCTTTCGATGGAGCAGATTTCGGCCGCTATCGAGCGCATGTCTGCGTTGGATGTTGCAGGCATTGCCGCGTTGCCGGGCGTGCAGCCCAAGCGCGCGGGCGTGATTCTGGCCGGCGCCGTGGTGGTTCGCGAGCTCATGCGCGCCGGTAGCTACGAGTCGCTCACCGTAAGTGAGAACAGCCTCCTCGCCGGCATGGCCGCCACCATCAACGAGGTTCTCGACGGCGCGACCCCCACCATCGGCTGGACCCCCAACCTCAGCGCCCTCTAAATAAGTTGCGGTGAAATACGGACTAAAATCGCCCTTTCGGGCACCAAACAGTCCCTATTCCACCGCAACTCAACAGCCGGCACCTGGGGACAGTCCTTGCGGGGCGTCCCCACAGCGCCTATGCCAGCTTGTCGATTTGCCCAATCTCCCAAAGCGGAATATTGACGAGCATGCCCTCGTCTCTATATGCCGCCAGGGAGCTCCTCACGCAACGCTCGAGCTTGAATTTTTCGCAGGCTATTTTCAGACTCTTCGCTTTAAGGTTCTCTGCCGCCTTGACCTCAAGCGGAAGCACGGTTCCCGCATGGTCGATGGCAAAGTCGGTTTCGGCATTGCCAGAGGTAGAGGACCAATACGCGGGACTCTTGCCTTGCAGCAAGAGTTCCTGCGCGACGTATTGCTCGGTGAGCGAGCCCTTAAATTCAGTGAAAACAGCGGGCCCGTTAAGGACGATGGCCGGTGGGAGGTTGGAGAGCGCTCCGAGGATACCGGTGTCAATGCAAAATAGCTTGAAGCCCGAGAGGTCCTCGTAGCTCGAGAGCGGTGCCCTGAGGGCGGAAACGCGCGGCACCTTATGAATGATTCCGTAATCCATGAGCCACTGGAGACTCTCTTCAAAATCGCGTGCGCGCGCCCCGGGGCGAAGGGCTCCGTAGACGAACTTTTTGTTTTCCTTTGCAAGCTGGCCGGGCAGGGATTTCCAAACCAACCTCATGCGCTCGACAATGCGGGCGGGTGCATGTTTGCCAAAATCGGATTCGTAAGCCTCGATGATTTGCTGCTGAAGCCTACGGGCTTCGATGAAGTCGCGTGTCTCGGTGAAAGCGGAGACAACTTCGGGCATACCACCGACAACAAAGTATTCCTTGAGCAAGTGCTCGAGCTTTTCGGTAACGTTTGCTAGAAGGTTCATGTCTGCGGCAAGGATAGCGTCGGCGAGCGGGTTGCCGTCGACGGCACGAACGAACTCGGCAAACCCCATGGGACGCATGGTGAGCTGGTCGATTTTACCGACGGGAAATGACTCGTTTTCGCGTCGGAGCGCGAGGCCCATATAGGAACCGGCAGCCACGATGTGGTATTCGGGTGCAAGCTCGTTGAAGTACTTGAGCGAGGTGATGCCGCGTGGCGCCTCCTGGATCTCGTCGAAAACGATGAGCGTGTCCGCCGGCGTTACGGTTTGGCCGCGCAAGAGTTCTATCTGAGAGATGATACGCTTGGGGTCGAGGTCCCCATCGAACAGCGAGCGTGCGCTCGGCTCGAGCATAAAGTCAAAACGAATGACGTTTTGATATTGCTGGCTTGCGAATTCGTTAAGAAGCCAAGTCTTACCTGTCTGGCGGGCCCCCTTAAGCAAGAGAGGTTTGCGATTCGCCCTTGATTTCCAAGCGATAAGTTCACTCATAAGCTGTCGCTGCATATTGCCTCCCAACCTTTTCGGATAGTATAAGGCCATATGCGCATTTCCCTTGAAAAATGTGCGAGACAATCACGTCTTTCCATCGAAAAATGTGTAAGACAACCACGTTTTTCCATCGAAAAATGTGGGAGTACCAACTTAGAGCCCCACCGGCGTCCAAAAGAAACGAGCCCGCATCCCCGGGGGACACGAGCTCGTAAAAGCTAAATGGTAGGGGCGGTGGGACTCGAACCCACAATCCTTGCGGCGAGGGATTTTAAGTCCCCTGCGTATGCCAATTCCGCCACGCCCCCGTGAGACTAGAAGTCTAGCACAAGCCGTCCGCTACGCGTTGACGGCCATCGAGTGTTGGCCCGACTTCTCAAGGAACTCTTGGAACTTTGCCTCGTCGCCCTTGTTTTGATACTGCAGGGCCAGCAGGTACTCCAGTCGGCAGCGCTTGACCGGGTCGTCGCCGACATCCTCGAGCATGCGCTCCAGCTCGGGAATGTCGTTGTGGCGCTTGAGGATCATCGTGTCGTACATCAGCTGGCATTCGTGTGCGACTGCCTCGGCCTGACCGCCCTCAAAGCCCTTGATCTCGTGCAGCAACTCCTTGGCCTTTTTGCGGTCCTCCTGGCCAACGTAGTAGTTAAAAGCTTTGATCACCAGGTCGACGCGCTGCATCTTGGGCAGGTTGAGTCCCAGTAGCAGGTCGAACATCTCGTCGGCGCGCTTATGGTCCTCGCGCAGCAGATAGGAGTTCAGGCGCAGGTAGTCGCGGTTGTAGCGCGGGTACAGCATGCTGGTGAGTTTGCCGTCGAGCAAACGATCGAACTCGTCCCACTGCTTGGCGGCCATCAATTGCTGCAGGCGTTTAAACGTGGTGCGTTTTTTGACGCTAAAGAACACCGACACGGCGATGCAGATGATAACGACGGCGGTCCAGAGTGTGCGGGAATCGGGCATATTAGGGTCCTTAGTCGCTCATAAAGCGAGCGGTATGACAACACGTACTAGATGTATTATACGCAGCGCGCAAGCAAACTGGCATAAAAGCTCATCGAGGCCGAGTGCCATCGCTCGCTGCGGTACACTTACCTAAAGTAAACCATGAAGGGAGACATTACCTATGAAGAAGATCGTTTTGGCTTGCGGTGCTGGCGCTGCTACTTCCACGCTCGTTGCCCAGAAGGTCGCTACTCTGCTCGACGCCAACGGTTATGCCGACAAGTACGAGATCGTGCAGTGCGCCATCTCCGAGGCCAAGGATTACTGCGACGAGGGCGCTGACCTGCTGATCGCCACCACCGTTGCCCCCGAGGGCCTCACCTGCCCGTACGTGAGTGGCGTGCCCTTCATGACCGGCATGAACCGCGTTGCCGCCGAGAAGGCCGTTCTCGACGTCATGGCTCAGTAGGCGCTGACTGCATGAGTGAGCAGAACGCCAACCCGGTAGAGCTCTTTGGTATGCGCGTTGCCCATGTGGGCATTAACGCCACCGACCCGGCAGACGCCCTGGAGATCGCGGAGCTGTTCTCGACGATGATGGGCCTGCCCGTCATCGAGACCCCGGTTTCGTACTTCAACGATTCGCTGGTCGAGATCATGAAGCAGAACGGTCGTGGCACCAAGGGCCACATCGGCTTTGCCGTTAACGACATCGATGCAGCTGAGAAGTGGTTTGCCGAGCGCGGGCTCGAGGTCAACGAAGAGTCGCGCGTGCTGCTGTCCGACGGCGGCACCAAGCTCGTGTACTTTAAGCGCGAGTTCGCCGGTTTCGCCGTGCACCTGTGCCGCGAGTAGCGCACAAGCTGCCATAGCTGGCAAAAAGGGATAGGGTCGCGTGGCCCTATCCCTTTATTTATGCCGAGGGGCTTCCTATCGTGGCAGGCGAATCGTAAAGCGGCTGCCGACCCCTTCGACCGAGGTCACACCGATGACGCCGCCGTGGCTGTCGACGATCCACTTGGCGATCGCAAGCCCCAGACCCGAACCCTGTGCGCCGGCATCGCGCGCGTTGTCGGCACGGTAGAACCGCTCGAACGCGTGAGCTGCGGATTCCTGGTTCATGCCGATGCCCTCGTCCTCAACACTTATGTCGATCGTGCCCGCGCCCGCATCTGGCGTTATGCCAAATGTGACGGTCGTTCCCGCATCCGAGTACTTGGCGGCGTTTTGCACGATCACGCGCAGAGCCTGCTTCACGAGCGCCACGTCGACGGGCGCGTCGCAGCGCGGGTCGCTGGCAAGCGCAGCGTCAGAAGCCAGCCGATACGTGTGCTCGGTATCGATCATCTGCGATTCTTCGCATACCTCGCTGACCAGTGCAGCCAAGTTGGTATGCGCGCGCCGCAGGACCGTGCGCCCGGCATCGCCGCGTGCCAAAAACAGCAGCTGCTCCACAAGCTCTTGCATGTGCTCGCTTTCGGCTTTAAGGGACGCGATGGATTCCGCCAGCACGTCCGGGTCGTCCTTACCCCAGCGGTCGAGCATGTTCACGTAGCCCTGAATCACCGCGATGGGCGTGCGCAGCTCGTGGCTCGCGTCGTTGACAAAGCGCATCTGCTGCAGCTTGGCCTCTTGCATCTGGCGCAGCAGGCGGTTGAGTGCGACCTCGATGCTTGCCAGGTCGGCGTCGCCGGTGGTGACGCTCGGCGAGTCGACGCTTGCGCGCTCGATGGCCTGCTCCAGTGTTTCCATTTTGCCGCCGGCGAGTTGCATGCGGCCGAGTTCGTCCACGCGCAGGGCCAGATCGTTGAGCGGCGCCATGGTGCGGCGCACGCGGCGGGCGCCGCCGAGTATGTTGAGCACGCTGATGACCTGCCAACCCACAACGACAAGGTAGAGAGGCCATAGCGTGACGAGGTCCTGCGCGAGGGGGAAAGTCTTGGTGGTACGCGCAAGCTCGACGGTATAGGTGAGCGTTGTCAGGTCCCAGCCGCGCGCGGGCGTCAGCGTCATGCCGCGAACGGTGGCGCTGGGGATCCATCCTGCGGTAAACGCGCCGTTGGGCAGCGTCTGGTTGTATCCATAGACAAGGATCGCCGCCACAATCACTACTAGCAGCAGGTCGAGCCAAACGTAGCTCATCAGGCGGCGCCACATATAGCTCCAGTTGATGGCGCGGGCGATGGAGGTGACGCGCTTGGCCTCGGCGTTACGCGCGGCAGACATAGCCCACCCCGCGCACGGTCTGGATGATGCGGACGCCGCCGGCGTCCTCGATCTTGGCGCGTAGATGCGCGATGTGCACGTCGACGTTGTTGGTGTCGCCCATGTATTCGTAGCCCAGCGCTTCGTGCGCGATGCGTTCGCGCGTGAGCACGGTCTCGGCATGCGCCATAAGCAGGGCGAGGACATCGAACTCGCGGGCCGTGAGCGCAATGGGCGAGCCGCCGACCGTGACTTCGCGGCGGTCGGGGTCGAGCGCAACCGAGCCCACGGCGAGCGTGGCGGGGGAGAGCGAGGCGGAAACCTGGGTCGAGTCACTGACCGGGGGCATCGCAGTGGCGCCGACACCCGTGCCGCCTGCCGCGCCCGTCCCGATGCCGCCAACGCCTGAAGCCGCCCGCACGGCCTCCGAGCGCTTCAACGCCACGCGGATCCGTGCGAACAGCTCCTCAATCGCAAACGGCTTGGTCAGGTAATCGTCGGCGCCGGCATCGAGCCCGGCCACCTTGTCCATCACGGCATCGCGCGCGGTGACCATTATCACCGGCACATCCTTGTGCTTGCGGACGCGCCGCAGGACCTCCATGCCGTTGAGCTGCGGCAACAGCACATCGAGCAGAATAAGATCGTAGTTGCGCTCCAGCGCCAGGTCCACGGCGGTGCGGCCATCGGCGGCGTGTTCCACCTGGTAGCCCTCGTGCTCCAGCTCGAGCGTCACAAAGCGGGCGATTTTCTCCTCGTCCTCTACGATCAGGATCCGTGCCATGCGTGCCCCCGTTTGCGATTACTTGTCGTCGTTCAGATTTTGCTTGATGTCGTCCGCGGCATCGGCGGCGTGATTCATAAGGTTGTTGATGCTGCCGGGCACGTCGCCGTCGCTGTCGATGCGGTAGCGCATGCCAAAGAACAGGCCAATCAGCATTAGCCAAATCGTAGCGCCCCAGGCAAACAGGGCGATGATGGGGATCAGGATGGGGATGTTGAGGATGATCGCATCGCGGCGCGTGGCGATAAACTTGGTGTCCAGGCTCAGGCGGAAGAGCTTTTTGAGGTACTCCCATACGCTGTCCATCTTCTTGGAGAAGTCGGTCTTTTCGCTCGACTTTTCGTAGGCGGCCTGCGCGGCGATCATCTCGGCCGAGGGCTCATCGACCGGCTCAGACTCGGTGGCGGCATGCGCTGATGTGGTCTGGGTCTTGCCCTGCGACTCGAGCCAAATGATGGCGTCCAAAACGTTGCCGTCGGCGGCGTCGAGCGCCGCCTTGGCATCGGTGTAGCTCACGTTGCACTTGGTGCGGATGGTTTCAACTTTTTCGAGGTCGTCCATGACCTGTCCTTTCGTTCGATGGGCGCGACGCCGGGCGATCTGCCCGGGCGCGAGCGTTGCGTTCGGCGGCCTGCGTGGCGCCGCCCCGCCCTTGGTCGAACTCTATAGTGCAGGTTATAGATTAAGCGATTCTTGAGCCAAGATTAATGTTGGATGAGTTTTTGGGTAGCGGTGGGAAAAGTATTAGACCTCGATAGCGGGGGATGTGGTGCCGGTGCAAAACGGCGTCAAAGGTTGGTCGAGCAGGCGGTTTCTCCATTGATGTCCGCACGACATGTGACACTTACCCTGCCGCCCTGCTCTGCCGCGGAGGCATGTACCCAAACAACGACCCTCTAAGGAGTTCGATATTGATGAGTGACAACGCAAAGCATCTCGCAAAGAAGTGCGTTAAGGACGCGGGGCCGTGCCTCGCGCTGTGCGTAGCCGGCGCAGCGGTCGCGCTGCTGGCTGTTCTGGGGCCATTCGACGTGCTCCGAAGTGCCAGTTCCCTGCACGTTTGCATGGCCCTTGCCGGCGCCATGATGACCGGCGGCGTGCTCGATCTGATTTTTTGGGTGCTTGACCCGTTTGGATGGAAGAACGAGGGGTAGGTCCCAAAGGATAGAAGGGCTGGAACGGTTGGCTTAGTGATCGTGCAGAATGTGGGCTAGCGACTTACAGGGAAGTGGTGATCCGATGACGGTCTATGTGACGGGCGATATTCACGGCGGCGTCGACATGCAAAAGCTTCGCGACTGGGATCTTGGAGATGGTCTGACAAGTGACGACTATCTCTTCATCGCGGGCGACTTTGGCTTTCCGTGGGATTTCTCTGCCGAGGAGTGCGCCGATATCGCCTGGCTGGAGTCGCGCCCCTATACGGTGCTGTTTGTCGACGGCAACCACGAGCGTTTCGATCACTGGGCGGAGCGCCCCATGGAGTTATGGCACGGTGGGCTGACGCAGCGCCTGTCGGATACCTCTCCCATACGGCGCCTGACGCGCGGCGAGGTTTTTGAGCTCGACGGCTCAACGATCTTTACCATGGGCGGCGCCACGAGCGTGGATAAGGAATACCGCATTCCGTATTCCAGCTGGTGGCCGCAGGAGCTGCCGGACGAGCGCAACTTTGAGGAGGCGCGGGCAAAGCTCGAGAGCATGGGCTGGAAGGTCGACTACGTGATCACCCACACCTGCTCTACGCGCATGCTTTCGCCCACGCTTTATCCGGCACCCGGCTGGAATTATCCTGATGTCGATCGACTCACCACGTTTTTCGACGAGCTGGAGGACCGCCTGGACTACAAGCACTGGTACTACGGGCACTTTCACCGTGACGCCAACCCGGCCGAGCGCTATACCGTGCTCTTCGACTGCATAGTTCGCTTGGGCGACGAACTTCAGCCCTGGGATGTTGCGTAGGGGCGGGGTGGCTGGCTACTCGACCGTTACAGTGATGTTTTCCCGATGCGTACGGATAACATCCCAGCTAAAATGCTTGGCCAGCTGCTCGGCAGAGCGCGGCGTGGTGTCCGATGCGATGCCCGTTTGCCCGGCGAGCCAGCCCAGCAGCGCCTTGGGCGTGCCAAAGCGGGCGCGTAGTTCGCCCAGGTCCAGGTCGCGGTCGCGCTTGGAAAGGCGGCGCCCGTCCGGCGACATGAGCAGTGGAATGTGCGCGTAGCGTGGCGTGGGAAGTCCCAGCAGATGCTGCAGGTAGATTTGGCGGGGCGTGGAGCCCAGCAGATCGCATCCGCGCACGACCTCGGTGACGCCCATGGTAGCGTCGTCGACCACCACGGCTAGCTGGTAGGCAAAAACGCCGTCGCTGCGGCGCACCAAAAAGTCACCGCATTCGGTGGCGAGTGCCTCGCATTGGGCTCCGTACGTGCGGTCCACGAATTCGATCACGTCGCCGGCGAGGTCGTCGACGGTGGGCACGCGCAGGCGCGTGGCCGGAGCACGCAGGGCACTGCGGCGGGCGACCTCTTCGGCCGAAAGGCCTCGGCAGGCGCCGCGGTAGATGGGCGTGCCGTCGCTGGCGTGCGGCGCGCTCGCGGCGTGGAGTTCGGCACGCGTGCAAAAACAGGGATAGGTGAGGACGGCGTCTTGCAGCTGGCGAAGGGCGTCCTCGTACAGATCCAGGCGATCGTGCTGGTAGTAGGGGCCTTCGTCCCACTCGAGCCCCAGCCAGGTCAGATCGTCAATCAGTTGAGCGGCAAGTTCCGGGCGCTTGCAGCGATCGTCCAGGTCCTCGATGCGCAGCACGATGCTGCCGCCCTGGCTGCGGGCCGAAAGCCACGAGCACAGGCAGCTGAACACGTTGCCCAGGTGCATGCGGCCCGAGGGCGACGGGGCGAAACGGCCCACGACGGGGGTGGGCGCTGCCGTTGCTGGTGCGTCCGCGGCGTGTGTTGCTATGTTGCATGCGTTGATATCCATGCGGACGAGTATAGCGCGGGGCGCGGTGGGGGAGACGCTGCCGTGGCCTGCAAGTTGCCGAGGCCGCGCGTTGCGCGTGCCGGACCACCGGCTCGATAGCTCGATCGCCGCCCGCCAGCCCAACCCCTCAAACGACAGAAACCCCGGCAGCTCTTCGCAACTGCCGGGGTTTCCGCGGAAAAGGGGGACATGATCCTCAAGCGAACGGCAAAGGGGCAAACCGTTTTCGCTCAACTGCTTTATGCCCCTTGCTCGCGGACTCAATCAGTGCGCATGCGGCAACACAAAGCCGCTACACCTGTGACGGAGCTATGAAGTGGTATCTATTGCCGGAGCGGGCTATGCCAAGGAGTGTCCCAGATTGCCGGCAGATAAGGAACGTCCCCAGGTGCCGGCCGCGGGCGTGACTTTCGTCCCGTTTGGCGCTCCGGTCGCCTAGATGTTCGCCATGCGTACCCACAAACGTGGGACAATGGCGCTGTTGGTTTTACAGACAAAGGATGTGCCTATGAACACCCTCGCCGCCAAAGTCAGCCGGCAGCGCCACCTGTTTGCGCGATTTGCTTCCGTCTGCGCACTCATCGCGCTTGCGTTGCTGCTACTGCCCGCCGCCGCACACGCCGACGGCTACTCCATGACCCAAACCTACATCAGTGCCACGGTCGAGGCCGACGGCTCGCTGACCGTTGTCGAGGGGCGCCAGTTTGATTTCGATGACGACATCAACGGCGTGTTTTGGGAGATCAATACGGGCTCCAACCAGCAGGGCGGCTCGGCGGGCGTCGATGTGCTGAGTGTCGAGGAAGAGGACACTGCGTTTAACAAAGTCGATAGCGCGAACAAGGGCGACTCTGGCGTCTACACGGTCGAGCAGACCGGTGACGGCGTAAGGATTAAGGTGTTCAGCCCCCACGAGAGCGGCGACAGCGCGATCTATTACGTGAGCTACACCATGACCGGTGCGGTTATGAACTGGGCCGATACCGCCGAGCTCTACTGGAAGTTCGTGGGCGACGGCTGGTCTGCGGATTCCGACGATGTCGAGATGGAAGTGCGCTTCGCAAATGCCGCTGCCGGGACGGCGGCCGTCAAAGGCGATAACTTCCGCGCATGGGGCCACGGTCCGCTGGCGGGCGACGTGTCGCTCGATGAGGACGAGCCCATGGTCACCTATACCATTCCCTGCGTGCATCAGGGCGAATTCGCCGAGGCACGCATCGCCTTCCCCAGCGACTGGGTGCCGCAGCTTGCCGCCTCGGGCGAAGAGCGTATGTCAACGATCCTGAGCGAAGAGAAGGAATGGGCCGACGAAGCTAACGCCCGCCGCGCTCACGCTCGCATAATTGCCAATGCACTTGCCGTGCTAAGTGTTGTTGCGGCGGTGGCCTTTACCGGCACAATCGTTATGCTCAAGCTGCGCAAGCGCAAGCCCAAGCCGCTTTTCCAGGACGAATATTTCCGCGATGTGCCCTCGGCCGACCATCCCGCCGTGCTTTCGGCCCTCATGAGCTGGAACGAGGTGCCCGATCAGGCATATATCGCCACGCTCATGAAGCTGACCGACGACCGCGTGATCAAGCTGGAAGAAGCGACCGAGACCAAGAAGAAGGGTCTGCTCCGTCGCGAAAAAGAGGAGCAGACGTATCGCATCACAGTGACCGACGAGGCCTGGAAGGCTGCCAAGAAGGACGGCATCGATCGCGATGTGCTCAAGGTCTTCTTCGCCGGCGTTAAGCCCGATAAGGACGGAGTCCGTTCGCGCACGTTTAGTGAGCTGGAGGAGTACGCTAGCGAGCGTACCACATCTGTTGGCGACAAGCTCGAGGACTATCAGAGCACAGTTAAGGGCAAGCTGGAAGCGCGCGAGCTTATAGCATCGGATGGCACTATCGCGATGGTGGCCGGCCTGGTTCTCGGCATCATCATTGTCTTTGGCATTCTGGGCTCTCTGTTCTATACCGACTTTGCGGACGCCAACGTCGGTGCCGCTATGATCTCGATCCCCGTCACGATCGTGGGCTTTGTCCTGAGCTGCACCTTCCGCCGTTACACGCCGGAGGGCGCCGAAGTGGCGGCTCGCTGCAAGGCGCTTAAGCATTGGCTCGAGGACTTTACGCGCCTGAAGGAGGCCATCCCCAGCGATCTGATTCTGTGGAACAAGCTGCTGGTGATGGGCGTTGCCCTGGGCGTTTCGAAAGAAGTGTTGCGACAGCTGGCCGAGGCCGTGCCTGCGGACCTGCGCAACAGCGACGATTTCTACGACAACTACCCCTGCTACTGGTGGTATTACCATCACTACGGCAACGAGTCTCCGCTCGATTCGTTCAATGATGTGTATCACGAGACCATCCGCGAGCTGGCTTCGAGTTCCGATAGCTCGAGCGGCGGCGGTGGCGGTGGCTTTTCCGGTGGCGGCGGTGGCGGCGTCGGCGGAGGAGGCGGCGGAACGTTCTAGTGCGCTCTGATTTTTGGGATGGATCTTCTCCGGCGACTGCCGACGGATCCATCCCATTTTTATGCGCTACCTACGAAGGCTGTCCCCAACGACTAATCACTGGGAACGTTCCTAAATGACTAGGTATGGCTGCCAGGTTTAGGCTGTTAGGTCGAGTTCGTAGAGGAAGCTTTCGCGCGGCATGTCGTGACGGCGCTCTTCGCGGTTGGCGCGGTGCGTGGCCGTGCGCTTAAAGCCGTGCAGCTCGTAGAACTTCCACGAGCAGTTGGAGTCGGTGTACAGGTGCGCCCTCGTCGCTCCAAGCGAGGACAGGTGCGAGACCGCGGCATCGAGCAGAACCGTGCCAACGCCCAGGCCATGGACATCGCGATCCACGGCAAGCAGCGTGACCTCGTTGTCGTGCGGCAACGGGCTGCTCTCGAGCAGGCGGTTGTTGGTTCGGATGGTTGCGCGCACAAACGAGAGATACTCGGCGCAGGCATCAGGCTCCAGCTCACGCATCTGCGATAGCAGTGCGCGTTCGGTATCCATCCAATGCTCGTTGATAGTGACGCCGGAGTTCTGTCCTGCGCGTGCAAGTGCAATGCCGCGCGCCTCGCCGTCAATCACCGCAACCTGCGAAAACGTCGATGACGAAAGGCAATAGGCGAGGTCGCACGCGGCCTCAAGGCGGTTGTACTCATCGTTATCCGAATTGTTATGCCAAAGCTGCTGCAGAATCAGCGCGATGGTGTCGAAGTCTTCGGTATCAAACGGTCGGTAGAGAACCCGCGAGACCATGGTGCCTCTTTCTTTTGCGGATGCATATCGAGCACAGTTCTACCACGCCATTGGCATCTAATTATGGTGCCCCTGTGTTCCATGAACTCACCGTGCCCGGTGTCATGCCCATCCCCTCCGCTCGCAAACTTTTTCTGCACATGCGCCCGTTGCGGGGTGCATCGATGCGCTCGATGCGCTACATTAAATCAGTATTTTCAATGCCGCTGCGCGAGCGCTGCAGATCGACGTATCACCGACTCACAGAGCACGGCGGCGTACCAGACAGGAGGACTGCATGGGATCTGATGTGAAGATCGCACGCGCGTTGATCTCGGTTACCGATAAGACGGGCGTCGTCGATTTCGCACGGACGCTGGTTGACGACTTTGGCGTCGAGATCATCTCTACGGGCGGCACGGCTCGTGCCATCGAGGACGCGGGCATTCCCGTAACCCCCATCGAGGAGTTCACGGGCTATCCCGAGATGATGGACGGCCGCGTTAAGACCCTGCACCCCAAGGTTCATGGCGCGCTGCTGGCCCGCCGCGATTCCGAGCAGCACATGCAGGAGGCGGCTCAGCACGGCATTAAGCTGATCGACCTGGTCGTCGTCAACCTGTACGAGTTCGAGAAGACCGTCGCCAACCCCGAGGTCACCTTCGCGGACGCCATCGAGCACATCGACATCGGTGGCCCCTCCATGCTTCGCTCTGCCGCCAAGAACGCCACGAGCGTTACCGTCATTTCCGACCCGGCCGACTATGATGCCGTCCTGGCCGAGATGCACGAGACCGGTGGCTGCACCACGCTTTCCACCCGTCGTCGCCTGCAGGTGAAGGTCTACCAGACCACCGCCGCCTACGACACGGCTATCTCCCGTTGGCTTGCCGCCCAGGCAAGCGACGTGGCGGACACCTCTGCCAAGCTCGAGATCTCGCTGGAGAAGGTCGACGACCTGCGCTATGGCGAGAACCCGCAGCAGAAAGCCACAGTCTATCGCTTTGCCGAGGGCTGCGAGAACACCGCGAGCTCGCAGTTCCCGCTCGTGGGCTCCAAGCAGATCCAGGGCAAGCCGCTCAGCTACAACAACTATCTGGATGCCGACGCCGCTTGGAACCTGGTCCGCGAGTTCGACGAGCCGGCCTGCGTAATCCTCAAGCACCAGAACCCCTGCGGTTCCGCCGTTGCCGAGGACATCACGGCTGCCTACGACCGCGCTTTTGCCTGCGATCCCAAGAGCGCCTTCGGCGGCATCATCGCCTGCAACCGCGAGGTTCCCTTTGATCTGGTTGAGCACTTTGCCGATCAGAACAAGCAGTTCGTCGAGGTCATCATCGCCCCGAGCTACACCGCCGAGGCGCTCGAGCGCATGGCCAAGCGCCCCAACCTGCGCGTGCTGGCCACCGGCGGCGTGGACCACGGCGCTCAGGTGGAGCTGCGCTCCGTCGACGGCGGCATGCTGGTGCAGGAGGTCGACCACGTGACCGAGGATCCCGCGACCTTTACGTTCCCCACCGACCGCAAGCCCACCGACGCCGAGATGGCCGAGCTCGAGTTTGCCTGGAAGGTCTGCAAGGGCGTTAAGTCCAACGCCATCCTGGTCTCCAAGGGTAAGGCCGGCATTGGCATGGGCCCCGGTCAGCCCAACCGCGTTGACTCCGCACTGCTGGCCTGCGAGCGTGCCGAGGACTTCTGCGAGCGTGAGGGCGTGGAGAAGGGCGGCTTTGCCTGCGCAAGCGACGCATTCTTCCCGTTCCGCGACAACGTCGACGTGCTTGCCGCGCACGGCGTGACCTGCATCATCCAGCCCGGCGGCTCCAAGCGCGATGACGAGAGCATTCAGGCCTGCAACGAGCACAATATTGCTATGGTCTTTACCGGCGCCCGCCACTTTAGGCACTAAGTTTCGCCCCGGAACAAAATAATCTCTGCAAAAGACGGCTGCTCCGTTTGGAGGGCCGTCTTTTTGGTATAAGAGGACGGAATGACTAACACGAAAGGTATGACCATGCCCCAGATTGATGATGCCGAGCTGTTTGGCAATGCCGAGGATCAGCGTGCGTACGAGGACTTTTGCGCTAATCAGGAAGCGGTCGAGAAGTTTACGCTCGACAAGCCCGCGCTTATCTGCCGCTGGCGCATGTCTAACAAGAAGGTGCCCATGCTCAACCGCCACATTCGCGCGCTGTCCGAGCGCCTGGTGCAGGGCGAGCCGCTTACCCATAACATGCTCAGCTGGGCCAAGCAGCACGTTGAGTGGTCGCTTGCCGAGGGCGATTACACCGCACGCGACGGCGTGCTCATGCTGGTGATCGACATCAACGGCAATGCCGCCATGACGGTGGGCGAGTACGAGCCGCTGGCCGACACGTCGGCCAAGGCGCTGCGTGCCCGTTCTGCCGAGGCTCGCTCCGAAGCCGACGAGACCGGCGTGGCGCCCGAGCTGCTCGCCGCCGTCGATAACGGCGAGCTTGCCTTTGTGGCGCCGGCGGACGAGTGCCTGTGCGGCACGGCGACGCTCATTGAGCAGCTGGCCCAGACCAAGGGCATCCCGGTCACGCGTGTAGACATTCCCGCGCAGCTTAAGGGCGCGTTGTTCCTGGTGAGCGACGAGCACGGCGTGGTCCCCGCAACTGAGACGGACGCCGCCGAGGCCGACGCCGCCGAGGCCGACGCCGCCACGGTCGCCTTCTTTGCCGACGGCTACGAAAAGCTCCGTGCCCGCCGCTAAATGATTTTTCTGGGACGGGGATTAAAGAATCATTTTGGTCCCCGCCACCGCTGCGAGTGCGAGGCGGACAAAACGCCCCCGCTCGCGAACAGTTCTGTCACCTGGCACCGCGCGAGGCGTGTACCTGCGACGCCGTGGGCATAATGGTGTGGAAAGTGCAAGTTACGCGAAATGGGAGGACACATGGCGCTGATTTATGTCGTTGAGGACGACGAGCCCATTCGTCGTGAGCTTATCGACATCCTTGCCCGCGCCGGGTTTGAGATCGAGGCCTGCGAATCGTTTGAGCACGTCTCGCGCGATATTCTCGCCGCCGCACCCGACCTGGTGCTGCTCGACCTGACGCTTCCCGTCAAAGACGGCCAGCACATCTGCCACGAAGTCCGCCGCGAATCCGAGGTCCCCATCATCGTCCTCACGTCGCGCACGACCGAGATTGACGAGGTCATGGCCATGACGCTCGGCGCGGACGACTTTGTTCCCAAGCCCTACAGCGCCCGTGTGCTCGTGGCGCGCATCAATGCCTTGCTGCGTCGCACCGCGGCGGCGGGCGAGCGCAGCACGCTCGTCCACAAGGGACTGGAGCTCGACCTCGCACGCTCCATGGTCACCAACACGCAAACGGGCACCAGCACCGAGCTCACCAAAAACGAGCTGCGTATCCTCTCGCTGCTTCTGAGCCGCGCGGGCAAGATCGTTTCGCGCTCGGCCATCATGCAGGACCTGTGGGACTCCGACGCCTTTGTGGACGACAATACGCTTACCGTCAACATCAACCGTCTGCGCACCACGCTCGAAAAAATCGGCATCAAGGGGTATTTGACCACGCATCGCGGCCAAGGCTATTCGGTCTAGGGGCCGGCTATGTCGTTTGGCAAGTTCTTTAAAGATGCGCTGCTTCCCGTCGCCGTGTGGACGTGCGGCGTGCTGCTGAGCTGTTTTGTGCTGACGGTCGCCGGCGCACCCGTTTCTATTGTGGTTGTGGCGGTTGGCGTGTCCTTTATCTTCGGTATGCTCGGCATCGTGATCGAGTACGCTCGTCGTCGCCGTTTTCTGCGTCAGTTGGAGCGCGCGGCAGAGGAGCTCGAGAGTCCCGCATGGGTGCAGGAGATGGTGCAATGCCCGACCTATGCCGAGGGCGAGCTCGAGTACGAGGTCTTGCGCCGGGTGGGCAAGGCGGCATGCGACGAGGTTGCCGAAGGCCGGCGTCAGACCGATGACTATCGTGACTATATCGAGAGCTGGGTCCACGAGGCCAAGCTGCCCCTGGCGGCGGCCCATCTGATTTTGGAAAACCTGGATGGCAGCGAAGACGACCTGTCGCGTGTGGATGACCTGGGTCGCGAGCTGGCTCGCGTGGAGCGCTATATCGACCAGGCGCTGTACTACGCGCGCTCGGAAGTCGTGGAGCGCGACTACTTGATTCGCCGCTGGGATCTCAAGACCCTGGTGACGGGCGCGATTAAGGCCAACGCGCGCGAGCTCATCGCGGCGTACGTGGCCCCGGTGTGCGAGAACCTCGACTTTGAGGTCTTTACCGACGAGAAGTGGCTCGAGTTTATTCTGGGCCAGCTCATTCAGAACAGCATTAAATATGCGCGTGAGGACGGCGCAAAGATCGTGTTTTCGGGTGCGTTGCTGGACGGGGGCCTGGCGAGCGAGCGCATCGAGCTTACCGTTGCGGACAACGGCTGCGGCGTGAGCGCGGCCGACCTGCCGCGCGTGTTCGAGAAGGGCTTTACCGGCGACAACGGCCGCACCACCAAGCGCGCAACGGGCATCGGCCTCTACCTGGTGGCGCGCCTGTGCTCCAAGATGGGCATCGACGTCACCGCAGCATCCGACTCCGGCAAAGGCTTTGTCGTCACGTTTGCCTTCTCAACCAACAAGTTTCAATACTTCGAGTAACGCACACGGCAAACGCCCGTCCAAACAAAACGTGCCGCCCCAAACGGGGCGGCACGCCATTTTTCTATCAGACAACTCGCTGAAGTACGGTGACGAAGGCGCAAGGCCGGGAGGGATTATCAAAGCCGACATCCCGCAGCCGCGAAGCGGCGAGGACGTCGGCGTGATAACCCCGCAGGCCTTGCGCCGGCGGGAAGGAACCTACTTCACGACCAGAATGTCGCAGTCCGTGTTGCGCAGCAGGAACGTCGAAATCGAACCCAGCAGCGCATACTTGATCGAGGACAGGCCGCGGGCGCCGCAGAGCACCAGGTCGGGCTTAACCACGTCGAGCATCTCGTCCTTGAGCGTCTCGCGAATACGGCCGGCGCGAATCATGACCTCGACCTCGGGAATATCGGGATTGGCCTTGGCCTCTTCGAGCTGCTTGGCGATGGAGTTCTTAAATGCCTCCTCTAGGCCGTTGACCAGATCGACCGGATAGGAACCGGCGCTCTCGAGCGCCGTGGAATCGATAACGTGGCCGATGATTAGCTTGGCGCCGTTGTTCGCGGCGACCTTGATGGCGCGTGCGAGCACAAAATCCTGCTGCTCAGTACCGTCGAGTGAAACAAATACCTTGGTGTAGCCCTCGTTCATGGTTTCCTCCTTGGTCTATCGCACGGGCGCGGGGCTCGTGCGTCGGGCGGGCGCGGGCGCGTTGGCCGCCGGACACTTTATCTTGTTGCAGTTATACCCAAGGATTTCGGTTTGACCGCTCGCAATTCTGTGAACGGACGAGTTTTTTGGTAAGGGTAGGCGCAGACACGCCCGAACGGTTGATAATGGGACATCGCCCGCACCGTCCGCAGAACAATATCGGCGGGTGTCTAACGAGGGGGTCCCTTTGGATATCATCGAGCTTCTAAAATCTGCCTTCATGGGCCTGGTCGAGGGCATCACCGAATGGCTGCCCGTCTCGTCGACCGGTCACATGATCTTGGTGGACGAGTTCGTCAAGATGAACGTGAGCGAGACGTTCTGGAACATGTTCCTGGTCGTGATTCAGCTCGGCGCCATTCTGGCCGTCTGTGTGCTGTTCTTCCATGAGCTCAATCCGTTCTCGCCCAGCAAGGGCAAGGAGGGCCGTCGCGACACCTGGGTGCTGTGGGGCAAGATTGTGCTCGGTTGCATTCCTGCGGCGGCGATCGGCCTGCCGCTCAACGACTGGATGGAGGAGCATTTCTACAATGCTCCCGTCGTGGCGCTGGCGCTCATTGTGTACGGCGTGCTGTTTATCGTGATCGAGAACTGGCGCGCGAGCAAGCGCGAGGAAATGGCCGTTGCCGGTTCGTTTGGTTCTCGTGCTGTGGTGTCGGGTGGACGTCCCGCCGGTGCGCACTTTGCGGCGCCCGCCGCGGCTACCGCTGAGGATGAGCGCGATGACGAGGATCTGGACTTTGGTTCCATCACCACGCTCGAGGACCTGAGTTGGAAGACCGCACTGGGCATCGGATGCTTCCAGGTGCTCTCGCTGATTCCGGGCACGTCGCGCTCCGGTTCCACCATCATCGGCGGCCTGCTTTTGGGCTGCACGCGTTCGGTGGCGTCCAAGTTTACGTTCTTCCTGGCCATCCCTGTCATGTTTGGCGCGAGTGCGCTCAAGCTGGTCAAGTATTTCATCAAGGGCGGTACGTTCGGTGCCAACGAGGTCGCCATCCTGGGCGTGGGCTGCGTTGTGGCCTTTGTGGTTTCGCTCATCGCTATCAAGTGGCTCATGGGCTTCGTCCGCCGTCACGACTTTAAGTGCTTCGGTGTTTACCGCATCATCCTGGGCATCGTAGTGCTCGCATACTTCTTCGTTCTGGAGCCGATGCTCGGCCTCTAACTTAGTCGACGCTGCGCGGCGGCCGGGGCGACAACTTGTCATTCAAAGGGGGTGGCATGACCAAAAGGTCTATGCTGCCCCCTTTTTCATGCCAATTTGTTCGCCCTGGCCGCCGCTCGCTGCTGCTGTCATGACATCGGCGGTTTCGTGATTGTCAATAGATTGGTGCAAAGTAACCTGACCCCATTGCGCCAAATCCGCTGGGGCGGGCCTGACGGTGGCGCACGGAGTCGTGGTGTGATTTGCGTCGGTGTCCGCGCGGCTCGGTATACTGGTACGGCTCAAACTATGGCGCCGCCCGCAGGCGCACCGTCCGTCAGATGAGGAGTCGCCCATGACCCAGCCCTTGCCCTGGGAAAAGAACACCGCGGTACCCGTGCCGCCCGCGCCGGAACCCGTGCCGCTCGATGCATACACCACCCCTGCTGCGCCGGAGCCCGAGCTCGTTCCGCTCGACATCTACGACGCTCCCGCGCCGGCGCCCAAGCCCGCCAAGCCGCTCGTCGACATCGACAGCCTTAATCCCGCCCAGCGCGAGGCGGTCCTGACCACCGAGGGCCCGCTGCTGGTCCTTGCCGGCGCCGGCTCGGGCAAGACCCGCGTCCTGACCTTCCGCATCGCGCATATGCTCGGCGACCTGGGCGTTAAGCCCTGGCAGATTCTTGCCATCACGTTTACCAACAAGGCCGCGGCCGAGATGCGTGAGCGTCTGGCGGCACTCATTCCCAGCGGCACCCGTGGCATGTGGGTGTGCACCTTCCATGCCATGTGCGTGCGTATGCTGCGCGAGGACGCCGACCTGCTGGGCTACACCGGTCAGTTCACCATCTACGATGACGACGATTCCAAGCGCATGGTGCGCGATATTATGCAGGCGCTCGGTATCGAGCAAAAGCAATTCCCCATCAATATGATCCGCAGCAAGATCAGTTCGGCCAAAAACGCCATGATCGGCCCCGAGGACATGCTCAAATCCGCCGACAGCCCCAACGACAAAAAGGCCGCGCAGGTCTACCTGGAGCTGGAACGCCGCCTGCGCGCCGCCAACGCGATGGACTTCGACGACCTGCTCGTGCGCACGCTCGAGCTGCTGCGCACCCGCCCCGAGGTGCTCGACAAGTACCAAGAGCGTTTCCGCTACATTAGCGTCGATGAGTATCAGGACACCAACCACGTCCAGTATGAGATCGCCAACCTGCTGGCCGCCAAGTACCAAAACCTCATGGTCGTGGGCGACGATGACCAGTCCATTTACAGCTGGCGCGGCGCCGACATCACCAACATCCTGGACTTTGAGAAGGACTTTAAAAACTGCAAGACCGTTAAGCTGGAGCAGAACTACCGCTCCACGGGCCATATCCTGAGCGCCGCCAACGCCGTGGTGCGTCACAACTCGCAGCGCAAGGACAAGCGCCTGTTTACGGCCGAGGGCGACGGCGAGAAGATTCAGGCCTTCCAGGCAAGCGATGAGCGCGACGAGGGCCGCTGGATTGCCGGCGAGATCGAGAAACTGCATGCCAAAGGCACGAGCTACGACGATATCGCCGTGTTCTACCGCACCAACGCCCAGTCGCGTATCCTCGAAGATATGTTCCTGCGCGCGGGCGTGCCCTACAAGATCGTGGGTGGCACGCGATTCTTCGACCGTGCCGAGATCCGCGACGTCATGGCCTATCTTAAGATGATCGTGAACCCGGCAGATGAGATGAGCGTCAAGCGCGTCATCAACACGCCGCGCCGCGGCATCGGCTCCACCTCGATACAAAAGATCGAGCAGCTGGCGCGCGACAATCGCTGCTCGTTCTTCCAGGCCTGCGAGATCGCAACAGCCGAGACAGGCATGTTTAGCGCCAAGGTGCGTAACGGCCTGTCGAGCTTTGTGTCGCTGGTGCGCGAGGGCCGTCGCATGGATGGCGAGCTCAAGGACGTTGTCGAGATGATTGTCGATAAGACGGGCCTGCTGCAGGCTTTCCGCGCCGAGGGCACCATGGAGTCCGAGAGCCGCGCCGAGAACATCCAGGAATTCCTGGGCGTTGCCGCCGAATTTGAGGAGACGCACGAGGATATCGAAGGCACGCTCGAGAGCTTGGAAGAGCTGCGCGCTGCTGGTGTTGCCGATGTGCCCGCCGACGTTGAGCCCGAGCCCGTTGTGGTGAGCGCGCCTGCGCCCGAGCCCGGCCCGTCTGCGCCCGCGTCTTCGTTTGAGGCGCTCGTTGGCGCGCGCGATTCCGCGGGCTCCAATCCGCTCGATGGCTTGGCCGCTCCGGCGCTGTCTCCGCAGGATGCCCTGGCTGCCGCCATCGCGGGCAACGCGTATGCCGCGCCGACTGAGCTGCCGGCGGGCGCCGTGCATGCCGACGAGATCGAGCGCACCTACGGTCCGCTCACCTGTAAGGCGCTGCCGGCACTCATGGAGTGGCTGGCCCTGCGCTCCGACTTGGATTCCCTGGCCGGCGAGACGCATGCCATTACCATGATGACCATCCACTCCGCCAAGGGCCTGGAGTTCCCGGCGGTGTTCGTGGCCGGCATGGAGGAGGGTATCTTCCCGCACGTGCACGACTTTGGTGGTAGTGACGATCCGGGCAAGCTCGAGGAGGAGCGCCGCTTGGCCTACGTCGCCATCACGCGTGCTCGCAAGCGCCTGTTCCTGACCTATGCGGCCACGCGTCGCACCTACGGCTCGACCTCTGCCAATCCGCGCTCGCGCTTCCTCAACGAGATTCCGTTTGAGGACATCGAGTTTAGCGGTATCGGTTCTGCCGGTTTTGAGGGCACGGGCTGGGAGAAGCGCGGCGACCGTCACGGCACGTTTGGCTCGGGTATGGGCTCGGACATGTATGGCGGCAAGGTGTTTGGCTCGCATACGCGCTCGACCGGCGGCTCTGGATCGCGCAGCGGCTCGAGCTTCGATGACTTCTTTGGCGGCAGCACTTATGGTACCGAGCGCCATCGTGGGGTTTCGCCCGACGCCGGCCGTGTTGCCTCGACCTTTGGCTCGGGCGCGCCGCGAGCTAAAAAGTCGTCATCCAAGGTATCCCCGACGGTGGAGCGCAAGGTCGATCGCGCCAGCGCATCGCAAGATTTTGCCGCGGGCGATACCGTGAGTCATAAGACCTTTGGCACGGGCACCGTGATCTCGGTCGCCGGAGACATGATCGAGGTCCAATTCGAAAAGACCGGCCAGACCAAAAAGCTAATGAAAGGTTTTGCTCCGATCGTCAAGCTGAATGCCTAACTGCGAGGTTGACCGGGCGCGCCGGGGGCTTTGGTCGCCTGCTCGGACAGTCCTGCTCGCACGGAGAGCACATTAAGTGCTCTCCGGCTCGTGCGGAACTCGCGATCGACCAAAGCCCCCGGCGCGCCCTCTTCCTTGCGGCGTTTTGGCCTGCAGCTTGCGAACGTCGCTCTGCTCGTTCGCTTTTTGATCTGGAGAGCCGGGTGGGCTGATTTATAGATACGAGTAGGGGCTCTCCCGTACATGGACGGGGGAGCCCCTTGTTGCGTTTTGGATTGTTTCTTATGGCTTCAGGGATTGAGCAATTTATACGATTCAGTATAATTTCAGATATAAACTAAAATGTAACTAAAATGAAAATGGTGATTGGACATGCTGCTAAATTGTCTCCCAAAAAGGCTCTTCTCTTTAGAGCTCGCCATCGACTCGGAGCTAGTTGAGATGCAGATTCCTCGCATGTATCTCGAGCGGTATTCGCTTCGCTTAGCGCGGCTCGGCATGTCTGAGCAAGGTCGTTTTATTGTTGCGGAACCAAAAGAACCGCCCAGTGTCATTTCGGCGCGAAATTTCGTCAACGCAGTGCGCAAGATAGATGCTCGCCCGGTGGCAATTTGCTGGGATGCTATGGATTTAGGCTTTATGCGCGCGCTTTCTTCGGAGGGAATCGCATATATCCGAGATGAGCGAAATGCGTTTCTGCCGTTTATCGGTGCTGTTATTTCCGATGAGGTGCTGGGTGCTTCTCCCGCTGCTCCGCTTTCGCCCCAATCTCAACGAATCGTCCTAAATCTCATCGCGGGACGATGGGTTGACTGCTCCGCCGGCGACCTAGCGCGTCTGTGTGGCAAAAGCGCGGCAAGCGTCAGCGGCTATCTTTCGGAAATCGCCGCTATTGCTCCTGGGCTAATCGCACGGGACGGCAAAAAGCGTGTGCTGTCCGATGCCGATTTGTCGACCGAGGCACTGTTAAATGGGTTTGAGGACTATCTTCGCACACCAGTTTTAGAGCGAATCCGGCTCAAGAAGGTTATCGAGAGAACAGAGCTACGTGCCGTCGATGCACTACTTTCCGGCGTGTCTGCACTTAGCTATATGTCCGACCTTGCTCATAATGATTCTGTCCCAACCGTTGCTCTCGAAAAGAATCAGGTAGATGCCTTAAGAGGGCATATGGGCGACAGATGGTTGGAGGCCCAGTGGTACGAACCGGCCGCTATCGAGATTGAGATCTGGTCGTATCCCGTGGACGCGCCGTCCGATATTAGTTTTGACACGACGGGTTTGCAGTGTGTCGACCCGCTTTCCTTATACGTTGCTTGCGCAAAAGCAGATTACAAAGAAGATCGTCTGCTCGACGCGGTCGAACAGCTCAGGAGGACGATATGTCAAAAGTGAGGGGAATAGAGCGATTTGCCGACGCCATGAGCAGTTGCAAAGGTGGTTACGTCCTTATTGGTGGAGGGGCCTGCAGCGTTCTATTTGACAGCGAAGGAGATTCGTTTAGGGCAACCGAAGATTTGGATGTCGTCGTAATTGTTGATGGGGAAGGCGTTGAATTCGCCACTGCATTGTGGGCATTTATCAAAGTAGCTGGATACGAGGTTGGAAAGGTCGGCGATGGAAAGTGCACTTACTATCGGTTCTGTTTGCCCAAAGGATCAAGGCGAGCCCTAGACTATCCCGGTCAAATCGAGTTGTTTGCCCGACATCCTGATTTTGTGCTCGAAGACGAAATGAGCGAGGTAGCTCCTCTTTCCTTTGACGGGGCGATATCGAGTCTTTCCGCCATTATTCTCGACGATGGCTACTACGAATTTATTCGCGACAACGCAACGAACGTAGAGGGCATCACGTTGCTCGATGCGCTCCATATCATCCCCCTCAAGATGCGTGCGCACATTGATATCAACAGGAGCTATGAAGAAGGGCGTCATTGCAACGATATAGATCGGCGGAAGCATCGTTCAGATGTTGCTCGACTTGCCGGTTTGTTGTCGTCCTCAGCGCGTTTGGAGTTAACGGAGCAGATGAGGACTGATGCGGAGGATTTCTTTACAGACTTTGCTTCTTATGTAAATCGGCAGACCAACCGTAAGGAAAGGGCGCGGCTTCAGGACACATTATCGTTTCTCGAAAAGGTCTACCTATAGGCACCTTGATTCGTTATGTATGGCGAGGAGCTCTCCCGTTTGATGGGCGGGGGAGCCCCTTGTTGCTTTTTGATTGTCGTAACTAGCCAGAGGCTCGCCGGGACGAGGCGCGGGCTTTGGTCGATCGCGAGTTCCGCACGAGCCGGAGAGCACTTAATTGCTCTCCGTGCGAGCAGGACTGTCCGAGCAGGCGACCAAACCTCGCGCCCCGTCCCGGCGAGTGCTTGGGGACCGGTGACCTACAGGTGGCTGATGATCAGTTCCATCTTGCCTTCGAGGTCGATGGAGCTGACGGTGCTCGGGGCCAGCAGGTGGCTTCCCTTGTGGACGGGGTCGCCGCAGACGGTGCCTTCGCCGTCGATGACCGACAGGCACATGAAGGGCCAGCGCTGGTCGAGGGTCTTGCTGCCGTCGACGCGCACGCGGTCGACGGTGTAGCAGGGGTTGGACTCGAGCTCGGTTACGCCATCTACCTCGGGCGTGGTTACGGTACCGTCGGTCGGTGCCTGCGCGTTAAAGTTGATGCAATCCAGGCTCTGCTCAATGTGCAGCGGGCGCAGCTTGCCGTCGGTGCCGGGACGGTCGTAGTCGTACAGGCGATACGTCACGTCGCTCGACTGCTGCGTCTCCAAAATGAGCGTGCCGGTCTTGATGGCGTGCACGGTACCGGAATCAATCTGGAAAAAGTCGCCCTTGTGGATCGGCAGCACGTTGAGCATGTCGTCCCAACGGCCTTCCTCGATCATCTGTGCGGCCTCGACGCGGTCGTGCGCGCGCTGACCGACGATGATCGTGGCACCGGGCTCGCAGTCCAGTACATACCAGCACTCGGTTTTGCCCAGGCTGCCGTTCTCATGCTCGGCGGCGTACTCGTCGTTGGGATGAATCTGGATCGAAAGGTCGTCCTTGGCATCCAGAATCTTAATGAGCAGCGGGAACTCCTTGCCCTCGCAGTTGCCAAAGAGCTCGCGGTGCTCGGCCCACAGCCACGAAAGCGTGTGACCGGCGTACGGGCCCTCCGCAATCTGGCAGTCGCCGTTGGGGTGTGCCGAGATGGCCCAGCACTCACCGATGGGACCCTCGGGAATGTCGTAGCCAAACACGGTCTCCAGCTGGCGGCCGCCCCAGATCTTCTCGTGGAAGATCGGCGTCAGTTTAATCAAATCGGACATGTGCATACTCCCATAAGGTTGTGCGGGTGCCGCGTAAGACAGCTCAAAACGAGCACCCACCGGATTACAAAACTAGGCCAGCGTTACGTTGTGCAGCTCAAAGCGGTCGCCCACGTTGTGCGAGATAGAATATTCAAACGCGGTGCCGCTATCCAAGAAGCCAATCTGGTTGAGTTCGAGCAGGGGAGAGCCGGGTTTGGTATCCAGGCGCTCGGCTTCTTCCTCGGTTGCCGCCACGGCGCGGATGGTGCGATGGAAGCTCGAAATCTTCAGCCCGCATTGCTCGCGGATAAAGCCGTAGACCGATCCGTACAGGTCCTTCTTTTTAAGGCCCGGGATCAGTTCGAGCGGCATATAGGTGTACTCGATGACGATGGGCTTCTCGTCGACCTGGCGCACGCGCACGATGTGATAGGCGAAGTCATCCTCGGCCATTCCCAGCTGGGTCGCAACCTCTGCCGGTGGATTGACGATCGAGAAATCGTAGACCACCGAGGTCACTTTCTCCCCGCGATGCTCGTACGAAAAGCCTTGGGCACGGTCGTTTTTGCCTTGAAAAAACACCTGGCCGGGAAGCCCCGCCGTGTCCTTGACGTAGGTGCCCGATCCGCGCCGGCTGGTAATAAGGCCTTCCTCGGTGATCTGCTCAATCGCTCGTTTGACGGTGATTTTGGAAACGCTATAGAGCTCACAGAACTCAACGACGGTGGGCAACTTATCGCCCGGCTTAAGGGCGCCGTCCTCGATGCTTCGACGGATATCTGCAGCTATCGCCTCGTATTTGGGAATCAAGGAACCTCCTTTCCAACTTGATTGAGAATAAAAGAAAGTATAGTCAACACCTAAGTATCTCTATTGAGTTATTGAAAAGTTCGAGAAAGATAAAATTAAAAGTCGCCCCGCTTGTAAAATTAGAGCGTTTTAAATGATAAACATCTGAGTAGTGTCGTGTTGAGAAATGATCGGTCCGAGGACGGGGCCGAACCGATATAACACCCAGCGAACCGAATCTCGTACTCTGCGCTTCCCCAGATAAAACCTGCCAAAACAAACCTGTCCTTTTTGGTAGGTTTTTGCCTTGGGAGCGGTACCATACAGGCAATGTTTAAACGAGAAAGGCGGGCTCCCATGGAACCTAAGCAGTATTACATCGGCATCGACGTCGGCGGCACCTCGGTCAAGGAGGGTCTGTTCGATGAGGACGGAAACCTGCTTGCCAAGGCCAGCGTGCCCACGCCTCCCATCGTTGACGCTGCGGGCTTTGCCGCGGTGACCGAGGCTATCGACCAGGTGGTCGCCAAGGCCCAGATTCCGCGCGCCTTTGTGGCGGGTATTGGCCTGGCCGTTCCGTGCCCCATCCCGGCATCGGGCGATGCCAAGGTCAAGGCCAACATTGCCATTAACCTGCCCGAGCTGAGAGTCGCCATTCAGGAGCACTGCCCCGACGCGGTCGTTAAGTACGAGAACGATGCCAACGCCGCTGCCATGGGCGAGGCCTGGCTCGGCTCTGCCAAGGGCGTACAGAACGTGGTGATGGTCACCATTGGTACCGGCGTGGGCGGCGGTGTTATCGTTAACGGCGACGTGGTATCGGGCGTTGTGGGCGCCGGCGGCGAGATTGGCCACATGTGCCTGAATCCGGCTGAGGAGCGTACCTGCGGCTGCGGCGGCCATGGCCACCTGGAGCAGTATTCTAGCGCCACCGGTGTGGTGAGCAACTACCTTGCCGAGTGCAAGAAGGCGGGTGTCGAGCCCATCGAGCTCACCGGCCCCTCAGATTCCAAGGACGTGTTCCAGGCCTGCCGCGAGGGTGACAAGCTCGCGCTTGCCGCGGCCGATACCATGGCCGACTATCTCGGCCGCGCACTGGCGCTTATTGCCAACGTGGTTGATCCCGAGATGTTCCTCATCGGCGGCGGCGCCTCCGCCTCGGCCGATGTCTACCTCGACAAGGTTCGCGAGCACTTTAAGCAGTACGCGCTTTCCGCCTCGCGCGAGACGCCCATTAAGGTCGCTTCGCTCGGAAACGACGCCGGTATCATCGGTGCCGCCTACGTAGCCCTGCGCGCCGCCGGCAAATAGTCGGTACAGGAGGGCGGGTGGTACAAGGGGACAGACTTCGCCCCTCCCCAGGCTCACCCCAAATCGCGCCGTGCCCCTTCCGTCTCATAAGGTTCGGCGCCAGCGTGCTACCATAGCTACGTCCAAGTACACATATCAAGTGGAGGATATCCATGGCAAACGTTCTTGTCTTTGGTCACCAGAACCCCGATAACGACGCCATCATGAGCGCCGTCGTCCTGTCCCAGCTGCTCAACCAGGTTGAGTATGCCGGCAACACCTACGAGGCCTGCGCCCTTGGTCAGCTTCCGGCCGAGTCCGCCAAGCTGCTCGCCGACGCCGGCATCGCCGAGCCCCGCGTGATCGAGTCCGTCGAGGCCGGTCAGCTCGTCGTCCTCACCGACCACAACGAGTCTGCCCAGTCCGTCGCCGGCCTTAAGGACGCCACGGTCTTTGGCGTTGTCGATCATCACCGCATCGGCGACTTCGAGACCGCCGGCCCGCTGCACTACATCTGCCTGCCCTGGGGCTCCAGCTGCACCATCGTCACCAAGCTCGCCGGCGTGCTCGGCGTTGAGCTTTCCGACGTCCAGGCCAAGCTGCTGCTCTCGGCCATGATGACCGACACGCTCATGCTCAAGAGCCCCACCACCACCGATGTCGACCGCGCCGTCGCCGCCAAGCTCGGCGAGCAGGTGGGCGTCGACCCGGTCAAGTTTGGCATGGAAGTCTTCCTCACCCGTCCGTCCGGCTCCTTCACCGCAGCCGAGATGGTCGGCAACGACATCAAGATGTTCGAGCCTGCCGGCAAGAAGCTGCTCATCGGCCAGTACGAGACTGTCGACAAGACTCGCGCACTCGGCATGATCGACGAGATTCGCGAGGCCATGCGCGCCTACGCCGCCGAGAAGGGTGCCGACGGCATCGTCCTGTGCATCACTGACATCATGGAGGAGGGCTCGCAGGTCCTGCTCGAGGGCGAGACCGAGGCTGCTCAGAAGGGCCTGGGCATTGCCGACGAGCACGACGGCGTCTGGATGCCGGGCGTCCTCTCCCGTAAGAAGCAGGTCGCTGCCCCCATCATGGCCGCCTGCTAGGTTTAGTTGACCAAACGCCACGACCGGATCGCGGAAGCCCCGCGCTCCGGTCGTTTTTTGTGCACGGCGCCGCGTCGTCTCTTGGATAGGCGCGCCCGTGCCGTTGAGCAAATAATGTTCAACCTGTGGTTCCGCTTTTCGGCCACGCCTGCGTGCCTGTCGTGCAGGGTAGGCTAGATGCAAGCGTAATACGTTAGAGCGCGGCACCGCCACTTGGGCGGGCCGTGCTTTTTTAAGACGGGAGCTTTCCCGTGAAAGGAGCCGCCCATGGCAGCACCCGAGCAGCTGTTTAACGTTCGTGAGCGCAAGCGTTTTGAGCGCCACGACATTTGGGAGCGCATCACCGAGAACGGCACGATTTCCGCCGCCGTCATGGTCTTCGCCGCCATCGCCGCCGTCATTTGCGCCAACACCGATGCCTACGAGGCCATCCATCACTTTTTGGAGACCCCGCTGTATGTGGGTCTGGGCAACCTTACGGCCGGTCTCACCGTTGAGCTTTTCGTCAACGACTTCCTCATGGCGATCTTCTTTTTGTTGGTGGGCATTGAGCTCAAGTATGAGATGACGGTCGGCGAGCTCAAAAACCCGCGCCAGGCCATGCTTCCCATGCTGGCGGCCGTGGGCGGCGTCGTCGTTCCCGCCTGCATCTACCTGATCTTTAACCATGCCGGCGCGCACAACGGCTGGGCCATTCCCATGGCAACCGATATTGCCTTTGCGCTGGGCGTGCTGTCGCTTTTGGGCAATCGCGTGCCCAACGGCGTGCGTGTGTTCTTCTCGACGCTCGCCATCGCCGACGACCTCATCTCCATCGCCGCCATCGCCATCTTCTACGGTCAGAGCCCCAATCCGTTTTGGTTGGGCGCCGCCGCGCTTGTGACCTGCGCGCTCGTGTGGCTCAACAAGACGCAGCATTACCGCCTTGCCCCGTACTCGGTGCTGGGCCTGCTGCTGTGGTTCTGCATGTTCAAGAGCGGCGTGCACGCTACGCTTGCTGGCGTCATCCTGGCCTTCACCATCCCGGCCAAGTGCGGTGTTAAGCTTGATAGCCTCACCGATTGGCTGGGCGAGTGCTTGCCGCTGCTCGATGACCGCTACGACGACGAGGCGCACATCCTGGGCCAGCATGACTTTACCGTCTCGACCACCAAAGTCGAGCGCGTCATGCACCGCGTGACCCCGCCGCTCATCCGCATGGAGCGCCTGATCTCCACGCCGGTCAACTTTGTGATCCTGCCGATCTTCGCGTTCGTCAACGCACAGGTTCGCCTGGTGGGCGTGGACATGAGCACGCTACTCACCGACCCGGTGACGCTCGGCGTGTACTTTGGCATGCTGCTGGGCAAGCCGATCGGCATCTTTGGCATGACGTTTGCCTTGGTCAAGCTCAAGGCCTGCGAGCTGCCGCACAACGTTAACTGGCACATGATTGCCGGTGTGGGCATTCTGGGCGGTATCGGCTTTACCATGTCGATTCTCATCAGCGGCCTCGCCTTCCCGACGGCCCAGTTTGAGGTTCTGGCTGCCAAGGCCGCCATCCTTGCCGGTTCGGTCACCGCTGCCGTGCTCGGCATGATTTACATGAGCGTGGTCTGCAAACACCCCGCGCTCAAGGGCGAGTAAAAGCACATACAAGTTTGAAAACGCCGCCTGTGAACACCATCACAGGCGGCGTTTTAGTCATTGGGGACGTTCTTAAACGACTAGTCGAGAGGGACACTCTTCGCGAGCGACCGAAAAGGACCGTCCCAAACTGCCGGCACTTGGGGACTGTCCCCAAGTGCCACATGTCATCTGGGAAGACTGTCCCCAACAACTAGTCGTTTAAGAACGTCCCCAATGACTAGGTTTATTCTACGGTGCCGTAGATGGCGCCCCAGCCGTGGGCGGCCAAGGCGGAGTTGAGCTGGTCGCAAAGTGACTGGCGGTCGTAATAGCCGGGCGGTAGCAGGTTCACGATTTCCATGAGATCGGGCGCCAGGTCCAAGATTTCGGCCTGTACGATCAGATCCAGGCGGTCGATGGCGTGGCGGTCGTAAAACAGTCCGTCGACCAGGCGCTGAAGGTCGCCGAATTCCTCGGCCTGGAACGATCCGTACTCCATAGTGCCTCCTTGGGCGCTTCATGCCGGCATGCGCGGCGATTCGTAATTCATTGCGATGGACTTAATCTATCACGGCTTCATAACGTTGCGACGGTGGCGGTCTATACTTAGAAGAATTGCAACGTACCGCTTCGTGAAAGGTCGCACCCATGCAGACGATCTACCAGAAGATGGAAACCACCGAACTCGATGCCGCCATCGAGGCGCTCAAAGCCGAGGTCGCCGAGGTCAAGGCCAAGGGCCTGGCGCTCGACATGGCCCGCGGCAAGCCGTCGCCCTCCCAGGTGGACATCTCTCGACCCATGCTCGATATCCTCAATGCCGATGCCGACCTGCACGACGGCAACGTCGACTGTTCCAACTACGGCTGCTTTGAGGGCATTCCTTCGGCACGCAAGCTGGCGGGGGAGTTCCTGGGCTGCCCCGCCGAGCAGACGCTCGTGCTGGGTTCGTCGAGCCTTTTGATCGAGCATGACATCGCCGGCATGTTCTGGCGCTGCGGCTCGTGCGGCAGCGAGCCCTGGGATGCCTACGAGGCTGCCCACGACGGCAAGAAGGTCAAGTTCCTGTGCCCTGTTCCCGGCTACGACCGCCACTTTGGCATCACCGCCGATCTGGGTATCGAGAACGTCCCCGTCGCGATGACCGACAACGGCCCCGACATGGACGAGGTCGAGCGCCTCGTCGCCGCCGACGATTCCATCAAGGGCATCTGGTGCGTGCCCAAGTATTCCAACCCCACGGGCATCACCTTTAGCGAGGACACCGTGCGTCGCCTGGTTGAGATGCCCACGGCCGCACCCGATTTCCGCATCTTCTGGGACAACGCCTACTGCGTGCACGACCTGTACGACGAGACCGACGAGACCGACGAGCTCACAAACATCTTTGACCTCGCTCGCGCGGCGGGCACCGAGGACCGCGTGGTGGCATTTGCCTCGACGTCCAAGATCACCTTCCCGGGCGCCGGTATCGGCTTTATCGGTGCGAGCCCCGCGGTCATCGCCGAGTTCTCCAAGCGCCTGAAGGCCGGCCTCATCAGCGCCGACAAGCTCAACCAGCTGCGTCACGTGCGCTTCCTTCCCACCATCGAGGCGGTCAAGGAGCACATGAAAAAGCATGCCGAGTTCTTGCGCCCGCGCTTTGAGGCCGTCGAGCGCAAGCTCACCGAGGGCTTGGGCGACACGGGCTGCGCCACCTGGACGCACCCCCGCGGCGGCTACTTTGTAAGCTTCGATGGTCCCGAGGGCTCGGCCCAAAAGGTCGCCGCGCTCTGCGCCGACCTGGGCGTCAAGCTCACGCCGGCCGGTGCTACCTGGCCCTATGGCAAGGACCCGCGCGATACCAACATCCGCATCGCGCCGAGCTATCCCACGGTCGAGGACCTGGAGGCCGCGCTCGATGTGCTGGTGCTGGCCGTTAAGCTTGTCGCTGCCGAGCTCGCGCGTGCCGAGCGCGCCTAACGCGCGGCTTCCCGTACTATCCGCACCTTCGATACGTAAAGGAGCATATACATGGATTTGGGTATTTCCACCAACCCCACGCCAGAGCTCTACACCATTAAGGTAACCGGCGAGATCGATATCTCTAACGCCGATAGCCTGCGCAATGCCATCGACCTGGCGCTCGAGCAGCCCACCGAGGCCGTTGAGCTCGATTTTGCCCAGGTGAGCTACATCGATTCGACGGGCATTGGTGTGCTCGTGGGCGCCGCGCACCACGCGGCCGACCACAGCAAGCGCTTTAGCTGCACCAATGTGCAGCCCCCGGTGATGCGCGTGGTCCAGCTGTTGGGTGTCGACCAGGAGATTTCGATCACCGCTGCATAATCTTTGCCCCCAAAAGGGCGTGCCGTTTGGCATATGTTTGTGATGCGCTCGGACGTTTTGGCGTCCGGGCGCTATACTTGACCGAATGAATAGACGAGTTCCGGCCGAATGGCGCGGTGCGGGCTCGACTCACATCGAGCCTTGGAGGTATGTGTGTTTGGTATTGGAGAGGGTGAGCTCGCGATCATCGTGGTCTTCGGCTTTTTGCTGTTTGGCCCGGATAAGCTCCCGCAGATGGGCCGCACGATCGGCCGTGCCATCCGTCAGTTCCGCGAGACGCAGGAAAAGATGACGGCCGTTGTTCAGTCCGAGATTATCGATCCGGTGAGTGAGGCCGCTTCGGCTCCGGTCAAGCCCAAGAAGGCTGCTGCGACCGACGACGATTCCGATGCGGACGAGGATGCCGCCGAGACGGCAGCTCCCGCCAAGAAGGAGACCTTTGCCGAGCGTCGCGCCCGTCTTGCTGCCGAGAAGGCCGCGAGCGAGGCTGCCGCCGAGGGCGAGGGTGCTGCTGAGGAGTCCGAGGCCGAGGGTGCCGAGCCTGCCGCTGCCGCCGAGCCTGTCGTCGAGCCCGGGCCTGCTGCAGAGCCGGAGTCCGAGCCCGAGCCGGCAGAGCCCACGACGGCCGACCTCTACGCCCGTCGTCCCCGCAAGCGCAAGGCCGTCGTCGACCAGCTCGCCCGCGAGCTCGAGGACGAGGACGAAGCCGCTGCCGCCGACGCCCCGAAGGGAGGCGATGAGTAATGCCTATCGGACCTGCGCGTATGCCGCTCTTCGATCACCTGGGAGAGCTCCGTCGCCGCTTGACCATCGTGGTCGTGTCGGTATTTGCCGCAGCCATCGTGCTGTATTTCGCCACGCCCGTGGTGCTCGACATCTTGGAAGACCCCATCCGCTCCTTTGTGCCGGACGGTAAGTTCTACATCACCACCACGCTCGGCGGCTTTGGCCTGCGCTTCTCGCTGGCCATCAAGATGGCCGTGGTCATGTGCACGCCCATGATCATCTGGCAGGTTCTGGCATTTTTCCTGCCGGCACTGCGTCCCAACGAGCGCAAATGGGTCGTGCCCACGGTGCTCGCCTCGACGGTGCTGTTCTTCCTGGGTGCCATCTTCTGCTACTTCATCATCATCCCTGCGGGCTTTGAGTGGCTCATCGGCGAGACCTCGGCCGTCGCTACGGCGCTGCCCGATCTGGAGAACTACGTCAACATGGAGCTGCTCTTTATGATCGGCTTTGGTGTGGCGTTTGAGCTGCCGCTCATCATCTTCTACCTGTCCGTCTTCCACATCGTTTCCTACGCGGCCTTCCGCAGTGCCTGGCGCTACGTGTACGTAGGCCTGCTCGTGGGCTCGGCTGTGATTACGCCCGACGGCTCGCCCGTTACGCTGGGCCTCATGTATGGCGCCCTGCTCTCGCTCTACGAGATTTCTCTTGCCATCGCTCGCGTGGTCATTACCGCGCGCGAGGGCAAGGAGGGCTTGTTTGTGAGCCGTCTGGACCTGTTTTCGGACGACGAAGAGGACAGCGAGGAGTAAATCGGTATGCACGAGGTTGGCATTGTCAACGGCATACTCGATACAGTGATTCGCGCGGCGCGTGGGGCGGGGGCCTCGCGCGCCGTTTTGGTAACGCTGCGTATCGGGGATATGACCGAGGTCGTGCGCGAGGCGCTCGACTTTGCGTGGGAGACATTTCGCGACGAGGACCCGCTCACGCGAGGCTGCGAGCTTGCCGTGGAGGAGGTCCATCCACAAAGCGAGTGTCTGGACTGCGGCGAGGTTTTCGACCACGATCGTTTCCACTGTCGCTGTCCCCAGTGTGGTGGTGCCAACGTGCGCCTACTGCACGGCCGCGAGCTCGATATCGCGAGTATCGAAATCGAAACCCCCGACGATTAGCCCGCTAGCCATCTAGTGATGGGGTATAAAGGGGCCAAAGTAAGGAGCGCTAAGTATGGCCGAGAAAACGATTGATATCGCGTCGCCGATCCTGTCGCGCAACGAGCGCCTGGCAGATCAGCTGCGACAGCGATTTAAAGAGACAAACACCTATGTGATCAATGTGCTGTCGAGCCCCGGTTCGGGCAAGACCACCACGATCCTGGGCACCAACGAGCGCCTGCGCGACAAGGCTGGCCTGCGCTGTGCCGTCATCGAGGGCGATATCGCCTCGGATGTCGACGCCATTACCATGAAGGAAGCTGGCATGCCCGCCATCCAGATCAACACGGGCGGCCTGTGCCACCTCGAGGGCAACATGATCATGGAGGCCGTTGACGCGTTCGACCAGGCCGTCGGTCTGGAGAACATCGACGTCATCTTTATCGAAAATGTGGGCAACCTAGTCTGCCCGGTCGACTTTGACCTGGGCGAGAACCTGTCCATCATGATCCTCTCGGTGCCCGAGGGCGACGATAAGCCCATCAAGTACCCGGGCATCTTCCAACACGCCGGCGCGCAGCTGCTCAACAAGGTCGACGTGGCTCCGGCTTTCGATTTTGACATGGATAGGTATACTAAGACACTCGATGACCTCAATCCGCAGGCGCCGCGGTTTGCCGTGAGCGCGCGCAAGGGCGAGGGCATGGATGCCTGGTGCGATTGGCTCATCGGGCAGATCGAGCAAGCAAGGGCGTAAATCGGCCGCCATACGGGCGGGCGTAGCCGCAGAGACACGAGATAGGAGCCTCTTTTGAAGCTCATCATCGCCGAGAAAAACGACGCCGCGCGTCAGATCGCCGAGCGTCTGTCCACGGGTAAACCCAAAAAGGATAAGGTGTACAACACCGCCATCTACCGTTTTGAGTGGAAGGGCGAGGAGTGCGTGACCATCGGCCTGGCCGGTCACATCCTTGCGCCCGATTTTTGCGACAGCGTGCTGTTCGATAAAAAGCTGGGCTGGTATTCGGTTACCGAGGACGGCGAGATGCTGCCGGCCGACATGCCCGATGGCCTGGCTCGTCCGCCTTACGATACCAAGCGCAAGCCGTTCCTTGCCGATGGCATCTCCATCAAGGGCTGGAAGCTCGAGAGCCTGCCTTACCTTACGTGGGCGCCCGTCATTAAGCTACCGGCCGAGAAAGAGCTCATTCGCTCGCTCAAGAACCTTGCCAAGAAGTCCGACAGTGTCATCATCGCCACGGACTTCGATCGCGAGGGCGAGCTGATCGGTTCGGACGCCCTCAACAAGGTGCGCGAGGTCGCGCCCGACTTGCCGGTTGCCCGCGCCCAGTATTCTTCGTTTACCAAGGCCGAGATCACGCAGGCCTTCGATAACCTTGTCTCGCTCGACCAGAATCTGGCCGACGCCGGCGAGAGCCGCCAGCACATCGACCTCATTTGGGGTGCGGTGCTCACGCGCTACCTGACGCTCGCCAAGTTTGGCGGCTTTGGTAACGTGCGTTCCGCCGGCCGCGTGCAGACGCCGACGCTTGCCCTGGTGGTCGAGCGTGAGCGCGAGCGCATGGCGTTTGTGCCCGAGGACTATTGGCAGATCCGCGGCATGGGTGCCGCTCAGGGTGCTGCCGAGGACGACCGCTTTAAGATTGCTCACAAGACGGCGCGCTTTACCGACAAGGACGCTGCCGAGACGGCGTATGGTCACGTCGACGGCGCCAAGACGGCGACCGTTGCCGCGGTGACCAAGCGCTCGCGTAAGCAGCAGCCGCCCACGCCGTTTGCGACAACCTCGCTGCAGGCTGCCGCCGCGGCCGAGGGCATCTCGCCTGCGCGTACCATGCGTATCGCCGAGTCCCTCTACATGGCGGGCCTCATCAGCTACCCGCGTGTCGACAACACCGTGTATCCCGCGACGCTCGATTTGGGCGCCGTGGTGAGTGACCTGGCAAAGATCAACCCGGCGCTGGCGCCGGTGTGCAAAAAGGTGCTCGCCGGCCCCATGAAGCCCACGCGCGGCAAAGTCGAGACCACCGACCACCCGCCTATCTATCCCACGGGCGAGGGCGATCCGTCCACGCTCGACGGCGGCCAGCGCAAGCTCTATGACCTCATCGCCCGCCGCTTCCTGGCGACGCTTATGGGGCCCGCGACCATCGAGAACACCAAGCTCGAGCTTGATGTGAACGGCGAGCCGTTCGTGGCCTCGGGCGATGTGCTCGTGACCCCGGGTTTCCGCGAGGCATACCCGTACGGACTCAAGCGCGACGAGCAGATGCCGCCGCTGGAGCAGGGCGATACGGTCGATGTGTTCGACATTAAGCTCGAGGCCAAGCAGACCGAGCCGCCCGCGCGCTACAGCCAGGGCAAGCTCGTGCAGGAGATGGAAAAGCGCGGCCTGGGCACCAAGTCCACGCGCGCGAGCATTATCGAGCGCCTGTATGCCGTGCGCTATCTCAAAAATGATCCCGTTGAGCCGAGCCAGCTGGGCATCGCCATCATCGACGCGCTGACGCAGTTTGCCCCGCGCATCACGAGCCCCGATATGACCAGCGAGCTCGACGGCGACATGACCCGCGTGGAGCGCGGCGAGGACACCGAAGAGCATGTCGTGACGCATTCGCGCGCGCTGCTGGCCGGCGTGCTCGACGAGTTGCTCAAGCACACGCAGGAGCTGGGCGACGCCATCAGCGATGCCGTCACGGCCGATGCGCGCGTGGGCGCCTGCCCCAAGTGCGGCAAGGACCTGGTTATGAAGACGAGCGCCAAGACCCGCGGCAGCTTTATCGGCTGCATGGGCTGGCCCGACTGCGACGTGACCTATCCGGTGCCGAGCGGCGTCAAGGTGAGCCCGCTCGAGGGCGAGGCGGCCGTGTGCCCCGAGTGCGGTGCGCCGCGCATTAAGTGCCAGCCGTTCCGCCAGAAGGCTTTCGAGATTTGCGTGAACCCCACGTGTCCCACCAACTACGAGCCTGACCTTAAGGTGGGCGAGTGCAAGGTGTGTGCCGAGGCCGGACGCCATGGCGATCTGATCGCGCACAAGAGTGAGAAGAGCGGCAAGCGCTTTATTCGCTGCACCAACTACGATGACTGCGGCGTGAGCTATCCGCTGCCGGCGCGCGGCAAGCTCGAGGCGACGGGCGAGACCTGCCCCGAGTGCGGCACCCCCATCGTGGTGGTCAACACGGCGCGCGGCCCGTGGCGTATCTGCGTCAACATGGACTGCCCGACCAAGGAGAAGAAGCCGGCCCGCGGCCGCAAGACTGCGGCCAAGGCGAGCACGGCGAAGAAGACCACGGCAGCAAAGAAGACTTCGACCGCCAAGAAGTCGACTGCCAAGAAGGCTACCGCGAAAAAGACGACCACCAAGAAGCCAGCTGCCGACAAGTAGCGGTGCAGCCGAAACATTGCCCAAAACAAAAAAACGAGCGAGGGTCTCATGATCCTCGCTCGTTTTTTATCCGGCAGTTAGGGACGTCCCTTATCCGGCAGGTAGGGACGTTCCTTTTCTGTCGGCAGTTTAGGAACGTCCCTAACTGCCGGCTCGGGAACGACAAAGCGCTAGTTCACCTCGACAGGTTTGGCGCTGGGATAGCGCTCCTCAAAGTCTAGGCGGTACTTATTGTCATTGGTGCCCGCCACGTTGTCGCGTGACAGCGGCACCACGATCTCATTCTTGTGGTCCGCAGGCTTGGCGTATTTCAGGCTGATCTCCCAGGCATCACAGATTGCGTCAATGCGGTGATCCAGGTCGTCGTACAGGGCGATGATGTCCTTCCAGGAGCTGTAGTTCTTGGAGCTCGTCGGGACGTCTAGGTCCTCGACGATGTCGTAATACTGCTCGATGGTGTCCTCCGTGCGCTCGGCGACGTCGGCGAGATTTTGACGGGTGGTTCGATCCTCTTCCAGATAGCTGCCGTTGAAGTTCTGCGCGCAGCCACGGACGTAGTTGTCGAGGTCTTCGAGCAAGTCGTAGTATTCGCTCAGGCGACGGTAGAGGTTCTGCTCGGAGAGTGTTGCTTCGCCGCCATCCTCGTCGTCATCGTCATCATCGTCGTACAGGCTGTTGGGATCGCCGAGAGGCTTTAGGTCATCGTCGTCGACGTCATGGTGCGGCTTAGCTACCTCGGCAGTCGTCTGCGTGGCGGCGTTGTCGAAAGGCTTGATCACAAAGAAAACGACCAGGGCGATGATGATCGCTACCAGCACAACGATAACGGCGATAAGCGGCCCGGTGCCGCTCTTTTTGGGAGCGGGGGTCTGTGGCGAAGCGGGCGCGTATGCGGGAGCCGGCTGCTGTTGGGGCGAGCCGCTCGCGACGGGTATGCGCTGCGTGGTCTCGACGGCCGCGGGGCTTGCGGCGGGGTCGGGGCGATAGGCGAGGGGGTCGTCCGCCTTGGCTTGCGGCGTATCAAGGGAGCCGGTCTGCTCAAAAGCGGGCTGGCTATCGCTCGCGGCTGTTTGCTCAACGGGTGCACCGCACGAGGTGCAGAACTTGGCATTATCTGCAAGAAGCTTGCCGCACGAGGCGCAATACCGAGACATTGCCACTCCTTTCGCCACATTTCAATGCAATACGACGATTATACCCACCGCTCAAAAAAGTCGGCAGTTAGGGACGTTTCTTTTCGGCCGGCAAATGAGAGTAGTCATTGGGGACGTCCCCAATGACTAGGTCCGATTTGGGGCGCGCCGGACGCTGGGGTATCATGGCTTGGTTGATATATCTGCATTTACGCGCCTTGTAGGAAGGGGCTGCGCCCATGGCTTTTGAGCCCGCTCAACATAGCTTTATCACGCTCGAGGGCGTCGACGGCGCCGGCAAGTCCACGCAGGCGCGCCTGCTGGCTCGCGCGCTCGAACTCGCTGGCTACCAGGTTGTGAGCCTGCGCGAGCCGGGCGGTACCGCCATTAGCGAAAAGATCCGCGCTCTGCTGCTCGACCCCGCCAATACAGCGATGGGCGACACCTGTGAGTTGCTGCTCTACGAGGCAGCGCGCGCCCAGTTGGTGCACGAGGTCATAGCTCCCGCCCTCGCGGCCGGCAAGGTGGTCCTGTGCGATCGCTTCTACGATTCCACAACCTGCTACCAGGCGTTTGCCGACGGCCTCGATCGCCAGATAGTGTGCGATGCCAATAACCTGGCCGTCGCGGGAACACACCCGGCGCTCACGCTCGTCTACCACATCACGCCCGAGCAGGCGGCGCTACGTATGGCAGCCCGTGGCGCGGCAGATCGCATGGAGGCAAAAGGCATGGCATTCCAGGAGCGTGTTTACGAGGGGTTTAGCGCCATTGCCGCCGAGGAACCAAATCGCGTAAAGCTCATCGACGCCACCGCGACCGTCGAGGAAGTCTTTGCGAAGACGGTCGAGCAGGTTCGCGCGTACGGTCTCGACATTCCGCAAGACGCTGTCGCCGCCGCGCTTGCCAAGGAGGCCGAGTAACGTGGCCCCCGCTCAGGCAAGCCTGCTGGCCAAGCTCGACACCCAAGAGCGCGTTCGCGATTTTTTGACCAACGCCGTCGCCAGCGGCCGCGCATCGCACGCCTACCTGTTTTTGGGCGCTCCCGGTGCCGGCAAGCTCGATGCCGCATGGGCGCTCGCCCAGGCCTTCCTGTGCGAGCAGGACGGCTGCGGAGCATGCGACAGCTGCGTACGCGTTGCTCGGCATACGCATCCTGACGTGCACTATTACACGCCCGAGAGCGCCACAGGCTACCTCATTGCCCAGACCCGCGAGCTGCTCGATGACGTGCCGCTGGCGCCCATCCGTGCCAAGGCCAAGGTCTACATCATCGATCGTGCCGAGCAACTGCGCGCTAACACCGCCAACGCGCTGCTCAAGACACTCGAGGAGCCGCCCGAGGGCGTTATGTTCATCTTGTTGGGCACCTCGGCAGACGTGATGTTGCCCACCATCGTGAGCCGCTGTCAGTGCGTGCCGTTTCGGTTGGTGTCGCCCACCGTGGCCGCGCAGGCCGTGAGTCGCGCGACGGGTCAGGACCTCGCGCGTTGCCGCATGGCGGTCGCCGTGGCGGGAAGCCCCACACGCGGCATCGAGTTCCTTAAGAGTGCCGAGCGCCAGGATGCTCGCCGCCAAATGGTCCGCGCCATCGATTCGCTCATCGCTGCCGACGAGGCTGATGTGCTCAGCCGCGCCAAGTCGCTCATCGTCGCCGTTAAGGCGCCGCTTGCCGAGGTCAAGTCCACACAGGAAAAGGTGCTCGAGCAAAACGCCGACTACCTGTCGCGTGGAGCATTGAAGCAGCTTGAGGACCGCAACAAGCGCGAACTCAACGCGCGCGAGCGTTCGGGTATCATGGAAGCGCTGGCGAGCGCGCGGACGCTCATGCGCGACGTGCTGCTGACGCTTCAGGACGAGGCGGCCGACGTCGTGAACGAAGACGTGCGCGACACGATCGGGCGGCTTGCCGCCGCGACGAATGTTGCGGGTGCCACCCAGGCGCTCGAGGCGGTTGCCACGGCTGAGCGCAACATAGCCAGAAACGTTACTCCCCAGCTGGCCATCGAGGTCATGCTGTTCGATATCAGGAAGGCACTGAAATGCCGTTAGTCGTACCCGTTAAGTTTACCTACGCCTCGCGCGACCTGTGGTTCGACCCGCAGGATCTGGATATCCTCGAGGCCGATTATGCCATTTGCTCCACCGAGCGCGGAACCGAGATCGGCCTGGTCACGGCCGATCCCTTCGAGGTGCCGCAAGATGAGATCGGCCAGCCGCTCAAGCCCGTGCTGCGCGTGGCGAGCGACATCGACCTGCAGCTTGCCGACGATCTGGCCATCCAGGGCGACGAGGCGATGGTCGATTTCCGCCGTCTGGTCAAAGAGCTCGACCTCGAGATGAAGCCGGTCGGCGTCGAGTACCTGTTTGGCGGCGAGAAGGCCGTGTTCTACTTTGCGGCCGAGGAACGCGTCGATTTTCGTCAGCTCGTCAAGGACCTGTCCTCGACGCTGCACATTCGCGTCGACATGCGCCAGATTGGCGTGCGCGACGAGACCCGCCTGGTGGGCGGCTATGCCCAGTGCGGACAGGAGCTCTGCTGCACGCGCTTTGGCGGACAGTTTGAGCCCGTCTCGATTCGCATGGCAAAAGAGCAGGACTTGCCGCTCAACTCGTCCAAGATCAGCGGCGTTTGCGGCCGCCTGATGTGCTGCCTGCGCTATGAGTTCGAGGCGTACAAGGACTTTAAGAGCCGCGCGCCCAAAAAGAAGACGCTCATCGATACGCCGCTTGGCAAGGCGCGTATTCAGGAATATGACACGCCGCGTGAGCAGCTGGTGCTGCGCCTGGAGAACGGCAAAGTCTTTAAGGTCAACCTGGCCGATATGACGTGCTCGGAGGGCTGCAAAAAGAAGGCCGCCGAGCAGGGCTGCAACTGCCGCCCCGACTGCGTGACGCGCGATGTGCTCGAACGCATCGAGTCGCCCGAGATGCGCCTGGCGCTCATGGAGCTCGATCGCGAGAACGGCGTCGACGTGGGCGATGGCCTGTCGAGTGCCGACCGTCTGGCCGGGACGTCGATGCCCAAGCGCCGTCGTCGCGATGCCGAATCCGATGCTCGCGCCGGCCAGGGCCAGAGCGAGGGCCGTGGCCGTGGAAAGGGCCGCGGCAAGGCCGAGGCACCCGAGGCCGAGGGGGCGGCCGATGGCCGTCGCCGCCGCAAGCGCGCGGCGTCCGTCGACAATGGCGAGACCGCGGGCAAGAACGCCTCTCGCGAGCGCGAGGTTCAGCAGCCCCAGCAGCAGAATCGCGGCGGCGGCATGAACCCCACACGTCGCCGCCGCCGTCATCTGTCGAGCGAGGAGCGCGAGGACGCCTTCCGCGCCGCAGCTGCTCGCGAGGCCGGTGCCGCTTCCAAGGGCGCCTCGGCCTCCGATGCGCCTGTCGACAAGAGCGGCAAGTCACGTGGCGAGGAGGAGCGCGCGCCGCGTCCGCGCCGTCGCCATTCCTCGGGCGCGCAACAGAAGCCCTCAGTGCCCTCCGTGGCCGATCAGGTCTCGGATGGCGAGGTCAAGGTCACGCGCCGTCGTCCCGGGGATGGCGGGGGAGCGGCTGCCAAGGCTTCGCGTGGCGCCGCTCGCGACGAGCGCGAGCCGCGCGAGAATCGCGGTGGCGAGGGCTCGGCCGACCAGGGTCAAAAGCGCCGTCGCCGTCGTCGTTCCCGCAAGCCGCGCCAGGATGGTGGCGAGGGCTCGACCCCGTCTTCGTCCGCACCACAACCGCCCGCCGGCGAATAACGCCCGCGAGCGGATTTAACCCGCCTTGCCCCGAGCGCATCGGGGTATCATAGCGCCGAATCAACAACCCTCCCTGCGATCGAGCGTAGGGAGGGTTGTGTCTTGAAGAGCCATCTGAACATATTGAGCCGTCTGCAGAGTGCCGGTGCCCTACCGTTTGCGGACGAATTGCTACCGTTTGCCGAGCGCGCGACGTACGAGGCGCTCGAGGCATTGTCGCCAACACGATGTGCCGGCTGCGAGCGCGCCGGTGCGCTTATTTGCCAAGACTGCCTGGCTGCGCTCACGCTCATCGACCCACGTCATAGCTGCACCCGATGCGGCGCCCCGTTTGGGGATTTGCTGTGCACTGAGTGTTCGGTCGAGGGCACGTCCTCGGCAATGGCGGAGGCGCTCGACCGCTGCCTGGCGTGCGCCGTCTATGCGCATCCGCTGCCGCGCATCATTAAAGCGTACAAGGATGCGGGCGAGCGACGTCTGGCTCCGTATCTGGCGGAGCTGCTCTACGACACCGCCCTGCATGCCCAGGTCGTAGCGCCCGATTGCTACGGAGGTGTGCTGTCCGGTGCGGATGCGGTGGTGTTTGTGCCTGCGACGGCGGCAGCGTTTCGGCGGCGTGGTTTTGATCATATGGAGGCTATTGCGCGCCCATTTTGCGAGCTGTCGGGTGTTCCCCTGCTCGATGCGCTCGTCAAGTACGGGCATGGCGACCAGCGCGAACTCGGTCGTGAGGAGCGCCGCGAGCGTGCCCAAGGCATGTACGAGACGGTTGAGGACGTGCACGGCCGCCGCTTGCTGCTTATCGACGACGTTATCACCACGGGTGCGACGATGGCAGCGGCTTCGGCGGAACTCAAGCGCGCCGGTGCCGTGGCCGTTGATGGCCTCGCTATCGCACGCGTTTGGTAGGGGTGATTTTGTGGCAGTGAAGATGGCGCGGTGTGACGAGCCGACAGACGAACAGCTAGCGGCTTCCGTAATCCTAACAGGCGCCTCGGCGCTACGCATGATGCGCGCCGAGCGCCGACAAATGGGTTACATAAGCTGGAGGGACCTCGATCCCGATGAAGAGCGCCGTGTGCTGCGCACGTCGTCGCCCTCGACCGAGGACATCTATCTTCCCGACTTGGTGCGGATTGGGGCCGCAAGCGGCGAGGTGCAAGAAGGTCTTTGCTTGCTGGTGGGATCTGCGGCGCAGCGCCGCCGCATGCCTGGCGTGGGCTGGTCCGTATGCTCCGGGTTGCCCGCCGGCTCGATTCTAGAGGTAGAACCGGGGGTGTACAGTCTATCTCCCGAGGCCCTTTGTGTTGCCGTTGCGCGCGAGGTCGGCTGCATCCAGGCGTTTGCCCTGGCCCAGGAACTATGCTCTAAGATTTCACTGAGCGACCGCGGGAAGTATCTGCCTCCCTACACCTCGCCTGTTACGAATAAACTTGCAAAGGACAAGGACCAGCCAGCAGATGTGGGCTACTTTGAGGTTGAGCCGGTGCTGACGCCCGATCGTCTGGCAGATTACCTCGCGGTATGCAAGGGGAACGCAGCCAAGCAGCTGCAGCGTCTGTGTCCCTACTTGTCAGAAAACCTGCGCTCACCCATGGAGTGCATCATGCTCGCCCTGTTTTCGCTTCCGTTTTCCTATGGCGGATTTGCCTGTGGTCCCTTTAAGACCGACTACAAGATTGAGTTCGATGACCGCGCGCAGGCAATCTCGGGGATGCCGCATGCAGTTTGCGATGCGTATCAGGAAGCAGCCCAGTTTGACCTGGAATACAACGGTGAGCTGGGCCATTCCTCTCGGAGGGGACGTATCCATGATGAAAAACGCAACACGGGCTTGATTACTATGGGAATCGAGGTCGCGACGGTCAATAACGAGATGCTCTGCGACATGGAGGCAATGGAGGCGCTCGCATGGCGCATCCACCAGCGTATGGGTAAGCGATATCAGAATCGCGTAGAGGCTCGTCGAAAGAGGCAAGATGCTCTGCTGAATACGCTCCGAGCGTGCTTTGGGCTCAAGCCAGCGTAAAACTACGGCTTTATAGGGGGTCTGTTTATATGCTCTGTGCAAAAAACGGCAAATATGAGTACTGTTACTAGATTAGTGACAGCAAAAACAAAGAAACTTGGGCCGAAAATCTGGATTCAGCGAAGAGATAGTAAACGAATGTGGAATATCTTGGCGCCAAGCAGGCTGTGCGGAACTCAAAAAGGGCTCGTGAGGCGGTAATACGCTGCTACTAAATTGGTGACAGTACTCATATTTGCCGTTTTTTGCACAGGGCGCCCTGAGACGGGTGCCCCGGAGCTCCCCGTGGGGGAGCTCCGGGCTTCATGGGGGCACGAATAGCCCGCTCCGACCTGCGAAATCTGTACTCGCGATGCGAATGACGCCCCTAACCTTAAACTTTAGCTTGAACTTAGCTATAATGCGCTTCGTTCCTACCAGGCTGTGGTTGCGGACGGACGAAATGCCCGTCCTAGTCCAAGACAGACGCGGTCAAAGGGATCCACGTAAGCGACCGCGTGCGCGCGGCGCGATCATGGCGCGTCCTAGATGTAAGCCGCACCGTCCGTTCTACTTTCTTTGGGGCAATACCGCCTCGCGGGCGAGCGGGTCAGTCGTGAAGGTGGCTGCGGCCTCCCGAGCAAACACCCCGGTGCGCAAGTGTGGGGTCAAATACCAGGTCAGCTGGTAGGAACAACCCGATATTCCGCGCAATGCACGGATGGTATACGACACAGAAGGCAGGGTAGTGGACATGGTGAGGGGCAGCTTGATGCACGCGGCTCGGTTAGGTGCTGGGGCCGCGGCGGTCATTGCCGTTTTGGGCCTGAGCGGATGCGCGTTCAATCCACTGTCCACGTTCACGACGCCCACGATCGACCAGATCGAGCGCGAGACCGTTACCCCCACGGTATCGGACGATGCCCTGGTCACGCCGGGAACCCTGACGGTCGCCCTCGATACGTCCGATGCACCGCAGGCCATGCAGGATGCCGACGGAAACCTCACGGGCTATGCGGTCGATGCCGCTCGTGCCCTCGCATGCCGCATGGGTCTCAAGGTCGCCTTTGTCGATGCGTCCTCGGCCGATTCTGCGCTCAGCGATAAAAAGGCGGACATCTTCATTGGCGACATCAAGTCTGCGGGCGGCGACATCAGCTCGCTTGGCACCTGTCTGTACGATGCCGCCGCCGTATTCGGCAAGAGCAGTGACGGCGAGTCGCTGAGCGTTTCCACCGAAACGCTTAACACCGCTACCCTGGGCGTTCAGACCTCCTCGGCCTCGCAGGAGGCGCTCGCCAAGCAAAGCATCACCGCCAACCAAAAGACCTTTTCCAACATCAATGAGTGCTTTGAGGCGCTCGAGTCGGGCGAGGTCGATTACGTGATCTGTGATTCCACGGCTGGTGGCTACCTCGCGCGTCTGATGAGCCAGATCTCCTATGTCGGTACGCTCGAGGCGCCCTCCACGCTTGGCGTCGCAGGTCTTAGCTCTAATGATGAGCTGTGCCGTGCCGTGAGCGATGCCCTCGATGGCATCACGGTCGATGGCACGCTCGAGGCAGTCCACTGCGTCTGGTACGGACAGATGCCCTATGACCTTACCGCCAAGACCGTTTCGGGGGCCAATGTGCAGGCATCCGACTCCACGTCCAACGAGACCGAGTCCTCCGATGACGACGCCTCTGATAACAACAGCGACGGCCCGTCGTCTAGCCAGGAGGGCACCATCACCGACGATGACATCAACAAGCTCAATAGCTAGTTATTGGTAGGGGTGGCGCCTGCCACACGCTGAACAAGGCGCTTCTTCACGGTTTCAACACGCATGGCCGGGTCTCCCAAATAGGGGAGCCCGGCTTTTCTATTTTGGTAAAACTAGCAGGTCAAAGCTAATTTTCAGGAGAAAAATTAACTCCGTCGACGCCTTCCTATAGCGCACTTTGCCGCGGAAAAGTGCGAGACTTCGGTATGCGGTATCAAGCAGTCGTTATTCGGGTCTTTGGGAAATCGCGTGATTAAATGCACGGCAATGGGTACATAGCCAGTACAGTAAGTCCCCGAGGCAGATTGGAGCCACGTATGGATATCAAGGTTTCTGGACGCAAGACGACGGTAACCGATGCTCTGCGTGCGCATGTGGATGAGAAAATCGGCGAGGCGCTCAAGGTTTTCGATATCGAGCCCATGACAGTCGACGTCGTGCTTCGTTATGAGAAGAACCCCTCGAACCCCAACCCGGCAATCGTCGAGGTCACGGCTCGTGCCCGCGGTTCGGTGATTCGCGTTGCCGAGCACGGCGCAGATATGTATGCTGCCATCGACCTCTCCGCCGATAAGGTCACCCGCCAGCTGCGCAAGTTCAAGACCAAGGTCGTGGACAACCGCCAGGGTGGTGCCAGTGCCGCGGATGTCGCGCCGGTCGAGCGCGTTGAGGATCTGGCCGACCTGCTGCTGCCCGAGGAGGACGACGACCTGCTCGTCCGCGAGAAGGTCATCGATGTCACCCCGATGACCGAGGAGCAGGCGCTGGTGCAGACCGATTTGCTGGGCCACGACTTCTACGTGTTCGAGAACGCGACGACCGGTCTCATCAATGTGGTGTATCACCGTAAGAATGGTGGATATGGCATCATCAAGCCCCGCATCGAAACACTTGACGAGTAAAATACGTTAACTTGCATGAGTTAACGGTTGGCGGCCATCCCATGCGGGTGGCCGCCTTTTTACGTAAGGAGTCGCTTTGATGGACAAGGCCGCATCCGCCGGTCATTCGAACCGTTGCCGCATCGTCGTCGATACCTGCTGCGACTTTAGCCCCGAGGTCGCCGCGAACCTCGATGTCGATATCCTGGGTTTCCCTTTCATTATCGATGGCGAGGAGCGCACAGACGACATCTGGTCGAGCATGAGCCCTAAGGAGTTCTACGACCGCATGCGCGCCGGTGCCCGCGTGTCCACCTCGGCTGTGTCGCTCGGTCGCTATATCGAGTTTTTTACCGAGTGCGCCAAAGAGGGCACGCCCACGGTCTACCTGTGCTTTACCTCAGCGCTGTCGTCGAGCTACAACTCCGCGTGCCAGGCGGCAGATGTCGTGCGCGCCGAGTATCCCAACTTTGAGCTCTACGTGGTCGACAACGCTCTGCCCTGCGCGACCGGTGCGCTCTTGGCGCTCGAGGCCGTGCGCCAGCGTTCGGCGGGACTGACCGCCAAGCAGCTGGTCGATTGGGCAAACGAGGCAAAGACCTACGTGCACGGCTACTTTACGCTCGAGAGCTTCGACGCACTGGCTGCCGGCGGCCGCATTCCTCCCGCGGCGGCGCAGCTCACGGCAAAGCTCGACGTCAAGCCCGAGCTCTCCTACGACCTGGCCGGCTCGCTGTCGCTGATCGGCGTCAACCGCGGCCGCAAGAAGGCGCTCAAGTCCATCCTCAAGTCGTTCCGCGAGAACTACGTGCCCGATCGCACCATGCCCATCGCCATCATGACGGCCGATGCCGAAAAGGATGGTGACTGGCTCGAAGCCGCCATCCGCAAGGAGGAGGGTTGCGCCGACGTCACGATCATTCGCGGCTCCGTGGGTCCCACCATCGGCTCGCACGTGGGCCCCGGCATGGTGGGCTGCGCGTTTTGGGGTAAGAACCGCGCCGACAAGGCGTCGCTTTCCGACCGTATCGCCCGCCGCGTGCGCGGTCAGTAGGCAAGCGCTGCGTCCGTAATCGCCCTCGACTCACAGCCCAAACGCTGGCACCGAGTATTCAACCTGGTAACAACACCCAACCCAAAAGGAAAGGTTTCATGGCAAACAAGCTCTCCGTCGCATTCATCGGCACCGGAATCATGGGTGCCCCCATCGCCGGCCACATTCTGGACGCCGGCTATCCCGTCACGGTCAACAACCGCACCAAGTCCAAGGCGGCGGCGCTTATCGAGCGCGGCGCCGTCTGGGCAGATACGCCGGCCGATGCCGCGGCGAACGCCGATGTCGTCTTTACCATGGTGGGCTATCCCTCCGAGGTCGAGGAACTCTACCTGGCGGGCGACGGCCTGCTCGCGTGCACTAAGCCCGGCGCGGTCTTGATCGACCTCACCACGAGCTCGCCCGAGCTTGCCCGTGACATTGCCGAGGCCGCCCAGGTTTCTGGTCGCATGGCGTTTGACTGCCCCGTCACCGGCGGCGAGTCGGGCGCTATCGCCGGTACGCTCACGGCTATCGTGGGCGCTACCGAGAACGACATCGCGCCGGTCCGCGACATCCTTGCCACCTTTGCGGCCAACATCTGCTGCTTCGACGGCGCCGGCAAGGGCCAGGCTGCCAAGCTCGCCAACCAGGTGTCGCTGGGCGCCTGCATGGTCGGCATGGCAGACGCCATGGCATTTGCCGAGCTGAGCGGCCTTGATCTGGAGGAGACCCGCCAGATGATCCTGGGCGGTACCGGCAAGTCCGGCGCCATGGAGAGCCTGGCTACCAAGGCGCTCGACGGCGACTACAAGCCCGGCTTTATGGTCGAGCACTTCATCAAGGACCTGCGCTTGGCGCTCGCCTATGCCGACGATCGCGAGCTTGCGCTGCCCGGCGCCGACGTGGCCTTTACGCTCTACGACATGCTCGATGCCATCGGTGGTGCCAAGCTGGGCACCCAGGCCATCACGGTCCTCTATAAGGAGGAGGCCGACGCCATCGCCGCCGGTCTGGACTGGTCGCAGTATCGTCCCGAAGAGCACGGTGCTCACGAGGACGGCTGCGGTTGCGGCGAGCACGGTGACGACCATGAGTGCGGTTGCGGCCACCACCATGGCGAGGACCACGAGTGCTGCGGCGGCCACGGCCATGATGATGGCCACGAGTGCTGCTGCGGCCACCATCACGGGGAGTAGCGCCCATGAGCTGGACGTTCGTGGTGCTTGCGCTGGTGCTCTTTCTCTTCGCGATCTACATTGGCTTTTTGTGCGGCCAGTGGGCGTGCGAAAAGCGCGTCATCACCAAGCGCGACTACTGGATTGCCAACTTTGCGGGAGCGGCGGCAGTCATCCTGCTGACCTGGGTGTTCTCGCTGTTCCCGCTGGTGCAGTTTGCGCCGATCGGCTGGCTCGGCGGCTTTATCGCCGGCCTTAAGATGAGCTTTGGCGAGTCCGTCGGTCCGTGGCGCAAACACGACGAGGTCTTTAACGTTAACAAGGCTCACCGCGCCGCCGCCGACGCGGGCGATGCCGAGGAGCGCCGCCGTGCGCGTCGCAATGGCGCGGCCGACCGACAGCTCATCTCGGTCGCCGATGACAGCAAGGGTGCTGACAAGCACGCTAAGAAATAGTAAAAAGAGGTAACTATGGCAGAAAACAAAGACGAACAGCTCACCGACGAGGAGCTGGCACAGCTCCAGCTGGCAGAGGAGAACGAGAACGCCGTCGACCGCCTGGTCCAGGAGCTCGGCTGCCCCACGCGCCGCATCCGTCAGTTTGCCGCCCGCGTGCTGCACCTGCTTGCCGAGCGCGATCCGCAGCGCGTCGTGCCCTGCGTGCCCGCGCTGATCGAGGCGCTCGACCGCCCCGAGGCTCAGACCCGCTGGGAGGCTCTCGATGCCCTGGCGGCGCTCGCCACCACCTGCCCCGAGCAGCTGGGCGATGCCTTTGAGGGCGCCGAGACCGCGCTGTTCGATGAGATTTCGTCCACGCTGCGCTATGCCGCCTTCCGCCTGCTGTGCGTGTGGGGCGCCACGAGCGTCGAGCGTTCGCGCGAGGCTTGGCCCATCCTGGACGAGGCCATCCAGTGCTACCACGGCGACCTCGAGTATCGCGACATGCTCGGTTGCCTGTACGAGTTTGGCCGGGGCGAGATTGACGCCGAGGTCGCCGAGAAGCTCGCGCTGCGCCTTAAGTTCGATGCCGAGAACGGCAAGGGTAGCTATCTCAAGGCCCGTTCGAGCGAGATTTGCGAAATGCTTGTTAAACGTTTTGGCCTGGATCTCTCCAAAAAGAAGAAGCGTGCTAGCGTAAAAAAATCTGACGACGCCGAAGACGAGGAGTAACAGATTATGGCGCACGATGTAGTCCTGATTCCTGGTGACGGTATCGGTCCCGAGATTACGCAGGCTATGCGCCGCGTGGTCGAGGCCACTGGTGTCCAGATCAACTGGAACGTCCAGGAGGCCGGTGCCGGCGTCATGGACGAGTTTGGCACGCCGCTGCCCCAACATGTGCTCGATGCGGTCGCCGAGACCAAGGTTGCTATCAAGGGCCCCATCACCACGCCGGTCGGCACGGGTTTCCGCAGCGTTAACGTCGCCCTGCGCAAGCATTTTGACCTGTACGCCTGCGTGCGCCCCTGCCTGTCGCAGCCGGGCGACGGCTCGCGCTTCCGCGACGTCGACCTGGTTATCGTGCGCGAGAACACCGAGGACCTCTATGCCGGCATCGAGTTCGATGAGGGCGCTGCCGAGGTCGAGGAGCTCTCGCAGCTCGTCGAGCGCTCGGGCCAGAAGACCTTCGCCGCGGATTCCGCCATCTCAATCAAGCCGATTTCCATCGCCAAGAGCCGCCGCATTGTGGAGTACGCTTTTGAGTACGCCCGCCGCTGCGGCCGCAAAAAGGTGACGGCCGTGCATAAGGCCAACATCATGAAGGCGACCGATGGCCTGTTCCTGCGCGTTGCGCGCGAGGTGGCCGCCAACTATCCCGATATCGAGTTCAACGACAAGATTGTCGACGCCACCTGCATGGGCCTGGTCCAGAACCCCAACGACTTCGATGTCCTGGTGCTGCCCAACCTGTACGGTGACATTGTGAGCGACCTGTGCGCCGGTCTGGTAGGTGGACTGGGTATGGCTCCGGGTTCCAACATCGGTGCCGACTGCGCCATCTTCGAGGCGACGCACGGCTCCGCGCCCGATATCGCTGGCCAGGATATCGCTAACCCCACGGCCGAGATTCTGTCCGCGGCTATGATGCTCGATCACCTGGGCGAGAACGACGCGGCCAATCACATTCGCGCCGCCGTTTCTGCCACGCTCGACGAGGGTGAGCAGGTTACCGGCGACGTTCGTCGTGCCCAGACCGGCTCCGTTGAGGGCGCTGTGGGCACGCAGGCCTTTGCCGATGCCGTTATCGCGCACCTGGCCTAAGGCATGCAGACTGCAAACGCCTAAATAGTACTTAAGTGTTTGCGTATAACCTGAGAATCAATACGCCCGGCGCTTTGTCGGGCGTATTCTATTGCGGACTATGTTTCCTAACAAGGAGTAACTGATATGGGTCTGATTCAAAAGAAGGACGAGAAGGACGAGATCGACGGCATCCAGATCATCGAGCGCGGCGAAGGCCCCGATGGTGATGAGGAGGAGAAGATCGATCTGGTCGCCGGTACGTCTGCCGAACATATTGCCGCCGGTACGACGGCCGAGGAGGAGGACGCTCGCCTGGAGGCAAAGATCGCCGCGGACGCCGCCGACGAGAACCTCATGCCCGAGGAGCAGGACGAGGACGACGATATCCTGGGTTCCGACGAAGACGACCGCGCATCCAAGCACAAGAAGACGATGATTGCCGCCTTTGTGGTTGCAGTCGTGATTGCTGCCGTGATTGGCTTCTTTATTGGCAATGGTGGTTTTGGCGGCAAGGGTGTCGGCTCGGCGACCCTCACCGAGGACCAGCTCGATTCGACCGTGGCAAGCTACAGCTACAACGGCAAGAAGAGCGACATCACCGCGCGCGAGGCCATCGAGAGCCAGTACAGCCTCGACACCGTCAAGGATGGCGATGGCAACTACACCGCTCCCTCTGCCGACGTCATCCTGTCCTACGTGCGCAACAAGATCCTGCTCGACGCTGCCGAGGACGAGGGCATCACCGTCTCTTCTAAGGAGATGAAGAAGTACGCCGAGGATTCCATCGGCACTTCGGACTACAAGACCATGGCCACGCAGTATGGCGTGTCCAAGGACCAGGCCAAGCAGATCGTCCGTCAGTCCGCGACGCTGCAGAAGCTCTACAAGAAGAAGGTGGGCGATAGCTCCGCAAGCATGCCGACCGCCCCGACCGAGCCTGCTGACGGCAACGAGGAGACCGCGAGCAAGGACTACGCCGATTACATCATCAACCTTGCCGGCGACGAGTGGGATAGCGAGAAAGGCACCTGGAAGGACGCCGATAGCGCCTACGCTAAGGCCTTTGCCGACGATGCCTTTACGGCCGATAGCGCTACCTATAAGCAGGCCATGACCGCCTATTACACCGCCTACCAGCAGTATTCCTCGCAGGCTTCGAGCGCCAGCTCCAAGTGGACCGAGTATGCTAACGGCCTCTACGCCAAGGCCAACATCAGCATCTACGGCCTGTTTGCGTAAGGTTTGCCTGCACTACTGCGCGCTAACCGATCTACCTGATTGAGCCCGCTAGAACGGACAACGTTCTAGCGGGCTTTTTGTTGCCGAAATCAATAGGATAGGCCTCGCGCCCGCGCAAGCGTTCCATCGCGTTTCTCTAATTCATCTGGGAAAACAACTGCAAACGATTGCAAGTAACCGGTGAACGGTCGAAAACTACCGTTCACCGATAATCTCAAAACTGGTTCTAACTGGTATTAAGTCAAAAAGACCAATTCACATATCTTCACAATGACCTGCAATTTTTCTACACGCTATTTTTAGCCGCCCTGCGTTGTTTAGACACAGGAAAAGATCCGATCTTTTGCCAAAACATTTCGAAACGGTTTCAAAACCGCAGGTAAAAGTGTTAACGACCGGTAAACGGTCGATTTATCACCGTGAGCGGTGCAAAAACGTTTTACCGTATGAATCAACGAAAGCGACCTCTTTTGGGGTGATATAGTGACAACAACACATCACGTGGTTACTACCAGTTTAGAAACCACTGGTCTTCAAAGAAGGCTTTCTAAGAAGCTTTAAGGGCGAGCGCCCGCTGGCTTCCGAAAATCATCGGACTCAGATTGTACACACCTTCGGAAGGGAAATTTGAATGGTTGGCTTTATTCTTACCGGTCATGGACAGTTCGCACCCGGCCTTGCAAGCGCCATCGCTATGGTTGCCGGCGACCAGCCTGCTTTTACCGTCGTTCCTTTTGAGGGCGACCAGGCCGCATCCTACGGTGAGGATCTCCGCGCCGCTATTACCGCCATGCGCGAGGAGTGCGATGGCGTGCTCGTCTTTACCGACCTGCTTGGCGGCACCCCGTTCAACCAGTCGATGATGATTGCCCAGGATGTCGACAACGTCGAGGTTCTGACTGGCACCAACCTTCCCATGGTTATTGAGCTTCTGTTCCTCCGCGGCAATGCCACGCTCGCCGAGCTTGGCGAGCAGGCTGTGACCGTTGGCCAGACGGGCGTCACCGCCCAGACGGTCGCATCCGTTGCCGGCTCCGAGGAAGAGGATATCTTCGGCGACGAGGACGGCATCTAATGGCCGATTTCGGAGCCAACGTCCTGAGCTCCTCGGTCGCCCTTTTAGGCCTGCTTGTCATCATGGGCTTGATTTACACCATCTGGTCGCAAATCAACATGAAGAAGAAGCAGAAGTACTTCAAGGAGCTGCACACCGAGCTCAAGCCGGGTCAAGAGGTCCTTTTCGCCGGCGGTATCTACGGAACCGTCAAAGGCATCGAAGGCGAGAAGGTCCAGATCAAAGTCCGATCCGGAGCCGTCGTAGATGTTTCGCGTTACGCGATTCAGGAGATCAAGTAACTGTCGTCAGCAAATAACGAAAGGAAGCTGATCAACATGGCAGAACCCAACATTCTTCTTACCCGCATCGATAACCGACTGGTTCATGGTCAGGTTGCCACCCAGTGGAACTCCACCCTGGGCTCCAACCTCATCCTCGTCGCCAACGACGACGTGGCGTCCAACACCATGCGCCAGAACCTCATGAAGATGGCCGCTCCCGCCGGCGTCGCTACGCGTTTCTTCTCTCTGCAGAAGACCATCGACGTCATTGGCAAGGCGAGCCCGCGCCAGAAGATCTTCATCGTGGCCGAAACACCGGAAGACGTGCTTACGCTCGTCAAGGGCGGTGTGCCTATAAAGAAGGTAAACATCGGCAACATGCACATGTCGGAAGGAAAGCGCCAAGTCGCCACCTCCGTCGCAGTTAACGACGAGGATGTCGCTGCGTTTAAAGAGCTGCAGGAATTGGGGGTGGAGTTGGAGATCAGGCGCGTTCCGAGCACGCCTGTTGAGGACACGAGCAAGCTCTTCTCGTAATCCTCATGATCCACGTTGTCAGGAATGAAACCCTGACATTCTGTACGTGAAATCCAAAGTGCGTACATTCATTTTGAAAGGAGGAGCAAGATGGAATACTCGATCATCCAGATCGCTCTGGTCTTCGTCGTCACGTTCATCGCGGCAATCGACCAGTTTGACTTCCTCGAGTCTCTCTATCAGCCCATCGTCACCGGCGCCGTCATCGGTCTTATCCTTGGCGACCTCAACACCGGTCTTCTCGTGGGTGGTACCTATCAGCTCATGACGATCGGCAACATGCCGATCGGAGGCGCTCAGCCGCCTAACGCCGTCATCGGCGGCATCATGGCAGCCATTCTCGCTATCGCCACGGGCCTCGAGCCCAACGCGGCAGTCGGCCTCGCCATTCCGTTCGCTCTGCTTGGCCAGCTCGGCGTTACCCTGGTCTTCACGCTTATGTCCCCGCTTATGTCCACGGCCGATAACATGGCTCACAACGCGGACACCAAGGGCATCGAGCGCCTGAACTACTTCGCCATGGCTCTGCTCGGCCTGATCTTCGCTGTCGTCGTCACCCTGTTCTTCATCGCTGGCGCTACCATTGGTCAGACCATCGCTTCCGCCATCCCGACTTGGCTGCAGACCGGTCTGTCCGCTGCAGGCGGCATGATGCGCTTCGTCGGCTTCGCCGTCCTGCTCAAGGTTATGATGAACCGCGATATGTGGGGCTTCTTCCTCATGGGCTTTGGCCTCGCGCTCATCACCGTTGCCAACGATTCGCTGGCAACCCCTGCTCTGCTCATCCTCGCTCTCATCGGCTTCGGCATCGCTTTCTGGGACTTCCAGCAGCAGACCGAGCTGAAGGGTGCAGCTGTTTCTGACGGAGGTGACTTCGAAGATGGCATCTAATGAGTATGTGATCCCGGAGCACTACGAGGATCTCACTCCTGCTCCGCAGCTCGACCAGAAGACCCTCAACAAGATGGCTTGGCGCTCCTGCTTCCTGCAGGCATCGTTCAACTACGAGCGCATGCAGGCCGCTGGCTGGCTCTACTCCATCATCCCCGGTCTGGAGAAGATCCACACCAACAAGAACGACCTCGCGGCTTCCATGAGCCACAACCTGGAGTTCTTCAACACCCACCCGTTCCTTGTCACCTTTGTTATGGGCATCGTGCTTTCGCTCGAGCAGAACAAGGTTGACATCCCCACGATCCGCGCCGTCCGCGTCGCCGCAATGGGCCCGCTCGGTGGTATCGGTGACGCCCTGTTTTGGCTGACGCTCGTGCCTATCACAGCCGGCATCACCTCCAACATGGCCATCAACGGCAACGCCGCTGCACCGATCATCTTCCTGGTGATCTTCAACGTCGTCCAGTTCGCTCTGCGCTTTTGGCTCATGAACTGGTCCTACAAGCTTGGCACCAGCGCTATTGACGCTCTGACCGCCAACATGCAGGCCTTCACGCGTGCCGCTTCCATCATGGGCGTCTTCGTCGTCGGTTGCCTGGTCGTCACCATGGGTGGCACCCAGATCAACCTCCAGATCCCCAACGGCACCACCCGTGGTCTCTCCGCTACTACCGTGATCGTCTCCGAGAAGGAGGCCGAGAACTTCACCGGTATGGAGGGCATCGATACCGAGACCGCTGAGGCCGGTACCATCGCCATGACCGATAAGGACGGCAACGCCCTTACTGCTTCCGATGCCGACGGCAACGCTGTCGAGTGCGGCGTCACCGATCTGGGTAACGGCATGGAGTCCGTGACCTACGGCACCGTTACCGAGGATCCGGTCAACTTCTCTGTTGCCGACACCCTCAACACCATCGTCCCGAAGCTCGTCCCGCTTATGCTTACGCTGCTGCTTTACTACATGTTCGCTAAGCACAGCTGGACCCCGACCAAGGGCATTCTCCTGCTCTTCGTCCTTGGCATCCTGGGCGCTGGCCCGCTTGGTCTCTGGCCGAGCATCTGGTAAGGCTCTAGCTTGAGGGGTGTGTCCCTACGCGGCTCACACCCCGACCCCTTAAGCCATGTGTATGTTAAAAGCCGCGTGCTCGAAAGAGCGCGCGGCTTTTGTTTTCTTAATGATTCGGGTGTGGCAGACAGATAATGCATAACACCCTAGGTAGTTAGCCGAATTCGAGCAAAAGGGAGGATAGGATGGCGATCGGAGCGCGTAAGCAACCGCTGTACGATCAACTGGTCGATATTCTGACCGAAAAGATTGACCATGAATATCGCGCCGGTGACATGATTCCTTCCGAGCGCGAACTTTCGGAGCGCTATGGTCTCTCGCGCACTACGGTACGCCTGGCTCTGCAGGAACTGGAGCGTTTAGGACTGGTGGTTCGGCAGCACGGTCGCGGTACCTTTGTGACCGACCGTTCGGCAAAAGCAACCAATCTTATGCAGTCCTACAGCTTTACCGAGCAGATGCGCGCGATGGGTCGAGAACCCGAGACCACGATTCTCGAGTTTTGCGAGATGGAGGCCGATAAGAATCTGGCCGAGCATATGGGATTGCGCATCGGTGATCGCATTTTTAAGCTCAAGCGCCTTCGCTCTGCCGACAACATGCCCATGATGGTCGAACGCAGCTATCTACCGGTTCGTCAATTTCTGTCCCTAAAGCGACCGCTGCTGGAGCGTAAGCCGCTTTACGATGTGATTGAGCAGGACTTTCAGCAAAAGATTCGCGTGGCCGAAGAGGAGTTCTATGCGAGCATAGCCCGTCCCACCGATGCCCACCTTTTGGGAATTGTCGAGGGCTCGCCTGTGCTCGATTTGGTCAGGACTACGTATAACGAGTCAAACGAGGTAGTGGAGTACACACTCTCGGTTGCTCGTGCCGATCAGTTTAAATACAAGGTTTACCACCAGCGCAGTAACTAGTGCTCGCATCGTTTCCATATGGTGATTCTTTGCATTTAACTGGTTACTACCAGATAACCAACCGAAGTGTATAATTGCACGTCAGAGGATTACTTCTAGAGAGAGGTATTAGAAATGTTCGAGAAGAGTGTCGAGGAGCTCACCGAGCTCGGCGCCCAGATCACCACGGCCGAGATTGCTCAGCAGCCCGAGCTTTGGCGTGATACGCTCAACATCTATCGCGAGAACAAGGAGGCCATCGAGGCCTTCCTGGCCGAGGCTCGCGCTATGGGCGAGGGTCTTCTGTCCGTTGTCTTCACCGGTGCCGGTACGTCCGACTACGTTGGCGATACCTGCGCCCCGTACCTGCGTCACGCTGGCAACACTGATCTCTACGACTTTAAGCCCATCGCCACGACCGACATCGTGAGCGCCCCGCGCGACTTCCTGCGCGCCGAGGATCCCACGCTCGTGGTTTCCTTTGCCCGCTCTGGCAACAGCCCCGAGAGCCTTGCCGCCGTTGCCGTTGCCAAGGAGCTCGTCCACAACGTCAAGTTCCTCAACATCACCTGCGCTCCCGAGGGCAAGCTTGCCGTCGAGTCTGCCGATGATCCCAATGCGCTGACGCTGCTCATTCCGCGCGCCAACGACAAGGGCTTCGCCATGACCGGTTCTTATTCCTGCATGACCCTGCTCTCCACCCTTATTTTCGACACTGCCTCTGACGAGCAGAAGGCCGAGTGGGTCGAGACGATTGCCAAGATGGGCGAGGAGGTCATCTCCCGTGAGCCCGAGATCGCCGATTACCTGGCTGGCGATTTCAACCGCGTGACCTACTTGGGTTCTGGCTCCTTCGGTGGCCTTGCTCAGGAGAGCCAGCTCAAGATCCTCGAGCTCGCTCACGGTCTGGTCGCTACTTCCTACGACACCTCCATGGGCTATCGTCACGGACCTAAGTCCTTCGTCGACGATAAGACGCTCGTCTTCGTGTTCGTCAACAACGACGCCTACACCCGTCAGTACGACATCGACATCCTCAACGAGATCGGTGGCGACGAGATCGCTCAGCACACCATCGCCGTTCAGCAGGAAGGTGCCACCGTCTATGAGGGTGAGTCCTTCACCTTTAAGGGCTACGAGGCACTTCCCGAGGGTTACCTTGCTCTGCCGTTCGTGATGTTTGCCCAGGCTATCAGCCTGCTCAACTCCGTCCGCGTGGGCAACACGCCCGATACGCCGAGCCCCACCGGCACGGTCAACCGCGTGGTTAAGGGCGTGACGATTCACCCCTTCACCGCTTAATCGCGTCCCCCTGTAAGGGCACCCGTCCGCTCATAACGGCGGGCGGGCGCTTTTTGTTTTACGTGAGCTGGGTATAAGCATTACCACAGTCAACTGCTTTAGAAGCGAGGAGTGCATATGAGCACGTACGCAATTAAGGCTGACAAGTTCTTCTTGCCGGCAGGCCCGCAACTGGGCGGCTATCTTATGGTCGAGGATGGCGTTTTTGGCGCCTGGCAGGCCGACGAGCCCTCTTGCGAGATTAAGGACTACACGGGATCGTGGATCGCACCGGGTATGGTCGATACTCACATCCATGGCTTCTACAACCACTCAACTACCGATAACGATCCCGAGGGCATCGATATCAGCTCAACCGAGCTCGCCCGTCGCGGTACCACCAGCTGGCTGCCCACGACGTTCACCGATGGCGTCGAACAGATCAAGGACGCCTGCGCTGCTATCGCCAAGGCGGACGAGGGCCGCGGCCCCGACTTCTGCGGTGCCCGCATTCAGGGCATCTACCTGGAGGGCCCCTTCTTTACCATGAAGCACGTGGGCGCGCAGAACCCCGCTTACCTGATTGACCCCTCCGAGGAGGTTTTCGACCAGTGGCAGGAGGCTGCGGGCGGTCGCATCGTTAAGAGCGCCATGGCCGCCGAGCGCGACGGTGCCGCTGCTTATGCGGCTGCTCTGAACGCCAAGGGCGTGGTGACCAGCATCGGTCACTCCGACGCCACCTACGATGAGTGCATCGCCGCTATCAATGCCGGTGCCAGCTGCTTTACGCATACCTATAACGGCCAGCGCGGTCTGCATCACCGTGAGCCCGGTGTCGTGGGTGCTGCCATGTCCACGCCCGAGACCTACGCCGAGATCATCTGTGACGGCAAGCACGTAAACCCTGCCGCCATCAAGGCACTGCTGCAGGCAAAGGGCTGGCAGCACACGGTGCTCATCACCGACTGCCTGGGCTGCGGCGGCATGCCCGAGGGCAGCTACACCAGTGGTGGCATGGACGTCATCATGAAGGACAACCTGTGCTGGCTCGCCGACGGCAAGAGCATTGCCGGCTCGGTGCTCACGCTTGCCCAGGGCGTCAAGAACATCGTTGACTGGGGTATCGCCAGCGCCGATATCGCCATTCGCATGGCAACCGAGGTGCCGGCACGCTCCGCGCACATCGAGGATAAGTGCGGCAGCATCATGCCGGGTCGCGACGCCGACTTTGTCGTGTTCGACCATGAGCTTACCCTCGTCGAGACGTATGTTGGCGGCCAGAGCGTCGGCAACGCCTTTACCGAGTAACGATAGAAAAAGACGGCGGGCCCGAATCTGCTCGGACCCGCCGTATGGGTTAAACGCTCAAAAGCACCTTAACAGTTACAGCTTGTTAGCGATCTTCTTTGCCGTGCGCTTGACGCCGGCCACCAGGCCTCCCGCAGGATGCTCCTTCTCGTATGCTAGACGCTTCTCGCGCTTGGCGTACTCTTCGACGATGATATCGCCATATTCGTCTTCGATCTTATCGAAGAAGTCGACGGCGCCCTTAATTTCCTCAGCGGTCGGGTGTCCCTTTTGGACACCGCCGGCGAGTTTGAACGGCCCCCACGTATCAAAGCCGGGGCAGCCGTAGACGCCCATAAAGATGGCCTGCCTCATGCGGCAGATGCCATCGATATCCTTGCCGTACCACTTGTTTTTGCCACCGTAGGTCATAAGGCCAAACACCTTGTCCTGCGGCTGCAGCACGTTCGTGAGCACGCGTGCCATGTCCTTGTCGATCTCGGAGTAATAGATGCCCGTGGCGACACCGATCAGATGGTATTCGTGCAGGTCGGGGTACTCGTTTTTACCGAGTGACTTCACGTCGAGGGTATCGATCTCGGGGTGCGCCTCGACGATGGCGTCCACGAGCTTTTTCGTATTGCCGTGGTGGCGTGAGGCATAAAGGATGATGGTTCGCATAAGAAGGCCTTTCAGCTGTAATTGCATCAATGTCTGTATGGTACCCCGTTGCATGGCTGGGAAACCGGACGCATCGATGAACGTGCGGGTTTGTCCTTTGGTCAGGGCCGAGACGGGTTCTTGCGAGCAAAAAGCAGTTGTTCGAAAGGATGGACAATGGAATACGCTCTCTCCAACGATTCGATTTCTATCAAGGTCTCCACGGCCGGCGGCTCGTTTACCTCGATTGAGGCTGGAGGTCGCGAGTACTTGTGGCAGGGCGATCCCGCCGTGTGGTCCGGCCAGGCACCGATTTGCTTCCCGATTTGCGGAGGTTTGCGCGATAACAGCGCCATGACGTTTGCCGGACATCATGTGAAGCTCGCCCGCCACGGCTTTGCGCGCAAGCAGGAGTGGAAGCTGTTGAGCCAAAGCACAAACGAGCTGGCTATGTGCCTGGCATCCGAGGATAACGCTGCGCTGCTGAGCGATTATCCGTATCCGTTTAAACTTGTCGCCCGCTATACGCTCGAGGACGCCGGTGTGCGCGTCGCCTATGAGGCTACCAACGAGGGCACCGAGGACATGCCGTTCTTTATCGGTGGACATCCCGGCTTTAGGTGTCCGCTCGATGAGGGCGAGGCCTATACGGACTACGAGTTGCGTTTTGAGAAAGACGAGGCTGTGGAGCTCTGCACCGCCGTTCCCTCGACCGGATTGATTGACGTGACCAACCGCTCCAAGAACCCCATGGTGGGAAAGACGCTGCCTCTGTCACATGAGCTCTTCGATTTTGCGGAGACCATCTTTGACGTGCTCGAGAGCCGTCAGGTCACGCTTTCCAAAAAGGGCGAGGACAAGGGTGTTCGCCTGAGCTTTGAGGGCTTCCCGTACCTCATTGTGTGGAGCAAGCCCGAGGGTGATTTTGTGGCAGTTGAGCCCTGGGGCGGCCTCTCGACCTGTTCCGATGAGGATGACGTGCTTGAGCACAAGCGCGGCTGCCTTATCGCCAAGCCCAAAGAAACCATCGTGCGCTCGTTCACAATCGAGATTCTGTAGTCGCATGTAGCCAATTCGTTTTGCAAGGCATAAGGAGCCTGCGAGATAAGGAGCTAGAAATGATCCTCACCGTTACGATGAACCCGTCCGTCGATACGCGCTATCAGCTCGATGAGCTCATTATCGACGACGTCAACCGCGTGACGCCCGAAAAGACCGCCGGCGGTAAGGGCCTCAACGTGGCCCGCGTCCTGGGCCAGCTGGGCGACGATGTCGTGGCAACCGGCTTGCTTGGTGGTCATATGGGCGCCTATATGGCCGAGCTCATGGATGCCAACGGCATTAAGAATGATTTTGTGCCCATCAAGGGCGAGACCCGCATTTGCCTCAATATCCTTCATGCTGGCAACCAGACCGAGTTGCTCGAGAGCGGCCCGACGATTGCCCCCGAGGAGCTCGATGCCTTTACCGCCAAGTTCGCCGAGCTTGCGAGCAAGGCCGATGTCGTTACCATCTCGGGTTCGCTGCCCCGCGGCGTCGAGGCGGACTACTACGCCAAGATCACGGGCATTGCAGAGAACGCCGGCGCCAAGGTCCTGCTCGACACCTCGGGCGCCTCGCTCGAGGCTGCGCTCAAGTCCGAGGTCAAGCCTGAGCTGGTTAAGCCTAACCTGACCGAGATTAACGGCCTTCTGGGCACGAGCTTTACCACCGACGATGTGGACGAGCTCCGTTCCGCGCTCGCCTCTGACGCTCGCTTCTCCGATATCCCCTGGGTCGTCGTATCCATGGGCGCTGCCGGCTCCGTTGGTTTCCATAACGGCCGTGCGTTCCGCGCCAAGACCCCCGATATCCCCGCCGTTAACGCTACGGGCTCTGGCGATTCGACCATTGCCGGCTTCGCACATGCGATTGCTGCCGGCGCCGACGACGAGACGGTGTTGCGTACCGCCAACACCTGCGGCAAGCTCAATGCCATGGATCCCATGACTGGCCACTTGGTTATGGATCGTTGGGACGAGGTTTACAACGGCGTTGTCGTGACCGAGCTGTAGGAGCTTGTGCTGCGGCCCCGGCAACGGTTGCTAGCTCATGTCGACGACAAGTGCAGTAGCATTATGCCGGGGCGCGACGCCGACACTGTCGTGTTCAATCCCGACCTTACCCTGGTCGAGACGCATGTGGGTGGCAACAGCGTCGGTAATGCGTTTGCCGAGTAGCCGCCAAAGAAACGATCCGAGAGGGGATTTAGATGATTTACGGTGCATTGGGCGATATCGAGGAGTACCGTGGAATGCTCAAGGCCCTCGACGTGCTGATCGATTGGCTCGAGGAGAACGATCCGGCGCAGCTCGAGGTCGGCAGCCATCCGATTCTGGGCGACAAGGTCTTTGCGAACGTCATGGCTCCCACGACGCGTCCCGAAGCCGAGGCTCACTATGAGACGCATCAGCGCTATCACGACCTGCAGATCGACGTCGAGGGTCGCGAGGCCTTTAAGGTTGCCACGGGCAGCCTGACGCTGGTCCAGGAGTTCGACGAGAAGGACGACTACGATCTGGTCGATTCCGACGCCTCGATCGCCGGCGATCTTGCTGACGACAAGTTTGCGCTGTTTGTTGCCGGCGAGCCTCACATGCCCACGCTCGAGTTCCAGGGCGATGGCGCGCAGCCGGTCAAGAAGATTTGCTTTAAGCTGCTTGCAGATGCTTACTGGGAGGAGTAGCGCGCTGCTCGGCTGAGCTGTTCGTGTTGCGAGCGTTATCCCTTGGGGGAGCTCGCTTGGGCCCCGCTGAACGCGGTTCCTTTGGGGATTGCGGTTGGCGGGGCTTTTGTTGAGTAGGAGAGTTTCCGGCGGCGTTGTGCTTGGATTGGCGGAAGCGCGCCCGAAATCAGCAACAAAAAAGCCGCCCGAAGGCGGCTATCTTGTGCAATGGAGCCAGCGACCGGGCTCGAACCGGTGACCCCCGCTTTACGAGAGCGGTGCTCTACCAACTGAGCTACGCTGGCGGCCATGTGATGGCGCAACTGAGGCGTCAACGGCTGTCTATGATACGGGACATCGCAAATCCGCGCAAGTGTTCTGACGGCTTTTCTCACTTTAAATGCACTAATATTAGAGGTGTGATGTCTGCGGCGTCCATCTGGCGCTTGACCTGCTGTTGAGTTGGTGGCCGACGTCCCGTTCGTATGGGTCTCAGACAGAATGGGACTGCCATGGCTCAACCCAAGATCCTTCTTACACGTATCGATGACCGTTTCATTTACGGGCAAGACGTTGCGCTGTGGAACGAAGCCGTAGGTTCCAACCTTGTCCTAATCGTCAACGATGAGATCGCGGCGGACGCTCGCATATGGGCCCCTATGAGGGTGGCGACACCCGAGGGTGTCTGGACGCGGTTTTTCTCGGTGCAAAGGACCGTCGACATCGTTCATACCGCAACGCCGCGCCAGTTGATTCTGATCATGGTGGCCTCACCCGCCGATGCGCTCGCGCTGGTTAAGGGTGGCGTGCCGATCAACAAGATCAGCATCGGCCATATGCAGGCAGGGGAGGGCAAACGTCCCGTTACGCCTGCCGTTGCCGTAGACGATACGGACATCGCCGCCTTCAAAGAGCTGCAAGAGCTCGGCATAGAGCTGGAAATCCGCTATCTCCCCAGTTCCGCCCCCGACCCCATCGGCAATCTGTTCAACTGATCCCTTGGGGACGGAGGGAAACGGATCATTTTGCCGTCGTAGGGGGTCTGTGTGGCGCTGTCCGCCAAAACTATGCCGGTTTACTACGATGAATTGCTTATCGCCGAGCATGCCAAATTTGCAGAGAATAAAACTGCAGGTAGACGAGTTGCTAATTTTTTTTAAACCAGCGTGTGGTCGGACATTGTGGGTTCATCGTAGTAATTCGGCATAGTTTTGTTATGTCACCAATTCGGTGGCATCGAAAAGAAGGATTTATTCATGAAACAGCGCCCGTCGGCTGTGGTACCGGCGGGCGCTGCTGTGCGATATATTGCGTTATGGGCTTAGTGCCTCATAAAGTGGTACTCGATCACATTGCTGTAGGGGTGACCCGGGCCCACAATGCCCTGCGGGAACAGCGGCTGGTGCGGCGTGTCGGGGTACATCTCGGCCTCGAGGGCAAAGCCGGCGCCCCAGCCATAGTTGGCATCGTCCTTGGCGTGCTCGTCGCCCAGCCAGTTACCGGTGTAGAGCTGTACGCCCGGGGCGGTGGTGTAGTAGTCCAGCTCACGACCGGTCCACATCTCCTCGACATGTAGGGCGCGACGCAGGTTGCGCCCGTACTGATAGCCATCGATACACAGGCAGTGATCGTAGCCACGGGCCTGCTTAATCTGCGGGTCGTCGGCCTCCATGCCGGGTGCGACGGGGCGCAGCTCGCGGAAGTCAAACGGTGTTCCCTCGACCGGAGCAATCTCGCCGGTGGGGATGCTCTGCTCGTTAACGGGCAGGTAGTGGGCGGCGTTAGCAACAAAGAAGTGCTCACAGTCCATGCCGGCGTTATGGCCGGCAAGGTTAAAGTACGTGTGGTTGGTCATGGACACGTAGGTGGCGCGGTCGCTCTCGCAGCCATACTCGATGCGAAAGACGCCGGTGCGTGTAACGGTAAACACGGCCGTAAAGGTGCGGTTGCCGGGAAGGCCCAGTTCGCCATCCTCAAGCGAGGTGGTCATGCGCACGGCGTTATGGGCCTCGTCGAGCTCAACGTCCCACACGCGTTTATGCAGACCGTGCTCAAGATCGCTGTGCAGGTTGTTGGCGCTCTCGTTGGCGGGCATATGCCAGTCCGTGCCGTCGATGGTAATCGTGGCGCCCGCGGTGCGGTTGGCCACGGGGCCGATGGTCGCGCCAAAGCAGGCGGGGTTGTCAAAGTAATCCTCGAGCTTATCGAAGCCCAGCACCACATCGCGCACGTTGCCGGGAATGTCGGGCACATCGATACCCAGCACGGTGGCGCCATAGTCCATAATGCGAACGCAGATCTCGGGCCCGTTGAGGGTGTAACGATGAACGGGGGTACCGCACGGCGCGGTGCCGAAAAGCTCGGAAGTGATCATTTGGTTCCTAACATCGAGGTATTTCCGACAAACTATAGCGCGAACAGGCGAGATTATCACTACACCCCACTAAAGCAGAGGGTATTTTTCTCAAAAAAGTGATGATTGGAGCTGTGCGGGCGTTCATTTCTGACGCGCGCGAGTCTGATACAATTTGTTCGTTATTGTTTGAATTGACGTGAGCGTGGAACAGCGAGGACTCATCGTGATTAAAGCGGAGCGACAGGATAAGGTTCGGCAGCTGCTCGAGGAACAGGGAACGGTCTCGGTCAAGGAGATTTCGGATGCGTTAGGTGTCTCGGATATGACGATCCGCCGTGACCTTGAGGAGCTTGCGAGCCTGGGCGAGATCGAGCGCGTGCACGGCGGAGCCCGCAGTGCGCAGGGCCGTCCACACGCTATGCTGCGCCATGAGTATTCGCACAGCGAAAAGCGCACGAAGCATGCCGAGGAAAAGTTGCAGATTGCGCGCCGTTCTGTGGAGCTTATCGAGGAAGGCTCGACCATCTTTTTGGGCACGGGCACCACGGTTGAGCAGATGGCCTCGATGCTGCCGGCGTTTCGCCTGCGCATTGTGACCAATTCGCTTTCGGTGTTTAACCTGCTCGAGGCGCGCGAAGACTGCGACCTGTGCCTGGTGGGCGGCATGTACCGTCGCCGCACCGCCGCTTTTGTGGGACCAACGGCCGAGGATACCCTGCGTGCGCTGGGCATCGACGCGGCGTTTATCGGTGCCAACGGCATTCTGGACGGCGACGTGTCTACATCCAATATGGAAGAGGGCCGCATCCAGCAGCTCGCCTTTAGCAAGGCCGACTCGCGCTATCTGATCGCCGACTCCAGCAAGATCGGCAAGCGCGACTTCTACACCTTCTGCCGCCTAGACAATTTGGACGCCGTGGTGTGCGAGCCGGGCATCGCCGCCGAGGATCGTGCCGCCATCGAGGAACACACGCAGGTTATTTGCTAGTTATCGCTACGGGATTGCCAACGGGTGATGCGGGAGGACTTTTACCTCCTGTCATTGTGGAAACCAGCGCGTCAGCGCTACGCGATATGACGCGCAAATAAGGACTCCACTATCAAATCGTCTCAACCTGTAACAGGTAGGGGTGAAACCACCAACCAGATGTTACAGATTGAGACAATTCGGCGGGGCCTACCTTGTTTGTCTCGATCTGTAACGGTTAGGACTTAAAAACTCGGCTACGTGTTACAGATCGAGACAAAAGAAAAAGAACATTAGGACTTGAAAATAAAGTTTTGATAAGGGATTCGCCCAGTTAAGACGGTGCGGCAGACAATTGAGATTAGTTTGCCTCCGGAGTCGTAAGCATAATGAGTCAGTTCGATGACCGGAAGTTTTGCAACACCATAATTACTGGCTTCGGAATCGCTAAGCTGACGTGCTCTATAGCTTTCCCTAACAGATTGGATAGACTTGGACAAGTCGTCCATGATTCTGCTAAATGCCTGAAAATCTAACTGGTTATTCGGAACGCGCGACTTTGAAATGAAGAACGTATCAGCGCCTATGAAGCTGCCTTCAAGTTCGTAGGTCAATTCAAGACGCTGAATTTTGTCGCGACTTTGACATCCAAATTGTTGGAGCATCATTACGGAAATTGGACGACCTGATGTGAGGCCGCCGAAATGTTTGGTAATGGCATCTGGATCAACGCCATCGCAATGGCTTGCAAAGTCAAAGTCTAAAAGTGAATTGAGCTCGCTAACGCGTTTCGGTGCAACAAACGACCCCTTACCTTGGATTCGATAGATACTTCCACGACGCTCCAGCTCACTCATGGCAAGTCGGACGGTTGTTCTGCTTACGGCGTATTCGTCGCAGAGTTCCATTTCTGTTGGAAGTTTATCGTCTGCTTGATATTCATCGACGATCTGCTTGAGCAGCGCGTCGGTGAGCTGTAAATAGAGTGGCCGTTTTTCGTGTGTATCGAGCATTAGAGCCTCAGTTTGCATGTTGGTTATACCTGATGGTTGCCTCAGTCGGGATGTAACGTGGGCAAGGTAACCTTAACGTATCACAGAGCGGCTCAGCATGACGATCTGATGCCTGTATCCACGAAGGGCTTGTCCGAGCGTGAAGATATTCTGGGGCAGGCAAATACCGTTCATGGAGTCCCCGATATGTTGGAGGTCAGCGCCGGCTGCTTTTGCTGCAAGGCCTATTTTCTTAATGGTCTCGCTGTCGCAGGAGTCTTGACTCGTCCCGTTCGCCGCCATGACGAGAACCTTCTCTTCAATTGACTTGCCTACGTTGTGGGATCGTACAAAGTCTACGATGGCGCGCAGGTCTGCTTCTTGGAAGCAAGGGACGGTGTAGGGGGCTGGCACGAGAAGGATATCGACGCCGAGGTCAACAAACTTGCGCGCAATTTCGAGCGTCATGACAGGTTCCGCAACGCCCGCTCCATGCATTTTTCCGGCTATGACCAGGCCATTGAAATGCTCTTTGGAGAGTTTAATCGAATGGGCGATTGCATCGTTGGAGACGCCGGTTCCAGGGTTGCCCGTCAGGCAGATAAAATCAAATCCGAGTTCGTTAGCCTTTTCTAAGGTCTTGGGAGAGACGCGACGACCCATGGGGATTTCCGTTCGGGATTCAGACATCTCTGCCTCGTTATCAACTGGTTCCAGATTGACGCCAATGGGCCTTCCGCATGCTCGCTTCACCCAAGTGACCGGGTTTTCATTGAGATCATCTGGAATACCGGCAATAACTGGATTGAACACATCGAGCGCGTTAAACAGAAGCAGGTCGGCACCTGCGGCACGTTCGATTTCGGCATTAGTAACGCCGCCGAGAAATTGGGAAGAGGGTACGTTTTCCGCCATGATGGTACGTCCCTCGGAAGCCAGAATTGCCTGCTTTAGATCCATGGGTGACGTGGCGGCAAAATCGGATGCGGACATGTTCAGTAATCGTTTGGGCATTGTTACTTCCTTTGACTAGAACGACAGGCTTGTGACATTGTCTCTAATATTGTTACAACAATATATTCAATATGTTATATCCAATCGGTGAACGGTGCAAACTTATTGTACTGCTCGAAAAAAATATCATTTAGCTGGGAAAACCTTATATTAATCAACTACCGTTCACCGAATAAGTATTTGAATTCTTGACATATCGACAAAGCGGAAAAAGAATTGGTTATGATAAATCGCGCAAATGATATTACATTTCGCACAAGAACGTATTCACTTACATAAGTGGAATAAGTGGATACAAACGGGGACGACGACGGTTGAGTCCGGATAAATCGTTACGTGCCCGGGAATCATGAAAGGATGTGTTATGGACGCTATCGTCAAATTCCTTGAAAAACACCAGCCCCTCTTCGACAAAATCTCGAGGAACATTTATCTGGTGGCGATCAAGGATGGCTTTCTCTCGAATATGCCAATTGTGCTGTTCTCGAGCCTGTTCCTTCTTCTTTCGACGCTCCCTGCCTATGTAGGCATCACGCTTCCGCCTGAGGTGCGGTAGTGTCGCGAATGTTGGTGTAGAGCTCGGTTCTCGAGGGTAGTCGCAGGCTGCCCAAGGAACCGAGAATCACCTAGAATGCCGTCATTCTAGCTCATGTCACGCCGCCTTCCTGCCGGGAACCGGGTTGTCGGCAACG
>DBEYWP010000022.1:0-35289 GCA_048183675.1 Collinsella sp. | reverse complement strand
CCCGCCGGTTCGACCGGCGCGCCACGGGTCAAGATGCACTAGGCCTGGACGAAGTCCGGGCCCGCGCCTTTAGACGCGAGCCCGGGGCCCGTGGGTTATACCCTAAGAGCAAACCACCCTTTTTAAGGGTGGTTCTGATTGAACCTATGGGGAATAACGTTGTCTTGCTTTTGGACAAATGGGGATTTCTGGCACTCGTTATAAGGAAATTTGCTACTACTAAATTGGTGACAGTACTCATATTTGGCATTTTTTGCACACAGGGGTCCTGAGGGGTCTCGAGGGGTCGTGGTTTCGCCCTTTTGTGCCGAAGCGATACACTGTTGCCGTTTGATTTCTTCGCTCAAGGAGGATGCGCATGCCGTGCACAACGATTTTGGTTGGTAAGAACGCGAGCTACGACGGGTCGACGCTGGTCGCCCGCAACGAGGACTCGTCCAACGGGGTGTTTGAGCCCAAGCGCATGCGCGTGGTGCATCCCGACGAGCAGCCGCGTGTCTACACGAGCGTCCTGAGCCACCTGACCGTTGAGTTGCCCGACAATCCCATGCGCTACACGAGCGTCCCCGACGTCGTTCCCGGTCACGGTATTTGGGCCGAGGCCGGATTCAACGAGCTCAATGTTGGCATGTCCGCAACCGAGACGCTCACCACCAACGAGCGCGTCCGCGGTGCCGATCCGCTCGTGGACTATGTGCCCGCCAAGGGCAACGAGGGCGAGGACGGATATGTTCCGGCACAGTCCGGTGGCTTGGGCGAGGAGGACATGGTGATCCTGGTGCTGCCGTATGCCAAGTCCGCCCGCGACGGCGTGCGTATCTTGGGCGACCTGCTCGAGCGCTACGGCACCTACGAGAACAACGGTATCGCCTTTAGCGACGTGGACGAGATCTGGTGGCTCGAGACCATCGGCGGCCACCACTGGATTGCCAAGCGCGTGCCTGACGACGCCTATGTGACCATGCCCAACCAGCTGGGTATCGACAGCTTTGACCTGGATGACGCCGAGGGCGCCCAGACCGACCACATGTGCTCGGCCGACCTGCGCTCCTGGATGGCCGAGTGGCATCTGGACCTGACGCTGGGCGTCGAGGGCGACGGTCCGGCGACGGTCTTTAACCCGCGCGAGGCCTTTGGCTCGCACAGCGACAGCGACCATGTCTACAACACGCCGCGCGCGTGGTACATGCAGCGCTGCCTCAACCCCAGCGACGTGTGGGATGGTCCCGAGGCCGACTACACGCCCGAGAGCGACGATATCCCCTGGAGCCGCGTGCCCGAGCGCAAGGTGACCATCGAGGACATCAAGTACGTGCTTTCGAGCCACTACCAAGGCACGGAGTACGACTGCTACGGCAGCAAGGGCACGCCCGCCACGCGCGGCGCCTATCGCCCCATCGGCATCAACCGCAACAGCCAGCTCGCCGTGTTGCAGCTGCGTCCCTATGCGCAGCCGGCCTATCGCGCCGTGCAGTGGATGGCGTTTGGCTCCAACTCGTTTAACGCGCTGGTTCCGCTGTACGCCAACGTCGAGACCATGCCCGAGTACTATGCCGACACGCAGGCTTGCGTGACGTCCGAAAACTTCTACTGGGCCAACCGCCTGATCGGCGCGCTGGCTGACGTCCGTTTCCATGAGTGCGGTCGCGCGGTCGAGGACTATCAGGAGAAGGTCGGTGGCATGGGCCACAAGCAGATCCATGACGTCGACGCTGCCGTAGCCGCTCTGCCCGAGGCCGAGGTGCCTGCCGAGCTTGCACGCGCCAACGAGGCCTTTGCCGAGCGTGTCCGCGTGGAGACCGATGCCCTGCTGGGCAAGGTGCTCTACACCACGAGCTGCGCCATGAAGAACTCTTTCGCGATGAACGACAACGTGAGGTAGGGATTTCCCGTCGATCGAATAGCGCTAAAACGCTTTGTCGCTTTCACTCAATCTTGGGTACAAGAACGCCAATGCAGTTGTTTGTGATTGGAGACAACCATGGTTATGAAACTCGATCAGCTTGTTAACGGCGCCATCAACGTTGGCTTTGGCGCTGCCGCCGTTGCCGTCGAGGGCAGCAAGAAGGTTCTCGACGACCTCAGTACCAAGGGCGAGCAGGTGCGCAAGGACGCAGGCGCCCCCGATATCGCCCGCAGCGTGTCCGATATGTTCGAGCAGGCCGGTGGCACCATCTCCGACCTGACCGAGCGTCTGGGCATGCAGGGCGAGACCGCGGCCCAGCGCGTGCTTGACGAGCTTATCCTTGCCCGCGTCCGCGTCATGACCGCTCCCGAGCGCACTGCCTTCCTGGCCCATGTGCGCGACATCGTCGATTCGGTCGAGGACAACGTGACCTCGGTGCCCGTCGAGTCCGTTGAGCCCGACGATGCGAAGGATACCGAAGAGGCCGAGTAGCAGCGCAGATGGCAGATTCCACCACCGATTACAACAATCTAGACCCCTTGGGTGACGAGGCGGCGGTTGTCGATGAGGTCGACGCCGCCGTCTCGGGCGCTCGCAAGAAGCCGCGCGCCGTCGATATGGTGCCCGAGGAGCCCGACGCGATGGCGCCGGACGAGGAATACCAGCTCACGCCGGCGGGTCGCCGCGAGCGCATCGGACAGATTGTTCGCCTGGTCAAAAAGTACCGCGTGTGGGATAACCTCACGCCGGTTCGTTTGCGCCGCCTGCTCGAGGAACTCGGCCCCATGTTCGTCAAGATGGGGCAGATTCTGGCCAACCGGTCCGAGATTCTGCCGCAACGCTTTTGCGACGAGCTGCGTCGTCTGCGCTCCGACGTGGAGCCCGTACCGTACGAGGTCGTACTCAGTTGTCTGGAAGAAGAATACGGCCTGCGCCTGGGGGAGATGTTCGATGCAATCGACCCCAATCCGCTTGGTAGCGCATCTCTCGCGCAGGTGCACCGCGCTCGTCTGGTGACGGGCGAGGACGTGGCCGTCAAGGTGCAGCGCCCCGGTGCGCAGCAGGTTATGGCGCAGGACATCGATATCATCCGCTCGGTGGTGCGTATCGTTTCCAAGTTCGTCAACACCGATCAATTCGTTGACCTGCACGGCGTAGTCGAGGAGTTGTGGACCTCGTTTCGCGAGGAGACCAACTTTTTGGCCGAGGCAAAAAACCTCAACGACTTCTACGAGTTCCATAAGAGCGTTCATGGCGTGACGTGCCCTAAATCCTATCTGGACCTGTGCACCGAGCACGTGGTGGTTATGGACTACGTCGACGGCATTTCGATCGCCGATCCCGAACGCTTGGTGGCCGAGGGCTATGACTTGGAAAAGATCGGTGCCGCGATTGTCGAGGACTACTCTACGCAGGTGCTCGATGACGGTTTTTTCCATGCCGACCCGCATGCGGGAAACATCATTCTCAAGGACGGCATCGTCTACTTTATCGACTTGGGCATGGTCGGACGCATGTCGAGTCACGATCGCGGTATCGTCAAGGACATGATTTTCGCCGTGGCCGAGGGTGACGTGCCCAAGCTCAAGGATTCGCTCATGCGCTTCGCCGTGACGCGTGGCGATTCGGCCGAGCTCGATCATTCAGCGTTTTTGTCCGACCTTGACTTTATCGTGGCTGACTTTGCGGGCCTTGACCTGAAGGATCTGGATATCGGCGAGTTTTTGACCTCGCTGTTAAACCTCGCGCGTAAGAATGACGTTGAGCTGCCGAGCGTGGTGACGATGTTCGCCCGCGGCATGGTGACGCTCGAGGGCCTGTTGACCGAGTACATGCCCAACGTCAACATGATCCAGATCATCCAGACGCACATCAAAAACGAGAAGAGCACCTACGCCCGCATGCGCGAGATGAGCCGCGATCTTGCCGCGAGCAGCTATCGCGCGGCAAAAGGCTCGCTCGAGGCGGCCGAGTATCTGGGCTTGGCTTCGCGTATGCTTACGCGCGGCCAGCTTAAGGTAAACACGCAGATCATGAGCAGCGATAAGGCGCTGCGACAGCTGGGTGGAATTATCGACCGCATGTCGATGGCGATTGTGATCGCCGGTCTGTTTATCGGTTCGTCGGTGGTGTACTACGCGCGCATCGAGCCGGTTGTGTTTGGTATCCCAGTCATTGGCTTTATGGGCTACGTGAGCGCGCTGGTGCTGGCGCTTATGCTGGGTCGCAATATCTGGCTCAACAGCCACGGCGGCAAGCACTAGAGGCTGCGACCGTCACCGCATTCTCCTATCGCAAACAATAGCTTTTACCTTGGGCTTCGCCTGCGTGCGAGGCCCTTTTGCGTGATAGCATATTGACGGTTTTAATCGATGGCCTAGATGGTGGTGCGGAGACGCACGAATGCGCGGTTTTCCTGCGCGTTTGGGAGAATCGGGGTGCAAGTCCCCGGCTGTACCAGTAACCGTAATTCCTCTTGGCTCGGGATGTTCGCGTCGCAGATCGGACGGCGCGCCCGAGTCGTTAAGGTTAAGTCGGATCGCCTCCCATCTTGCATGCGGCTGCGGCGTATGCCGCCGGTGTGCATAGGGCTCTGGAGGGAAGGGGGACCCCGATGGGGGAACTCGAGCGCAACATGCGCGATGACGTGGGGCAGCTTCAAGGCAACGCTCCAAGTACAGACAGTAGGAGACAAATGGATATGTTTGAGGACGAGTGCCAGCGTGCCTCGCTTCGTCGCCGTGGCGTAATCGCGCGCGGCGTGGCAAAGCGCTGCCTGGTGGCATTCCTGGCCTTCGCGATGGCCTTTGGCACCACGCCGGCTCAGCTGTGGGCCGAGGGTGCCGAGGGCATTACCGACGCTGTGGCTCAGGCTACGACGCCAGGCGAGGACGCAGTGCTTGCGGGCGGTACCGCTGAGCAGAGCGGCGCCGAGGTTTCGGATTCCGGGAGCGCGCCTGCAGCTAGTGCCGCCACTACAGAGGCAGCAACTGGCGACGAAGGCTCGGCGACGGGGGAGAGCCCTGCCACGAGCGAGCGGTCTTCGACGGCATCCGCTGGCCAAGCAGGATCTGCCGCCGCGGCTGCCGTCCAGACAGAGAACCCGACAGAAACTGGCGATGTCGTCAAGAAGCAAATCGAGGTCTCGTTCTCGATTATCGGCACCGATGCCGACGGCAAGGCTCAGACCTGGGTGGCACCTACGCAGCTCAAGCTCGACGAGGGCGCGACGGCTGCGGATGCCTTCATTAAGCTGCAGGAGAAGACGGGCTTCAAGGCGAAGTACGATCCGAACACGGCATACGGTTTCTACCTCGAAAGCATCACATCCCCGAGCGATGGCCGCACGCTTGCTTACGATCCCACGACCTATGCCTACTGGCAGCTGTTCGTCGACGGCGCGTCTTCCTCGGTTGGCGCGAGCAGCGTCAAGCTCACCCAGGGGCAGAAGATTGAGTTTGCCTATACGGCTGGTAGCTCGTCCCCTGTCGTTAAGGACCAGGTTGCCGCAAATGTGACCGTCATTGGTCGCGATGCCCAGGGCAAGACTCAGACCTGGGTCGATAACGCGCAGTATGTGGTGACGTCCGGCTCGAACGCACTTGACCTTACGAAGGTCGCGCTTGAGGCGAATGGCATCGACGCCGTTGCTGCGGGCTCCTTCATTCTGAGCCTTAAGTACAACGGTGTTGAACTGGGTACGCCCCAAGATTATTCGACCTATTGGCAGCTGTTCATCAACGGCAAGTCGAGTGACTATACGGCGGACAATGTCACCATCCATGTTGGCGATACCGTCACGTGGTTCTACGGTGGTTGGGGCGACCAGCTGCCCTCTGATTCCGTTCATGCTTCCGTTCAGGTGCTTGGTAAGGACAAGGACGGCAAGCAGCAGGTTTGGGCTTCGACGGGTCAGACGAGTCTCAAGGCGGGCTCTACTGCCAAGGATCTCCTTGAGCAGACCGGCCTTAAGCTCGATGCTGGCGAATCGTCTTGGGGCTGGTTCCTCAACGGCATTTATTCGCCGTTCGATGATGAGTCCTATTGTGGCTATGATGCTGCGACCAATAGCTATTGGCGCTTCTACGTAAAGGGCAAGTCCGACGTAAAGTACAAGTTCGCCGACGTTGGCGCCGGTGCCTATGAGCTCCAAGAGGGTGACGCCGTCACCTTTATGTATGGTGCTGACGCCGATGCCCTTCCTGGCCAGGTTCTTGGTTCTGTCGATGTTATCGGTCCCGATGTCAACGGCAACAATACTCGCTGGGGCTCGGCAAGCAACGTTTCTCTGCCCGAAGGCTCTACGGCTCAGGATTTCATCGAGACGGTTCTGAAGGCAAAGCGCGTTGATTACAAAGCCTCCCAGAGTGGTGCATACTGGTTCCTCAATTCCGTTACTTCGCCGTTCGATCACAAGCCGTATGTCTGGGATGCTGCGACCAATAAATATTGGCACCTGTATATCAATGGAGAGCCCTCCTTACTCTGCGCCAATCAGATTACGCTCAAGAGCGGCGATAAGGTTACGCTTGCCTATACCACCGACGATTCGGCCATGCCCGATCCCGACAAGATTGTCGTGGACCCGAGCGCGACGACTCCTGATTGGGATGCCGAGTGGGCCGGCTACGGCAACAGCGGCAACGGCTCGACCGTAACGGATGCCAAGACGCCTGCGCAGGCCGCCGGTCTTAAGTGGGCCTTCGATTGGAAGGCCGAGTCTGGTCAGCAGTATGCCAACTGCAGCGAACCTGTCATCGCTAACGGTTTTGTGTACATCGCGACCGAGAACGAGCTCATTAAGATCGATTCGTCCACGGGCAAAAAGGTTGCCTCTGCGCCGCTTGCCTCCAAGGTGAGCTATACCTCTCGTCCGATTTATACCAATGGCCTTATCATCGTTCCGCTCAACGGCGGTGCGGTCCAGGCGATTACTGCAGACAAGCTGATCTGCAAGTGGCTGACGCCCGGTTTGACGGACTTGACGCAGAGCTCCTGCACCGTCGTTTCGGACGGCGAGTACGTTTATGTTGGTACGGTCGATATTTCGTATGACGAGAATTGCAACGCGACCTACGGCAACGGCTCCTTTGCACGCATTAAGATTGCCACGGGCGAAGTTTCTTGGCAGAACATCGACCCTACCGAGGGCTATTACTGGACTGGTGCGGCTTTGACGGATAAGTATGCCATCGTTCCTACGAGCGCGGGTACGCTTAAGTGCATTGATAAGACGACGGGCGATGTCGTTTCGACCATGGAGCTCGGCGCTGTCGCAAATGCCGATTGCATTGCCGATCCGTCCAATGGTTCGACCTTCTATCAGATGACGCACGACGGAAAGCTCCATGTGATTTCGCTTTCGGCGAAGGGTGTGCTGAGTGCACAGAAGACGGTTGATCTGGGCCTTACGAATAATCTGAGCGCCCCTGCGGTGTTTGGTGACAATCTGATTGTCGGCGGACAGACGGCTACGGGCTCTGCTCTGGTTCTCTATAACCTGAAGACGGGTAAGACCACGATGGTCGCTGCTGCCGACGGCAAGGCGCTGCCGGCTGGCCTCAACGGTATTGCTGCTACTCCGCTGGTGAGTGTTCAGGGCGGCAAGACCTATGTGTACTTCACCGTTAACAGCGCGGATAGCAAGGATTACGTCAACTACTCTGCTGGTGGTGGCGTGTATCGCTATACGCTCGGCGATGCAGAGGCGACGCAGATTTATGATGCGGCTGGCCATTACCAGTACTGTGACTCTCCGGTCATTGCCGATGCATCTGGCAACCTGTACTACATCAATGACTCGGGCACGCTGTTCAAGCTCGGGGCCGTTGAGTCTTGGACGGTTGCCTTTAATTCCAACGGCGGGTCTGCTTGCGACACTAAGTTTGTTGCTACGGCCGACGGCAAGCTGGTCAAGCCGGCTGATCCGACGCGCGATGGCTACACTTTCGGCGGTTGGTTCACCGATGAGGCTTGCACGCAGGCGTATGACTTCAGTACGCCGGTGACGGCCGATCTGACGCTGTATGCCAAGTGGACCAAGAATGCTGTTAACCCTGGCGGCAATGGCGGTTCTGGCTCCAATGGCGGCAATGGTGGCGCTGACAACGGTTCCGGTTCTGGCGCTGGCACGGGCACGGGTTCCGGCTCCGGCACGAAGGGCCAGCAGACTGGCGGCGCTGTCGCTCCGGGTCATAAGCCGATGACCAAGACGACGGTGTCGACCAAGACCGAGACCAAGGACAACAAGTCCAACAAGAAGGACTCCGATAAGTCCGATAAGAAGGACGAGAAGAAGTCTGACAAGAAGTCTGACAAGAAGGACAGCAAGTCCGACAAGAAGTCCGATTCCAAGTCCGATACGGGTGCTGCTTCCACGACCACTGCTAAGAAGCCCTCTAGTGCTTCCGAGCAGGAGACTGGCGCCAACCCGCTCGCCATCGTTGGCATCGCCGCCGGCGTGATTGGCCTTGCGCTAATCGCCGTCTTCGTGCTGACCAAGCGCGACAAGGGTGACGGTAATGCCCGATAAGCCCAAGGAGACCAACGGGCAACAGCCCGACTCCTCGTTTATCCAGCTCGATGATCCAAAGCAAAAGGGTGCCGCTTCGGCGGCGTCCGCCCCTCGTCGCAAGGCACTCCTTGGCGTTCTGACTGCCGCTTGCACCATTCTGATCGTCGTCTCGCTGGGTTTCGTCCACCCTTCCACAAGCGGTGCCTGGTCCATCGACTGGATCATTCAGACCGTGACGGGGGAGAGCGTCGTCACCAAGGATACCAAGGCGTCTGGCTCGACTACTACTTCGGGCGAGGCCAGTTCCAAGGATTCCAAGTCATCGAATGACGCAAAAGATGAGTCCAAGGATTCTGATGAGTCCAAGTCCAAGGACGATTCCGGGTCTTCAAACAAGGAATCGGACAAAAAATCGGATAGCAAGAAGTCCGATGGTCAGGACGGCAAGAAGTCTGGCGATAAATCCGCTGCCCAAAATACGGGAGCCGGTGATACTGCCAATGTGCCTGGCGGTGCTTCTTCGGGCGGTGGCCAGTCGTCTGATGGAGCCTCATTCTCTAATGGCGGAAGCGCTCCCTCGGGCGGCCAGGGCGGCTCGCAGGAGTCCAACTACGTAACGGTGACGGTTTCGGTCACATCGAGCTCTGTGGGCAATCCTGTGTCCTCTGGTGGCACCTTTACCTTTAACGAAGGCGCTACCGTCTACGATGCCCTGTGCGCGCTGGGCCTTTCTGTCAACGCACATGGCTCGTCGTACGGTACGTATGTCTCCGCGATTGGTGGTTTGGCCGAGAAACAGTACGGCGGCACGAGCGGCTGGATGTACTCCGTCAACGGCACAACGCCCATGACGGCCTGCAGTAACTACGTTCTCTCCAATGGTGACAACGTCGTTTGGTATTACGTAACGGGCTAGAGGCCTCGACATAGCGCGCCAGACGGGCGGTTCGGACCAACATCCGGACCGCCCGTTTTTCATGCGAATGGGACTGGGTCGCCGGGTCTCTCGGCAAACAAAAAACCGGTTGGAATGGGAATTCCAACCGGTTATACATTCAAGCAAATAGCGATCGACTACGACCGTGCACCCTCGAGGAAGAAGCGGCGGCTGAAGTAGTTGTACCAGGTGACGAGGAACGTTGCGATGGCCTTCATGGCCTGGTAACCGATGCTCAAAAACGTGACGCCCACAAACATGTACAGGTCGTTGAGGCCCAGGCCGATCACCGACAGGATGGTGAAGATCGTGAACTCGCGCTTGCGGCTCATGCCTTCGCGGTGGTCGAACACGTACTTCATGCTGAGCCAGTAGTTGACCACGACGGATGTGATAAACGAAACCGTGGTGCTCATCAAAAAGTCGAGGTGGAACAGCTCGACGAGCGCAATGAGCATGCCCCAGTCGATGCCAAAGGAGATAAGACCCACGACAGCAAACTTGAGGAACTGCTTGGTATGAGGTTGTGCCAGCGCCTTGCGCACGTAATCACATCCAATGCGTTGATGAATCGAGCAGGGGATACTTTAGATCTTTTGCAAGGGAAACGTAAGGTCTTTGCCAAGAACTATACGAACTCGCCAAATTTTCAAGAGCTAATCCGTAAACGTTGATAATTTGCCCGTAAACGAGCGGCGCCCACGGAAGATACTGCGCTGAGTGCGCGTCATCCGTGGGCGCCGTAATGCTGCAGGGGTGTCGAGCTACTTGGTCTCGTCGCCCTCCAGGAAGATCTTTCGGGTCACAAAGTTGTAGACCATGACAAGCGCGGTGGCGCAAATCTTGGCGATATTGGCCTCGAGTCCCAGGCCGGCGTTGAGCGCCAGCACGATGCCGTCGTTGAGAGCCAAGCCGATCACGGAAAGCACGACAAAGATGATGAACTCGCGGCGGCGGCTCATGCCTTCCTTGTGCGCAAACACGTACTTCATGCTTGCGAGGTAGTTAAAGATGAGTGAGATGATAAAGCCGCTGGTGTTGGCGATTAGGATGTTGAGGCCCAGACCGTAGTGGAGCAGATTCATAATGCCAAAGTCGATAACCGTGGCAATGACACCGACGACGCCAAATTTCATGATCTGCGCAAGGAGCTTTTGCATGGTACCTGCCTTAAGCCGGCGCCGGGGCGCCGTGGGGATGACAAACTTAGCAAGTTTAGCCAATCCCCGCGGGTGGTGCTAGGCGCGCTCCTCGATAGCACCGTTTCTATATGCATCGAGGAGCTGGCGCAGGTCCTGGATTTGGCTGCGGATCTTGGCGCCAGTATCGGTGTCGCTTACCATGCGGCGACGGTCTGCTTGGTCAAAACGGTTGGTCTCGCTTTCGATGTCCACGTTGCGCGTGAGTGCCTCGGCAACCGTCGTAAAGGCCCGGTGCGACTTGAGGCGGCAGCCGCGCGAGCTCGAGATGAGCGTATAGCCGGCGATGCCCGTCTTGGGATGGTAAGCGCGGCAGAAGCCGCCATCGATGACCAGCAGCTTGCCCTCGGCGCGGATGGGCTGCTCGCCCTTGGTAGTTTTAACGGGCGTGTGGCCGTTGATGATGTGGCCGGTCGGCGAGCATGCCATGGGCGCGACGCCAAACTCGCGCATGATGTCATCGCAGACCGAGGGCGACTTGGTAAGCGTAAAGTACGGATCCATTGGCTCGACCCAGGTGCTCTTATCGGCGATATAGGCGCGCTCAAAGGTACGCACCAGGCGTCCGCTGGCGGGTGAGTTAAAGCCAATCCACAGGTACCACATCCAGTCGAGAGCGTCGCGGTCGCCCACGCGCCAGGCGCGGCGGGCGATGTGGTCGCAAAAATCGAGATAATCGCGGCCAGCGTGCCAGGTGCCCAGACAGTTCATGCTGCTAAAGGTGCCGTCTTCGTTGAGCGGAACGCAGCCGTGGAAGAGCAGGTTGCCGTTGGCGACCTTGTACATCGAGCCGTGGGAATAGAGGAAATCGATATGGCGATGCAGGTGATCGGCGGTGACAAACTCGGACACGAGCTTGTCGATGATGTGCTGCTCCTGGGGCGTGAGCGTATAGGGGTCCGCCGGGTCGACGGTGGGGAAGTCGTTGGTCGTGAGCGGCCACACGCTGCCGTCGGCGAGCGTGACCGTGCCGGTGTCGTGGTCGATCTTGTCGAGCAGCAGGCGGTCGGTCATGTCGAACTCGGGGTGGCGCTGGATAATCTGGCCCTCGAGCTTAAAGAGCAGCACGTTGATGGCCTTGATCAGCGGGGTGATGGGCTCACCGGCGGTGTAGGTGGCATCGGCAAAGGCGACGAGCTCGCGCAGCGAGATGCCGTAGTCGTTCTCGAGAATCTCGTAATTGTCGTAGCGTAGGTTGTTGCGCAGCACCGTGGCGATGCAGGCGGGCTCACCGGCCGCAGCGCCCATCCACAGCAGGTCGTGGTTGCCCCACTGGATGTCGAGCGAATGGTAGGTGAGCAGACGGTCCATAATCTTGGCCGCGCCGCCGCCGCGGTCGAAGATGTCGCCCACCAGGTGCAGGTGGTCGACGGCCAGCCGCTTGATGAGTGAGGCGAGCGACTCGATAAAGTCGTCGGCGCTGGCGGTCTCCAGGATGGACTCCACGATGCGCTCGTGATAGCGCACGCGATAGTTATTCTCGTCCGGGTGCGTGTGCAACAACTCGTCGATGATATAGGCGTAGTCGCGCGGGATGGCCTTACGCACCTTGGAGCGCGTGTAGCGGCTTGAAAGTGAGCGAGCGACCATGATGAGCTGGTCAAGCATCGTCTTGTACCAGGTGGGCGAGTCCTCGCGCCGGCTGCGGACCAGGTCGATCTTCTCGCGCGGGTAGTAGATGAGCGTACACAGCTCGCCCTTTTCGTCAAAGGAGAGCGTGTCGCCAAAGATCTCGTCGACATGTTCGCGCACGACGCCCGAGCAGTTGTTGAGGATGTGCATAAAGGCTTCGTACTCGCCATGCACGTCGCTCATAAAATGCTCGGTTCCCTTGGGTAGGTTGAGGATGGCCGAGAGGTTGATAATTTCGGTAAATGCGGATTGTTCGGTGGGGAACTGTCTCGACAGCAGGCGCAGATACTTAAAGTCTTGCGGATTGCGATCGAATGCGACCATGAAACACCTTCCGATGGGGTTGGTAAAACTGATAAACAGCGTCAAACGTTTATCAGTATGCGCCGCTTTTGTTTCGATTGGGGGTGGGAGGTCGAATTGTTGGCCGAACGGTTTGGTAAATCGATTTAGTTGAGGTAGATGTGTTGGTCGGGTGGAGACGACAGAAGGTGTTTTCTCAGATATTTATGCGTGGAGCCGGTGGAGACGATGGTGGTAAAGATGTTCGCTATTTTTGGTTCGATTTGGTAAATAGTGGACATATGTACCGTATGTAGGCTCACTGTGCGATAATTTGCGCAGCAATGAGTAAGGAGCCTCATATGAGTGATTTTGTCCTGACCTGTGAATCCGCCGCCGACCGAACCCGTGAGTTCTTTGCGTCGCGCAATATCCCTGTCGTGTGTTTTCATTACGAGATCGACGATGTTGTCTATACGGACGATCTGTATCAGTCGATTACGCCGGACAAGTTTTTTGCCCAGATTGCCGCGGGCGCCATGCCCAAGACGTCTCAGGTGAGCGTGGGTGAGTACGAGGAGTTTTGGGAGCCGTTTGTTGCCGAGGGTAAAGACGTGCTGCACCTGACGTTGTCGTCGGGTATTTCGGGCACGTATGGATCGGCCTGCGTTGCGGCGCAGATGCTCGCGGATCGCTATCCCCAGGGCGGCAAGGTGCGCGTCATCGATTCGCTGGCGGCGTCTTCGGGCTTTGGCCTGTTGCTGGAATATGCCGCCGACGTGCGCGATAGCGGGGCTTCACTCGACGAGACGGCTGCCTGGATCGAGGAGCACAAACTCAACCTGCATCACTGGTTCTTCTCGACCGATCTGTCGAGCTACCTACGAGGCGGTCGCATTTCGGCTGCGAGTGCGATCATCGGCACAGCGCTTAAGATTTGCCCGCTTATGACGGTCGATTGCGACGGCAAGCTGTCGCCACGTGAGAAGATTCGCACTAAGAAGCGCGCGATTTCCGAGATGGCCAAGACCATGATGGCACACGTGCAGGACGGTGTGGATTATTCGGGTAAGTGCATCATGTCGCACTCGGCGTGCCGCGAGGATGCCGAGGCAGTTGCGGCGCTGATTGAGGAACAGGTTCCGCAGCTTAAAGGCAAGATTGAGATCAATGATATCGGTACTCTGATTGGCTCGCATACCGGACCTGGTACGGTGGCGCTCTTCTTTATGGGCGACAAGCGCGTGGATTAACTTGGCTCATCACGTCGCTGCGTGATTGCTCAAACGAAAACGGCCCGCCTCACGTTTGTGGGGCGGGCCTTGCTGTTGCGGCTAGCGTTTCTTTCCGCGGAAGAAGAAGCCGTGCAGTGACGGCTTGAGGCCGCGGTTGGCGCGATGCTCCTCGACGCGCTCGTGGATCGAAGCGACGCGCTCGATGACTTCGTCGGGAATTGGCACATCGGGATTCATGTTCTCGACCTGGCTGACCTCGGCGGCGGCGACCTGGTCGATAATGGGCACATCGTCGCGCGAGATGACAGGTGTGGCGTCTTCCTTCATCTTGCGATAGCGCTGCATCATGTCGGCCTGTAGCTGCTGGGCCGAAGGCGGCGTCCAGATGATGGCGTTGGCGCCGGCGGCGATGGTTTCGCGGATGCTCTCGGGCGTCTTGCCGCCCGGCGCGATGAGCGGCAGGTTGGGATAGTGCTCGCGCAGCTCGCGCAGGACCTGGGGCGTGTTTTTGCCGGCGGCGATGTTGAGAATCTTGGCTCCGGCGCGCACCTTGGCGTGGGCATCGTCGTCGCAGCGAACGACCGTGGCGATGACGGGGATGTCGGCGATATTGGTGATGTGCTCGACCATCTCGGCAGTGGCGGGGGAGTTGACCACGCAGCCCGCTGCGCCCTGCATCTCGGAGACAGCTGCCATCTGCACGGAGCGCTTACCGGTCGTAGTTCCGCCGCCTACGCCCACAAAGACCGGGCACTCGGCGACGGTCAACAGCGCCTGCGTAATGGCCGGCTGCGGCGTGAAGGGGTAAACGGCAAAGACAGCATCGGCATTGGAGTTGCGGATGACGGCCACGTCGGTGGTGTAAATGAGCGACTTGATGCGTCGACCGAAGAGCGTAAAGCCGCTGGCCTCCTCGATCTCGTCGGGCATGCGAAGGGCCGCCTTGCGCAAACGCCCGTCGATGGGCAGCGGTTCCATGGGGAGCAGTCCGTTGGGGGTCACGGCTACCTGGGGCTCGGTGAACTCGTCTGCGAGCTCGACCTCGGAGAAATCGACCGAGGCGACGATGTCCTCGTGAACCTCGGCGGGCACATCGATGGGAGCTTGGTCGTTTGCCGCGGCAGGCGTGTCGAAGGAGCTGGTGCCGACGAAGGCGTCGACGCGCTCATTTAGATCGTTGAGGGTATCCATGGAGGCTCGATTCTATGTGATGATGGCCGGCGCGATGCAGCCGGAATTGCGAATGCTAAATCGTTTGACGAGTTGATTTTTCCCCGCCGCGCCATCCGTTAGACCGAAGGGCCGGCGAACGTGAAGGAGCTGTGGTGGCGGGTATCGAGGTGCTATCTTGAAAGCCCCGTTTAAAAGAGAGGTGACGCGGTATGGAATTGACAGCAATGTTTGGCTCGATCGGCCTGTGTGTGGGCGCAATCGTTGCCGCCGCGGTCATCTACTTTGTGGTCACGGCCATTAAGGGCAAAAGGGTCGAACGCAAGGAGCGTGCGATGCTTAAACAGCATTGCGACCAGCAGGGCAAACGCGCACGGAGATAGCTTGTTGAGTTTTTGATCCGTGCGCTAGCTGCGTTTTCGGATCAGGGCAATGTAGAAGCCCTCAAAGTCGCGGCTAGGCGGAATGGTCAGCGTGCCGGGCATACCGTTGGCGACGGACGAGACGTGGCCGGCGGCGATGGCCTCGGTGAGAGCGTTGCTCTCGATGTGTGGCTCTTCGCCAGCTTCCTGAGCACGTTGCGTTTCACTTTCGCTCGGCGTGCCGTCGAGGGGGATAAGCTCGCAATCCATGTGCTTGTCGAGGGCCTCTTGCAGGGCGTCCTCGTTTTCCTGCGGCATGATCGAACAGGTGGAATAGACGAGCGTGCCGCCCGGTTTGAGGGCTCCCATGGCGCGGTCCAGAAGCGCGCGCTGCGAGCGGGCACACTTGCTCAGCAGCTGCTCGGTCAGGCCGCGCAGACTTTTCTCGTTGCCGCTGATGACGGTGCCCGTGCCGGTGCAGGGGGCGTCGAGCAGGATGCGGTCGAAGCGGAAGAACTCGTCGAGCTCGCGTGCGTCGATGCGCATAACGGGCACGTTTTTGGCACCCTGGCGATGGAGGTTTGACTCGAGCTTTTCGGCGCGGGGAATGCTCATTTCGCAGGCTGTGAGGTGCGCCTGGCCCTGGGTGAGGGCGGCGATCTGCGTCGTCTTTCCACCGGGGGCCGCACACATGTCCAGGATGTCCTCGCCTGCCTGGGCGCCCAACACCAAAGGCGGCATCATGGACGACAGGCTCTGTAGGTAGATCTTTCCGTCGCGATAGATGTCGAGATCCCACAGATCGGAAACCTGGGCCTCGGGCAGGATAAAGGCGTCCGGATACCAGGTAACGGTTTGGTGCGCGATGCCGGCGGCATCGAGCGCCGCAACGATGTCCTCGGCGGTTGCCTTGAGCGTGTTGGCGCGCAGCGTGACCGGGCGTGCGGCTGCGGCGCCGAAGCCCTCGATTATGAGCTCGGCATCGGTGGGGGCATAGGCGCCGGCGACCGTATCGACCATAAAGCGCGGCAGGTCGGCGGCGGAGTGTTGGGCGGCAAGCTGGTCGGAAAGCTCGGTGGCAGCAAACTGCCTAAGCTTGAGCTCGGGCTTAACCTGCTTTTTCTGCTTACGACGACGCGGCTTGGACATCCGTCTTTCCTTCCACCTAAATGATTATTCTGGGACGGGGATTAAAAAAATCATTCCATGACCCCCGTCACAAAAGACTGTACTGTGGCGCCCGGGAATGATTTTTTTAATCCCCGTCCCAGAATAATCATTCCCGGGCGCGTTGCTGCAGGCGTGTTTTAGTACTGGCTCTCGTGCTTGCTGAAGAAGTCGAAGCGCGGGGGCAGCGGCTTCACGCGGTGCTCGCCGGGCTTCTCGCCCAGGCTCTCCACAAACTCGTCCGTGGAGGCAAATATGTTGTCCCAGCTAAAGAAGGCGACGGGGTCGACGTCGAAGTACTCGCAGATGAGCTCGCAGCCGGCCGGCACGATGCCGTGCATGAGCACGGTCGCCACGCGCAGCTCGGTGAAGGCGTCGACGAGGGCCTGCGTCATCGCGGTATTGGCTTGCTCGCCCTCAAGCTTGTTGGCAGCCTTGGAGGCGTCGCTCCAGCGCTTGTTGGCGGCGCGCAGGTAGTCGTCGCACACAGCGAGCGCGCGGTGCGTCTCGAACTTGTACATGGCCTGCTCAAACGCGAGGGCGGCCTGCTCGGCGGCCTCCACCACGGTGGCCGAGGCGGCGCCGGCGGGGATGCAACCGTTGCGATAGGGGCTCTCGTCGCCCTCCTTGACGGCGACGCCGTAGAAGCAGCTGCGGGCCAGGCGGTTGAAGACGCCGGTCAAAAGGGCGCTTTCCTTAAGGGCCGGATCGATGACGCGCTTGTCGTCGCAGGCGTGCACCTCGTTGCCGTCCTTGTCCTTGCCGGTCACGCGGGTGTCGTATGCCTTGGGGCTAAAGCTCACCGGCTTCTCGGACAGGCCGAGCGACAGCCAGTGCGCGCGCATCTGCTCGCAGGTGTAGTGGTTGAGCAGGTCGTCTGCCGGCGGGGGAGGCGTCTGCGAGGACGAGCTTGCCTTTTTGCCCATGTAGAGCAGGTGGTAGCAGGCGCTGACGGTGCTCTGCGTGAGGTTCCAACCCAGGGCCTCCCACATGGCGGTCTGCGCGATGCAATAGAAGTAGATGTTGTCCTGGCCAATGAACTGGTAGATCTGTGCGTCATCCGAGCACCACCAGTCGCGCCAGTCGAGCGAGCTGTGCTGGTAGGTGGGCGCGGGGACCTGCGTGGAATCGGCGGCGGGCTCGCCCATGAGGGCGGCATCCTGGGCGGCGACGCCCTCGGTCACGCCGGCGGCCTTGGCATCGCGTGCGAGCACGGTGCGCGTATAGCTGATGGGAGCCCACAGGCTCTCGGGCCAGCACCAGCAGGTGACGTCGGAGACGCCATCGACCTCGGGCACCGGAACGCCCCAGTCGATGTTGCCGGTGATGCGGAAGGGTACGAGCGCCTTGCCGCTGCGGAAGCGCACGCCGCCGTTGGCGAGCACCGCGTGGGCATCGTCGCGCTCCTTCCAGCTGGGGAAGGTGACGGTAAAGCTGCTCTTGTTGCCCTCGGGCTCCAGCACGGTGTGCTCGGGAAGCTGATCCTCGACGGCATCGAAGGCCTCGCGGAACTTGTTCTGGATGTAGAGCTGGGCCGGCAGCAGCCACTCTTCCATGGTCTTGGAGACCACGGAGCGAACCTGCGGGTTCTGGGCGAGCTTGGCGGTATAGGTTTTCATAAAGTCGAGGTAGGCCGGCAGGTCGAAGTAGAGGTTGTCGACCGGGCGCAGCTCGGGCACCTCGCCGGTGAGCTGGCTCTTGGGCGCGATGAGCTCCTCGGGCTCAAACTGGTGACCCAGGTCGCACTCGTCGGCATAAGCCTTCTCGGACTTGCAGCCATGGATGGGGCAGCGGCCGATCACCTGGCGGCCGTTGAGGAACGTGCCGGCCTTGGCGTCGTAGAACTGCAGCGTGGAGCGCTTGGAGATGGTGCCCTGTTCGTGCAGACGCTCGATAATCTCGGCGGTCACCTCGTTGTGAATCTGCGCAGCCGGCTCAAGGCCCGAGCCGCCGTAGATATCGCAGCTGATGTTGTAGTTGTTGAGGGTCGCGGCCTGGCGGGAGTGATTGGACTCGACATACTCGGCGATGGACTTGTCGTAGCCCTCGTTCTCCTTGAGCTTGCGGTAGCTCTCCATGATGGGCGAGCCATAGCAGTCGGTGCCCGAGGTGAAGATGACGTTCTCGCGGCCCAGACGGTCGCGTAGGAAGCGGGCGAAGAAGTCGGCCGGGACAAAGACGCCACCGACGTGGCCAAAGTGAAGGCCCTTGTTACCGTAGGGCTCGCCGGCGGTAACAATGGCGCGGCGAGGCCAGCTGGGACGGTCGTTCATGGAGTATTTGGATGCCATGGGACTCCTTCGCATATGGTGAGAGCGCGGCCGGGCGCAAGGCCTGGCGACGCGGTGGTCAATTCGTGCATATCGTTCGACATTATCGCACATGCGGACGGGTACGTGGCAGGGGCGCTATCCTAAGATGCTATGAATGAGATTTCCAACATACATGCGTTTGAAGACGAGGAATTTCTGCACGCTTGCTTCGTGTGGGGGATGGTCGTAGTCGGCGTGTTTGCCGTGTGCCTGGTGCCGGTGTTTATGCTGATGGGCGGGCCTGCGGACTTGGATGCGGCTGACGCGGGCGGCTGGACGGCGGTTGTGGGCTGGATAGTCGGCTTGGCCGCGGTTTCTGCGGCGTCATTTGCCGTGCACGAGCTGGTGCACGGTGTGTTTTTTAAGCTGCTGGCGCCTGCGGGCGCGAAGGTGACCTTTGGGGCGAATCGCGAGACGGCGATGATTTATGCCTGCGCCGAGGGCGTTGTGTATTCTCGCCGGCGGTACGTGGCGGTTTGCCTGGCACCGACGGTTGTTGTGACGACAACGCTTGCCCTGGGGTTTGCGTTTTCGGGCTATCCGCTGCTGTGCTATCTGGCGGCCGGCTTGCATTTGTCGGGCTGTGTGGGCGACTGGTATTACGTGCGGACCATTTTGTGCGACCGCCGCATTGTCGCCTGCGAGGATACGTCCTTTGGCGTGCGCTTTTTTGGGTGAGGAGATGTCGATGAAGCCGTTGTTGCTGCATGCATGTTGTGCACCATGCTCGCTTGAGCCGGTCCGCCTGCTGCGCGAGGAGGGGTTTGAGCCCACGATTTGCTGGACCAACCCCAATATTCAGCCGCACGATGAATGGCAGCGTCGCCTGGACGAGCTGCGCCGGTGGTGTGCCGAAGGCGGCATCGAGCTTATCGAGGCGGGGGAGGACCGTGAGCGCTGGGAGGCCGGCGTGGCACCGCTGGGTGCCGATCGGCCCCGTCGCTGTCGTGCGTGCTATGCCCTGCGCTTGGCCGAGGCGTGCCGTGTGGCCCAGGAATGCGGGTTTGAATACGTGGGCACGACGCTCGCCGTCTCGCCGTATCAGCTGTTCGACACCTGCAATGATGTGCTCGAGCGCCTGGCGGCCGCACATGGGCTCACGCCGGTGATTCGCGATTTTCGCCCGTATTACCCCGAGGCCACGCGTCGTTCGCGTGAACTGGGCATGTATCGGCAGAACTACTGTGGCTGCCGCTTCTCGGCTGTCGAGGCGGCCATGGACCGCGCCCGCATCCGCGACGAGCGTAAAGCCGCCAAAAAGTAGTTCATTTGGGCTGGGGCTTTGAGCTGTCTGTGCGGTACGGTCGTTTTTGGGAAAGTCGATTTAATTAAGCGTGTGATCGTGGCTCGCTTGATACCAAACGACGACTCCTATGATTCTAATCCTCCGTTTGTTAAACATCAGATCCGGACTTGCTGTTGCATATGAATGGGACGACAGCACAATCATGTCGTTTCCTTCTGCAAATCGCCTAATTACCGGTGTTTTACCGTCTACGAGCGCCAATACAGCACAGCCGTTCCAAGGCTTTGCGGTGGTATCGACAAGTAGTAAGCTGCCGGGAGGGTAAATGCGGGACATTTCGTCACCTTTGATTTTAACGAAAACGCTATGTGGGTGACGCTTGGCTACGTCTACAGGCGCGCAAGCATTTTGTTGGCTGTGCGTGATGCGGCGCTTTTGCGATTCGATATCGATGACGGGAAATGCGCCCTCCATTTCGTGGATAGCAGGGTCTTCGTCGGTGACGATTCTTTTATTTGCGAGCTTTACGGCCAAACCGTTTTCCTCGCCAACAAGTTCATCGCGGGTGCAACCGAAGAGCGCTTGTAACTTTTCAATATGGCGCTCACGGGGGGCATACCGACTTTTTTCCCAACGACAAACGGTCTCTTTAGATACCCCCAACATCTCTGCAAGTTGCGCCTGACCAAGATGCTCCATGGTGCGGAGTTTACGAATATTTGCCCCGAAGCCCATGGCTATAGATCCTCTCGCCACAGAGGGAGGCATAGACAGTTTGTGCCACCATAGCCTTTGGTGAGCTCGTCAATGGATAACGGGAATAATTCCATTCCTGCTTTCTCAAGCGCTTCGTTGGTCCAAACGTTTTCTTCATATACGCATAGTTTTCCTGGCGAGAGCGCAAGGATAGACGTTGCGTTGTTCCGGCGCTCTCTTTCGTAGGCGGTTTGATTCCCGCCTCCGCAGTCAATTACTTTTATTGGTTCGCAACAGGCTGCAGAGAGTATTTCCGGAATCGTGCGATCGATAGGAGTGATCGTAAGGCCCTTTCCGGATCGTTTTAGTTGAATGCTGTATGCATCAACGGCATTGCATATCTCACGATCGATGAGGAACGCGTCGTGATCAATTCTACTTATGAACGTATCGAGGTGGATACGCAGCCCGTCAGAGGGGACTCGAATCGCAATTAGCTCGGTGGTCTGGAATTTATTTGAGGTCAGGAGCTCTTTGGCAAGTGACTCGACGGCGGCGGGTTCAGTTCGGTCAGAGATTCCAACTAATAATGTCTTAGCACTGATAACAAGAATGTCTCCGCCTTCGATATGGTAACTACTCCTGTTCAAATCACATACCGGGGTTTCTCCCATGATCTTGTGGTGGGTGAATATCTGCCGGTATAAGGCGACCTCACGATCACGCTCAGGCCAATACATATGATTTAGGATGATGCCGTCTCCGACTACCACAGCAGGATCACGAGTGAAAAAAAGCGTGTTGAGGGGATTGACCAAGAGCGAGGCGGGGTCAAATTGCTCGTGCACGAGCGCCCGTAGTGTTTCCGACTGGTTTGAACATAGCTCAGTGTCTCCAAAGCGAATGCCGTTAAGTACTATATTCACCAATTCCTGGGTGTTCTTAGCGTTCTCAAACAGCTGGGTTATTGTCTCGAGGAACTCTCTGCCTGTTGCCCCACTGCAACGGAGGTAGTCATCAATAAAACATTTAAGTGATTGGGGCTCAGTTTCAAGTGAGTCTTCGAGAAGGTCCCTAATTTCAATGGTTTCTACGCCATGCTTCTCAAGCAATTGAACCATGGAATCGTGCTCATATATTGCTTTGTCGAGGTCAAAACGACCACTCCATTTTCGCAGGGAGAAAACTTGGCTGAAGTCGGCATCAGGGTAGTTTTGTGTTTCAGTTCCTGGTCGATGGACAAGTACGGCTTTTAAATGACCGATTTCATTTGTTATGTGTACGCCTTGCATGTCTGTCTCCTGTCCTGCTGGTTTTTATATAAGGCTAAGGCAGGTTCCTTGTTGTGTTGCGGAAAAGTTAAAAGACGTATGTAATTGATAAATAACATCAATTTTAAATATCAGATTGATTAATAACGTCACTTTAGCTGCCGTTCATAGGTGAAAAGCGACACGATGGCGATGGTTGGCCGACCACCGCTGAGCAACCTCATACATTTATGGTGCCAGCTGGATAGATGGGAAAAGGAATGAAGGAGGAGATATGGCAGCGGAAAGTTCGAAAGGCATCAAGCAGTTCAAGGTCCCGCACGTATATGCGATCATCTTTGCACTTATGGTCATCTTCGCTGTTCTCACGTGGATTGTTCCCTCTGGGTCCTATCAGCGTCAGGAGGTGAACGGTCGTGAAGTCACTGTCGCAGGTACGTATGAGCAGAGTGAAAAGACATATATTGACGAGGAAACCGGGGATGAAGTAGATCTCAGACAAGGCGTCTTCGATGTTCTTCAGGCTCCAACGCGCGGTATACAAGAGGCAATTGAGGTCGTTGCATTCATCTTGATTGTGGGCGGTTCGTTTCAGGTTATTACTAAAACGGGCGCTATCACGAGCGGAATGGGTCGTGTCGTTCGCCGCTTTAAGAACAAAGACATTCTAATTATTCCTATTGCGATGGTTCTCTTTGCATTGGGCGGAACGAGCTTTGGCATGGCGGAAGAAACTCTCCCGTTCTTTGCGATCTTCATGCCAATTATGATGGCTATGGGCTTCGACTCGATGACGGCGTTCATGGTCGTGTTCGTTGGAGCGCGCACGGGTTACATCGCCTCAACGATTAATCCGTTTAATGTTCTCATTGCGCAAGGTATTCTTGGTATTCAGGGCAACCCCCAGCTGTGGCTGCGTATGATTGCCTGGGTTGTTTTGACTGCCGTTGCAATTACTTGGGTTGTCCTCTATGCACGAAGGGTAAAGAAGAACCCTGAGTCATCGATCACATTTGAGGATGATATCGCCAAGAAAGTCGAGTTCGCTGCCGATGAATCTGCCCTTGACGCGGAATTTACGGGTCGTCAAAAAGGCGTGCTTGCGGTATTTATCGCTGGTATGTGCCTTATCATCTGGGGACTTGTGACCCAGGGCTGGTATATGAACGAGATTTCTGCGGTCTTTTTGGCCATGGGCCTGTTGGCTGGTGTTATTGCGGGCTTTAGTCAGGACGTCATCGCTCAGGAATTTGTTGCGGGTATCGCTGACTTTGCTTTCTCGGCAATTGTCGTTGGACTTGCGCGTGGCATCCTTGTCATTGCCTCTGACGGCATGATCATCGATACCATCCTCAATGCGCTCGCCACTGGTCTGGGCGGCATCCCGGCGGTTCTCTTTACTACGCTTCTTTATGCGGTTGAGAACCTCCTGGCGATTCTGGTTCCCAGCTCATCTGGCCTTGCAGCACTGACCGCTCCCATTTTTGGACCTTTGACCGAACTCATGGGCCTAAATCCCGAGGCCGCCGTGTGGGCTCTCTCCATGGGTAGCGCGACGATGTCTTTGATCTGTCCTACTAGCGCCATTCTTGTAGCGGGTTTGGGCGTGTGCAAGATCAAGCTTGGCCAGTGGTGGAAGACCGTTTGGAAATTCTTCTTGGTCGTGTCGCTCATCAATATCGTATTCGTAGCAATCTCGGGACTTATTGCCCTGTAGGTTTCATGGCTGAAATGGAGTAACAGGAATGTCTAAAGGACTGAATGTACACAGCGAGATTGGTAAGCTCAAGAAAGTTGTGCTTCACCGCCCCGGTCGTGACCTTGTGAACGTAAAGGCAGAAGAGTTCGAGGATGTCTGGATTCACGACTGTTTCTATCTTGATGTGGCTCAAAAGGAGCATGATGCCTTTGCGGATCTTCTGAGGAGCGAAGGTGTTGAGGTTCTCTATATGGAGAAACTCGTTGCTGAAGCGCTGGATGCATGCCCCTCGGCTCGCGCTGAGTTTACCGATACATTTATGGCTGAGAGCGGGATTGTCAATCCTATGCTTGAGCAGGCTGTTCGTGAAAAGCTCGACGCTATTTCAGATTCGTATCAGTTTGTACTTGAGGCTATGGGGGGGTATCGTTATCGTGACCTTGAGCTGCCTCGCGTTTCGACTACGCTTAGTATGATGGATAATGAGGATGCGAAGCCCGATGATTTGGTGTTGAAGCCTCTTCCGAGTTCATATTTCTCTCGCGATCCTCTTGCTTCCGTGGGCAAAGGCGTTCTGCTTCACCATATGTATTGGAAACAGCGAGATCGTGAAGTGCCCTTCTACGAAGCGATTTTCAAATACCATCCCGATTATGCAGGGACTCCGATTTGGTACGACCATAAGAATCCCTGGCATATCGAGGGCGGTGATGTGCTTAACATTAACGCTCATACCTTGGCTATTGGAATTAGCCAGCGAACTGAGGCGGCTGCGATTGAGGAGCTTGCAAAGAATTTGTTCTGGGGATCTGGGAATTCTGAGATCGATACCGTTTACGCTATTAAAATCCCCAACGGCTATGCTTACATGCATCTTGACACCGTTTGCACCATGGTGGATTTCGATAAGTTCACAGTTTATCCCGGTATTTTTGAGACCCTTCGTGTTTATCGTCTGACTCGTGGTGACTCTGAGGGAATGGTCGCTGTTCAAGAGATTGATGACACGCTTGAACATATTCTTGAAATGGCTACTGGCGTGGAGAAGGTGCAGCTTATTGAGTGCGGTGCCGGCGATATGGTTGAGGCATCTCGCGAGCAGTGGAATGACGGGTCGAACACTCTTGCCGTTGCTCCTGGTAAAGTCTGTGTTTACGAGCGCAATGTTGTCACAAATGATGAGCTCTACAAGAACGGTTTGGAACTTTTGGTCGTTCCCTCCGAGGAACTGTCCCGCGGTCGTGGTGGCCCGCGCTGCATGAGCATGCCCTTCTGGCGCGAAGATATTTAGTTGCAAATCCACTGTGATGGGAGATGGCGAATATGGGTGTTAATATCGCTGGGCGCAGTTTTCTGAAGCTGCTTGATTACACGACGGAAGAGATTGAGTATCTGCTTGAGCTTTCTGCTAACTTCAAAAGCATGAAGCGTGCCGGTGTTCCGCATAAATACCTTGAAGGCAAGAATATTGTTTTGCTATTTGAGAAGACTTCCACGCGTACTCGCTGCGCCTTCGAAGTTGGTGCACTTGACCTTGGCATGGGTGTAACTTATTTGGATCCGGGCTCGTCTCAGATGGGTAAAAAGGAGTCGATTGAGGACACGGCTCGCGTCCTTGGCCGCATGTATGACGGAATTGAATACCGCGGCTTTGAACAGGCGAAGGTTGAGGAGCTTGCTGCAAAAGCTGGGGTTCCCGTTTGGAATGGGCTGACTACTGAATTTCACCCGACTCAAGTGCTTGCCGATATTCTGACCATGCGTGAAGAGTTTGGAGAGATTAAGGGCAGGAAACTTACATTTTTTGGTAAGGCGGCCGGAAACGTCGCTGATTCGCTCATGGTCATTTGCGCTAAGCTCGGCATTAACTACTGTTCTTGCGGCCCAATCGGGGGAAATTCGGAGGGGGCTACATCCTATGATCCTGAACTCCTTGCAGAATGTAGTCGTATTGCGGCCGAGCATGGATCGACGATTACCATTACAGAGGATATTGAGGAAGGCGCTCGTGATGCCGATGTAATTTACACGGATGTTTGGGTTGGCATGGGTCAGCCCGCAGAGCTGTGGGAAAGCCGCATTAAGCTCATGTCGCCGTATCGTGTGACCGCTGAGGTGATGTCTATGGCAAAGCCCGAGGCGATTTTCCTCCACTGCCTTCCGAGCTTCCACGATACTAATACTACTGTTGGTGCCGAAATTGCTGAGAAGTTTGGAGTTACCGAAATGGAAGTCACGGACGAGGTTTTTGAGTCCGATAAGTCTCGTGTTTTCCAAGAAGCGGAGAATCGCATGCATACGATTAAGGCGGTGATGTACGCAACGCTTAAGTAGCAGGGCGTTGAGAAAACAGTCGCAAATCTGTTTCCATACTATATTTCTCTCAACAAGCTGATAGGATACAGGGGAGAATGATGTGCGCGTCAGTCGATTTTTTCGACTGACGCGCTTTGTGAAAGAGGCAAAGATGCGTACCGATGATTTTGACTATAACCTGCCCGAAGAGCTCATTGCCCAGGCTCCTGCCGAGCCGCGCGACTCCTGCCGCCTGCTGGTGGTGGATCGCAAGGGCTCCCAGGCGGGAACGCCGCTGGAGCACGGCGGTACCGTTGAACACCGCATCTTCCGCGACATCATCGACTATATCGAGCCGGGCGACGTGCTCGTCATCAATCAGACGCGCGTGATGCCGGCTCGCCTGATCGGTCGCAAAGCCGGCTCGGGCGGCGTGGTCGAGACTCTGCTGCTCAAGCGCCGCGAGGACGTGGATCCGCTGGGCCATGTTTGGGAGTGCTTGGTCAAGCCGGGCAAGCGCCTGAAGCCCGGTGCTCATATTGAGTATCGCGCCGGTGGCGCCCATGCGCCCGAGGGGGCTCCCATGGTGCTGACGGCCGAGGTTGTCGACTTTGTCACCGATAGCCGCGGCGGCCGCCTGGTACGCTTTGAGCCGGCCGGTTGCAATGCCGCCGGCGAGCCGCGCACGCTCGACGAGGCCATCCATGCTGCCGGCCACGTGCCGCTGCCGCCCTACATTACCGATTACGAGGGCGATCCCGAGAAGTACCAGACCGTCTACGCCATGAAGGAGGAGCATTCGGCCGCTGCTCCCACGGCGGGTCTGCATTTTACTCCCGAGCTCATGGCTGCCATCGAGGCCAAGGGTGCCAAGTTTGCCGCCGTCGAGCTCGAGGTGGGTATCGATACCTTCCGTCTGGTGGAGGAGGACGACCCCACGCAGCACGTGATGCACACCGAGCGCTACCACGTGTCGCAGGAGGTTGTCGACGCCGTGCATAAGGCTAAGGCCGAGGGGCATCGCGTGATTGCTGTCGGTACCACCGCAGTGCGCTCGCTCGAGAGCGCCTTTGACGCGGACGCGCCGGTGTCCGATCCGGCCGTGACGGCGCGCTATTTTGAGGGCCGCGAGGACGGGGCCGATACACTTGGCCGCGGTGACATCGTGGTGCGCGAGAACGCGACAACGCAGCTCTACCTCATGCCCGGCTCGACCTATCATGTGGTCGACGCGCTGATCACGAACTTCCATGTGCCTCGCTCCACGCTCATGATGCTCGTAAGCGCGCTTGCCACCCGCGACCAGATCATGGATGCCTACGCCGCCGCCATCGAGGAGCGCTACCGCTTCTTCAGCTTTGGCGACGCCATGCTCATTCAGTAGGTTACGGCGTTTTACAAACGCCGTAACCAGTCGACGCTGCGCGGGCCGCATTTGGACAATCTGACGTTCAACTTCAAGGGCGCGACCAAAAGGTCAGCGCCCTTTCGTTTCACGTCACCTTGTCACAAATGCGACCCGCTCGCTGACTCTGCCATTACATCGGTGTTGCCGTGGTTGTTAAGTAGTCATTGGGCACTTGGCACTTGGGGACGTTCCTTTTGTGCCGGCACCTAGGGACACTCCTTATGTCAAGAGATTGGTGCAAGAGGGATAGATTGCCTTGCGTCGATCTAAATAAGTTGCGGTGAGATAGTTCTTGAATTGGCCTTTTTGGGGCTAAACAGGAACTATCTCACCGCAACTGCGTTGAGCGCTTTTTGGCGGCTGGTTTACTTACTTGCGAACAACCAGATCAGGATGATCACCAGGATTGCGGCGACGATGCAGACGATGGCGCCGGTGAATTTGATGCGTGAGTCGCGGGTACGCTCGCGCACCGCGTCCTCGGTGGCCTCGAGCTGGGCGACTTCTCGCTCGGTCTCGGCGTGTTCGGCTTTGTCTCGGGCCAAGGATCCTGCAAGCGACTCAGTGATCTCTGGGTGGTCGTGCACCTCGGTCGCCTGTTCGATAATCGACTGCGCATGCGCGGCATCTGCTTGGGCGTTGGCTATGCTCTGCTCTTGGTCGCGGCGTGCCTTGTCCTCGGCGGCGATCTTCTCGCGCAGTTCGCGCTGGCGCGTCGCGGCGGCGGTTTTTGCGGTCTGCAGCTCGTCGCGCGCGGCATCGGCCTCTGCCGTCACGGTCTGATGGGCTCGCTTGGCGTCGTTGATGGGGGCTTGTGCCTGCTCGACGGCCTGCTCGGCTGCGGCAAGCGAGTGCTCAAGGTCGGCGGTGATGCGCGGGACATCTTCTTCGGCTTTACGCAGGGCATCCGCCGTGTCGGAGATCTGCATCGAGAGCTCGCTGGTGCGCACCGTATAGTTGGCGGGATTTGCCGAGGGATTGCGTTGCAGCTCGGCATACTCATGACGCAGCGTCTCGAGCTGGGCGCGCGTGGCGTCGACGGTTTGTTGTGCGGCCGCAATGCCGGCGTCTCGCTCGGCCTTCACCTTGTCGCGGATGCGCTTGGAATCCTCAAGGCGTCGAACGAGGCGGTTGCCGGTCTCGCGAGAGCTCGCCTCGCGGGCCTCCACGGCGTCGAGCGCGGCCTTCAGGCGGAGCTCAGTCGCGTCATCCTCTGTCTTCATTTGTTCGAGCTGACCATTGAGCTCTGTCGCTTTGGCGCCGTGGGCATCACGGTCAATCTCGGCTGCCGCAGCGGTCTTTTGCGCTGTGGCGATCGCCTGACGCTGGTCGGCGACGATCTGCTCGTAGCGGCCTGCGATATCCTGGCGCGTCTCGAGTTCCTCGGCCTGATTGGCAATGCGCTGCTCAAGTTCGGCCAGGTGGGTGCGGGCATCGGCAAGTGCCTTTTTTGCGGCATTCATCTCACGCATGGCCGAGGCGCCCTGGGCGATAAAGGTGCCCACGGCGTTCGCAGTGTTCGAGACAGCGGTCCCCAGATCGCGGCTCGCGGCGGGGGAGTGCGGGGCGGTCGGGCGAGTGGTGTCGGCAGCGTCCGCATCGGCAGTCTGCGGCACGGCGATATTGCCGGTACCGCCCTCGACCACAGAAAAGCCTGCTGCGTGCGGATCGACCGCATCGGCGCCAATCGTGGGGTGCTCGAGCTGCAGAAACGAGGGCATGGTGCTGCCCTGGTCGGCAACCGGAGTCTCGCCGGGCACAAAGGTCGAGGCCGCCTCGGCGGCCTCCTCTTCCTCGGCATCAATATCGGCATCGGCGACGGCGTCTTTCATCGCTTTGACAGCATCCATCATGGAGTCCATGACGGCATCGAGCTCTTCTTCCGAAGACACCTCGATGGGGCCCGCTGCTTGCGGGGCGTCGTCCTGTACAGGGGCGTCGTCCTGAGCGGGCGCATCGTCGTTTTGCTCATCGGCGTTTTCTGTTTCGGGGGTTTCCGCCGCAGCGCTTTCGTCCAAGATGGGGCCGTCGACGTCGGTACCATCGCAGGTCACAGCGTCAGTATCTGCGGTGACGTCTGCGGGATCATCAATATGCTGTTGAGTCTGGGGGTCCAGCTCGTCTGTCATAGGCATGTGCTCCTCATCGTTGTTTGTCACCCTATGATAAAGTCTCGCGCCGACATCCCGCGCGCCGCAGCAAAGTTTCAAAACGTGTTCGATGGCTCGTTTGGCTGACAAAAATTCGGCCTCTTTATCCAGTTCGTGCTTGACATTCCCTTCGCCGAATGACGTTGTGCCGTTCGCCTGCTGCGGTCTTTATTTTTCACTTGAACCCGCTAAAGTTGCATTTCAGCTTTTGGCGCGTGAAGTTGGATGCGCGCAGTCGGCGGGTGGGCCCGTCGCGATTTGAAAGGACTTTGTATGGGACTTTTCACTGGTAAGACCGTGATCGTCACCGGCGGCGGCAAGGCCACGCTTAAGGACGGTTCCGCTGGCTCCATCGGCTACGGCATCGATATCGCTTTTGCCAAGGAGGGCGCGAACCTCGTCATCACCGGCCGCAACGTCGCTAAGCTCGAGGCCGCCAAGGAGTCTCTCGAGGCCGAGCACGGTGTCAAGGTTCTGCCTGTTCAGGCCGATGTTTCAGCCGGTCAGGACAACGAAGCCGTCGTCCAGAACGTCATCGACAAGGCCATTGAGGAGTTTGGCCGCATCGACGCCGTCGTCAACAATGCTCAGGCCAGCGCCTCGGGCGTGACCATCGCCGATCACACCATGGATCAGTTTAATCTGGCCATTTACTCCGGTCTGTATGCTACCTATCTGTACATGCAGAAGGCCTATCCGCACCTGAAGGAGACCAAGGGCTCCGTGGTCAACTTTGCCTCGGGTGCCGGCCTGTTTGGCAACTATGGCCAGTGCAGCTATGCCGCTGCCAAGGAGGGCATCCGCGGTCTGACTCGCGTTGCCGCCAACGAGTGGGGCAAGGACGGCATCAACGTCAACATCGTGTGCCCGCTTGCTTGGACCGCTGCGCTCGAGAACTTTCAGGATGCTTATCCCGAGGCGTTTAAGGCCAACGTCCACATGCCGCCGGCTGGTCACTACGGCGACGTCGAGAAGGAAATCGGACGCGTGGTCGTTCAGCTCTGCGGTCCCGACTTTAAGTACATGAACGGCGAGACCGTCACCCTCGAGGGTGGTATGGGCCAGCGGCCGTAGGGTTACGCGGTTTTTCCAAACCGCGTAACGGCTCGACGCTGCGCGGTCACCAGGGCGACAACTTGTCATTCAAAGAGGGCGGCATGACCAGAAGGTCTATGCCGCCCTCTTTTCATGCCAATTTGTTCGCCCTGGCGACCGCTCGCTGACGTCGCCAGAGCATCGGCGTTGCCTTGGCTGTTGGAGATGATCTCGTAGTCGTTGGGGACGTTCTTAAATGACTAGTCATAAGGGACACTCTTGCCGGCACTTGGGGACAGTCCCTAAGTGCCGGCAGATTGGGACACTCCTTTGCAAGATGGCGCTGAAGATTGTCCTCGACGACTAGTCGTTTAATGCATCAGTTTCTGTCGAGTCGGTGCGGTTTGCTGTTTGCCCGTATAATGGTTTGCGTATGAACCGCAACCAAGGAGTTCCAGTTTATGGACCAGAGCCTTTTTAAATTCGACATGATCGCCGAGGACCCGACCACGCATGCGCGTGCCGGCGTGCTGCACACCCCGCACGGCGACATCGAGACGCCGATCTTCATGCCCGTGGGCACCAAGGCAAACGTCAAGGGCATTCCTACCGAGACCGTCAAACAGCTCGGTGCCCAGATCGTGCTTGCCAATACTTATCACCTGTCCATGCGTCCCGGCGAGGACACCATCGCCGAGCTGGGCGGACTGCACAAGTTTATGAACTGGCACGGCCCTATCCTCACCGACTCGGGCGGTTTCCAGGTCTTCAGCCACAACGACGCCGTCAAGCTCACCGACGAGGGCGTGCGCTTTATTGTCAACGACTACGACGGCCGCCACGTGTTCTGGACACCCGAGGACAACATGGAAATCGCCATGAAGCTCGGCTCCGACATCTGCATGCAGCTCGATCAGTGCCCCGGCTATCCTGCCACGCGCGCCTACGTTGAGCGCGCCGTTGAGCTGTCGAGTATGTGGGCCGAGCGCTGCTATAAGGCGCATACCCGCGACGACCAGGCGCTCTTTGGCATCGTTCAGGGCGGCATGCACCTAGATCTGCGCCTGCGCTCGCTGCGCCATCTGGAGGAGTGCGGCGACTTCCCCGGTTACGGCATCGGCGGCTACTCGGTGGGCGAGGACCACGAGACCATGTTCGAGACGCTGGCGCCGCTCGCGAGCGAGTATATGCCCAAGCACAAGCCGCGCTACCTGATGGGCGTCGGCAACCCCACCACCCTCGTGCGTGGTGTGGGTGTGGGCATCGACATGTTCGACTGCGTGCTGCCGACGCGCACCGGCCGTATGGGCACGGCGTTCTCCAGCGAGGGTCGCCTCAACTTCCGCAACGCGCGCTTTGCGCACGACGACGGCCCCATCGACCCCACTTGCACCTGCCCGGTGTGCACGGGCGGCTACAGCCGCGCGCTCATCCGTCACATGGTCACGCAGAAGGAGATGCTCGGCGGCATTCTGCTGTCGATGCACAACATCTACTACCTGCTCAACCTTATGCAGCGTGCCCGCCAGGCCATTATCGAGGGCCGCTACGGCGCGTTTGTGAGCGACTGGATGAACAGCCCTGCGGCGGTGGACTACTAAGGGCGGCGCGGGCGCTTGCAGAGCGCGGGCAACGGCAAGGGGCGAGCGCCGGCCGGTCATCACGTTCGCTAACACCGTGTGCACGACCGCTGACCGATAGCTTGCAAGCACTTGATACATCGTGGGTACCATACCGAGTAGTTGATGTTCGGGCGGGTGTTTGGCGCATGGCGTCGACCCCGCCCGTTTTTCTTTTTCTCGATAGGAGTACCCATGATTAAGAATGAGAACGTCGAGGGCGAGCCTGCCTACGACGAGACGTACCGCCGCGGCCCCGTGGTCATGCGCGGCCCCATGATTCCTAAGGACAACACCTACGCCAACCTGCTGGCGCCCGAGGAGTCGACCGACTGGCTGCATGCCGATCCGTGGCGCGTACTGCGCATCCAGGCCGAGTTTGTCGATGGCTTTGGCGCACTTGCCGAGTTAGGGCCTGCGGTGACCATCTTCGGTAGTGCCCGCACGCCCAAGACGGACCCGGCCTACAAGGCGGCGCGCACGGTCGGCCGTAAGATTGCCCAGCGCGGCGTGGCGGTTATCACCGGTGGCGGCCCCGGCATCATGGAAGCGGCCAACAGGGGAGCGGCGAGTGTCAACGGCAAGTCAGTTGGCCTGGGCATTGAATTGCCGCACGAGCATGGGCTCAATAAATACGTGAACCTCGGCATGGACTTCCGTTACTTCTTTGTGCGCAAGACCATGTTCGTCAAATACAGCTCGGGCGCCATCGTGTTTCCCGGCGGCTTTGGCACGCTCGACGAGATGTTCGAGGTGCTCACGCTGGTGCAGACGCACAAGGTCAAGCGCATGCCGCTCGTGCTGGTGGGCAGCGAGTACTGGCAGGGCCTATTCGACTGGCTCAACGGTCCGGTGATGGGCGCCGGCATGATCAGCCCGCTCGATCCGGATCTGGTACACATTACCGACGACCTCAACGAGGCCGTCGACATCGCCCTGAGCGGGCTGATGTAGATCAATCGTGCCCACGCGACATGAATACGCATGGCAATCTGATGTTATTTAACATCAGATTGCCATTTATATTGGGTATACTGGTGTAAAAGACGAGGGCGAGGAGGTCGCAAATGTCTACAGCAACAGTTAAGCCTACGACGGTTCGAATCGAAGAGGGGCTCAAGGAGCAGGCGACTGAGTTCTTGGATTCGGTCGGCCTCAGCCTCAATTCCTATCTCAATCTTGCCGTTCGGCAGCTGGTAAATCAGCGAAAGATTCCTTTTGAGATTGTAGGAAGGGCGGAGGTGCCCAACGAGGCGACGAGGCGTGCCATGGTGATCGCCGAGGCTCATGAGTTGGGGATTTTGCCGGACGATAGCCCGTCATTCAATAACGCTGATGAGCTTATGTCATTCCTCGATGAGGAATAGCGATGTTCGAGATTAAAGTCGATGTTAGCGTCGGATTATTTTAGCCAAATATAGTCGGCCGAGATTGACCAATCCCGGCCGACCCATTTTAGCCAACACGCCCGCATCTATGACTTTCCTATCGCTTCCCTACATCCCCTCGGGCTGGATCCCCCTCACCTTCACCGCCTGGGGGACGGCCTCCACCGAGTAGGTGTCAAGCCCCCTGCCGCGGTAGCTCGGGCCCCGCATCACGAACACCGACGCCTTGTCGAACAGCCTGTCGAGGGCGCAGAGGAGCGTGTCGTCGCCCGTGAAGAACTCATCCCACCCGCTCGGGGCGATGTTGCTCGTGAGGACCATCGCGTTCGGCCCCTCCTTCTCGTAGCGCCTGTCGACGACATCGAAGAACAGGTCGGTGCACGGCCTGTTGTAGACGCATCTTCCCACCTCGTCAACGATGAGGCACGACGGCTTGACGAGCGAGGAGACGACCCGCGAGGTGTTTCCCCGCTGGACGGCCTTCTGGAACCTGTCCCTGAGCTCGGTCGCCTTTATGTAGTAGGTCTTGAGCCCCCGCATGCAGCACTCGCGCCCGTAGGCCTGCGCGAGGTGCGTCTTCCCTATGCCGCCGGGCCCGACGAAGGCGACGTTGCGGTGCGCGTAGAGGTCGGCCAGCGACGGGAGCTTGCCCAGCGCGGCCGCGTCCCGGCCCTGGATCCTGGAGAAGTCGAAGCCCTCGAAGGTCTTGGGCTCGCGCCTGGGCAGCCTGCTCAGCCTCAGCAGCGTCTCGATGGAGGCGAGCCTCCTCTTCTCCGCAAGGTAGGAGAAGGTGGCTGCCACGGCGGCCATCTCCCCGTCGCCGAGGTCGAGGTCCGAGGCGAGGGTCGCGAGCTCCTCCGCCCCGACGGCGATCCCGAGCCTCGACGCGGCGTCGCTCGCGAGCTCGTAGGGGCTCGCCCCCGCGCCCGCCATCATTCGGCCCTCCCGAAGTCGAACCTCTCGAAACCGGGCTTCGTCCTGGGCGGGGCGATTTGCTCGACCACGGTCCCCACCGGCTGGGTCGGCAGCTCCTCGGGCTGCGCCGGCGATGTCTCCCACTGCCCCTCGCACCAGCTGTCGGCGCCGGCGCCGACGGCGTGGGCGACGAGCTCGCGGGAGAGGTCGTCGCTGTATATGTGCACCACGCGCCCCTCCCGGTTCACCCTGCACTCGCGGCGGGCGTACCAGTAGGGCACGCCGTAGCGGTGCCCCTCGAAGCTCACGAAGCCGTCGAAGGAGATCTTCCGGCGCGGGCGCAGGTACCGCTCGACCTCGGCCGTGACCTCGAGCGGCCTGGTGTTCGCCGAGCACGCCGCCTCGTGCTCGCGCATCGGGACGCATGCCGCCGCGCGCCGCCAGCGGCCTCCCTGCTCGGCGCACCAGAGGGCGGCCTCCCGGTTGAGGGCGTCAAGGTCGGTGAAGGACCTTCCCGCGAGGAAGTTCCCCTTCACGAAGCGGACGAGCCTCTCCACCTTGCCCTTCGTATAGGGGTGGCGCGGCCTGCACAGCCTGGTGCGGAAGCCGACGACGCCCATGAACTCGGCGTAGTCGGCCTGCCAGACGGGCCGGCCGTCGGCATCGCGGCGGACGACCACGCTCTTCATGTTGTCGGTGAGCACGGTCGCGTGTTAGCGTCAATATAATTTTCACCATTTCCACCAACGCATTTTCGCCAATCGCGCCAACGCGGATACGCCGGATTCGCCAACGCGGATGTGCCGCTTTCGGCGCCTAGGCGCCCTCCTCCTTCCCGTCCTCACCGCCGA
>DBEYWP010000021.1:0-90914 GCA_048183675.1 Collinsella sp. | reverse complement strand
GTGGAAGATGTGCGCGCCGTAGCGGTGGACCTGGATGCCCTCGACGTCCTCGGTGTAGACGTTGCCGGCGATGTGGTCGCGGCGGTCGATGACCAGGACCGACTTGCCGGCGCGCTTGGCGGCATTGGCGAAGACGGCGCCCGAAAGGCCGGCACCGACGACGAGGTAATCGTACTGGGACATGGATATGCTCCTTTGTATGTCAATTGGACAGCTACTTAAGCTTTGGGACAAACAAACCTAATTATTTAGTCCCATGGATTAGTGTAGCAGATGCTCTTTCAACAGCTCTAGCGCATGTGCGTAGCCCTTCAGGCCTTCGCCGGTGATGGTGGCGAAGCAGGCCAGGCGGGCGTAGCTCACCTGGCGGAAGTCCTCGCGGGTCTCGACGGCGCTGATGTGTACCTCGACGGCGGGGATGGCGACGGCCTTGAGGGCATCGAGGATCGCCACGCTCGTGTGCGTATAGGCCGCCGGGTTGATGATGACGCCGTCGACCTTGCCGTAGGCCTCCTGGATCTTGTCGACGATGCTACCCTCGTGGTTAGACTGGAAGACCTCGACCTCGTCGAAGCCCTGTGCAGCGCCCGCTTCCTGGCAGATCTGCACTAAGCGGTCGTAGTTGTCGCTGCCGTAGATGCCCGGCTCGCGAATGCCGAGCATTTTGAGTTTGTGGCCGTTAATGACGAGTGCTTTCATGGTTGCTTCCTTTGAGATTGAAAAACCACCACAAAGGTGCCTGTCCCCTTTGTGGTGGTTTTGGTTAGAGAGCGGGTGGGAGGGTGTCGAGGAGGGCATGGGCGGTGTTGGCGGCGCAGTCGCGTGAGTCGATGATGTAGTCGGCCCAGGCGCGGTAGCGCGGCATACGCTGCTCGGCCAGCTTGTCGATGCCGTCGCGCGCGGTGATGGGGCGGCCCTTGTGGGCGAGCTCGTCGAGCTTGCGGTTGAGCATCACAATCTGGCTGTTCTGGTGCAGCAGCGGGTAGTTCTCGTCGCGTGTGACCACGCCGCCGCCGGTGGAGAGCACCAGGCCGCTGCGCTTGGAGATGTCGGCTAGCGCAGCCGTCTCCTGCTCGCGGAAGGCGGCCTCGCCGCGCTTGACGATAAAGTCGGCGCAGGGCATGCCGAGGCGTTCCTCGAGGGCGCGGTCCAGGTCGATGTGCTCGCAACCCGTGAGCAGGGCAATCTGCTCACCCACGCGGGTCTTGCCCGAGCCCGGCATGCCGATCAGCGCGATGTTCTGTTCGCGGCGGGACAGACGCTCCGTTACGTCCAAGATGCGCTTGCGCGGGGTGACCTGGCCGGTATAGCGCTCGACGGCCTGTGTCGCCTGTGCCACGAGCATCAGCAGTCCGCCGATGTAGGGGATGCCGCGGCGCTCGGCCTCGAACATCAGACCCGTGCGGGCGGGGTTGTAGACAATGTCGATGACGCCTTCGAGCGCATCGAGTCCTTCGAGCGTGCAGGGGGCGTCGGGGCAGTGGGGGAACATGCCGGCAGGCGTGCAGTTGACGAGCAGCGCGGCATCGGATTGCTGCGCGATGTTGTCGTAATTGACCTCGCTTGTGCGACCCACGGGTACGACGATGGCGCCCAGGTCGTCGAGTACCATGCTGGCCGTAGTGCCGGCACCGCCGGTGGCGCCGAGCACGAGGGCCTTCTTACTGGCAACCTCTACGCCCAGCTCCTCGACCAGGCACTGAAAACCGAAGTAGTCGGTGTTATCGCCGCGCAGGCGGCCGTCGGGCAGGCGCGTGATGGTGTTGACGTTGCCCATGCGCTCGGCGAGCGGGCTCAGCTCGTCCAGGTACTCCATGACGGCGCGCTTGTAGGGGATGGTCACGTTGGTGCCCTCCCACTCGTCGCCCGTCATAAAGGCCGCGAGGTCCTCGGGCTCGCGCTCAAATCGCACGTAATCGAGCCCAGCGAGCTCCTTGTAGATGGTTGGGGTGTAGCTGTGGCCCAACACGCGGCCCAGCACTCCGTAGGGGCGGGTTGCGGCGGTATCGGTCATCTAGAGCACCTCCGTGTAGCTGCCAAAGTAGGTGAAGCTTTCGCACACGTCGTCGATGGAATCGAGCAGGTCGTCGAGGGCCTTGCTGCCAAAGGGGCAGTCCAGATCAAAGTAGAACATAAACTCAAAGTCGCGGCCGGGGATGGGGCGGCTCTCGAGCTTGATGAGGTTGATGTTGAGTGCGTAGAAGCGCTCGAGCACGCGATAGAGGGCGCCCGGCTCGTTGGCCGTGGTGATCATGAGCGAGGTGCGATTAGCGCCGGGGTAGACGCGCGGCTCGCGGCTGATGACGACAAAGCGCGTGTAGTTGTTGTCCGAGTCTTGGATATTGGGCTCCAACACCTCGAGGCCATACAGCGTGGCACAGCTGCGCGATGCGATGGCGGCAACATCGGTGCGTTCGGAGTTGGCGACCATCTCAGCCGACATGGCCGTGTTGGGGTACTTGGTGGCGCGCAGGCCGTGGTTCTCGATAAAGCCGGCGCACTGGGCAATGGCTTGGCCGTGGCTGTAGACCTCGCGCACGTCGGCGAGCTTGGTGCCGGGCTTGACGAGCAAGTTGTGGTCGATCTTGAGGCGAAGCGAGCGCACGATGTGGAAGTCGAACTGGGCGAGCAGGTCGTAGACGGCGTTGACCGAGCCGGCGGTGGAGTTCTCGATGGGCAGCACGCCAAACTCGCAGAAGCCGTCGCGCACAGCGCGCATAACGCCTTCGAAGGTCTCGAAAAACGCGATGTCGGGCACGTCGAAGAGCTTGCACGCGGCGATTTGACTGTAAGCGCCCTCAACGCCCTGGCAAGCGACGGTGGCAGTTTGAGGGAAGGGCGTGTCGGAGGCTGCAGCCGTGGCGTGGGCCTTTTGCGAGACAGTGATGCCCTTGAGTTCGTTGATGTAGCGCTGCTGCTCGGCCTTGCTCATGCTCATGAGGAGACGGAACAGGGTGATGGTCTGCGCCTCGTAGCGCTCGGGCGCGCGGCTGGCGAGGTTGTTGAGCTTGGAGCGCTCGCGGGCGGGGTCGAAGACGGCCTTGCCCATCTCGATTTTTGACTTGGCGACTTCGGTGGCAATGTCCATGCGCTCGATAAAGCTGTTGAGGAGCGTGGTGTCGATGCCATCGATGGCCTGGCGCATGTCAGCAAGGTCCATAGGGACCCCTTTCGTGAATCATTGCCCGGGGTGGGCGGGTTAGCGCTGGGCGGCGTCCTCGAGGAGGGCGTCCCAGATGGCGAGCGCCGCGGCTGCCTCGGCTACGGGGACGGCTCGGGGGACGATGCAGGGATCGTGACGGCCGTGGACCGAGAGCTCGGCATTTTCCATGGCGTCCATGTCTACGGTCTGCTGCTCGCGGCCAATTGAGGGCGTCGGCTTTACGGCCATGCGCCACATGACTGGCGCGCCGGTCGAAATACCGCCCAGGATGCCGCCGGCGTTATTGGACTCGACTTCGATCTCGCCGGTCTCGGCATCGATGCGATACGGATCGTTGTTCTCGCTGCCGCGCATGGCGGCCACGGCAAAGCCCATGCCAAACTCCACGCCCTTTACGGCGGGAATGCCAAACGCGATTTGCGCGATGCGGTTCTCGATGCCGTCGAACATGGGGTCGCCGATGCCCGTGGGAAGCCCGTAAATGCCGCACTCCACGATGCCGCCGATGCTGTCGAGTTCATCGCGCGCGGCCAGAATCTCCTCGCGCATGCGGCCGGCTGCGGCGGCGTCAATGCACGGCAGGTCGTTCGTAAGGATCGCCTTGCGGTCGGCCTCTCGATAGACCATATCGTCCATCGGCAGGTCGGAGATGCCGCCGATCTGCGCGACGTGCGCCATGACCTGAATGCCGCGGGCCTCGAGTGCCTGTAGCGCAATGCCGCCGGCGATGCATAAGGGTGCCGTTAGGCGGCCGGAAAAATGCCCGCCACCAGCAACATCGTGCATGTTGTGATACTTCACGCGCGCGGGGAAGTCCGCATGTCCGGGACGGGGCTTGCAGCGCAGCTCGGAGTAATCATTGGAGCGCGTGTTGGTGTTCTCGATAATCGCGGCAATGGCCGCGCCGGTGGTATGTCCATCGACCACGCCGGCAATGATATGCGCGGCGTCGGCCTCGTGGCGCTTGGTTGCGGTCTCGTCGCGACCGGGGGCACGACGGTCCAAAAAGGCCTGCAGCTGCTCCTGGTCAACGGCAATACCGGCAGGAATGCCGTCGAGTGAGCAGCCGATAGCGGGGGAGTGCGACTGGCCAAAGATACTCAGATGCAAGACGTTGCCAAAGGTCGAGGACATGCTATTCCTCCTCGAGCGTGACCTTGCCGCCCAGCAGGCGGTAGTGGTCAAAGAAATCGGGATAGGACTTGTTGACGGCCTCGGCGCCGTGGATCACAACTTCGCCAGTGGCGCGGCTCGCAGCGATGGCAGCCATCATGGCGATGCGGTGGTCGTTGTGCGAATCGACCTCGCCGCCAGTAAAGGCGTTGACACCCTTGATGATGAGGTCGTCGCCGGCAATGCGCACCTGTGCGCCCAGCGCGGTGAGCTCGCGGGTGGTAGTGGCCAGACGGTCGGATTCCTTGATGCGCAGGCGGGCGCAATCGCGGATGAACGTGCGGCCCTGCGCCAACGATGCCACGGCCGAGATAACGGGCACCAGGTCGGGGATGTCGTGGGCGCTCATCTCAAAGCCGGCGAGCTTGTCGGACTGCACGGTGGCGGCGTTGGTGGAGCGCACGATGCGGGCGCCAAAGCGCGAAAGCGCGGCAAGCACGTTGCGGTCGCCCTGCGCGGAGCTCAGCGACACGCCCTCCACGGTGATGGGGTCGGTGCCGATGGCGCCAGCGCACAACCAAAAGGCGGCGTTGGACCAGTCGCCCTCGACGGCCACGCTGCCGGGCGTGCGGTACGAGCCACTGCTCACGCGGAAGTTCGTGACCTCGGGCTGACCGTCCTTGGCGGGAATGCGCTCGACGTTGACCTCAACGCCAAAGGCCTTCATGGCCTGGATAGTCAGATTGATGTAGGGGCGGCTCTCGATGAGGCCGGTCACCTGCACGCAGGAGGGCTGGGCCAGCAGCGGAGCCGCCAGCAGCAGGCCCGAGATGTACTGCGAGCTCACGTTGCCCGGCAGCACAAAGGTGCCCGGGCGCATGCGGCCGCTCGTCTTGAGCGGAAAACCGCCCAGACCCTGCAGGTCGCAGCCGGCGGCGATGATTTCGTCCGAGAGCGGGGAGAGCGGGCGGGCGCCTAGGCGACCTTGGCCCACAAAGGTGGCCTCCGCACCCAGCGCACAGGCGACAGGCAGCATAAAACGCAGCGTGGAGCCGCTCTCGCCGCAGTCGAGCGTGCCACCGGCAAGGGCCTTGAGCAGGCCAAACTCAACGCTCTTCATAGTGGGGTGGACCTGGAAGCCGTCCTCGGCGGTCTCGATGCGGGCGCCGAGCGCCGTGAGGCAACGCACCGTGGCCTCGATGTCGGCGCAGGTGGTGTTGCAGGTAACGTGCGTCTCGCCGTTGGCAAGCGCAGCGCAGATGATCAGGCGATGCGCCATCGACTTGGACGCGATGGCGGGAACGGTGCCCTTGAGCGGGGACGGGGTAATGCGGGCTAACATGCGGAAGCGTCTCCCTTCTGGCCGAGGCCCTCGGCAATCAAATCGTGGAAGGTGGAAAGCGGCATGCGGTCGATGCTGCAGCGGCCAATGCCGTGCGGAATCACCAGGTCGATGGTGTCACCGGAGCGTTTTTTGTCGTGCAGCGCCTCGGCAAAGACGGCGTCGGCATCTAGGTCGCAGCGGGTCTTGAGGCCATGGCGGGCGCAGAGTTCCTCAATACGATCGGGCAGTGCAGCATCGCAAATGCCGTGCAGGGCCGCGGCGCGCGTGATGATGCCCATGCCGATCGAAACGCAGTTGCCGTGTCCGAGCTCAAAGTGCTCGCAGGCCTCGACGGCGTGTCCGGCGCTGTGTCCAAAATTGAGGAGCTTGCGCTGGTTGGTTTCGCGCTCGTCGGCGACGACCACGGCGCGCTTGATGTCAATATTGCGGGCGATGATGAGCGCTACGCGGGCTACATCGCGGTTGAGCAGCTCCAGCGTGAGCGGGGTCTTCTCCAACTCGGCGAAAAGCTCCGGGTCGGCGATCACGGCATGCTTGACGACCTCGCCGCAGCCGTCGGCGAACTGCTCGGGCGTGAGGGTGGCCAGGCATCCCACGTCGGCGATAACCACGCTCGGCTGCCAAAAGGCGCCGGCCAAGTTCTTGCCGGCAGCCAGGTCGATGGCGGTCTTGCCGCCCACAGACGAATCCACCATGGCGAGCAGGCTCGTCGGGATCTGCGCAAACTTGCAGCCGCGCATGTAGGTGGCGGCCACAAAGCCCGCCACGTCGCCCACGACGCCGCCGCCGAGTGCCACGATCACGTCGGAGCGCGAAAGCTCGTGCTCGGCCACAAACTCCAAAATGGCAACATAGGTTTCGGCGCGCTTATGGGCCTCGCCGGCCTCGAAGGTGCAGATGCTCACCTCGTAGCCTGACGCCTCCAGGCTCTGCTTAACGGGCATCTGGTAGAGCGGGCCCACGTTGGTGTCCGTCACGATGACGGCCTTGGCGCCGCCGGCAGTGGCGCGCACGAGCGGTCCCGCCTGCTCCAGCAAAAACGTTCCAACATGCACCTGGTAGGGGCGCGCAGTGTCGATATCGATGGTAATCGCCATAAGTTTCGGTCCTTTCGACCTGGCGTGATAGGTGGTCTAGTGGGAGGCCTCGTCGTCGAGCGCGCGCTTAATGCGGTCGCCCTCGGCAAGGAGATTCTCCAGATAGCGCTGGTCGCGGTCCTTGAGCGCACGGCTGTAGGCGCCAAGCGATTCGATAAGATGGTCGATCTCGAAGGCGAGCGCATCGGCGTCGTCGATCATAAGCTCGGACCACATCTGAGGATTGAGGTGCGCCACACGGGTGAGATCGCGGTAGCTTCCGGCCGAAAAGCCGTGGTGGACCTGGGCGGTGGGGCTCTTGACGTAGGCGTTGGATACCACGTGCGCAAGCTGGCTCGTGAAGGCGATGACGCGGTCGTGTTCGGCGGCGCTGGTCACGCTGAACTTGCCAAAGCCCAAGGGGCGCACCATCTCGCGCACCTGGCCCAAAAGCTCCAGCTTGAGCGCATCGTCCACCGCGGGCGGTACGAGCACCAGCGGGGCGCCCTGGAACAGGTCGGCACGGGAGTGAGCGTAGCCCGAGTACTGCGTGCCCGCCATGGGGTGCGCACCCACAAAGTAAAAGCCGTGCTCGCGGGCAAGCTCAAAGGCGCGCTCGCACACGATGCCTTTGACGCCCACCGTGTCGATCACCACGGGACCCATGATGGCCTCGGTGTCGGTGGCGTCGGCGAGGGCCTGGGCATGCGTCTCGAGCCACTCGATGCAGGCCTCGGGGTAGCAAGCCAGGACGATGATGTCGCATTCGCCGAGTGTCTTGTCGTTGAGCTCGCCGGCAACGGTGCCCATGCTGGCGGCCGTCATGACATCGTCATCGGGGTCCCAGGCCAGCACGCGGACGCCCGCCTGCGCATAGCCGCGGGCAAAGCTACCGCCGATGAGGCCAAGGCCGACGATACCGGCGCACTTGGGGCCGCCCTGGTTAACGCGCGCGTTTCTCACCGTACCCATGGGCTACTCCTGAACGGTCTCTTGGCAGACGACCTCGCGGATGGCTCGGATGCGGCGCATGGTGTCGTCGAACTGATCGGGGGTGAGGGCCTGGGCGCCGTCGGACCAGGCACGGCTCGGCTCGTCGTGGACCTCGATCTCCAGGCCGTTGGCACCGCAGGCGGTCGCGGCGAGTGCCATGGGTTCTACGTAGCGGGTGTAGCCGGTGGCGTGGCTGGGGTCGGCAACGACAGGCAGGTGCGACAAGTGGTGCAGCACCGGCACGGCGTTGAGGTCGAAGGTGTTGCGGGTGCAGGTCTCGAAGGTGCGGATGCCGCGCTCGCACAGGATGACGTTGTCGTTGCCCTCGCTCATGATGTACTCGGCTGCCATGAGCAGTTCGTCGATCGTGCCGGACATGCCGCGCTTAAGCAAGATCGGAGTCTTGGTCTTGCCGACCTCCTTGAGCAGGGGGAAGTTCTGGGCGTTACGGGCGCCGATCTGCATGACGTCAATCTTCTTGTCAAGGAAGACCTGCACGTCGCGCGGGTCCATGATCTCGGTGACGATCGGCATGTCGAGCTCGGCAGACGCCTCGCACAGCAGGTCGAGGCCGGCAGGGCCCATGCCCTGGTAGGCGTAGGGGGAGGTGCGGGGCTTGTAGGCGCCACCGCGCAGCATCGTGGCACCGGCGGCCTTCACGCGGCGTGCGATGCGGATGAGGTTCTCGCCCTCGACGGAGCAGGGACCGGCGATGACCTGGAACTGGTCGCCGCCGATCTTGACGCCGTGGCCGCAGTCGATGACGGAGTCCTCGGGGTGGAACTTGCGGTTGGCGCGCTTAAAAGGCTCGGAGACGCGCTGCACGCGCTCGACGACATCCATGGACTCGAGCAGGAACGGGTCGATCTTGGTCGTATCGCCCACCAGGCCGATGATCGTCTCGTTCTCGCCGCGCGAGACATCGGTCTTCAGACCCTTTTTCTCAATCCAGCTGACGATATGGCTTACGGCCTCGTCGCTGGCGCTCTGCTTTAAAATTGCAATCATGGTGTGCCTCTCACCTCGATGGATAACTTTTGCAAAAACGGCCCGCATCGCGAGCCGTGTATATATGGTGCATGAGAGTTTATACTATCTGACTCGCTTTTGCCTTCTAAAGTGGGCCGTTGCGGCTCGTCTTCCTCGGAATTGCAAAGCTTTTTCTTTTATTTTGATAGCCCGTGGTGCACTTGGGTATAATGCCAACCGTTGGCCCTATTAGCTCAGGGGATTAGAGCGTCTGCCTCCGGAGCAGAAGGCCGTTGGTTCGAATCCAACATGGGGCACCATCGAACGTAAGACCGTCCGAACCTCGCATGGTCCGGGCGGTTTTCTTATACCGACGCGACGTGATGGGACGTGGTATGGCAGCAACGGATATCGAGCGCGGACTCTCAACCGCCGAGGTCGAGGAGCGTATCGCCGCCGGTAAAATCAACCGCAACATGGAACTCAAGACCAAGTCGGTCAAAGAGCTCATCATCGAGAACCTCTGCACGCTGTTCAATTTGATCAACGTGATCTTGGCTTTCCTGGTCATTTTGACCGGTTCGTTTAAGAATCTAACGTTCCTGTTCGTGGTGTTCCTCAATACCGCTATTGGCGTCATTCAGTCCATGCGTTCCAAGAAGATGGTCGATAAGCTCACGCTGCTGACCTCCAAGAAGGCCATCGCGGTGCGCGATGGCGCCGAGGTGGAGCTCGACCTGGACCAGATCGTGCTCGACGACATCATCCGCCTGGGGCGCGGCGACCAGATTCCCGCTGACGCCGTGGTGGTTTCGGGCGAGGCGCTCGTGAACGAGAGCCTGCTGACGGGCGAGAGCGACCTTATTAAGAAAAAGCCCGGTTCCGAGCTCATGAGCGGCAGCTTTATCGACTCGGGCCTGCTGCGCGCCCGCGTGATCCATGTCGGCGCCGACAACTACGTGGCCAAAATTAATAACGAGGCCAAGTACGTCAAAAAGGTCAATTCCGAGATCATGAACGCGCTTAACGCCATCGTGCGCTTTGCGAGCATCATCATGATTCCGCTTGGCCTGGCTCTGTTCGCCTCGAGTGTAAGTGGGCTGTGGGATGCCGCGGGAACCCCGGGCGATAGCGCGCTTTCGTGGTGCTTCTCCGAGCTGTTGGCTGGTCATGTGCCTTCGTCGGCGCTGCTGTCCACGGTGGGCGCCCTGCTGGGCATGATCCCGCAAGGCCTGGTGCTGCTGACCTCGTCGGTGTTCGCCATCGCCACGGTGCGCCTGGCCCGCCGCAAGGTGCTGGCGCAGCAGCTCTACTGCATCGAGACGCTCGCGCGCGTCGACGTGCTGTGCCTGGACAAGACGGGCACCATCACGTCGGGTCGTATGGAGGTCGAGGGCACCTACCCGCTGCCTGTTGAGGGTGTTGGCTTTGGCGTGGACTCGGAGGAGGTGGCTGTTCCCGTCGATACCACAGTGCTCGATTTTGCGCTGGCTAACGTCGCGCGTGCGACTTCGGCCGATGCCAACGAGACCTGCCAGGCGCTGCTCAACTATTACGCCGATCGCCCGGTCGAGGTGTCTGAGCCGCTGTCGGTCATTCCGTTCTCGTCGTCTAAAAAATGGAGTGGCGCTTCTTTTGCGCAGGGCTCCTATGTGATGGGTGCCGCGCAGTTTGTGCTCTCTGATCGTGTGTTTTCGCAGGTCGAGAACCGTGTCGCCGAGCTTGCCGATACCTGCCGCGTGCTCGTGGTGGCGCGCGTGGACGGCTTTACGCCCGATGGGGATATGGTGGGCGAGGCCGAGCCCGTGGGCTTTGTGACCATCCGCGACGAGATTCGTACCTCGGCGGCCGAGACCATCGGCTACTTTAACGAGCAGGGCGTGACCCTCAACGTGATCAGTGGCGACGACCCGCGTACGGTGTCGTCGATCGCGCGCGTGGTGGGCGTGCCGGGGGCGGACGCTTATGTGGACGCCACGACGCTCGATACACCGGCCAAGCTTGATGCCGCAGTGGACCGCTACCATGTCTTTGGTCGTGTGACCCCGCAGCAGAAGCGCGAGCTCGTGCAGGCGCTCAAGCGCCGCGAGCACACCGTGGCCATGACGGGCGACGGCGTCAACGACGTGCTGGCGCTCAAGGAGGCCGACTGCTCCGTGGCCATGGCGGCCGGCTCCGATGCCGCGCGTAACGTGGCCGAGATCGTACTCGTCGACAACGACTTTGCCTCGATGCCCGCCGTGGTGGCCGAGGGCCGTCGCTCCATCAACAACCTGCAGCGTTCGGCCTCGCTGTTCCTGACCAAGACGCTGTTCTCGATGGGCCTGGCGGCGCTGTGTATCGCGCTGCCGCCGTACCCCTTCGAGCCCATCCAGATGACGCTCATTAACTTCTTCTGCATCGGCGCGCCGGGCTTTGTGTTGGGCCTGGAGCCCAACAATGCTCGTGTGAAGGGTGCGTTTTTGAGCAACGTACTCAAGCGTGCACTGCCGGCGTCGATTGCGGTCATTTTGGCTGCGGCGCTCGATATCTTTGTGGCGCGCGTGTTTGGCTTTAGCCAGCTCACGCTGTCTACGATGTGCCTGCTTACGTCGTGCGCGGCGAGCGTCAGCCTAATCTGGCGCATCTCGCAGCCTCTCACGCCCTTACGTGTGGTGCTCTTTGTGTTTGTAGTCGCCGGCATTCTGGTGGGCGTTATCGGATTCCCGGAGCTGCTGTCTATTGCCAACCTGTCGATGGGCCAGATGGTTATCTTGGCTGTTATCGTGGTCTTTACCTGCTCGGTGTTCTTTAAGCTCGCCACGATGATGGATTCGCTCAAGCCGCGTCGTCGTCATGCCGCAACTGGTTTTGGCCGCGGTGTGCGCGTCCGCCTGGGTCGCGGTGGCGGCAAGGTGAGCTCGACGGGCTCGACGGCCGAACGTTTTGCCAAGCGCGTCGCCGCCGACATGGCGCAGCGCCGCGAAGATCGCACCGCTCGCGAGGCCGAGGCCCGCGCACTCGAGGGCGTGGCCCAGGCCCAGCCCAAGAAAAAGAAGAGTACCGGAGCTAAGCGCTCTCGTGTGACCAAGTCCGCCCAAGGCATCAAAGTCTCGATGTCAAGCAAAAAGAAGAAGTAGCTACGCGCCCTGGCGATGTTGAATTGGTGCCTTGTTCCTGTGGGGCCGTGGCGATGTTATGCTCTAACCTCGATTGTTTGAATTGCTTCGAAAAGAGGATGCCGTGATCTGCCCGCATTGCCTTAAGACTATCGAGGACGGCGCCTCGTTCTGCCCCTACTGCAACGCCTATGTGGGTCCGGGCGATGGTCCCGAGCACACCGAGTTCGTGTTCTGTGAGGGCTGCGGTGCCCGTCTTTCTCCGCATGATCGCACGTGCCCAAAATGCGGACGCCCTGCTCCGGGTATCCTCTCCGAGGACGCGGCCGCATCCGACCTGGCAGCGGGCCGCACGGCGGGCTTTCCGCGCCTAACGCAAGAGCAGATCGATACCGAGGTGCCTCATGCGCCCGCCTCGGCTGCCGCGGTTCTTTCGGACGCCGCCGATCCTAACGAGACCTGCGTGCTGCCGGCTTTCGATAAGGATTTCGGTATCCCCAAGGTCGATATTCCCACGCCCGTTTCCCTGCATGACGATGCTCAAAAACCCAAGCGCAAGGTGCATCCCGACGAGGACGCCTATCACAAGCACAAGCGTCATATCCCCAAGCCGCTCATCGTCATCGCGGTCCTTGCCGTCGTTTGCGGCGGTGCCTATTGGTTCGTGACGGCCGATCCCATGGGTGTCATGCCTGCCATCTACGACCAGTTTGGCCAGGCTGCGCAGACGACCTTCCCCACGCGCCAAAAGGGCGAGGCGACTGAGGACGATACCAAGCAGGACGATTCTGCTGAGGTGGTCCAGGAAGAAACCGTGCTGACCGATGATCAGCTTTATACAAGGCTCGACGGTCTGTATCAGACCATCGTGTCCTACGGTGACGAGGACCAGATCCGCGAGGTCATCGATTCCTTTAACAACGGCTATCTCCGATCGCCGCTGTCCACCCGTCAGGAGCTGTCGCAGAGTGCCTACGCCCTGCGCGACCAGATCAAAAAGACGCAAGATGAGCTCAACAACCTTAAGTATCAGGACGATACGGTCTATGCGGATGACATCGCCCACTTAAAGCAGCTTGCCGAGTGGATGTATGAGCGCGTCGACGTAATCTGCCAGAGCTGGGATATCTCGCTGGCCATTCCCGATGGCGAGTCGATGAGTTCCCACCAAAGCGAGATCCTGGCGCCCATCGCGCAGGGCGGCAACAGCGCGCTGAACCAGTACGACGCCAATGTGGGTTCCTGGAAGCCGCAGCAGCGTTCCTAAAATTAGTTCGCCATAGTCGGCATAACCTACGTGCGCAATTGATGTAAGCGCATGCTTATTGCTACAATTCGTACAAATATGCTTTAAACGCACGAGGAAGGAACCACATGTTTGGTTTTAAGAAAGAGCTTTACACGCCCGAGTATCAGCTTGCCGGCGACGAATGCGCCGTTATCGAGACGTCGAAGGGTACCATCAAGGTCAAGTTTGACGGCGAGGGCGCTCCCATTCATGTCGCGAACTTCTGCGAGCTTTCCACGATGGGTTTCTATGATGGCCTTAAGTTCCATCGCTATGTGCCCGGCTTTGTCATTCAGGGCGGCGACCCCAATACCCGCGATATGTCCGGCGCCGACGTCGCTGCCGGTCTTGAGGGCCCCGACGGCATGCCCGGTACCGGTGGTCCCGGCTACTGCATCAAGGGCGAGTTTGCCACCAATCCGCGCAACAGCCATGTCGATGGTGCCCTTGCCATGGCACGCTCCATGGACCCCGATTCCGCGGGTTCGCAGTTCTACTTCTGCCTGGGCGCCCAGCATAACCTCGATTCCGGTTACACCGTCTTTGGTACCACGGTCGAGGGTCTCGATGTGATTTCGCAGCTGCGTGCCGGCGACGAGATCGTCCATGTCGAGATCGTTCACGAGTAAAGGGGACTTCCTTGAATAGCCAACTGATCCAACAGGGCCGCGCCGCTTACCGCGCGGGTGATTTTTCCGCTGCAGCCCAGATGCTTGGGGCGGCAAAGACTCCCGATGAGATTATGGGCGAGGCCGATCACCTTCGTGGCAACGCCTTGATGCACCTGGGCATGTATGCCGAGGCCGCCGAGGCCTATGCCGCCGCCCTCAACGACGGCACTTATGGCAAGCGCGGCGCGCTGCTCACCAACCGCGGCAAGGCGCTCGCCGCCGTGGGCGACTACACGACGGCCGCCCAGGCGTTCTCTGCTGCTACGCAGGATGCTTCCTATGCCACGCCGTTCAAGGCTTATCTGGGCCTGGGTAACGCGCTGTTCCAGTCGGGCGACTATGCCAACGCGGGTACTGCCTTCCGTCAGGCTGCCATCGACGGCGCCAATCCGGCTCCTGCCGCCGCACTCGGCGAGCTTGGTCGTTGCTTCATTAAGCTCGGCCGTCCGGCGGATGCCGTGGAGACCTACCGCACGGCTATCGACTTTGCCGGCCCCCGCGACGACACGCGTGCGCTCAACGCCGGCATGGGTCAGGCGCTTTCTGCCGCCGGCCGCCCCTCCGACGCACTCGACGCCTTTAACGCCGCTACTGCCGATGGCATCTACCAGCTCACCTCCGAGCAGGCCGATGAGCTTGCCCGCGTGCACGATTCGCTTGCCGCGCTGTCTGCCCAGACGGCTATGGCCACGGCTCCGGCGCCCGCGATGGACGCCCCTGCCGTCGATCCGCTCGATCCTACGGGCGCGACCGGTCAGTTTATGCCCGATCCCTCGGACACCGGCTTCTTTACGCTGTCCGAGTCCGAGATGGTCCAGCAGGACCGTCAGGACCGCAAGCAGGCCAAGGTTCGTCGTCGCCATCGCCACACGGGTCTCAAAGTCTTCATCGTGCTGCTTCTGCTCATTTTGATCGCCGCGGGCGGTCTGGGCTTTGCCTACACGCGCGGCTTTGGCTTCCCGTCCCAGGAGTCTGTCGTTACCGATCTGTTCCAGGCTGCCGGCGACGGTGACACCGCAAAGGCCGAGTCTTGCTTAGTCTCGAGCCTGTCCGAGGACGCGAAGTCGATGATCATCTCCTCGATTCCGCAGGGCGCCACCGTGTCCGTCGAGGGCATGGATCAGTCCATGACCGAGACGACCGCCAAGGTTAAGGCATCGCTGTCCAAGGGCGGCGAGCAGGAGTACACCGTCAAATTCGTGCGCTCCGACAACCATATCGGCTGGGCCGTTTCCTCGCTCGATATGGATTTCTCGGCTGCTGACAACCAGTAGTGACCTTATGGGATTTAGCTTTGCCCGGCGCTTCACCGCAAGTGAGGTGCCGGGCTTGCGCTAGTATGATGAGCTAGTAGTTTTCCAGCAATCATCCAACACATCAGGAGTTGCGTTGTTTTCTTTGATGGATATGTTCTTCGGTAGCTATGCGGGCGATCTTGCCATCGACCTCGGCACCGCAAATACGCTTGTCTCCGTGCGCGGCAAGGGCATCGTCATTCGCGAGCCCTCTGTTGTCGCCATCGAAAAGAACGACGAGCGCATCCTGGCGGTCGGTATCGAGGCAAAGCGCATGCTCGGCCGTACGCCCGGCAACATCGTGGCCGTTCGTCCCCTGAAGGACGGCGTCATCGCCGACTTCGATGTTACCGAGGCCATGCTTCGCTACTTTATCGACAAGGCGTCCGAGAAGCGCTATCCGTGGACCCCGCGTCCGCGCGTTGTCGTCTGCGTTCCCTCCGGCGTCACGTCGGTCGAGAAGCGTGCCGTATTTGAGGCCACGATCCAGGCTGGCGCTCGCCAGGCCTACCTGATCGAAGAGCCCATGGCTGCCGCTATCGGCGCCGATCTGCCCGTCGAGGAACCCACCGGCTCCATGGTCATCGACATCGGCGGCGGTACCACCGAGGTTGCCGTTATTGCTATGGGCGGCATCGTCGTCTCGCAGTCCATCCGTATTGCCGGCGACGAGTTCGATCAGGCTATCCTCACGCACGTTCGAGATGCCTACAACCTGGCCATCGGCGAGCGTACGGCAGAGGACATCAAGATCAAGGTCGGTTCCGCCGTGCCGCTCAAGGACGAGCTCGACGTCGAGGTCAACGGCCGCGACGTGATCACCGGTCTGCCCAAGACCGTACGCATCGAGAGCGAGGAGATTCGTCGCGCGCTCAACAAGCCGCTCGACGAGATGGCCAAGGCCGTCAAGGACGCACTCGACGCTACGCCTCCCGATCTTGCCTCGGACCTTATGTACTACGGCATTTTGCTGACTGGTGGCGGCGCGCTGCTGCGCGGTCTCGACGTGCGCCTGCGCGATGAGACCGGCGTTTCGGTCAACGTCAGCCCCACGGCGCTCGATAACGTCGTTAACGGCTGTGCCCGCGTGCTCGAGGCCAATGCGTTTGATGGCGGCTTCGTCCAGACCAATGCTTAATTTCCAAAAGGTGGATTCCATTTGGTACGATCTTCGGGTTTCTCCACAAATCTGAATACCAAGCGACAATCAACGGGTATGCGCCCGTTGATTGTTTTCAGCCTGATTTCGGTGTTGCTGCTCACGTTTTACATCCGCGAGGGCGAGGCAGGACCGATTCATGCCGTGCGTTCGGGCGTAACGACGATTACCTCGCCGGTGCGCTTTGTGGGCTCGGCTGTGGCGGCTCCCTTCAATGCGATCGGCAACGTGTTCTCTAACCTTACGGCGTCGCAGGACACGCTTGACGAGCTTAAGAAGCAAAACGAGGAACTGACCTCTAAGGTCGCCGAGCTTTCTGAGGCTCAAAAGACTGCCGAGCGCCTGGAGGGCCTGGTCGGGCTGCAATCGACCTACAACCTCAAATCGACTGCAGCTCGTATCGTTGGTGCCTCGGGCGATGCCTGGACCTCGACCGTAACCATCGACAAGGGCTCTGCCGACGGCCTTACCATCAACATGCCTGTGACGAGTTCGGCCGGTGTTATCGGCCAGATCATCGAAGTCTCGGCCAAGACGTCCACCGTGCGCCTGATTGGCGACGAGAACTCGGGCGTGTCCGCTATGGTGCAGGACACGCGCGCCCAGGGCATGCTGCAGGGTCAGGCTGACGGCACGCTGCGTCTTGAGTACGTGAGCGTCGACTCCGATGTTAAGGTTGGCGACATCATCGTGACCTCGGGCATTGGCGGCGTGTTCCCCAAGGGCCTTCCGCTCGGCACCGTCTCGTCGGTTGAGAAATCGGCAAACGACGTGTACTACACCATTGTGGTGCGCGCTCAGACCACGGCCGAGAACAACGAGGAAGTGCTGGTCATTACCTCGCTGACCGACGAACAGTCGGCTTCGGATGAGGACGTGAGCACCGCTAATAGCACGCCGCAGGGAACGTCGCGCGATGCTGCGACCAAGACGAAGGACGAGAGTTCGGATGACAGTTCCGACACGTCCGAGACGACCGATTCTGGCTCGAACGAATAGGGGGCATGTCCATGGATCTACACGAGCAGGGGATGAGCTCCCGTACGTTTGTGATCGCCGCCATCGTATGCGTGCTGCTGCAGGCAGGCCTGGCACCGCAGATCTCCATTGCGGGCGGTCGCGTCAACTTCATGATTATCCTGGTGTGCCTAAGCGTGTTCTCGGGCGACCCGACCCGTGCCGTCGTGTGCGGTTTTTGCAGCGGCTTGTTTTATGACCTGTCCGCTGCCGTGCCGGTGGGCGTTATGTCGCTCCTGCTGACCGTGGGTTCTTTTGCCCTGGTGCACAGTGCCGTCGGTCAGACGGGCAGTAGCCCGAGTGCGCGCGGCGTCACCGTGGGCGCCTTCGCGCTCGTCATTAATGTGATCTACAGCATCATCTTGCTGTTTATGGGTTTGGAGACGAGCTTTGTCGTGGCGATCTTCGGCCATGCACTGCCGTCCTCGATCCTGACGGGTCTGGTTGCCATTCCGTTTTTGATGTCCGGCGTCGTGCCGCAGTCCGGCTATGGATTCTCCGCGCGTGGCGGACGCCAGACGGGTATGCGCTTTAAGCCTAAGACCCGCAAGCTCAAATAGGGGAGGCCCGTAGATGTCTTCCCAGTTGACGGTTATTATCGCCGGTATCGTGCTGGTTGTGGCCATCGTGGTCGCACTGGTCATCATGCGTCGTGGCGATTCCCGTTTTACCTACGATACGCAGCATGGAACGGCCCCGCGCGCCACCGAGGGCGAGGGCAATACCGCGGCGACCGCCTTTAAGGGCCGCTTTTCCATCCTCACCACGGGTGTGGGCGCGATGTTTGCGGCGCTCGCCGTCAAGCTGTGGGGCATGCAGATGGTCTCGTCGGACTATTACGAGAAGCAGGCTAATAGCAATCAGACTCGCACCGTTACCACTCCCGCTGTGCGCGGCCGCATCCTCGACCGCAATGGCGTGGCGCTTGTTCAGAACCGTCCCTCACTTGCTGTCGTGGCCTACCGCGACCTTGCAGAGGATGAGGTTCTGGTTCGCCATCTTGCCAACGTGCTTGGAATGCCTTACGTGGCGGTCCTTCGCAATATTCAGGACAATACAGAGGGCGCTCAGAGCCTGCATACCATCGCGACGGACGTCCGTCGCTCCACGGTTGCCTATATTCAGGAGCATGCCGGCGAGTTCCCGGGCGTCAAGATTGCCGAGCGTACCGAGCGCCAGTATCCATATGGCGAGACGGCATGCCATATCTTGGGCTATACCGGCACCATTACCTCCGAGCAGCTCGAGGCCCAGAATAAGAAAACCTCTGGCGATGATGATGCTTCTGCTGGCAAGATTACGTACCAGTCGGGCGATATCGTGGGCCAGGCGGGCGTTGAGAGCTACTACGAAAACCTGCTGCAGGGTATTCGTGGCGAGCAGACCGTCAAGGTCGATGCCTCGGGCAATGTGACCGGTCAGGCCGGCGCCGTGCCCGCGAAGGCCGGCTCCGACATTAAGCTCACGCTCGACCTTAAGATCCAACAGGCCTGTGAGACGGCGTTGGCGAGCGCTATCGAGCTTGCCAAGACCACTGGCTACAGCAATGCCGGCAACGGCGCTGTGGTGTGTCTCGATCCCAACAATGGTGAGATCCTGGGCATGGCGAGCCAGCCCAAGTTCGATCCGTCCGTCTTTATCGGTGGCGTCTCAAATGACGTGTGGACCGAGCTCAATGATGACAAGGGTTCGCACCCGCTGCTCAACCGCGCCATTAGCGGACAGTACATGTCGGCTTCGACCATCAAGCCGCTCTCGGCCCTGGCCGGTCTTGAGTTTGGAACCTACACTTCAACGCAGACAACCAACTGCACGGGCTATTGGACGGGTCTGGGCAAGTCGTGGGGCAAGCGCTGCTGGCTGACGTCTGGCCACGGCACCATGACGCTGCAGTCGGGTATCGCCAACTCGTGCGACCCCGTCTTCTACGACATGGGCAAGGCGTTCTTTTATGACGAGCAACATCCCGAGGGTCTACAGGAGGTCTTTCGTCGCTGGGGCCTAGGCAAGACCTGCGGTATCGATCTGCCGAGTGAAGGCGCGGGCCGTATTCCCGATGCCGAGTGGAAAGAGTCGTACTTCACCGACGCCTCTGCCGAGGACCGCAAGTGGAATGCCGGCGATATGACCAACATTGCCATCGGTCAGGGTGACATTCTGGTGACGCCCCTGCAGATGGCGTGCGCCTATATGGGTCTTGCCAACGGCGGCAAACAGTATGTGCCTCATGTGTTTTTGTCTGCCGTGTCGCGCGATGGCGACGGCGATGCCTATAAGTACAACGGCAAGGGCAAGAAAAAGCGCCTGGAGGCAAAGATCAACAGCGATTCGGATTTGGCTCTTGTTCGCAACGGCATGCACGACGTGATTTACACGGCATCGACGTCCCTGGCGGCTCACTTTGGCACCCTGACGCCGCAGGTATACGGCAAGTCGGGCACGGGCGAGAAAAGCGGCGAGGACGAATACGCGTGGTTCTGCGCCTATGCACCGGCCGATGATCCCAAGTATGTCATCGCTACTGTCCTGGAGCAGGGCGGCGGCGGCTCAGATACCGCGATGCATGTCGTGCGCGACGTGCTCGGTGTGATTTATGACGAGCCCGATACCTCTTCGGCCTCGGGCGATTCTTCGGTTCGATAGGAGGTTGCGATGGATTTTTCTCCGGCGGATCTGTTCCGTTCAACCAAGACCGGCTCTCGCAGCAGCCTGGACCGCGTCAATAAGCAACTTTCGGCCTCGCGCGGCACGTTTCGCCAAAAGGTGCATATCGGTGTGCTCGTTGCTACCGTGGCGCTCGTCGCCTACGGTGCCATCATCATCTGGTCGGCTTCGCAGTTTAAGGCCGATGCCTCGTTCTCACGTCATCTGCTGGGAATTGGCATCGGGGCGGTGCTGGCGGTGCTGGTCTGGCGTACCGATCTGCGCGGTATTTCCAATTTCTCGACGGCGTTGCTCGTCATCGACCTGATCGTGATCTTCTCGCCCAAGATCCCGGGCCTGTCCTATACGGGCGGTCTGGGCATGACGGGTTGGATCAAGATTCCCGGTATCGGCTTGACATTCCAGCCGGTTGAGCTTGCCAAGCTCATCACCATCTTCTTTATTGCTACGCTTGGCTCGCAGTATAACGGTCGCATCGATACCGTTCGCGACTACGTCAAGCTCTGCGGCATGCTGTCCATTCCGTTTTTGGCCGTCGTTGCCATGGGCGACCTGGGCTCGGGCCTGGTCGTGCTGGTTTCGGGCGCCATCGTCATTTGTATGAGTGGTGCACGCCGCGAATGGGTGCTGTCGACCCTGGCCCTGCTCGTGGGCCTGGTGGCCCTCGTCCTGGCGCTCGATTCGGTCTTTGATTCGTTGCTCGGCCACGATGTGCTCATCAAGCAGTATCAGATGAACCGTCTGACGGTCTTTATCGACCCCGATAATGCCGATTCGGACGATGCCTACAACCTGCAGCAGTCGCTTATCGCCGTTGGCTCGGGCGGCTTCTTTGGTAAGGGTTTGGGCCATGCGACGCAGTCGGCCGGCGGCTTTCTACCTGAGTTCCACACCGACTTCGTCTTCGCCTTCCTGTCCGAGACCTTTGGCTTTTGCGGTTCCTTTTTGCTCCTGTGCCTCTACGTGCTGCTGATCTTTTCGACGATTCGCGTCGCCTTTAGGTGTGAGTCGCTCTTCTTGCGGCTCTCATGCGTAGGTATCGTCGGCATGTGGGCATTCCAGACCTTCGAGAACATCGGCATGTGCATCGGCATGATGCCGATTACCGGTATTCCGCTACCGTTTATTAGCTTTGGTTCGTCTTCGATGATGATCCAGCTGCTGACGGTGGGTATCGTACAATCCATATGGCGGCATCGTTCGGGCGCCGCGTAACCGCTGGAGGGGTTTGCTATGAAAATTCCCGTAGATAAGCTGACCCGCGCTTTTAAGATGGGCGCGTCCGTTAAGAAGGATTCCGATACGCCGGTGCGCGTTTCGGTCTATCTGGATTCGTCCGCCTCGCGCTTTCTGGCCGAGACGGTGCGTGACGCCTTCGTGCCGCAGACGACCTCGGGCATTGTGCGCGTCGAGCGTCTGGGGGAGGAGCGAATTGCTCCAAAGACCGATACCGATGTGGTACTGGTGCTCTCGTGTGGTTCCGACCGCTTGGAGAGTGCCGTGCAGGAGCTCGTGATCGCCGGCGCGCCCGTGTGCGTGCTTGCCGAGTCTGCTGTGGAGGTGCCGTTTATCGAGGAGTCCACGCCCATGCTCGGCGTGGTGGCGGCAACCGATAAGACGTATCTGCTCGAGACGCTTGCCCGCTGGATTCTCGATCGTACGGACAAGGAAACGGCTTTTGCGGCGAACTTTGCCTTCATGCGCATCGCTGCGGCCAATCGTATCATCACCTCGTGCGCGCTCACCAATATGGCGACCGGTGCACTGGTGTTTTTGCCGGGCGCCGATTATCCCGTTATGGCGCTGGCGCAGGTGGGCATGCTCTTTGAGCTCGCTGCTGTCTTTGGACGTGGCATTAAGCCTGAGCGCGGCTACGAGGTCGCGGGCGTGCTTGCCGGCGGTCTTGTGATCCGCGCGGTTACCCGCGCGCTCGTTAAACAGACGCCGCATATTGGGTTTGCCGTCAAGGCGCTCACTGCTGCCGCGGGCACCTATGGCATGGGCCGTGCGCTCGTTTCGCTCTACGAGCGCGATGTTGACTACAGCCGTGCCAACGAGGTGGTCACTGCCACGTTCTCCCGCGTTCGCGATCTGGTGACCACGGTCGCGGGCGCTACCCGTCCCATGGCGTCCTATCAGGACGCATCAGATCTCGCTGCTTAGGGGTTTTCCGTTGCGCGTTGCATACCAAGACTGTTTTCATTTAATTGAGCCGTTGCTCGCCAAGGTCGAGAAGCCGAGTCGCTATATCGATCACGAGTGGGGCACGCTTTCCAAGGCCGACGCCGACTACCGTTGCTGCCTGATCTACCCGGATGTGTACGAGGTTGGTCTGCCCAACCAGGGCATCGCCATCCTCTACAACATCCTTAACCAGGCCGAGGGCATCTCCTGCGAGCGTGGCTATGTGCCGTGGCCCGATATGGGTGACGCTATGCGCGAGGCAGGCATTCCGCTGCTCTCGCTCGAGGGTGCAGCGCCGGTCGCTTCGTTTGATATCGTCGGTCTGCATGTGCCGCACGAGATGGCGGTGACGAACTTCCTCGAGGCACTCGACCTCGCTGGCATTCCGCTGTTAGCGGCCGACCGAGGTGAAGATGACCCCATCATCATCGCCGGCGGCCCCTCGGTGTACAACCCCGAGCCGTACGCGGCCTTCTTCGATGCCATCCTCATCGGTGAGGGCGAGGAATCGCTGCTCGAGACCTGCCAGCTGCATCGCCGCCTGCGTGACGAAGGAGTCCCGCGCGCGCAGATTGTCGAGCAGCTTGCATCCATTGCCGGCAACTACGTGCCGTCGCTCTATGAGGTTCGTCACGACGAGCCCTGCTCGCCGCATGGCTACACCGTGCCGCGTGAAGGCAAGGATGCGCCTACTGTGGTCTACAAACGCGTCGTCGAGGATTTCGGCGCCACGAATCCGCTGTCGCAGTCGTGCGTACCCTATGCGCAGCTCGTCCACGACCGCCTGTCTATCGAGATCCTGCGCGGCTGCGCCCGCGGCTGTCGTTTTTGCCAGGCCGGCATGACGTATCGCCCGGTGCGCGAGCGCTCGGCCGACCAGATCGTCTCGTCGGTGATTCAGGGTCTGGAAAAGACCGGCTATGACGAGGTGTCGCTGACCTCGCTCTCCACGACCGACCACTCCTGCATTCGCGACGTGCTCGGCAGGCTCAACCGTCGCCTGGAGGATACGGGTATTCGCGTGTCTATTCCGTCGCAGCGCCTGGATTCGTTTGGCGTGGATATGGCCGAGTCGGTCGCCGGCGAAAAGAAGGGCGGCCTGACGTTTGCGCCCGAGGCCGGCAGCCAGCGCATGCGCGACATCATTAACAAGAACGTGACCGAGGAGGACTTGGACCGTGCGGCCAAGGCGGCCTTCGAGGCCGGCTGGAACCGTATGAAGCTCTACTTTATGATGGGCCTTCCCGGCGAGCGCGACGAGGACATCGTGGCCATCGCCAATCTGGCCGATCACGTGCTGGAGCTCGGTCGTTCCGTGGTGCCCAAGGCTCGTCGCGGCTCGATCTCGGTGTCCATCTCGGTTTCGGTCTTTATCCCCAAGGCTGCCACGCCGTTCCAGTGGTGCCCGCAGCTCGACTACGACGACGTCAAGCGTCGCCAGAAGCTGCTTATCACGAGCGTTCGCAACCGTGCCGTCCGCGTGCATTACCACGATGCCGAGACTTCGCTCATCGAGGCCGCGCTGTCCCGCGCCGGTCGCGACATGACGCCCGTCATCATCGATGCTTGGCGCTCGGGCTCTCGCTTTGACGCCTGGGTAGAGCATTTCTCGCTCGATAACTGGAAGGAGGCTGCTGCCAAAAACGGCATCGACCTCAATGAGCTCGTGCACCTGCCCTACGAGTTTGACTGGCGCCTGCCGTGGGAGCACGTGAGCCCCGGCTGCACGCGCGGCTTCCTCGAGCGCGAGTACCGTCGCTCGCTCGAGGGCGTCACGACTCCCGACTGCACCCGCACGTCGTGCACCGGCTGCGGGATCTGCCCCACGCTCCACGCCAAGAATGTATTGATGGGTGATCGCGCATGAGTGAGCGCCTGACCGACAACCCCTCGCTCTTTAGGCTTCGTGTTCGCTATGGCAAGCGCGATCGCCTTAAGTACCTGGGCCATCTCGAAGTGATCCATACCATTGAGCGCATCGTGCGCCGTGCGGGACTTCCCTATGCCGTCACGCAGGGCTTCTCTCCGCACATGCGCGTGGGCTTCTCTTCGGCGCTACCGGTTGGTACGTCGTCGACCTGCGAGTGGTATGACCTGTTTATGACCGAGTTCGTGGCGCTCGACGAGGCGTTTGGGCGCCTGGCTGCGGCGTCTCCGGCCGATTTGGCGCCCATCGAGGCGGCGTACATCGACGTGCGCACGCCGGCGTTGACGGCGCAGCTCACGCGCCTGTCGTATCGCATCGATCTGCACTTGGATCCCGAGGCGCCCGTAAGCGCCGACGAGGTGCGTCGTGCGATCGACACGCTGCGCGCGGACCATGGCATCGACTACGCACGCGGCAAAAAGAGCAAGCGCTTGGATTTGGATCACACGCTCGTGGGCTATGAACTCACGGCGGGGGAGCGCCCGGACCATTTAGTGCTCATGCTCGACACCCATGCCGACAACGAGGGCTCCATGCGTCCGGAAATTTTGCTTTCTGCTGCTGATGTTTTGTTGCAGGGCTTGACCCCGGGCGTGGATGCACCTATTGTTTCCACCGGTATGCAAGACCTCGTGACCATCTGCTCCTACGATGTCGAGCGTCAGAATCAAGCATGCGAGGACGACGAGGGCCGACTCGTCAGCCCCATACCTGTGCGAACTTGTGGATTTGCTCCACATACTCGTTGACGGGGGTATTTTCGCCTGCTACTATATTCGGCTGTTGCACTAACTGATGCATGAAGGGCAAGTAAACATGTACGCAATCGTTAACACGGGCGGCAAGCAGTACAAGGTCGCCACCGACGATGTCATCACCGTCGAGAAGATCGAGGGCAATGAGGGCGACAAGGTCACCCTGCCGGTTATCTTCCTCAACGATGGTAAGAAGATCGTCACCGATCCCGACAAGCTGGCCAAGGCCAAGGTTACCGCTCAGATCGTTGAGCAGTTCAAGGGCGAGAAGCAGCTGGTCTTCAAGTTCCACAAGCGTAAGCGCTATCGTCGTCTGAAGGGTCACCGTCAGCAGCTCACCAAGCTGAAGATCGTGAAGGTTCAGGCTACCTCCCGCGCCAAGAAGGCTGTCAAGGCAGAGGCCGAGGCTGTTGCCGAGGCTCCCGTCGCCGAGTAGATTACACTCGTAACGAAAGAGTAGGTATACACAATGGCACACAAAAAAGGACTCGGTTCCTCCCGTAATGGCCGTGACTCCCGCGGTCAGCGCCTTGGCACGAAGCGCTATGCCGGCCAGACGGTAACCACGGGCACGATTCTCGTCCGTCAGCACGGCACGCACATCCACCCGGGTGAGAACGTTGGCCGTGGTAAGGACGACACGCTGTTCGCGCTGGTCGACGGTACCGTTGAGTTCCACAAGGGTATCAAGCACAGGGTCAGCGTACGCCCGCTCGCGAACGCGTAATTCACCCTTCATAGAGCACATATGTGGGAGGCACTTGAGTTTTAGGATTCAAGGGTCTCCCTCTTTTTTGTAGGAGGCGATTCTGTTGTCACAGTTCACCGATATCAGCCGCATTAACGTGTGCGGCGGCGACGGCGGAGCCGGATGCATGTCGTTTAGGCGCGAGGCATTTGTCCCCAAGGGCGGCCCCGATGGCGGCGACGGCGGTCGTGGCGGCAATGTCGTCATCCAGGCCGATGCTCAGCTGTCTTCGCTGATCGATTACCGCTTTAAGCATCACTTCCGCGCCGAGCGCGGCACGCACGGGCAGGGTGCCCGTCGTAACGGTAAGAGCGGCGAGGACCTGATTCTCAAGGTCCCTATGGGTACCGTGGTGCGCGAGCTCGATCCCGAGACGCAGACCCCGATGTTCGAGATTGCCGACCTGGTGCACGACGGCGAGCGCGTCGTCGTGGCGCCCGGCGGTGCCGGCGGTCTGGGCAACACACACTTTGTGACGTCGGTGCGTCGCGCTCCGGCCTTTGCCCAGCTCGGCGAGCCTGCCGAGGAACACTGGATCGAGCTCGAGATGAAGCTTATGGCCGATGCCGCGCTTGTGGGCTTTCCCTCGGTGGGTAAGTCATCGCTCATTGCGCGCATGAGTGCCGCCCGCCCCAAGATTGCTGACTACCCGTTTACCACGCTCGTGCCGAACCTCGGCATGGTGCGTGCCGGCGAATATTCTTACGTCGTTGCCGACGTCCCCGGTCTCATCGAGGGCGCGAGCGAGGGCAAGGGCCTGGGTCACCAGTTCCTGCGCCACATTGAGCGTACGGCACTCATCATGCACGTCGTCGATATGACGGGTGGTTTTGAGGATCGCGATCCGGTCGAGGACTATCGCATCATCAACCGCGAGCTCGAGCAGTATGGCGCCGAGCTTTCGGAGCGTCCGCAGATCGTCGTTGCCAACAAGTGTGATGCGCCGGGCACGGCCGACAAGATTGCCGACCTTAAGCGTGCGGCGCTCGACGATGGCCATATGTTCTTTGCCGTGTCTGCTGTTACGGGCGCCGGCCTCAACACGCTGATGCTTGCCGTGGGCGAGCAGGTGGCTAAGCTTCGCGCCGAGCTGGCGGTCTCTGATGAGCCGGTCGATCTGCGCGACGAGGAGTGGGAGCGTCGCCGCCTGCAGCGCGAGAAGCGTTTCCGCATTGTCCAGGAAGAGCCCGGTGCCTTCCGCGTGGTCGGTCGTGCCATCGAGCGCATGGTCATTCAGACCGACTGGGAAAACGAGGAAGCCGTCATTTACCTGCAGCATAAGTTTGCGCGTATGGGTGTTGACGACGCGCTCGAGAAGGCCGGTTGCCGTGCGGGCGACGAGGTCCGCATTTGCCAGCGCGCTTTTGACTTTGAGGGCGCCGAGGACTTCTCGGAGTACGAAGAGCTCGAGGATGCTGGCGAGGACGTTGCCGTCGAGGCCATTGACGTGGCCGATGCTGCGGATGAGGGCGTCGAGGTTGTCGATGCGGCGGATGCCGAGGACGATGCCGAGACCTCGGAGGGCGAGTAAGCCATGTCGCTGCGCGGTGGAATCGGTCTGCCCGAGCTTCCTCTAGAGGACGGGCAGGAGTTTAGGCTCGGCATTATGGGTGGCACCTTTGATCCCATCCATTACGGGCACCTGGTGACCGCTGAGCAGGCGCGTGAGTCCCTCGACTTGGATGCCGTGCTCTTTATGCCGGCGGGCACGCCTGCCTTTAAGCTTGACAAGCCGGTGACGCCTGCCGAGGACCGTTATGCCATGACGGTCCTCGCCACCGCCGCGAACCCGGCCTTTTTGGCGAGTCGGTTCGAGATTGACCGTCCGGGTGTAACCTATACGGCCGATACGCTTCATGCCCTTCGCGACTTTTACCCGCCGCAGGTAAAGCTCTACTTTATTACGGGCGCCGACGCGATTATCGATATTGTTACCTGGCATGATGCCGAACGAATCGCTGAGCTTGCTACCTTTATTGCGGCGACACGACCGGGCTTTGATATCGATACGGCGCGTGCCCGAATCAAAGAGTCGGGGCTGCCGTTCGACGTGCGCTATATTCAGATTCCGGCGCTGGCGATCAGCTCGACGAACATTCGTAAGCGAGTTGCTCGCGGTATGAGCGTGCGCTACCTTACGAGTGAGTCCGTGCTCGGCTACATTCGCAAACGCAGGCTATATGCCGATTTGGGCCAAGAAGATTTTGAGTGATGGGGGTCTACGTTGTCGGTAGAGGATCAGTTTGAGGGCGATGAGCGCGCGCTGCTCAAGCGCATTCAAGAGCTGCTCGATGTTCGCATGAAGGATAAGCGCAAGCGCTATGTGCATTCGCTGGGTGTTGCCGAGACCGCACTTCATCTGGCCGAGGTCTACGGCGTTGACCGCTTTGATGCCGCTGCTGCCGGTCTGATCCACGACTGGGACAAAGTGCTCTCCGACGACGAGCTGGTCACGCGCGCTCTGCATTACGGCATTAAGATTGCCGGCTCTCCTTCCGCCGCGACGCCGCTTTTGCATGGCCCTGTTGCCGCCTATGAGCTTCCGCAGCTTTTTCCCGAGCTGTCGCCGGCCGTTTTCCAGGCTGTCGACCGTCACACCGTGGGTGCCTGCGACATGACGCCGCTCGATATAGTGGTCTTTGTGGCCGATGCCATCGAGCCCAACCGCCACGGCGACTATGCACATGCGCTGCGCAAGATGGTGGGGGAGTCGACGCTCGACGAGTTGTTCTTCTCCTGTTTTGCGCAGGGTTTGGTCTATGTGATTCAGTCCGGGCGCTATCTTTATCCCACGGCTATTTCGATTTACAACCATTACGCCCAGCTGCGCTAGCTCGGGCTGTCTAGAAAGAGGTATTCCATGGCCGACGAGACCATGACCGACGAGCAGATTCTTGAAGGTGTGGAGCACAAGAGCTTCGTCGCCACGTCCGACCGCACTGCCGCCTCGCTGTCTGCGAGCGGTGTCGCCGCCGAGGATGTCGCCCGCGCCGCCGCGCAGGCCGCCTACGACAAGAAGGGCGAGGACGTTCAGGTGCTCGACCTGACCGAGCTTTCCGACGTATGCGACTACTTTGTGCTTGCCACCGGTACCAACAACCGCCAGGTCGATTCTATCGTCGACGAGATCGAGGAGAAGGTCGCCGAGGCTTGCGGCGAGCACCCGTTCTCCATCGAGGGTCGCGAGCAGAAGACCTGGATGCTCATGGACTATGGTTCGGTTGTCGTCCACGTCTTCACTCCCGAAGCCCGCGACTTCTACCGCCTCGAGAAACTCTGGGGAGACGCCCCCCAGCTCCCCCTCAACCTCCTCTAAATGATTTTTCTGGGACGGGGATAAAATAATCATTGCTACCGTTTGCCGAACCGCTCACCTTTGTTGGGCGGTTCGGCCCTTTTCTTCCTTTCCTTTTGTATGCTGTGACTACTGCATCCTTGGAAGGGAGGGTTTCGATGACTCGTGTTGCCCGTGCGTTGTCCGAACTCGGCCATTATCACGTCATGCTCAAGGGCTGTGCTGGCCAGCTGATCTTCGAAGACGATGACGATCGCCTTTATTTTCTCAATCTATTGAACAGACGATTTACGTCCGCTCATATTCGTCTTCTTGCCTGGTGCCTCATGGACAATCATGTTCACCTGCTATTTGATGATCTCGATAATCAGATGAGCGTTGCTATGCATGCGATTGATACGGCATATGCGAAACACTTCAATCAAAAAACCGGCCGCCGCGGACCGGTGTTCCAGGAACGATTCAAGAGTGTGATCATTTCTGACGACAAACAGCTGCTCCGTTGCGTCCGATACATACACGATAATCCTGCAAAAGCAGGTATTTCTTCTGCTCCTCTGTATCGCTGGAGCAGCTTCCATGAGTATTTCTCTCATCCCGAAATTTGTGATTGTGAAGGTATTCTCAATCTGTTTGGGGGTACGGAAGCGTTTTATCTTTCGAGTACCGACGGCAAGCCTAATCCCTATTTTATGCCCGAAGGTAAGCATATCTCCGATATGGATGCGCTGGAAGTTGCCCGGGCTCTTTTGGCTCCGCATGAGCCTTATCAGCTTAAAACTTTGCCGAAATCAGAGCGAAATCGTCTTCTGGCAGTGTTGAGGCATCGGGGGTTTACGATTGACCAGATTTCGCGTCTGACGGGAATTGGGACCAATATCATTCAAAGGGCAAAATGACGCTCCAAATGATTAAAAAATCCCCGTCCTAGAATAATCATTCGCAGCTGCCCGGCTTTTTTGCCTTAGGGACTAATCGTTGAAGCGGGATTGGCGGCCGAAGGAAAGGGCGGTGTCGCCGAACTTGTCTCGGACGGCGTCGATGGCGACGGAGAGGACGCGGCGGTCGCTGGATTGGGCTCCGCGGTCATCGATCTCGCAGAACAGGTCGGTCTGGATGCCGCCTTGGTGGTCGAAGTCGCTCATGCCGATGCCCGCTAAGCGAACATGCATGCCTTCCTGCCAGATGTTGTCGAGAAGTTCGAGTGCAACCGCCACGAAGATGTTCTCATCGTCGGTCGGATGAGGCAGCCGGCGCTGTGCCGTACGTCCGCTGCCATACGAATACTTAAGCTTGAGCGTTACCGTGGCACCCGTCAGCCCCTGACGGCGCAGACGGCGTCCCACTGACTCGCCCAGCAGCGCAATCGCCGCCTCAATATCCCCACGCTCAGTCAGATCTTTAGCAAAGGTGCGTTCATTGCTGACCGATTTGACCTCGCGCTCTTCATCGAGACTCGTGACTTCGGAGATTTCGAGTCCTTGCGCACGCTGGCGCATGCGTTCGCCGTTGACGCCAAAAATAGAGGCCAAGGTGGATTCCGGTGCACGTGATAGCTCGCCGAGGGTGTAGATGCGCATGCGGCGCAGTCGCTCCTCGGCCGAGCGCCCGATGCCGCTCATGGCAGATACCGACAGCGCGGCCAAAAAGCGCTGCTCGGTTCCGGGGCGCACGATGGTCAGCCCAAACGGCTTATCCCGCTCGCTTGCGATTTTTGCGACCGTCTTGTTGCAGCCCACGCCAATGGAGCACGTCACTCCCAGCTCTGCCACGCGATCACTGATGCGTCGAGCGACCAGCAGCGGGTCTTCGGGCGCAAAGCGACCCGGTGTGATATCGATGAAGGCTTCGTCGATGGATACGCGCTCAACGCGCGGGGTCTCGTCGGCGAGAATTGCCATAACGTGCGCGCTCACCTCGCGGTAGCGATCAAAGTGCCCGTGCGTCCAAATGGCTTGCGGGCACAAGCGCCGCGCCTCGGCTGAGGGCATGGCGGAGTGCACGCCAAAGCGACGTGCCTCATACGAACACGTGGACACGACGCCACGCGAATCGGCGTCTCCGCCCACGATGAGCGGCTTTCCGCGCCATTCGGGATGATCGAGCATCTCCACGCTCGCAAAAAACGCATCAAGGTCCATCAGACCCACCGCCGGACCCGTCCAGGGAGGCGGCGTGACGCCCATGGCATCCTCATAACCGTATGTATGTTCGCGTCTTTCCATGTCATGAGTATACCGCGCAGCTCATGTGGGGTGCGTGTATGTGCTTGCAAATCCCGAATTCTTGTCTAAGATATGGATTTGCCCTCGACTACACCGAAGAAGTTGGTCTCACGGACTTCACCTGCCCGCGTCGATGGCGTATTATGTTCAACTGTTTGTTTGTAGTTGCAGCCTAAAGCTGCTTGGTTGGAGGAGTTTCCTTTGGCAGTCAAGATTCGCCTTGCTCGTCACGGCGCTAAGAAGCGTCCGTACTACCGTGTCGTCGTCGCCGATTCCCGCGCCCCGCGTGACGGTCGTATCATCGAGGAGGTTGGCCGCTACAACCCGATGACCGCCCCCAAGACCATCAACCTTGACCTCGAGAAGATCGCCGACTGGCAGTCCAAGGGCGCTCAGCTCACCGACGCCGTCGCCGCTCTGGTCAAGGCCGCCAACGAGGGCGAGAAGACCGAGACCGTCGTCAAGAAGTCCAAGAAGCAGCTCGCCAAAGAGGCCGAGGCCGCTAAGGCTGCCGCTGAGGCCGCTGAGGGCGCCGAGGAGTAAATCGTGCCTGAGGTTGACGCTGCACAGCTCGAGGGTGAGGCAATGCTCTCAGATCGCATCGCCGATCTCGTCGAATATCTCGTTGTTCAGATCGTCGACGACCCGGATTCCGTGAGCCTTGAGGTCATCGATGGTGATGACGCCTCTACGATTGAGGTTTCGGTCGCCGAGGATGACGTCGCTAAGGTCATCGGCCGTCGTGGCCGTACCATCAAGGCCATTCGCACGCTCGCCCGTGCACTGGCTGCTCGCCTCGACACTGCTGTCGAGGTAGAGGTTCTGGGCTAGGACCTTGAGGTCCCAGTACAAAAACATCGCCCGTGTGGTCAAGCCGCACGGAAGGAAGGGGGAGGTCCTCGCGCAGCCGCTGCGGGGGCTTCCTTCTGTATTAGAGCCGGGCATGCGCGTCGCCCTGACGCCGCCGGCGCTCAAGCGCGACCGCTTTTGCACGGTCGTGTCCGTCACTGATACGGGCGATGGCGATCTGGTCTCGTTTGAGGGCATTGACGACTTGACGGCCGCCGAGGGTATCACGGGATGCTACGTGCTGGCAAATCGTGAAGACTTTGAGCTCGATTCGCTCGACGCTGCCTATACCGACCTGATGGGTCGCGAGGTGGTCGACGAGCGTTTCGGTTCGCTCGGCACGATCGTCGAGATCATGTCGACGCCCGCTAACGATGTTTGGGTTGTCGAGGGCGATCGGTACGGCGAGGTGCTGATTCCCGTGATCGAGCAGGTTGTGCTCGATCTTCCCGACACGGGAACAATTTCCGTCCACGTTATGGACGGCCTGATCGATATGGACAAGTAGGGAGGACAACATGCTTATCGAGACCCTTTCGGTCTTTCCCGAGATGTTTGAGCCCGTCATGTCCACGTCGATTTTGGGCCGCGCCCGCAAGGCCGGCCTTTTTGATTTTAAGGCGTATAACCTGCGCGACTGGACGCACGACCGCCATCGTACCGTCGATGACGAGCCGTACGGCGGCGGGCAGGGCATGCTCATGAAGGTCGAGCCTATCGCGGAGGCCATCGAGGCCATTAGCGCAGAGGGTCCCAAGCCCACGGTTGTGTTCTTTACCCCCTGTGGCGAGCCCTTTACGCAGCATGTGGCCGAGCGCCTGCTCAAAAGTGAGCGCCTGCTGTTTGTGTGCAGTCGCTACGAGGGCGTCGACGAGCGTGCGTATGCGTATGCCGACGAGCGTCTGTCAATCGGCGACTATGTGCTCACGGGCGGCGAACTTCCCGCGATGGTCGTTGCCGATGCCGTCGTACGCCTCATTCCCGGCGCCCTGGGCGACGAGATGAGCAACGTGGACGAGTCGTTCTCGACCGCCGAGGACGGAGGCCTGCTCGAGTACGCGCAGTACACCCGCCCCGCCGAGTTCAACGGCGAGGGCGTTCCTCCGGTGCTCGTGAGCGGCGATCACGCCAAGGTCGATGCCTGGCGCCGCAAGAATGCCATCGAGCGCACCTGTCGCTGGCGTCCCGACCTGATCGAGACTGCGCGGCTCACGCCCGAGGAGCGCGCTTACGCGCAGGAGATTTTGGACGCTTCGTATTCGCAGAGCGAGGAGTGAGTATGGTTCCTACGCAACATTCCGCGTTGAGGGGCGCTTTTGAGTGGATCGCGGTCATCGCGATCGCGCTTGTGGCCACCTTCCTGATCCGCACCTTTGTGGTCGAGCCCTTTGTGGTGCCCACCGGCTCTATGGAGGACACAATCGAGATTGGCGACCAGATCCTGGCGCAAAAGGTGAGCCTCGAGCTCGGTCAGCCCGTCAAGCAGGGCGATATCGTGGTGTTTCACAACCCCGATGGCACCTCCGAGCATGATGTTCTTGTCAAGCGCGTTATTGCCACGGCCGGCCAGACGGTCGACCTGCAGGATGGCAAGGTGGTCGTTGACGGCCAAGCGCTCGACGAGGACTATACGACGGGCATGAGCTGGCCACTTTCGGTCCAAGCGCCCGGCGCTCAGGTAAGCTATCCCTACACCGTTCCCGACGGGTGCGTGTGGGTGATGGGCGACAACCGCGAAAACTCTGCCGACTCACGCTACCTTGGTCCCGTCGATCGCTCTGATTTGATCGCTGTGGCGCTTGTGCGCTACTGGCCGCTCAACCGCATCGGCGCTATCGACTAAAAACCGCTATAGTACAGTACCTAACCGTGTAATCGTTTCGACGAGGGGATATTAGAGGCATGAACGCTTCATCGCTTTCCTTCCAAGACATCATCCTGCGCCTCCAGCAGTACTGGGGCGAGCAGGGCTGCGTCATTATGCAGCCCTATGACTCCGAGGTCGGTGCCGGTACCTTCCATACCGCGACCACGCTGCGCTCGCTCGGTCCCGCCGAGTGGCGCACCTGCTATGCGCAGCCCTGCCGCCGTCCCGCCGACGGCCGCTACGGCGAGAACCCCAACCGCATGCAGCACTACTATCAGTTCCAGGTGCTCATCAAGCCCTCGCCGGTCAACGCCCAGGAGCTCTACCTGGGTTCGCTGGCCGCCATTGGCCTGGACCCCAACGACCATGACGTCCGCTTTGTCGAGGACGACTGGGAGAGCCCGACGCTCGGCGCCTGGGGCCTTGGCTGGGAGGTCTGGCTTAATGGCATGGAGGTCACGCAGTTTACGTACTTCCAGCAGGTGGGCGGCATCGAGGTCGACCCCGTGCCCGTCGAGATCACCTATGGCCTGGAGCGCATCGCCATGTACGCCCAGGGCGTCAACTCCGTCTACGACCTGGTGTGGAACTACCTGCCCGACGGAACGCCCATGACCTATGGCGACGTGTTCCTCGAGAACGAGCGCGAGTTCAGTGCCTATAACTTTGAGGTCGCCAACGTCGAGATGATGCGTCAGAAGTTTGACGACTACGAGGCCGAGTGCCATTCCTGCCTGGAGCGCAAGCTGCCGCTGCCGGCGTACGACTGTGTCATGAAGTGCAGCCACGCTTTTAACCTGCTCGATGCCCGCGGCGCCCTGTCCGCGGTCGAGCGTGCCAACTACATCCTGCGCGTCCGCGCCGTCGCCAAGGCGTGCTGCGAGGCTTACATGGCCGAGGTCGCCGGAGTCAACGAGAATGCCGACCAGGAAGGCGAGGTGGCGTAAGCCATGGCAGACGCTAAGGATTTCCTGTTTGAGATCGGTACGGAAGAAATGCCCTCCGCACCGCTGAACAATGCCGTCAAGCAGCTTGGCACCATGATCGCTAAGGGCCTCGACGAGGCCGGTCTGGCTCATGGCGAGGTCCGCGTGATCTCGAGCCCACGTCGTCTGGCTGCGCTCGTGGCCGACGTCGCCACCGCGACCGATGAAGTCCATGAGGTCAAGCGTGGCCCCGCGGCCAACATTGCCTTCGACGCTGACGGTAACGCCACCAAGGCCGCCCAGGGCTTTGCCCGCAAGTGCTGTGTGGCTGCCGAGGACCTGGTCCGTCGCGAGGACACTGACGGTCGCGAGTATGTGTTCGCCGAGAAGAACATTCCCTCCGCACCGGCTACGCCGATTCTGACCGCTCTGTGCGAGAAGACCATCGCCGGCCTGCAGTGGCCCAACTACCGCAGTCAGCGCTGGGGTCACGAGCATGCGACCTTTGTTCGTCCGGTCCGCTGGATCTGCTGCCTTCTGGGCGAGGACGTTGTGCCCGTGTCGTTTGCCGACGTGACGAGTGGCAACACCACGCGTGGTCATCGCGTGCTTGGCCCCGGTGACCATGTGGTCGCCAGCCCCGCCGTCTACGAGCAGGTGCTCGAGGACGCCGGCGTGCTTTCTGCCGAGCGCCGTCGCGAGGCCATCCTTGCCGGTATCGCCGAGGTCGAGGCGGCCCGTCCCGGCTGCCATGTCGATACGCCCAAGAAGGTCTTTGAGGAGGTTATCAACCTCTGCGAGTGGCCGACGGTGCTCGTCGGTACCTTCGATGAGGAGTTCCTCAAGGTCCCGCACGAGATTATCTGCGAGTCCATGCTCACCAACCAGCGCTACTTCCCGATCTATGACGGCGAGGGCAAGCTCACGCGTGAGTTCGTGGTCGTCTCCAACAGCAAGCCCGAGAACGCCGAGCGCGTGATCGACGGCAACGAGCGCGTCGTGCGCGCCCGTCTGGACGACGCAAAGTTCTTCTACGAGGAGGACCTGAAGATCTCCCTCGACGAGTTCCGTGAGCGTCTGGCCAAGGTTGCCTTCCAGGAGAAGCTCGGTAGCGTGCTCGCTAAGTCCGAGCGCATCGAGCAGCTCGCGCTCGCTATTGCCCGCGAGGCACACCTGGGTGCTCATCTGGCAGCCGACGCCGGCCGTGCCGCGCACCTGTGCAAGGCCGACCTGGTGTCCAACGCCGTCGTCGAGTTCACGAGCCAGCAGGGCGTGATGGGCGGTTATTACGCGACCGCGATGGGGGAGAACGACGAGGTCGCCCACGCCATTCGCGATCACTATCGTCCTCGCTTTGCCGGTGACGAGCTGCCCGAGGGCACCGCTGGCTGCATCGTGGCCTGTGCCGACAAGCTCGATACCATCGCCGGTATCTTTGCCATCGGCGAGCCCCCGACCGGCTCTTCGGACCCCTACGCGCTGCGTCGTGCCGCTATCGGCATCATCAACATCCTGCGCGACCGCCTGCCGATCGACCCCACGTCGCTCATCGACTTCGCCCTCGAGCTCTATAGCGAGCAGGGCATTGAGTTCGACGCCGCCGAGGTCGCCCAGCAGGTTCGTGACTTCTTCCATGGCCGCCTGGTGAGCATGGCCCGCGACGAAAAGATCCCGGCCGATACCGTTGCCGCCGTCTCCGCGGTGCACATCATCGCTCCGTCCGTCTTCTTCGCCCGCTGCGCCGCCCTCGACGAGGCCCGCAAGAACGACGCCGAGACGTTCGACAACCTTGCGACCGCCTATGCTCGCGCCGCGCATATCTCCAAGCCCGAGCTGGGCGTGGAGTACGACCGCAGACTGATGGGCGAGGTCGAGCTTGCGCTCGCCGACGCCTCCGAGGCTGCTCAGACCGCTGTCGATGCCGCCCTTGCTACCGAGGATTATCCGGCCGCATTTGCTGCCCTCGCCGCCCTGCGCGCGCCCATCGACCGTTTCTTCGACGAGGTCATGGTCATGGACAAGTACGAGCAGCTCCGCGATAATCGCCTTAAGCTGCTCAACCGCTTCGAGGCCGTTTTCTCCGGCATCGCCAACATCGGTGAGCTTGCTCGTAAAAAGTAAGCCAGCCTGCGCGTAAGCGCAAAAGGAGCCCCGCATGGATTGCCCGGTCACCGCTCGTCCCACCGTTATCGTTATCTCCGACTCGCTCGGTGATACCGCTTGTGAGGTGGTGCTTGCGGCGTCCGGGCAATTTGATGAAGGGGCTTTTCGTTTGTTGCGCCTGCCCAAGGTGACCTCGGTGGAGCAGGTGGAGTCGTTTGTGGGTCCGCGCGTCGATGCCGACCATCGCGATATTGCCGTGTTTCACACCATTGTCGATCCGGCGCTTCGCGCCCGCGTGCTCGATTACCTGGGCATGCTGCATATCCGTTCGGTCGACCTGATCGGTCCGACGCTCGCCGTGCTATCGTCGCTCATCGGTGTGCCGCCCAAAGGCGTCGCGGGCGTGATTCACAGGACCGATGACCGCTATTTCCATCGTATCGAGGCCATGGAATATTTCGTTGAGCACGATGACGGGCGCGGTTGCGACGATTTGTCGGGTGCCGATATCGTGCTGCTGGGCGTATCGCGCACGTCCAAGACGCCGCTGTCGATGTATCTGGCTTATCAGGGCTACAAGGTTGCCAATGTTCCGTTGGCCCATGGCATGGAGCCGCCGAAGTCGATTTACGAGGTCGACCCGATGCGCCTGTTCGGCCTGATTTCGACCGTCGATGTGATTTCCGAAATTCGCGATAGCCGCTTGGGCGATGACTACGCCCGTGCCGTTGCCGGCTCCTATGCCGAGCCCGAGAGCGTGCGCAGCGAGCTTGAGGAAGCTCGTGCCCTCATGAAACGCCTAGGCTGCTTTGTGGTGCGTACCGACGGCAAGGCCATCGAGGAAAGCGCTGCCGAGATCATTAGCCACTTGGAGGAAATCCAAGAAGCCCGTGCCCGCCGCGCCGCCCGTCGCACCTAATAGTAGTAGCATTTTGATAAAGCGATTTAGCAAAAACATCGCACTTGACCTGCTTTTTTATTGCAGTGGTATCTTCATAAGGTAACCACCTTTACCTACCGTTTACCGCCAGTTTTAGCACGTTTACCAAACCGCGCACCCTCTGCTCAAGCCTGCCCAAAACCCGCCGTATAGTTCCCTCACGGCCCGCATTCGGCGGGTCGATTCGTTACCACGGTCGTGCGCGAGAGCGCATGGAAGGGGAAGTATCGTGAGCGATTGCAAGAGGGTTTACCGTTTTGGAACCGACGCCCAGGGCACCTGTGTCACCGAGGGCGACAAGTCCATGAACTTCGCGCTTGGCGGCAAAGGCGCTAACCTTGCCGAGATGAGCCGTATCGGCCTGCCGGTTCCCGGTGGCTTTACTATTACCTGCCAAACTTGCGTCGAGTACTCCGGTGCCGGCAACGTGTGGCCCGAGGGTGCACTCGATGAGATCGTTGCTGCCGAGGCGGACCTCGAGGCCCGCTGCGGCAAGAAGCTCGGCGACGCCTCCGATCCGCTGCTCGTGTCGGTTCGTTCGGGCGCTCCGTTCTCCATGCCCGGCATGATGGACACGGTCCTCAACTTAGGCCTCAACGACGACTCCGTTCAGGGGCTCATCGCCCAGACGCAAAATCCGCGTTTTGCTTGGGATAGCTACCGCCGCTTTATTCAGATGTTCTCCAACGTCGTTATGGGCGTTGACGCCGACCTGTTCGAGAACGCGCTGACCCAGGCACGCCTGGTCGCCGGCGTCCGCGTCGACTCCGAGCTTTCGGCCGAGGATCTGCAGGAGCTCGTCGAGACCTTTAAGGGCATCTTCTCCGAGAACGTCGATGCCTCCCTGTATCCCGAGCTTGAGGTCGCCGATGGCAAGCCCGTTTTCCCGCACGACCCGGAGCTTCAGCTACGCCTTGCAATCCAGGCCGTCTTTGGCAGCTGGATGAACGAGCGTGCCTGCATCTACCGCAAGCAGCATGGTATTTCCGACGAGCTCGGCACCGCCGTCAACGTGCAGGCCATGGCCTTTGGCAACAAGGGCGAGACCTCTGCGACGGGCGTCGCCTTTACGCGCAATCCGGCCGACGGCACCAAAGAGTTCTACGGTGACTTTTTGGTTAATGCCCAGGGCGAGGACGTCGTCGCCGGCATCCGCAACACCGAGCCCATTGCCGACCTCAAGACCACCCCGGGCCTCGAGTCTGCAGGTGAGGAGCTCGAGCGCGTGTTCCTGACGCTCGAGGACCATTACCGCGATATGTGCGATATCGAGTTCACCATCGAGCAGGGCAAGCTCTGGATGCTCCAGACACGCGTGGGTAAACGCACTGCCACCGCCGCCCTGCGCATCGCCATCGAAATGGTCGAGGAAGGCCTGATCACCCGCGAAGAGGCCGTGAGCCGTATCGATCCCGCGCAACTCGACCAGCTCCTGCACCCGCAGTTTGACGCTTCCAAGAGGTACGAGGCGCTGGCCAGCGGTCTGAACGCCAGCCCCGGTGCCGCCGTGGGTGAGGTTGTGTTCTCGAGTGATGACGCCGTCGCGCGCGCCAACGAGGGCCACAAGGTCATTCTGGTTCGTTGGGAGACCAACCCCGACGACCTGAAGGGTATGGTTGCCGCCGAGGGCATTCTGACCAGCCACGGAGGAAAGACGAGCCATGCCGCCGTTATCGCTCGCGGCATGGGTACGCCCTGCGTCTGCGGCGTTGAGCGCTTCCACATCGACGCTGCTGAGAAGGTCGTGCGTATCGAGGGCAGTGACCGCGTGCTGCGCGAGGGCGATGTCATCTCCATCGACGGCACCCAGGGTATCGTCGTTGACGGCGCCGTTGACCTAGTCTCCGCTGAGCTCACCGGCGACCTGGACACCATCCTGTCCTGGGCCGACGAGATTCGCCTGGACGAGACCGGCGGCCGTGCCAACCATGTGCGCGTCAACGCCGACAATCCCGAGGATGCCGAGCTTGCGCTCGAGTTTGGCGCCGAGGCCATCGGCCTGTGCCGCACCGAGCACATGTTCCTGGGCGACCGCAAGAACATCATCCAGAGCTTTATCCTGTCTGACGATGAGGCCGTGAAGCAGCAGGCCCTGGCCGACCTGCTCAAGGTTCAGACCGAGGACTTCCTGGCGATGTTCAAGACCATGTCCGGTCGCGATGTGGTCGTCCGCCTGCTCGATCCGCCGCTTCATGAGTTCCTGGATAATCCTCGCGAGCTCGAGGTCGCCATCACCAAGAAGGAAGCCGCTGGCGCCAGCGAGAAAGAGCTTGCCGTCCTGCGCGCCCGCCTGCGTCGTATCGACGGCATGGTCGAGTCCAACCCGATGCTCGGCCTACGCGGTGTGCGCCTGTCCGTCGTCTTTAGCGATCTGCCGCTCATGCAGGTTCGCGCCGTTGCCACGGCTGCTGCCCGTCTTATCAAGGAAGGTGTCGATCCGCGCCCCGAGATCATGGTTCCGCTCGTTTCCATCACGGCCGAGCATGTCCAGACCCGCGAGGTTATCGAACGCGTGATCGCCGAGGTTTCTGACGAAGAGGGCGTCGAGCTCAATATTCCCGTGGGCACGATGCTCGAGCTGCCGCGCGCCTGCATGGTCGCTGACGAGATCGCCCATCACGCAGACTTCTTCTGCTTTGGCACCAACGACCTCACCCAGACCACCTTCGGTTTCTCGCGTGACGACGCCGAGGCTAAGTTCATCCCGCTGTACATGCATAAGAAGATCTTGAAGGACAATCCCTTCGAGACCATCGATACCGCGGTGCTCGAGCTGGTGCGCATGGCTGTCGAGAAGGGCCGAGCCACCAACCCCGAAATGCACTTTGGTGTGTGCGGCGAGCACGGCGGCGACCCCAAGTCCATCAAGGGCCTGTTTAACGTGGCCGACGTGGACTACGTGTCCTGCTCGCCCTACCGCGTGCCCCTCGCGCGCCTGGCCGCCGCTCAGGCCAAGCTCGAGGCCAAGCGTTCCGCCTAACGTTTTGGGTTTAGACGCCTAGCGTAGCCCCCTTCATGCCGCCCGTCTCATTTCGTGAGGCGGGCGGTTATCATGTGCTGGTTTTGTCTTTTTGTCTGCGTAAAAAATTGTTCTTGCAGCGCAAACCCGCGCGTGTATACTCGAATACGTTTGTTCAACTACGTGCCGGCCAAGGTGGTACGGCACCTCTAGAAGAGTAAGGAATTGCACATGGATTACATCCGCGCAATCGAGCGTCAGCAGATCCGCGAGGACATTCCTCAGGTTCGCGTCGCCGACAACGTCAAGGTTCACTACCGCATTAAGGAAGGCGACCGCGAGCGTATTCAGGTCTTCCAGGGCGACGTCATCCGCATGGCCGGCGCCGGTGCCCGCGAGACCTTCACCGTCCGCAAGATGTCCTTCGGTGTCGGTGTTGAGCGTACCTTCCCGCTTCACAGCCCCAAGATCGCCAAGCTCGAGGTCGTTCGTCATGGTCGCGTCCGTCGCGCCAAGCTGTACTACCTCCGCGACAAGGTTGGCAAGGCTGCTCGCATCCCCGAGAAGCGCTAAGAAGATCGCAGCGTCTGTCCACTCGTTTGGACACAAGGGTCACCTTCGGGTGGCCCTTCTTTTTATCTGATTTGCATGCAAGGAGGGCCTGGTATGGCCAATATGACGAGCTCGGTTTCGGCATCGCAGGTTGCCGGAGAGCTAGCGAGCGCAACGTTTGAGGAGATTCCCGCCCTCGTGGAGCATTATCGCGAGGACCCGCGCCAGCAGGTGATCAAGGCTTGTGAACGCGCCCTCAAACGCCATGCTAAGGAACTTGCCGAGCGCGAGCGCGTCAATGACATGTACGAGCTTATGCATGAGCTTGGCGGCGATGGGGTGGTCGTTGGTGTCGACGAGGTGGGCCGCGGCTCGGTAGCGGGTCCCTTAACCGTGTGTGCCGTGTGCCTTCCCATGGAGCCGCGCGTCTGGGGCATCAACGATTCCAAAAAGCTCACGCCGGCGCGCCGCGAGTTGCTCTCAGTGAAGATTGCCGAGGTGGCGACGGCGATCGGTTTTTGCCATATCGCGCCTAAGGATATCGATGAGATGGGCATGGCCCGTGCTATCCGTACCGCCGTTGCGGGCGCCGTGGCCGATACGGGGCTCGAGCCCGATTGCGTCCTCATGGATGGCAACCCCTTGGGCGCTGTTCCTAACGAGCGCGATGTGGTGAAAGGCGATGCCAAGATCGCCTGCATCGCCGCAGCGTCCATCATGGCCAAGGTCACGCGTGACGAGATGATGGTCGAGTACGACGCCGAGTACCCCGAGTACCATCTGGCCGAGTCGAAGGGCTATGCGAGCCCCGAGCACATCGAGGCCATTCGCAAACATGGACTTTGTCCGCTGCACCGCGTGAGCTTTTGCGGAAACTTTCTGCAGACTGAGCGCCTTTTCTAGGCCAATTGTGGAGACAGGGACCTCTGTGGTTTTATAAACCTGCTGGTAGCGGGCCGTATGCAGCAGCATTGCTGCGTACGGCCCGTTTTTTGTCGGCATTTGGTCAGCTTTTGGTTTGCTTCCGGTACTTACCCGCATGAAAGGTGCCCTCATCATCGGGGCAATGCAGTGTGCGGGAAAGGAGACCCCATGAGTGCCGCAAGCAAAAAGAGCAAGACGCAGCAGCTCAAGGAGCGTTGGGAAAACGGCGAGCTCGACTGTGGGGCGATGACGCCCGAGTTTATCAAGGGACTCAGTCCCCGCGAGCTGGGCATGCTAGGCGAGCTGATCACCATCGACTACTTTAACGAGCGCGGCTACACCTTGCTGGAGCAGGGTTATCGTTGCACCGAGGGCGAGGCCGATCTGGTGCTGCTCGATGAGCTCGACGATGTCGTGGTGATGGCCGAGGTCAAGACCAGACGCGTTGCGCTGGATTGCAACACGCGGGTCTTTCCCGAGGAGGCCGTGGACGCCCAAAAGCAACGCCGCTACCGCCGCATCGCAAGTTGCTATCTCATGGAGCATTATCCGCTCAAGGCGATTCGCTTCGATGCCGTGGGCGTCACCATCCGCGACGGGCATATCGCCGAGATCGAGCACCAGTACAACGCGTTCGATTGGCAGGTGTCGTGATGGCGTTCGAGACGTTTGCCGTTCACGCGGCCTGCATCCGCGGCGTCGAGGCGATTCACGTCACGGTCGAGGTCTCGCTTGCCGACGGCGTTCCGGGCATTCAGATGCTCGGCATCCCGAGTATGGAGGTGATGGAGTCACGTGGTCGTATTCGCTGTGCGATGCGCTCGGCCGGCTTTGAGATCCCGCGCTCGGGCATTACGGTCAATCTGGCGCCCGGCGATATTCGCAAGACCGGTAGCGGCTTTGATCTGCCCATCGCCATCGCGGTTCTAGCGGCCGATGGTCAGATTCCCCGCGACAACCTCGATCGTTGTCTTATCGCCGGCGAGCTCGGCTTGGACGGCACGGTGCTTCCTGTCAAAGGCGAGGTGGCGTTTCAGCTATTGGCTCGCGACATGGGGCTGTCTTTTATCGCCGGCAGGTCCGACCAGCATGTGCCACTCGCGGGCGTGGATTGCGGCTTTATCGACCATCTGTCTCAGCTTGCTCACGGCATGGGCGATGCCGCACGGCACTACTTGGATTCCGAGGGTGTCGAGGCGACCTTTGAGCCCGAGCTCGACTATGCCGACGTACTGGGACAGGAGGTCGCCAAGCGCGGCATGGCGCTTGCGGCCGCCGGCGAGCTCGGACTGCTCATGATCGGCTCGCCTGGTTCGGGCAAGACCATGCTTGCGCGGCGCATGACAGGCATTTTGCCCGAGCTTTCTCTCGAGGATCAGCAAGAGGCGCTGTGCATCCATTCGGTCTTGGGCGAGAACATCGATGGACTGCTTGCGGGGCATCGCCCCTTCCGCAGCCCGCATCACAGCATTTCGACCGCGGGCCTCATCGGCGGCGGACGTCCAGTGCATCCGGGCGAAATTAGCCTAGCTCATGGCGGCGTGCTCTTTTTGGACGAGCTAGCCGAGTTTCCCACTGGCGTGCTGCAGACGCTGCGTCAGCCCATCGAGCGCGGCTATGTGAGGATCGTACGCGTCGACGGGGCTTTTACCTTCCCGTCGCGCTTTCAGCTGCTGGCTGCGAGCAATCCCTGCCCCTGCGGCTTTTTGGGCGATCGCGAGGTACCGTGTCGCTGCTCGGCGGCGATGGTCGAGCGCTATCGGTCTAAACTGCGCGGTCCCTTGGCCGACCGTATCGACATGATGATCGATGTGACCCGTCCCGACCCTCAAGTGATTATCGAGGGTGCGGAGGGTATGTCGTCGGCCGAGTTACGTGACTACGTTGTGCGCGGTCGTGCCTTTCGCGCCTGGCGCGAGTCCCGTATGGACGATGCAGATGCCGAGGCCGAGGATGACGAGACGCGGTCCATTGACGGCGTTGTTTCGACCTTCGAGCTCGATGATGCTGCCGAGAAATGCGTACTCGGCCTATCCAAACGCACACATCTCACGGGCCGCGGCATCGTACGCCTGGTGCGTATCGCGCGTACAATCGCTGACGTCGCCGAGAGCGAGCAAGTGACGCAGGACCACGTGCTCGAGGCGGCGATGTACCAGGGAAGGAGGGACCAATGATAGCTGAGGGGACCTTCGAGCTGCATCCAGGTGATGCGTTGTATCCCGAGACCGTTTTGGAGCTTTCTGATATACCCCAGACGCTTTATGTGCGCGGCAACCCCGAGGTGCTTTCGACGCCCGCGCTCTCCATCATCGGCGCGCGCAAGGCCTCGCCGTATGGTCTTGCCGTGGCAGAGCTTGCGGCAAAGGTGGCGATCGAGGCGGGAGTGACGGTTGTTTCGGGCGGCGCGGTCGGTTGTGACCAGGCCTCGGGTTGGGCTGCGGTCAACGCCGGCGGCAAACACGTCGTGGTGCTGGGGACGGGCGCCGACGTGGTCTATCCGCGTTCGAGCGCGGGGCTTATTACTCGCACGCTCGATACGGGTGGCGCGGTCGTGTCGATCTCTCCGTGGGGCATGGGTCCGCGCAAGTTCGCCTTTCCGCGCCGCAATCGCGTGATCGCGGCCCTGTCGCAAGCCCTCTTTGTATCCGAGGCGGGTATGCCTTCTGGGACGTTTTCTACAGCCGAGGCTGCTATGGATTTGGGGCGCGAACTTCTTGCCGTGCCGGGGTCGATCCTATCGCCCGAGTCGCGTGGCACGAATTACCTCATTGCGAACGGTGCCTGCTGCATCGTCGACGAGGAATCTATCGAGATGGCTATCTCACGCATCTACGGAACCCTGCGCTACTCGCGCCCCGATGCTCCCGGCATTGCCGACTTGGATCCAACGCAGCAGACCGTGATGCATGCGCTCATCGCCTCTCCGCTCAAGGTCGACGACATCGCGGCGCTCGTCTCGCTCGATGCTGTCGGCGTACTCAAACTCTTGGGTTCGCTTGAACTCGAGGGCCTTATCGAGCGCATGATGGATGGAAGGTATGCGCCCTCCAAGTTTGCCCTTCACGCCCAGACACCCTTCGGTCACAATGGAAAACGTGTCAATTAGAAAGGTGTTTGCAGATGCAGTTCGATCAGGTGACAGTTATCGGTGGCGGTCTGGCGGGTTCGGAGTGCGCGATCCAGCTGGCAGATCGCGGGTTTGCCGTAAAGCTGTGCGAGATGCGCCCCCAGGTGAGCTCCCCGGCCCACCATACCGATCACCTGGCAGAGCTCGTCTGCTCCAATTCGTTTAAGTCGACCCGTCCGGATTCCGCGGCTGGTTTGCTGAAGGCCGAGCTTGAGCGCATGGGTTCAGTCCTGCTCGATTGCGCCCATCGCGCGGCTGTTCCCGCCGGTGGCGCCTTGGCGGTCGACCGCGTCAAGTTTTCCGAGCTTGTCGAGGCCGAGGTTGCCGCTCGTCCCAATATCGAGGTCGTGCACGGCGAGGTCACGCAGATTCCCGAGGGCCACGTGGTCATTGCCGCGGGCCCGCTGTGTTCACCGGCGCTGAGCGAAGAGGTCATGAAGCTCGTCGGCGGCGATGCCCTTGCGTTTTTCGATGCCGCGGCGCCGATCGTCGATGCCTCCACGCTCGATATGGACGTGCTGTTCTCGCAGTCGCGCTACGAGGAGCAGGGGAGCGGCGACTATCTCAACGCTCCGCTCAATAAGGAGGAGTACGAGGCCTTTATCGAGGCGCTTACCACGGCCGACCGCGTGGTGCTCAAAGACTTTGAGGGCGGCGATCTGTTCCAGGCCTGCCAGCCTGCCGAGGAAGTTGCGCGCACCGGCAAGGACGCCATTCGCTTTGGCGCCATGAAGCCCGTCGGCCTCACCGACCCGCGTACCGGACGTCGCCCCTGGGCGGCGATTCAGCTGCGTGCCGAGAACAAGGAGAAGACCGCCTATAACCTGGTGGGCTTCCAGACCAACTTGACCTTTGGCGAGCAGAAGCGCGTCTTCCATATGGTGCCGGGCCTGGAGAACGCTGAGTTCTTCCGCTACGGTGTCATGCACCGCAATACCTTTGTCGACGCCCCGCATGTGCTCGATGGCACCTTTGCCGTGCCCGGTACCGGTGTGCGCCTGGCCGGTCAGATCACCGGCACCGAGGGGTACATGGAAGCCGTGGCGACAGGTCTGCTCGCGGCGCTCAACACCTATGCAGAGGCTATCGGCGCCGATTCCGTCGAGTTGCCCCGCGTGGGCGCCCTGGGTGCGCTCGTGGGCTATGCGACCGATCCTGCCACCGTGGGCTATCAGCCCATGCATGTTAATTTTGGCCTGGTGCCGCCGCTCGAGGACGGTAAGCGCCGCAGCAAGCGCGACCGCTATCAGGTCTATGCGGACCGTGCGCTCGAGGCCCTCGATGCCTACTTGGCCACGCGTTCCGACTTGTTTGGAGGCGACCGGTCATAGCCTTTGACCTGTACGACACCGTCGACTCTTTTATCGCCTATATCGCACGCGTTGAGGGGCTTTCTCCCAACACGGTGACGGCCTATGGCTCGAGACTGGAGCGCTTTGCTGCCTGGTGCGAGCGCGAGGATATTGATGCTTTCGCTGCCGACGTGCGCACCATTCGTCGCTATCTTGCTGAGCTTTCGCGTGAGCAGGTGGCTCCCCGAACGCTTGCGGCGCACCTGTCGGCTATCCGATCTCTCTATCGCTGGATGGCTGCCGAGGGGATTGTCGAGGGCGATGCGGTCTCGGCGATCGCGTCGCCCAAGCTGCCGCGTGACCTGCCGGGCGTCCTTACGACCCAGCAGGTCGAGGCGCTGCTCAAGACGTCTGATACCTCAATACCCGCGGGACTGCGCGATGCGGCGATGCTCGAGTTGCTTTATGCCTCGGGTGCCCGCATCTCAGAGCTTGCGGCGCTCAATGTGGAATCCATCTCATGGTCCGAGCGCACGCTGCGCCTGTGGGGCAAGGGAAGCAAGGAGCGCATCGTTCCTCTGTATCGTCGTGCGCTCGATGTGACGCGTCTCTATATTGAAGAGGGGAGGCCGGAGTTGCTCGCTCGGGCAAAGCGCCGCGACCTCGCTACCGGGCCGCATCCGCTGCTTATATCGGCGCGCGGCAATCGCATGAGCGCCGCGATGCTCCGGCGGCGGTTCCATACGCTGGCGACGCTCGCCGGCATTCCGGCTGACATCGCCCCGCATGCGATGCGCCATACCTTTGCGACCGACTTGCTCGAGGGCGGTGCGGACCTGCGCTCGGTTCAAGAGCTGCTAGGTCATGCGAGCCTGTCCACGACGCAGATCTACACGCATCTCACGCCCGATCGGCTTAAGCGGGCTGTGGCTCAAGCCCATCCCCGCGGCGAATAGTGGCTGGGACGTCCCGCGCCGCACTCAGGTGTGTGGTTTTGATTGCGGGTTGGCAGGAAGAGGCATTCCTGCTATCATTCATCGGGTTGCTTCACGGCAACATGTTTTTATCACGCACGCGCGGCTACTTCATACCGTGGTGCCCGGGCTTTGGTAGCACATGTCCGGGTTGGTTTTGGAGGATGACCCTGCGCGGAGGCAAACCACAGGAGGTTTAACATGGCTACCAAGATTAATATCCGCACCCTGCTCGAGGCCGGCTGCCACTTCGGTCACCAGACCCGTCGCTGGAACCCCAAGATGAAGCCGTTCATCTTCGGTGAGCGCAACGGCATCTACATCCTCGACCTCAAGCAGACCATCCTCGACGCCGACCAGGCCTACACCTTCGTCAAGAACGTCGCCAAGGGTGGCAACGTGCTGTTCGTCGGCACCAAGAAGCAGGCTCAGGAGGCCGTCAAGAACGCTGCTGAGCGCGCCAACATGCCTTACATCAACCAGCGTTGGCTCGGCGGTATGCTGACCAACTTCGTCACCATCCGCTCCCGCATCAACCGCATGGAGGAGCTCGAGGCCATGGTCGAGGACGGCCGCATGGCTGTTCTGCCCAAGAAGGAGCAGGCTGTTCTCGGCAAGGAGCTCACCAAGCTCCAGACCAACCTCGGTGGCGCCCGCGACATGAAGGGTCTGCCCCAGGCTCTCTTCGTCATCGACACCAAGCGCGAGGAGAACGCCATCAAGGAGGCTCAGCGCCTGAACATCCCCGTCGTCGCTCTGATCGACACCAACTCCGATCCCGACGAGGTCGAGTACGGCATCCCCTGCAACGATGACGCTATCTCCGCTGTCACCCTTATGTGCGAGCTCATGGCTGACGCCTGCCTCGCTGGCTCCGGCAAGGAGCAGGTCTCCGAGGCCGAGATGGCCGCTGAGCCCAAGGCCGAGTAAATCAGTCTTAGTTAATTCTTTTTCATCTCTTTGAAAGGAACCACAATGGCCCAGATTACCGCCGCTATGGTCAAGCAGCTCCGCGAGATGACCGACTCCCCGATGATGGAGTGCAAGAAGGCTCTCGTCGAGGCTGACGGCGACATGGACGCCGCTGTCGACGTTCTGCGTAAGAACGGCCTTGCCAAGGCTGCCAAGAAGGCTGGCCGTGAGACCAACGAGGGCGCTGTCGCCGCGTTCGTCTCCGAGGATGGCAAGACCGGCGCTCTGCTCGAGCTCTCCTGCGAGACCGACTTCGTTGGCTCTAACGCCAAGTTCACCGGCTTTGCTTCCAAGGTCGCTGAGGTTGTCGCTACCACCGAGCCTGCTGACGTCGACGCTCTGCTCGAGAAGCCGATGGGCGAGGAGACCGTTTCCTCCGAGCTCACCGAGATGATTCACATCATGGGCGAGAACATGAAGATCTCCCGCTTCGCTGCCCGCAAGGCTGAGAACGGCGCGCTCGCTTCTTACATCCACATGGGTGGTAAGATCGGCGTCCTCGTCGAGTTCGCCTTCGAGAAGGCTGAGACCGCTCAGGCTGAATCCTTCAAGACCTTCGCTCACGACGTTGCCCTTCAGGTTGCCGCCGTCGCCCCGATCTGCGCTACCCGCGATCAGGTTCCGGCCGAGACCGTCGAGCACGAGAAGCAGATCTACATGGCTCAGGCTGCCGAGTCCGGTAAGCCCGAGGCTATCCAGGAGAAGATGGCTGTCGGCCGTCTGGAGAAGTTCTACAAGCAGTCCGTGCTCACCGAGCAGGAGTTCATCAAGGACAGCTCCCTCACCATCAAGAAGTACGCTGAGCAGGTCTCCAAGGAGCTCGGCGACACCATTACCGTCGTTGCCTTTGACCGTCTGGTCCGTGGCGAGTAAATAAGCTCTTGTAGCTGGTAATGAGCAGGCTGTGGGTTTTACTCACAGCCTGCTTTTTCATGGCTCTTCTTAGAGCCTTTGATAGAATGTTGAGAGTTCAATCTAAAGGAGGATCGCTTTGTCCGACATCCGATATAAACGCGTGCTTCTTAAGCTTTCCGGCGAAGCGCTGATGGGCGACGGCCAATATGGCATCGACCCCAAGGTTACCGACCATCTTGCTAAGCAGGTCAAGGAGCTGCTCGCCGTTGGCCATGAGGTCGGCGTCGTTGTCGGCGGCGGCAATATTTTCCGCGGCATGGCAGGCGCTGCCGGTGGCATGGAGCGTGCTCAGGCCGACTACATGGGCATGCTGGCAACCGTTATGAACGCGCTCGCCCTGCAGGATGCCTTCGAGCATAACGATGTTCCCTGCCGCGTGATGAGCGCTATCCAGATGAACGAGATCTGCGAGCCCTATATTCGCCGTCGCGCCATCAACCACCTTTCCAAGGGCAACGTCGTTATTTTTGCCGCCGGTTCGGGCAATCCGTACTTTACGACCGACACCGCCGCGGCTCTTCGTGCGTGCGAGATCGGCGCCGAGATTCTGATTAAAGCCACCAAGGTTGACGGCATCTACGATAAGGATCCCGTCAAGTGCGCCGATGCCGTCCGTTTTGACAAGATTACCTATCACGAGGTGCTCGTCCGCGGTCTGCAGGTTATGGATTCCACGGCTACGGCACTGTGCCAGGATAACCGTATGCCGATTTTGGTCCTCAACATCGATGGCGAGGACACCGTCAAGCGCGCGCTTTCGGGTGAGCCCGTCGGCACGCTCGTCTATCAGGAGGATTAAGCATGGCAGAGAACATCACCGCCCATATGGACAAGTCGCTCGAGTCCCTCAAGCATAACTTCTCCAAGGTCCGTACCGGCCGCGCCAATGCCAACATTCTGTCCGACATCACCGTCGATTATTACGGTGTTCCCACGCCGGTCACGCAGGTTGCCGCCGTCAAGACCCCCGAGGCCCACATGCTGCTCATCGAGCCGTGGGACAAGGCACTCATCAACGCTATCGTCAAGGCCATCGGCGCTTCCGATCTGGGTATTACCCCCAACTCCGATGGCACCGTCGTTCGTCTGCCGTTCCCGGCTCCCACCGAGGAGCGCCGTCGCGAGCTCGTCAAGGAGTGCCGCGAGTACGCCGAGCAGGCCAAGGTGTCTATCCGTAACATCCGTCGCGACTTCAACAGCAAGCTTGAGCGCGATGAGGAGCTCACCGAGGACGATGTCCGTCGCGAGCAGGCCAAGGTCCAGAAGCACACCGATGAGTATGTCGCCAAGGTCGAGGAGCTTCTGAAGGAAAAAGAAGCCGAGGTCATGGAGATCTAAGGTGCAATACGACGAGCATAAACTGGTCGAGTACTTTGCCGACGCCCCTGCGGGCGTCGGTTTTTCCGACCTTGACCTCAATAACATTCCGCACCATATCTCGTGCATCATGGACGGTAACGGTCGTTGGGCCACGTCGCGCGGTCTTGCACGCACCGAGGGCCACAAGGCGGGTATCGTTTCGCTGCGCGAGATCATTACCGCCTGCGTGCGCTTGGGCGTCGACGTGCTTTCGGCCTATGCGTTTTCGACCGAAAACTGGAATCGCCCGCAGCATGAGGTCAACGTCTTGATGCACCTGTTTGCCAAGACGTTCATCGACGAGCTGCCGCTTCTGAAGCGCGAAAACGTGCGCGTTGTTTTTTTGGGTGATATTTCCGCGCTGCCCAAGAAGACCCGCGACGTTTTTGAACGCGGTCTTGCCGAGTGCGCCGATCACACCGGTATGACGCTGGCGCTTGCCGTCAACTACGGCGCGCGTGCCGAGATTACCCGCGCTGTCCGTCAGATTGCAGTCGACGCTGCCGCCGGTAAGATCGATCCTGCCGCAATTGATGACGACATGGTGGCTTCCCACCTCTATACCGCCGGTCTTCCCGATCCTGAGCTTGTGATTCGCACCTCTGGTGAGCTGCGCCTTTCGAACTATCTGCTGTGGCAGGTGGCTTATTCCGAGTTCTACGTCACCGATACCTATTGGCCTGACTTTGATCGTTGGGGCCTTGTCGACGCCATTTTGGCCTATCAGGGCCGTGACCGTAGGTTTGGTGGACTGAGCAAGACCGAGGAGGCTTAATCGTGTCCGATCGTCTCAAGGCATCTGCTCCCAAGACGCCTGCGCGCAAAGCTGCCACTGCTGGCGCGCCTGCAGCGAAGAGCGGCACCGGTTCGTGGCTGGCGGGCTTTATTACCCGTGCCGCCGCCGGTATCGTTTATGCCGTCGTCTTTATCCTGTGCTTGGTTTTGGGTATCGTGCCCACGGCCATCTTTGTTGCCGTCATGAGCGGTCTGTGCTGCTATGAGTTTTTCCGTATGACGAGGCTCGATGGCAAGATGGCTAACGAGCGCATGGGTATCGCTGCCGCTGTACTCTTTCCGCTGTCGGCGTTGGGCGATTCGATGCTGCTGAATGCCCTGCTTTTTGCCCTGATGCTCGCTGTTGGCATTTGGTATGTCTGGTCGCCGCGTACCCGCATCTCTGATGTGGCCGTGACGCTCATGGGTCCCATCTACACTGGCTTTATGCTGTCGGCTATCGTGCTGCTGCGCGATGCCGTGCCCGGTTTTGCCGGCGCCCTGCTTTCGGTGGGCGTTTGCGCGTCCCTTTGGGTCTCCGATTCGTTTGCCTACATCGTGGGCAGCCGTATCGGCAAGCACAAGATGGTTCCCAAGATCTCTCCCAAAAAGAGTTGGGAGGGTTTTGTAGGCGGCATCCTGGGCTCGGTTTTGATTTGGCTCATCCTGTGGGCGACGCACTTCTACAAGCTCAGCCTGCCCTATGCGCTGCTGTGCGGCGTGGTCGTGTCCGTCCTGGGCGTTATCGGCGACCTCATCGAGTCGCGCATCAAGCGTGGCGTGGGCGTCAAGGATTCCGGCAACCTTATCCCGGGCCACGGCGGCATGCTCGACCGTAGCGACTCGCTTATCTTTGGTTGCATTACCGCGCAGCTGCTTTTGATGATCGGGGGCGTGCTGTAATGTCATTCCAGACGACGTATGGCCCCGATGGACGCCTTCGCGTTGCCATCCTGGGTTGTACGGGCTCTATCGGCACTCAGGCACTCGATGTGTGCCGTCAGCATGCCGATCGGCTGCAGGTGACGGCGCTATCCGTTAATTCCAGCACCTCGGAGCTCGTTGCCGCCGCCCGCGAGTTCTCGGTTCCGGCGGTTGCCGTGGCCGATGTCGCTCATGGTGATGACGCCGTGCTGCAGGAGTTGCCCGAGGGAACGAAGCTCGGCGTTGGCGCGCAGGCGGTTTGCGAGCTCGCGCGTCGCGACGATGTCGACTGCGTGCTCGTCGCTATTGTGGGGGCCGCCGGTCTCGAGGCGAGCCATGCGGCCTTGACCTCGAATAAGCGCCTTGCCCTTGCCAACAAGGAGTCCCTCGTCGTCGGTGGCGACTTGCTTATGCCGTTGGCACAACCGGGCCAGCTTATTCCAGTCGACTCTGAGCACTCCGCCATCTACCAGTGCTATCTGGGGGAGAACCCGCGTGAGGCTCATTGTATTTGGCTTACCTGCTCGGGCGGTCCGTTCTTTGGCCGCACGCGCGATGAGCTCGATCACGTGACGCGTGCCGATGCTCTCGCACATCCCACGTGGACCATGGGTGCCAAGATCACCATCGACTCCGCTACCCTCATGAACAAGGGTCTGGAGCGCATTGAGGCCATGCATCTGTTTAACTGTGACCTCGATTTCATTAACGTGGTCGTGCAGCGTCAGTCCAAGATTCACTCTATGGTCGAGTTCGCCGACGGCTCCGTGATGGCGCATCTCGGTGCTTCCGACATGCGTATTCCCATCCAGTTCGCGTTCTCGTATCCCGAGCGTTGGGATACCCCGGCGCCTCGTATCGATTTTCGCGAGCTGGGGCAGCTCACGTTTGATGCTGCCGACATGGATACCTTCCGCTGTCTGGCACTGGCCGAACGTGCCGGCAAGACGGGTGGCACCATGCCGTGCGTGCTCAATGCCGCCAACGAGGTCGCCGTCGATGCCTTCCTGCGCGATGGCTGCAGCTTTACCGATATCGATCGCATTGTGGAATCCTGCATGGATGCCCACGATATGCAGGCGGTCGATTCGTTTGAGCAGCTTCGCGACATCGATGCGTGGGCGCGTGAAAAGGCTGCACAGGTGCTCGCCGCAACCCGTTCCTAACCCATAAGGATTGCTTTTTCGTTTTATGGATACTGTTCTGAGCGTTCTCTCATCGGTCTTTTGGGGGCTGCTGATGCTTTCCGTCCTCGTGTTTTTGCACGAGGGCGGCCACTTTTTGGCGGCGCGTGCCTGCGGCGTCCGTGTGACCGAGTTCTTTTTGGGCCTGCCGTGTCGCTTTGACATCCATCACACGTCGCGTCGCATTGGAACCAAGTTTGGCGTGACCCCGCTGCTGCTGGGTGGCTATGCTGCCATCTGCGGTATGGATCCGACCGATGTCTCGTGCGCCGATCGCGTGCTCGCGGCTGTCTATCGTCATGGTCGCGTGACCGTGGCCGACCTTGCTGTCGAGCTCGAGCTTTCCGAGGAGGATGTGCTCGAGGCATGCGCCCTGTTGCTGGGCTGGGGCTCCATCGCACCCTGGTATGAGGAAGGGGAGAAGCCCTCGCCGAGCTACTATCCCACCAAGTATCAGACGCTGCCGCGAGACGCGGCGGGTTACACCACCTTTGACGGCCGCCGTTTCGATCGCGAACATTCAACTGCCGAGGGCGATGTGTGGGAGCTGCCGTGCGGCGAGGCCGAGTTCCTTGCGCAAGAACGTTCGCACACCTATCTTGGCCAGGGCTTTCTCAAGCGCGCCTTTATGCTGCTCGCGGGCATTCTCGTCAATATCCTGACGGGCTTTTTGCTCCTTATGAGCATCTATTCCATTGCGGGTGTCACCGTGCCGATGGATACCAACGTGATCGGTCAGGTTGACGAGGGGTCTATTGCCGCCAAGGCGGGTATCGAGGGCGGCGACGCGATCCTTTCGGTTGACGGAGTATCGTGCTCTACCTGGATGGACGTTTACGATGCCATCGGCAAGGCCGCCGGTAAGGACGATATCGCCATCGAGTACGAGCGTGACGGCAAGCAGCATTCGACTACGGTTGCGCTCAAAGAGGACGAGCGCCTAGGTGTGTATGCCTCTACGCAGGTGGTCCGTTTAGACCCCATCACGTCGGCTCGCCTGTCGTTCTCCTATGTCGTGCAGACAGCGGAGGGCGTGATGCGCCTGCTCCAGCCGCAGCATACGATGGAGATTCTCGACCAGTCCTCCTCGATCGTGGGAATTAGCTTTATGTCCTCACAGGCTGCTGCTGCCGGCCCTGCCACATTCCTTTCGTTTGCCGCCCTCATTTCGTTCTCGCTTGGCTTTATGAACCTGCTGCCCATCCCACCACTCGATGGCGGCAAGCTGGTCATCGAGATCATTCAAAAGATTGCGGGCCGCGAGCTTCCGCTCAAGGTCCAGACGATTGTGAGCTATGTGGGCATCGCGCTCTTTGCGCTGCTGTTTGTCTATATGCTTCGTTCCGACATCCTTCGATTTGTTCTGTAGGGGAGTGTTTGGATTGTCTCTATCCCATTCTTTGCCGCGCGAGCTGACGCGTCCCGTACATGTGGGCGGTGTGCAGATCGGCGGCGGCGCGCCGGTGGTGGTCCAGTCCATGACCTGCACCGATACCGCCGATGCTCAGGCAACGCTTGCGCAAGTGTGTGCGTTGGCGCAGGCTGGCTGCGATATCGTGCGTGTGAGCGTGCCCACCGAGGCCGCGCTCGAGGGCTTTCGTACCATCTGTGCTGAGTCCCCGGTGCCGATCGTCGCCGATATTCACTTTAACCATAAGCTCGCTATCGGCGCCGTCGAGGCTGGTGCCGCCAAGCTCCGCATCAATCCCGGCAACATTGGCGATTGGGCCAAGGTCGATGCCGTGATCGATGCCGCGGGCGCCGCTGAGTGCGCGATTCGCATTGGCGTGAACGCGGGCTCGCTTGAGCAGGATATCGCCGAGCGCGACGACCTCACGCAGCCCGAAAAGCTCGTGATGTCGAGCGAGCGCTTCGTCAAGCACTTTGAGGATCGCGGCTTTACGAACATTGTGCTTTCGGCCAAGGCCCATAGCGTGCAAACGACGCTTGATACCTATCGAGCCCTGTCGCGTGAGATTCCTCACGTTCCGCTTCACCTGGGCGTGACGGAGGCGGGGACCAATCTACAGGGCACCATCAAGAGCTCTGTAGGCTTGGGTATCTTGCTTTCCGAAGGCATCGGCGACACCATGCGTGTGTCGCTCACGGCCGATCCGGTCGAGGAGCCGCCGGTCGCCTGGGGAATTTTGCAGTCGCTGGGCCTGCGTCGCCGTGGTCCCGAGATCGTCTCGTGCCCCACGTGTGCGCGCTGTCAGGTCAACCTCATTCCTATCGCCGAGGAGGTCACCGAGCGGCTTAAGAACTACTCTGCGCCGCTTTCGATTGCCGTCATGGGATGTGCCGTTAATGGCCCCGGTGAGGCTTCTGATGCCGACCTGGGCGTTGCTTGCGGACGTGGTCAGGCCTTGCTCTTTTCGCATGGCCAGATCATTGGTAAAGTAGCTGAGGATCAAATTGTCGACGCGCTGATGGCCGAGGTCGACAAACTTATTGAGGAGAAGTAAATGACTCGAGCAATGTATATGTCTAAGCTCTATGCGCCGACGCTTAAAGAAGATCCGGCGGACGCTGAGCTCGCCAGCCACCGCCTGCTGCTCCGTGCCGGCATGATCCGCAAGGAGGCCGCCGGTCTGTATTCTTACCTGCCGCTTGCTTGGCGCTCGATCCGCAAGATTGAGAACATCGTGCGCGATGAGATGGACGCTGCCGGCGCCCAGGAGCTCATGATGCCTATCATGGTCGATGCCGAGTTGTGGCGTGAGTCCGGCCGCATCGACGCCTATGGCAAGGAGCTTGTGCGCTTTGACGACCGTCACGGTCGCGAGTTCGTCCTGGGCCCCACGCACGAGGAGACCGTCACGGCCCTGGTGCGCAATGAGCTGCGCTCCTACAAGCAGCTACCCGTTAACCTCTACCACATCCAGGATAAGTTCCGCGACGAGTTCCGCCCCCGCTTTGGCCTGATGCGCGGTCGCGAGTTCATCATGAAGGACGCCTACAGCTTCTCCGCCACGCAGGAGAGCCTGCAGGAGGAGTATGACAAGATGAAGCAGGCCTACGCTAACATCTGCGAGCGCTGCTATATCAAGGCCCTGCCCGTTGTTGCCGACTCCGGTGAGATCGGTGGCGATACCTCCGTCGAGTACATGGCTTTGGCCGACGCCGGCGAGGCTTCGCTCGTCTACTGCGGCGATTGCGGCTTTGCTGCCGATGACGAGGCGGCAAGCACCAAGGTCGTCGTGACCGAGGGTCCTGGTGACGGTACGCTCACCAAGGTTGAGACTCCGGGCATGGGCACCATTGAGGCAGTTGCTAAGTTCTTTGGGTTCCCCGAGAACGGCACGCGCAAGTCGCTGGCACTCATCGACGCCGAGGGCAAGCCGGTCGTGGCCATTGTTCCGGGCGATCACGAGCTCAACGATTGCAAGGCCGAGCACGTCTTTGGCAAGGGCTATCGCATGATGACCGACGAGGAGCTTCAGGCGAACGGTCTGCACAAGGGCTTTATCGGACCGGTTAACCTGCCCGATGGCATTCGTCTGGTGTGCGACGAGAGCCTGCGCGATTCCAAGCAGTGGGCCTGCGGTGCCAACGAGGTCGATTATCACTTTACCGGTGCCTGCCCCGAGCGCGACTTTACCGTCGATGAGTGGGCCGATCTGGTCACCGTTGTCGCCGGCGACCCCTGCCCGCACTGCGGCAAGCCGCTCTCCGCTGCCCGCGGCATCGAGGTCTCTCAGGTCTTCCAGCTGGGCACCAAGTATTCCGAGGCCATGGGTGCCACCTTTATGGACGAGGACGGCAAGGAGAAGCCGCTCATCATGGGCTGCTACGGCGTTGGTGTGTCCCGCTCGCTCGCTGCCGTCGTGGAGCAGCACAACGACGAGCACGGTATCGTCTGGCCGGTCTCCGTTGCCCCGTACGAGGTCGCGGTGATTCCGCTCGATCCCAAGAAGGAGGAGTGCGCTACCGTCTGCGAGCAGATCGTTGATGGCCTGTGCGCCGAGGGTATCGAGGTTGTCGTCGACGACCGCGACGAGCGTCCCGGCTTTAAGTTTGCCGACAACGACCTTATGGGCTTCCCGTATCAGGTCGTTCTGGGTAAGCGTGGCCTTAAGAATGGCACCGTTGAGCTCAAGGACCGTGCCACGGGTGAGCGCGAGGATGTGGCGATCGACGAGGTCGTCGCCAAGGTCGCCGAGCTTGTGAAGGCAGCACGCCGTTAATCAACGATTTCGCTTGTAGTTCGATATACGGGACGGCCCCGCATTTCTCCAGATCGGGGAGATGCGGGGCCGTCCTTTTATCTTGTGGCATCCTCGATATCTAAAAGGAAAACCCCACAGCCCATATGAGCTGCGGGGTTTTCCTTGTGCCTCCGATGCGAAATAAATCGCTCAGATATTACTGATAATCGACGACGTCGATCCAGTTCTTCAGGAACTCATCGTTCACGTTGCGCTTACGAGCGAGCTCGGAAGCGGCGACGATGCTCGTCCACTGACGCACGACCTGCATGGGCATGTCGGCGCGGTCGCAGTAGAGCTCCAGGTAGGCCTCAGCCTGATCCTTGCTGTTGAGGGCAAAGAGCAGGTAGGTGGTGGCAACGTCGGCAGCAGGGGAGCCCTGGGTGGCGTGTGCCCAGTCGCACACATAGAGCTGGCCGTCGTCGCCGACGATGACGTTGGAGGGGTTGAAGTCGCCGTGGCAGACCTTGAACTCCTTGGTCATGCCGTCCAGACGCTCCTGAAGGTTGTAGCGCGTGGTGGCATTGAGCTGATCAAGGCTGTCGATCATGCGGGCGTACTTGTCGCGCTGACGGTTGAGCAGCGGGGAGGTGTAGCCGTGGATCTCGATCTGGAGGTCGACGAACATCTCGAGGTACTCACCAAAGCGCTGGGGCTCGGCAGTCATCTTCTCGGCAAGGGTGGTGCCCGGAACCTTCTCGGTCACGAGCGCCCAGCCGTTGGCGTTCTCGAGCTGGGAAACCTCGAGCGCCTTGGGGCTGCGGATGCCGCACTCATTGATGCGGGCAAGATTCAAAGCCTCGTTGAACACGTCGGAGACAGGCTTGGTCTCGTTAAAGACCTTGACAATCTTGTCGCCCAGGTCGTAAACGACCTTGTTGCCACGGCGGACGAGCTCGGTCTTGGAATCGGGTAGCAGCATGGTTGCATCCTTTCAACGATGCGATAGAAGCGACGGCGGGGGTGTGTGAAACACCCGTGCACCCCCGCCGTTAAAAACCGTGCTAAAACTAGCAGACGGCGTAATCCTGGGGCTCGCGGCCGTAGTAGGCGTCCAGGTAGAGCTCCTTGATCTCGCTCATGAGCGGGTAGCGCGGGTTGGCGCCGGTGCACTGGTCGTTGAATGCCTGCTCGGTCATTTCGTCGAGGGTGTCGAGGAAGTACTGCTCGTCAACACCGTAGTCGGCGATGGTCTTCTTGACACCGATGAAGTCCTTGAGCTCCTCGAGCTTCGTGATGAAGTTCTCGAAGACCTCCTTGTCGTCCTTGCCCTCGATGCCGCAGTACTTGGCCATCTCGGCGTAGTTGTGCAGCGCGTTGGGGTAAGGATACTGGGAGAAGGTACCCATCTTGACGGGAGCCTCGGCGGCGTTGTAGCGCATGACGCGGGTCAGGATGACGGCGTTAGCGATGCCGTGGGGCAGGTGATGGAAAGCGCCGAGCTTGTGAGCCATGGAGTGGTTGAGGCCCAGGAAGGCGTTGGCGAAGGCCATACCGGCCATGCAGGAGGCGTTGTGCATCTCCTCGCGGGCGTGCGGGTCCTTGGCGCCGTTCGTGAAGCTGGAGGGCAGGTTCTCAAAGACGAGCTTGGCAGCGCGCTCGGAGAGGCCCTTGGTGTAGTCGGAAGCCATGATGGAGACGTAGGACTCGATGGCGTGGGTCATGACGTCGATGCCGGAGGCAGCGGTCAGGCCGCGCGGTGCGGTCATGCAGTTGTCGGCGTCGACGATAGCCATGTTGGGGAGCAGCGCGTAGTCGGCGAGCGGCCACTTGATGCCGGTCTCCTTGTCGGTGATGATGGCGAACGGCGTGCATTCGGAACCGGTACCCGAAGAGGTCGGGACGGCGACGAAGTAGGCCTTCTTGCCCATCTCGGGGAAGGTGAAGATACGCTTGCGGATGTCCATGAAGTCCATGGCCATGTCCTCAAACTTGCACTCGGGGTGCTCGTACATCATCCACATGATCTTGCCGGCGTCCATAGCGGAGCCACCGCCGACGGCGATGATGACGTCCGGCTCAAAGAGAGCCATCTGCTTGGCGCCGCGACGTGCGCACTGCAGCGACGGATCGGGCTCGACGTCGTAGAAGCAGTCGTGGGCGATGCCCATCTCGTCGAGCTTGGCCTCGATGGCGCGGGTGTTGCCATTCTTGAAGAGGAACTGGTCGGTGACGATGAAGGCGCGCTTCTTGCCCATGACGTTGCCCAGCTCGTCGAGGGCGACGGGCGTGGAACCCTTCTTGAAGTAGACCTTCTCGGGAGCGCGGAACCACAGCATGTTCTCACGGCGCTCGGCCACAGTCTTAACGTTGATCAAGTGCTTCACCCCAACGTTCTCGGAGACGGAGTTGCCGCCCCAGGAGCCGCAGCCCAGGGTCAGAGACGGCTTCATGCCAAAGTTGTACAGGTCACCGATGCCGCCGTGCGAGGACGGGGTGTTGATGACGATACGGCAGGCCTTCATGACGTGCTCGAACAGGCTGATCTTCTCGGCCTGGGCGGGGTGCACGTACAGAGAGGCGGTGTGGCCCGGGCCACCGGCGAGCACGAGGTGCTCGGCCTTGTCGACGGCCTCCTGGAAGTCCTTGGCGTGGTACATGGCCAGGACCGGGGAGAGCTTCTCGTGGGAGAACTCCTCCTTGGCGGGGTCGGTGGAGGTGACCTCGGCGATCAGGATCTTGGTCTTGGCGGGAACCTCGATGCCGGCGAGCTCGGCGATCTTGGCAGCGGCCATGCCGGGGATGCGGTGATCGAGAGCGCCGTTCTTGAACATGGCGGCACGCAGGGCCTCCATCTCGGCACCCTGCTTGACGAAGTAGCAGCCGCGCTTCTGGAACTCGGCCTTAACCTGGTCATAGATGCTGTCGATGACGGTCACGGACTGCTCGGAAGCGCAGATCATGCCGTTGTCGAAGGTCTTGGAGTGGATGATGGAGTTGACGGCGAGCAGCACGTCGGCGGTGTCGTCGATGACGACCGGGGTGTTACCGGCGCCAACGCCCAGGGCGGGCTTGCCCGAGGAGTAAGCGGCCTTGACCATGCCCGGGCCACCGGTGGCGAGGATGATGTCGACGTCGCGCATGACCATGTTAGTCAGCTCGATGGAGGGGACATCGACCCAGCCGATGATGCCCTCGGGGGCGCCGGCCTTGACGGCGGCGTCAAGCACGAGCTTGGCGGCGGCGATGGTGCACTTGGCGGCAGCCGGGTGCGGGGAGATGATGATGGCGTTGCGGGTCTTCAGGCAGATCAGCGTCTTGAAGATCGCGGTGGAGGTGGGGTTGGTCGTCGGGATGACGGCGCCCACGATGCCGATGGGCTCGGCGATCTTGGTGATGCCGTAAGCCTCGTCGCGCTCCAGGACACCACAGGTCTTGGTGTTCTTGTAAGCGTTGTAGATGTACTCTGCGGCGTAGTGGTTCTTGATGACCTTGTCCTCAAGAACGCCGCGGCCGGTCTCCTCGATGGCCATCTTCGCCAACGAGATACGAGCCTTGTTGGCGGCCATGGCGGCCTCATAGAAGATCTTGTCGACCTGCTCCTGCGTGTACGTAGCAAAAAGCGCCTGGGCCTCTCGCATCTGAGCGAGCTTGGCCTCAAGCGCCTCTACGTTGTCCACAATTGCGGGAGTAGTGTTTTCCGGTGACTTTTTCACCATTTGTGTCTCCTTGCGATCGGAGATTTACCCTACGCCTTGCATGATAGCAAGAAATTATTCGGTGAACGGTAAGATTCCCGTAAAAGGCACACTAAACCGCTTCAATAAAATGAAGCGTTTTAACTAAAACTATCTGCCTGCTCCATCTCCCCGCTCATTGGGGACAGACTTACATGAGTGCTTTCACTCATTTGGGACAGACATCGTTTTGCCATTTTGCCGTTCTGAACCTGTTTTTGCCGATCATTGGATATAAATAGGTCACAGGCTCAGCATTTCGCGTTCCTTCTCTCCTTTTAGGTGTTGCCTGTTCAGTTTTGAAAGGAGAGATTATGCCCCGATGTGCCCGCGCCGTTTCGCTCACCGGCTATTACCACGTCTTTGACCGTGGCAACTCCAAACAGATTATTTTTGAAGATGACTCTGACCGATATCGTTTCTTATCGGACATCTCGGACAGGTTTGCACGCCATAAAGTGGCAGTGTTGGCTTGGTGCCTTATGGACAACCACTTCCATTTGATGGTTGATGACCCATATGACAACCTTTCAAAGGCAATGCAGTGCGCACTGACGGCGTATGCTAAGTATTTCAATGGGAAAACGGGAAGAACGGGCCATCTGTTTGACAATCGCTATTCGCGTGTTGCGGTTGAGTCGGACACACAGGCGGTGCAGCTACTCGATTATATCCATCTCAATCCTGTGAAAGGTGCGATCGACTCTCTCGAAGCATACCGCTGGTCAAGCTTTAGGGCATACCAGCTGGGCTACGATCCCTTTGACATCTGCGATGCGGCCCCTATGCTCGATATTGTCGGGGGGTCTCGTCACTATTGTGAGCATCTTAAGGAAGTTGCCGGGCGGATCTGGTCAGTTGAGATTCTTCCACGCCGACGGATCCTCGATGAGGATGCTCTTTCCGTTGCGCGCGAAGTCCTTCCGAGCATAGATCCTGCGCTGCTCAAGGCCCTGCCACGCCCCGATCGTGATGCGTGTCTGCTGAGGCTCAGGCGGGCACATCTCACGGTCAAGCAAATTGCCCGTATCACCGGCATCGGCGCTACAAGCGTGACCAAGGCCACCGTAGGCTGGAGGGAGGCTGCGTGAGGCAGGGGCCGAACCGCTGCCGGCATGCGTAATGTCTGTCCCAAATGCGTGAAAACACTCATGTAAGTCTGTCCCCAATGAGTGCAAAAAGGCGCCCTCATTGGGGAGGGCGCCTTTGGTAAGTTCTATATGAACGCGAGGTCTTTGACCCGGAGAGTCCGAGGTACTTGTTGGTAAGACCTTATTTAGGAGCGCGCAACCTTGCCAGACTTGAGGCAGGTGGAGCAAACGTTCATCTTGCGACGGTGACCATCGACGACGACGTAGACGCGCTGGATGTTGGGGCGGAACTTACGGTTGGTGACGCGGTGAGAGTGGCTGATGGAGCGACCGGCAACGGGGTGCTTACCGCAAACTTCGCAAACTTTGGACATAACTGACCCTCCTTGGGCGACAAACGAACATGTCGCGTTAACAAACAAGCCTGAACTATAGCACAGAAGTCGCTCCCTGTGCGCAATCTACACAGAGATATTCCTCTTTTGGCGATAGTGCCCACGCCACGGCCCTGGACGTAGATCCGATTTGCGTGCAGCAGAGGGGATTATGCCAGCTCGTGCGTGCGTTTTCAAGCTCGTCCCACAAATATATATATAGGTTTATGGAGCATTGGGCTCCGTTTGCGGATTGCTCTGTATTTATGCTCGCAATTAAGCCCGAGGTTGGCTACACTATCCCTTGACCATTAAAGGGGTACGAGATACCCACATGGAATTACATAGCTGCCAAAGAGCAGCCTTTCCTGTGGGTGTCTGGTCCGCTTTAAGCGGTCGGGCATCTATTTTTTTTGACTGTGTCAGCAGTCAAGACATGTGAGGAAGGAGATCGATGGGCACGACTTCCCCCAAGGCGGTCATCATGGACGAGACCGCCGTCAATCGAGCGATGACCCGCATCGCGCACGAGATTCTCGAGCGCAACGAGGGCTGTGAAGACCTCGCTCTGGTCGGCATCGTCACGCGCGGCGACCTTCTGGCAAAGAAGCTCGCCGAGGAGATCAAGGAGATCGAGGGCGTCGACGTTCCGCTCGGCAGCCTCGATATCAGCTTCTACCGCGATGACTACGCTACCAATTTCGCTCCCGCGATCCACGCCACCAACATTCCCTTCAGCGTCGATGGCAAACGCGTCGTTTTGGTGGACGACATCCTGTACACGGGTCGTACCATCCGCGCCGCTCTAGACGCCGTCATGGACCTGGGCCGTCCGAGCCGCATTGAGCTGGCAGTCCTCGTTGACCGCGGCCACCGCGAGCTCCCCATCTCGCCGGACTTTGTCGGCAAGAACGTTCCCTCGTCGCATGAGGAGAACGTGCACCTATATATGAAGGAAGTCGACGGCCACACCGCTGTCGAGATTAACGACGTCGCGCCGGGTTCCCACGTGGGCTCCGCGCCGCTGGGAGGTGAGTAGTACCGTGGCGTTCAACCATAAGCACCTGATCGACATTACCGAGTACTCCGAAGAGGACATCAAGCTCATCCTCGAGACCGCCAAGGCGTTCTCCGAGGTCAACGAGCGTGCCATCAAGAAGGTCCCCACGCTCAAGGGCAAGACCATCGTCAACATGTTCAACGAGCCCTCGACGCGCACCCGCAGCTCCTTCGAGCTCGCCGAGAAGCGTCTTTCGGCCGACAGCCTCAACTTTGGCGGCTCCTCGACCTCCACGGTCAAGGGCGAGAGCCTCGTCGACACCGTCGAGACCCTCAACGCCTACAAGATCGACTGCATCGTCGTGCGCGATAAGCACGCCGGTGCTCCCTACATCGTCACGCAGAACTCGCCCGCGAGCGTCATCTGCGCCGGTGACGGCAAGCACAACCATCCCACGCAGGCCCTGCTCGACCTGTACACCATCTGGGAGCACAAGGGTGACTTCCACGGTCTGAAGGTCGCCGTCGTCGGCGATATCGCGCACTCCCGCGTCTGCGGCTCGCTGATTCCCGCCCTTAAGATCATGGGCTGCGAGACCTACGCCGTCGCCCCCGGCACGCTGCTGCCGCCGGCGCCCGAGGTCCTGGGCTGCGACCACGTGACGAGCGACCTCGATTCCGTCCTGCCCGAGCTGGACGTCGTTTACATGCTGCGCGTGCAGCAGGAGCGTCTCGAGGGTGCCCCGTTCCCGACCATTCGTGAGTACCACAAGCTCTTCGGTCTGACCAAGGACCGCGAGAAGCTCATGAAGCCCGACGCGATCATCTGCCACCCGGGCCCCATCAACCGCGGTGTCGAGTTCGACTCCTATATGGCCGACCACCCGCAACGCTCCGTCATCCTGGAGCAGGTCTACGCCGGTATCTGCGTGCGTATGGCTATCCTGTATCTGCTGCTTGGAGGTGCCGATAATGGCCTTGCTTCTTAAGAATGCCCACGTCGTCGACCCGTCCGTCGAGCTTGACGGTGTCGTTGACGTCCTGATTGACGGCGACAAGATCGCCGAGGTCGGCGAGAATCTCGCCGTCGAGGGAGCCGAGGTCCGCGATCTTTCCGGCAAGTACCTCGTCCCTGGCCTGGTGGATATGCACGTTCACCTTCGCGAGCCCGGCTACGAGGTCAAAGAGGACATCGAGAGCGGCACCCGCGCAGCTGCCAAGGGCGGCTTTACCGGCGTGTGCGCCATGCCCAACACCGATCCCGTCACCGATAACGGCACCGTCGTGGAGTTCGTCAAGTCCCGTGCTGCCGAGGTCGGTCACTGCCGCGTCTATCCGTCGGGCGCCATGACCCGCGGTCTTAAGGGCGAGGCCATGTCCGAGATGGGCGATATGGTCGCCCACGGCGCCGTCGCCTTCACCGACGACGGTCGCGGCGTGCAGGGCGCGGGCATGCTCCGTCGTTGCATGGACTACGGCAAGATGTTCGGCAAGGTCTTTATGAGCCACTGCCAGGACGAGGATCTGGTCGGCCACGGCCAGATCAACGAGGGCAAGGTCTCGACCCGTCTGGCTCTCGAGGGTTGGCCGGCTGCCGGCGAGGAGCTCCAGATCGCTCGCGACATCGAGATCGCCAAGCTGACTGGTGCCAAGCTGCACATCCAGCACATCTCCACCGCCCATGGTCTGGAGATCGTGCGTGCCGGTAAGGCCGCTGGCGTTCAGGTTACCTGCGAGGCCACCCCGCACCACATGTTCCTGACCGAGAACGACCTGGACGAGACCTACAACACTTCGCTCAAGGTCAACCCGCCGCTGCGTACCGAGGAGGATGCCGAGGCCATTCGTCAGGGCGTCATCGACGGCACCGTCGACGTTATCGTCACCGATCACGCTCCCCACACCCCGTGGGAGAAGGCCCGCGAGTTCGAGCTTGCGCCCTTTGGCATGATCGGCCTCGAGACCTCGCTGTCGCTCGTACTCACCGAGCTGGTCAACACGGGCAAGATGAGCATGGGCCGTATGGTCGAGCTCATGGCCATCAAGCCGCGTGAGATCCTGGGCCTCGACCAGGTTCAGGTCAAGGCGGGCTCCGTTGCCGACCTGACCGTGTTCGACGCGTCCGCCACCTGGACGGTTGGCGAGGACGGTTACGAGTCGCGCGCCGAGAACTCCGGTTTTGCCGGCCGCACGCTCACCGGTCGTGCCACCGATGTGTTTGTCGGCGGTAAGCAGACGCTTGCCGACGGCTGCATCTGCTAGCATAGCCTTATCGCTTTTGTGCGCGGCGCCCTTGCGGTGCCGCGCTTTCTATTCGTTTGGACCATGCAACCGCATGGGGGATTGGAGCGTCTATGCCCACACCTTCCACTGCACGCATGCACGACTTCGAGGTCGTCTCGAACCGGGAGATCGCCGACGGCATCTTCTCGCTCGTCATCTCGGCCCCCAAGCTTGCAAGTGCGCTCAAGCCCGGCCAGTTTGTGAACATTGCCGTGCCCGGCGATGCTTCCTCGCTGCTTCGCGTGCCCCTGAGCTTCTATCGCGCCGACGCCGAGGCCGGCACCGTCGAGCTGTGGTACGCCGTCGTGGGCGACGATACCCGTCGTTTGTCCCAGATGGGCCCTGGCTCCACCTCTAACCTGCTGGGCCCCGGTGGCCGTGGCTGGATGGTACCCGAGGGCACCAGGAAGGCCCTGCTCGTCGCCGGTGGCATCGGTGTTCCGCCCGTGCTGTGCCTTGCCGGCAAGCTTGCCGAGCAGGGTGTGGCCGTCGACGTGTGCCTGGGTTTTGGCACCGCTTCCAAGGCCGTGGGCATCGATGAGTTCCGCGCGCTGGGCGCCACGGTCAACGTTTGCACCGACGACGGCTCGCTCGGCACGCACGGTTTTTGCACCGATCCTGCCGCCGAGCTGCTCGGCGAGGGCGGCTACGACTACGTCGCCAGCTGCGGTCCCGCCGTCATGATGAAGAAGGTCGCCGCTGCTGCCGCCGAGGCCGGTGCGTACTGCGAGGTGTCCCTCGAGCGCATGATGAGCTGTGGCTTTGGCGCCTGCAACACCTGCAATGTCGAGACGGTCGACGGTATGAAGGGCGCTTGCATGTGCGGCCCCGTGTTCGATGCTTCCAAGGTGGTGGTCTTCTAGTGGGTACCGTGAACATGGCCGTTGATTTCGGCGGCGTCAAGATGCAGAACCCCATCAACACCGCAGCCGGTACTTTTGGTTACGGTTGGCAGTTCCAGAACTTCTTTGATGTTTCCCAGCTGGGCGCCATCACCACCAAGGGTTGCGCAGCCGAGCCCTGGCCCGGCAACCCCGCGCCCCGCATGGCCGAGATCCCCGGCGGTATGATCAACTCTGTGGGCCTTCAGAACCCCGGCGTGGCCGCCTTTGCCCGCGAGTCCGGCCCGTGGCTCGAGCAGCTCTCCAAGGACGGTTGCCAGGTCATCTGTCAGGTTGCCGGCCACTCCGTTGACGAGTTTGTGCGCGCGCTCGAGATGTATGTCGAGCTATGCCCCTGGGTTGCCGGCTACGAGATCAACGTGAGCTGCCCCAACATCGCCGCCGGCGGTGCCGCCATGGGCTCCACGCCCGAGGGCGCCTCTTCCGTTATGGCTGCCTGCCGCAAGGTGACCGATAAGCCGCTGTTCGTGAAGATGGCGCCGGTCAACGTCGCCGAGATCGCCAAGGCCCTCGAAGCCGCCGGCGCCGACGGCCTTTCGGTCATTAACTCCATCCAGGGCATGGCCATCGACGTCCATACCCGCAAGTCCCGCGTGGCAAAGCCCAAGGGCGGCCTTTCGGGCCCGCTGTGCCACCACATCGCCGTGCGCATGGTCTGGGAGGTCGCCCAGGCCGTCGATATCCCCATCAACGGTGTCGGCGGTGTCATGACTGGCGAAGATGCGGCCGAGTTTATCCTGGCTGGCGCCACCTGCGTGTCGGTCGGCATGGCCAACTTCGTCGATCCGTGCGCTTCGCTCAAGATTGCGCATGAGCTCGAGGCCTGGGCCGAGTCCCAGGGCGTAAAGGACATCAACGAACTGGTAGGTGCGTTCGAATGCTAGAGACCGATGCCCGCGACCGCGTAATCGTCGCTCTCGACTGCGACCGTGAGCGTGCGCTCGAGCTTGCCCACGAGCTTTCGGGCCATGCCGCCTGGCTCAAGGTTGGCATGACGCTCTATTACGCCGAGGGTCCTGAGATCGTCAAGACGTTCAAGGACCTGGGCTTTAAGGTCTTCCTTGACCTTAAGTTCCATGATATTCCGCATCAGGTTCGCGGTGCCGCCCGTTCGGCCTCGCTTGCCGGTGCCGACCTGCTTTCGGTCCACGGCTTGGGTTCGGGTGCCATGCTCGCTGCCTGCCGCGAGGGTGCCGAGGAGGCGCGCGAGGACCGCGCCAGGCTCGTCGCCATCACCGTGCTCACGAGTATGAATCAGGATGCCTTGAGCGAGATCGGCGTCGAGTCGCCCGTGGCCGAGGAGGCCGCCCGCCTGGCAAAGCTCGCTCAGGCCAACGGCATCGATGGCATCGTGTGCTCGCCGATGGAGGCTCACGACATGCGTGAGCTGCTGGGTCCTGATGCCCTGATCGTGACTCCGGGTGTGCGTCCGGTGGGTGCCGCCTTAGGCGACCAGTCCCGCGTGGCGACGCCTTCCCAGGCTATCGAGCGTGGCGCAAGCCACATTGTGGTGGGCCGTCCCATCACCGGCGCCGACGATCCGGTTGCCGCCTTTGACGCTATTGTCGCTGAGCTGGTCGAAAACGTCGCCTAAAAGATTCCCCTAAGTCACCACTTTTGGGTCTCATTAGCACAAAATAGCCCCTGTGCCTGCGTAAACTTTCCCATCCTTTGTGTGGAATCGCAGGTCAGGGGCTTAACTTTGGGCGCAGTATATTGCACTTTTTGCGGGTATCGTCTAACCTATGGAGCCGCGATTGGGCATTTTGTACGTTCTACGTGCTAAAATGCCAATTATTGAATCAGATATAACCCAACTTTTTGGAGGTACGAATGGCACTCCCTCAGCTTACCGATGAGCAGCGCAAGCAGGCTCTTGAGAAGGCTGCTGCCGCACGTCACGCCCGCGCTGAGCTTCGCGAGCAGATCAAGAAGGGCGAGAAGTCCCTCGAGTCCGTGCTCAACTCCGATGACCCCATCGCTTCCCGCATGAAGGTTTCCACCCTCATCGAGTCTCTCCCTGGTTATGGCAAGGCCAAGGCCGCCAAGATCATGGAGGAGCTCGGTATCTCCGCTACCCGTCGCGTCCAGGGCCTCGGCGTCCGTCAGCGCGAGCAGCTCCTCGAGCAGCTGACCAAATAAGTGAGCGCTCAGGATTCCAAGCTCTTTGTGATTTCTGGACCGTCAGGCGCAGGCAAGGGTACGCTCGTCACTCGTGTGCGCGAGCGCCGCTCGAACCTGGGCCTGACGGTTTCGGCTACCACGCGAGCACCACGCAAAGGTGAGGTCGACGGCGTCAACTACTTTTTTCTGACGCGCGAGGAGTTCGACCGCCGCGTGGCAAACGGTGAGTTTGTTGAGTGGGCCGAGGTCCACGGTAACTGCTACGGCACGTTGGTGAGCGAGGTCACATCCAAGCTCGCCTCTGGCGCATCTCTGATTTTGGAGATCGATGTCCAGGGCGCCCTGCAGGTGAAGGAGCGTTTCCCCGAGGCCGTGTTGATCTTTATCAAGCCGCCTTCGCTTGAGGTACTCCGCGAGCGCCTGGTCGGTCGCGGTACCGAGACGCCCGAGACGATTGAGCTGCGTATGGCAAACGCCGCCGATGAGCTTGCCCTTGCCGACCGCTACGACGACGTCGTGGTTAATGACGATCTCGACCGCGCGACCGATGAGCTCGTTCGCGTTCTCGATATGCATGAAAGGATCTGAGGTCCGTGTCCGTTGTAAAGCCTTGCATTGACGATCTTCTGGAGAAGACCGATCACAACCGCTTCCTGCTCGCTTCGCTTGCCTCCAAGCGCGCCTGCGACATTAACAGCATGCTGCGTGGCCAGCACAACCGCGTGCTTGCCGTCCAGGATGTCGATGACATCACCATCGGGCTTTCCGGTGCCGATACCATTTCGATGGCTATGGACGAGATTGTCGACGGCGACATCTCTTACGACGAGGCCCGTTACGAGAAGGCGCTCGGCCACAAGGTTGCTGAAGCCTAAATGGCGGCTCGCGTCTGCCTGGTCCACTATCACGAGGTTGGACTGAAGGGTAAGAACCGCGCACATTTTGAGCATATCCTCATGGATAACATCAAGGCGGCCTTGGCCGCCTTTTCCGTGAATGCCGTGTCTCGAATTTCCGGTTATATCCTCGTGACTTTTAACGAGCACCAGGCCGATGAAGCGGCGCGTGTCATTCGCACCGTTCCCGGCGTTGCCCGTGTGTCATTGGCGTATCACACCAACCGCGACCCGCAGGAGTACTGCGCCGCCGCCGTGAAGGCGCTGCGCGAGTTTGGTTCCTTCGATTCTTTTAAGGTGCACGCCAAGCGCTCCAATACCGACTATGAGCTCACCTCGATTGACATCAATCGTCAGGTGGGTGAGGTGCTATGTGAAGCCTTCCCCGATAAAAAGGTTCAAATGCACGACCCCGATGCGATGGTGCACGTACTGGTGGTCCAGGGTAGCGTTTATGTGTACGCGCGCTCTGAGCGCGGCGTGGGCGGTCTGCCGGTGGGTTCTGCCGGCAAGGTCGTGACGCTGCTGTCGTCGGGTATTGATTCTCCGGTGGCGACCTGGATGCTCGCGCGTCGCGGCGCGGTGTGCGTGCCGGTACATTTCTCCGGTCGTCCGCAGACGCCCGATACGAGCGAGTATTTGGTGCAGGACATCATCCGTGCGCTTGAGCCGGGTGTCCAGATCGGCCGCCTGTACGTGGTGCCGTTTGGCGACTGCCAGCGTGAGATTTCGGTCACCTGTCCCAGCAACCTGCGCGTGATTATGTATCGCCGCATTATGTATTCGGTTGCCGAGCGCATTGCACACATCGAGGGCGCCAAGGCCATCGTGACGGGCGAATCGCTTGGACAGGTTGCCTCCCAAACGCTTGAGAATATCATGGCCGTCAACGAGGCCGTGAAGATCCCCGTGTTCCGCCCGCTGATCGGTTCGGACAAGCAGGAGATCATTGCACGCGCTGAGGAGATCGGTACGTTCGATATCTCGACCGAGGCCGCTCCCGACTGCTGCACGCTCTTTATGCCGCGCCGTCCCGAGACGCACGCCAAACTCGATGCCGTGCATGAGGCATGGGAGCTGTTCGATCACGAGGAGATGATTGAGCGCTTGCTCAAACAGACCGAGTACATCGACTTCGAAAGCAACACGTATAAGGCCCCTAAGACCTTAAAACGCAAACATTCGGAGCTTGCTCCGCGTGAGATTTACCAAGATCGCGAGTAAATTTGTGCATAGACCGACGATGCGCCTGCATCGTCGGTCTTTTGCTATCTGGGCAATTTGCGACTAAGTGTTCATTTGCTGACGTGTGCCTGAATAAATGGACAGATTTGTGCAAGATTTTGGTCGGCTTTTGGTTTGACCGCGAAAACCGGTTTTGGAGCGTGGCTGTTGCAGGGCTCTTTTCCTGACACGATGTTGTTGGGAGGTTTTGCTATGGCGCAGCGCGAACAACACGAACGGGTCAAAAAGATGGACCGCTGGGCGGGCAAGCTGCTCGGTCATAAGGCAGTGGTGGTGGCGATGCTGGGCGTCATTGCGATGGCGAGCGGTTTGGCGATGGCGAACCTTGGCGGCGGTGCCGGCGGCGTGTCGTTTGAGCGCACTGATGGTTCGGGCTCGTTAGTGGAGCCGGGATCCGGCGATGCCTCGAGCGGAAAGACATCCGAAGGCTCTTCGCCTAAGGCGTCTGCCGCGGCAGAGGTCTATGTCGATGTTGATGGCGCCGTTGTGTCGCCCGGTGTATATCGCCTCAAGGATGGCGCGCGGGTGGCTCAGGCGATTGATGCCGCCGGCGGGCTGGCGCCCGAGGCAGACGTTACGGGGCTCAATCGGGCATCTAAGGTCACTGATGGACAAAAAATCCATGTTCCAACGGTAGGGGAGCAGCAGGCGTCCATTGCGGAAGCCGGTGTTGATGGTGGGGTTTCCGCATCATCGGGCGCGGGTGGCGCAACAGGCCTAGTAAACATCAATACGGCAAGCGCAGAAGAGCTGCAGACGCTTTCGGGCATCGGCCCCTCCATGGCCCAGTCGATTATCGATGAGCGGACAAAGAACGGTGCTTTTTCTTCGGTTGACGATCTGATGCGTGTGTCGGGAATCGGCGAGAAGAAGCTTGCCAAAATCAAAGATTGTATCTGCGTATGAGTGCGACCGAGCGCGAACATGTGATGCCTCCGCGACCCCTGATGCCGTGGACGATGGCCCTTTGTGCCGGCATGTGCATGAGCTGCGCCTTGGTGCTCAACGTGGCCGCTGATGCGCTGCTGAGGGAGCAGGCGCCGGCAGTCGGGCCGCTATGGGCCATTCCCGTTGCGGCGGCGGTATTCGTTTTGCTGGCTCAATCTTGTGCGCGGCTTGCCCCTTGGAAGCGGTGGCTGTATGCCGCGTCCGTCGGTCTCGTGGCGGGAGCGGTCGTCTCGGCGTGGTGGGCTGTGGGCACGCTAGGCGCCTCGAAGGCGCTCGACGGTCGAGCGGCAAGCAGCCTCGAGTTTGTCGTGCAGGGTGATCCATCCATAAACGACGACGTGTATTCCTATACCTGCGAGGCACGCGCGGACGGTAAGAACTTGGCAACGGTTCGCCTATCGTGTGACCGCGAGCTCAAGGTCGGGGCGCACGTGCGTGTTATCGGTCGTGTTTCACGTTTTGAGAACGATGCATATGGACGATCGCGCGTGCTCCGAGGCGAGGTGCGCAAGGTTCAAGCCGTTCGGATTGTGCCGGTCGATGAGGGCTCTCCGGGGCCGCTGCTTCGGCTGCGAAATGGACTGCTTGCGTCCATCGCGGCTGCGACCGACCCGGCGCGTGCGCTCATAGCCGGTGTCGTCTGCGGTCGTTCGGCCGAGCTGCGCGCCCAGCCGGCGGGCGACTGGTTTTCGGTGACGGGAACGGCGCATCTTATTGCCGTCTCGGGCAGCCATTTGGCTATCGTGGGGTTTGTAATCGAGGGTGTATTGCAAAAGACTCGGTGCTCACGTGGTCTTCAGCGGGCGATATTGGCGATAACGCTTGTTGGCTACGCTGCCTTTACGGGCACGTCTCCCTCGGCCGTGCGCGCGTGCTGCATGGTGTTCGCGACGCTTGTCGTAAACGGCGCGGGGCGTCGCCGGCACGGCGCATCGGCACTCTTCGTAACCATGTCCATCTTTGTGCTACTGCGGCCGACGGTGCTGTTCGAGATGGGCTTTCAGCTTTCATGTGCCAGCGTCTTAGCCATTCTGTGCTTTTGCCCCTATGCGACCTACGCTTTGGGTGAACTGGGTGTGCCATCGGGCGTTGCCAGCATGCTTTCCGTCACGCTGTGCTCGCAACTGGCGACACTTCCCATTACCATTCCTGCATTCGGTACGTTCTCGCTCATTGCTCCGTTGGCAAATGCGGTCATCGGTCCGGTGGTGAGCGTACTGCTTGCTGTGTCGATCGTGCTGGTTCCCTTTTCGCTCGTGGCGCCGTTGCGGACTTGGGCGCTCGTTGTGCCCATGATTGCCGCCCGTTGCGCGCTGTTCTTTGAGCAGCTGTTTGCCGCCGTGCCGGGTGCATCCGTGAGCGTGCCGCCCGATAGCATGTGGATTTACCTAGTGCCGTGTTTGCTGGCGGTTCTGCTTGTCTGGTGGCCGCGTCCCCGTGCACGTCCTATGTCGGTGGGGCTTGCATGCCTGGTGCTCTTGGCTGCGATTCCGTACGTCTACTGGGATCGATTCGCTCCGCCTTCGGTGACGGTGCTCGATGTGGGTCAGGCCGATGCGATTCTTATCCGCCAGGGCGGCGCAGTAGCGCTCGTCGACTGCGGGCTCGACGAGCGCATGGTGGCGGCGTTGGTTCGCAATAACGTGCACCATATCGATGCCGTCTTTGTGACGCATTGGGATGAGGACCACTGGGGTGGTCTGCCTGCCGTGCTCGAGCAGTTTTCGGTTGGAACGATTGCCGTGGCGGCGGATGCGCTGGAGGATGCTCCTGCCGAGGTATTGAACCGACCTGGCGTGGAGTATCGGCAGGTGCGCCGTGGGGATACGGTCGATATCGGCTCATTTTGCGCCCGCGTGATGTGGCCATTCGAGTCCGTGGATGGCGAGGGAAATGAGGACTCGCTTGTCCTGCTGCTCTCTTATGTTCAGGAAGGCAAGGGCCTGCGTATGCTCCTCACCGGTGATGCCGAGCTCGACCAAGAACGGGAATTCGTGCAGGAGGTGGGGGATATCGATGTACTTAAACTTGGGCATCACGGCTCTAAGGTTTCAGTCGATGGTGAGTTGCTGGACGTCTTGAAGCCTGAGCTTTCCCTCGCGAGCGCGGGCGAGGGGAATCGATACGGCCATCCGTCCGATGCCTGCATCGATGCCGTTAAGGAAGCGGGCGGTGTGTTCGCGGGTACTATCGAACACGGCGACATTACCGTCACGCCAACTGCGAATGGCTTTGCGATGCGATGCCAGCGACCGTGACGACGTCGTTGGCGTGTGGTGGGCCCCTGGGCTAGAATGGCACGGAACGAATACGAAGGCCTGCGGGAGGGGAGCGTAATGTCCGAAACCGGTCTGCTGCCGGCATATCTGATCGTCGGTACCGACGGCGTCAAGCGCGATCACGCCGTCTCGCGTATGAGGGCGCGTCTGGAAAAGTCGGGAATGGTCGAGTTCAACCTCGACGAGCGCGACATGACCAAAGACCCCGATATCGAGTCCATTATCGGATCGCTTAACACCTTTCCCATGGGCAGCGAGTTTCGCTTGGTAATCCTTGACGGCTGCTCAAAACTCGCCAAAGCGATCTCCGAGCCGCTTGTCGACTATCTGGCGAGTCCCAGCCCCACGACGGTTTGCCTCATCATCGCGGACTCGCTTGCCAAGAACACGCGCCTGTACAAGGCAATCGCCAAGATCGACAAGAAGGCCGTGATCGATTGCTCCGGCACCAAGCGCTGGGAGCTACCGCGCCGCGTGCAGCAGATGGCGACGCAGCACGGCAAGTCGATCTCGACGGCGGCCGCCGAGGAGCTCGTCTCGCGTTCGGGTGAAAACACGCGCATGCTCGATAACGACTTGGCTAAGCTTGCCCAGATGGTCGAGGCGCCCCAGATTGAGCTTGCAGATGTGGAGCGCTGGATTGTGCGCACGGCCGAAGTCCAGCCCTGGGACTTTCTCAATGCGGTCTCGGCCCGTGACATGCGCCGTTCGCTCGAGCTCTTCAATCTAATGCCCGCCAAGAGCTACGTGTGGACGTACACATTGCTGTGCGGCCGCATTCGCGAGCTTATCGTTGCCAAGGCGCTCGATGCGCGCGGACAGGGTCGTGAGCTGGCCGCAACGCTCAAGCTCCAGTCCTGGCAGGTCAAGAATCACCTGACCTGGGCACGTCGCTTTTCGATGGCAGAGCTCGTTGCAGCGCTCGAGGGTGCCGTTGATGTGGAGCTCGCGCTCAAGGGTTCGGCCGATTCTGAGACCGCGCTTTTGCTCTGGATTACGAACATCTTGAGAAAATCGTGATGATACCTGCCTATTTGACAAATTCGTTCTATCCCTTTGAGGGGGAGCGTGCTATAGTAGGCGCTTGCATGACCTCACCGTGTCTCAGAGGTGTCATACATTTTTTTGCAAGGAACTCGAAAGGAACTCCAGAAGTGGCAAACATCAAGTCTCAGAAGAAGCGTATCCGCACCAATGAGGCAGCTCGCATGCGTAACAAGGCTGTCAAGTCCGAGCTCAAGACGCTGACCAAGCACGTCCAGTCCGCCGTCGCCGAGGGCGACGCCGAGAAGGCCCAGGCTGCCCTCAAGACCGTCACCAAGCGTCTCGACATGGCTGCCGCCAAGCATGTTATCCACAAGAACCAGGCTTCCAACCGCAAGTCCGGTCTTGCCAAGCTCGTGAACAGCATCAACGCTTAAGTTGTAAATTTCACACCACACAGATTACGCGCATAAATGGAGCCTGTTTTATGGAACAGGCTCCATTTTTTGTACCGCTCGGGTAAGATAGTCCGCATGAATACTTCAATTGACATTTCCCACATCCGCAACTTCTCGATTGTTGCGCACATCGACCATGGCAAGTCCACGATCAGTGACCGCATTCTCGAGCTCACCCATACCGTCGACGAGCGCGACATGGAGTCGCAGCTGCTCGACACCATGGATATCGAGCGCGAGCGCGGCATCACGATCAAGTCCAATGCCGTTCGCGTGTCCTATGACGCCGACGATGGCGAGACGTATCAGTTCAATCTGATCGATACGCCGGGCCACGTGGACTTTACCTATGAGGTCTCGCGCTCGCTGGCAGCCTGTGAGGGCGCGGTGCTCGTTGTCGACGCCACGCAGGGCGTTGAGGCGCAGACCGTCTCTAACGCGACGCTCGCCATGAACGCCAATCTGGACATTGTGCCGGCCATCAACAAGATCGACCTGCCCTCGGCTCATCCCGACGAGGTTAAGACCGAGATCGAGGATGACCTGGCGATCCCTGCCGATGATGCCGTGTGTGTCTCGGGCAAGACCGGCGAGGGCATCCACGATCTGCTGGAGTCCATTGTCTTTCTGATCTCTCCGCCCAAGGGCGATGCGAATGCGCCGCTCAAGGCACTCATTCTGGATTCATACTTCGACGAGTATCGTGGCGTCGTCGCCACGGTCCGCGTCTTTGACGGTTCCATCAAAAAGGGCGATACCCTGCGCATGATGCAGGCAAAGGGCGACTTTTTGGTCGATGGCGTGGGCGTCAAGCGTCCCGCCGAGACCCCGGTCGACGCGCTCACAGTCGGCGAGGTCGGATACGTGGTCACGGGCCTGAAGGACCCCGAGGCCGTTCGCGTGGGCGACACCCTTACCTGGACGTCGAACCCCTGCCCTGAGCCGCTTCCGGGCTATCGCGAGGCCAAGCCCATGGTTTATACGGGCCTGTTCCCGATCGATAACAAGGATTACGAGAACCTGCGTGACGCGCTCGATAAGCTGCACGTCAACGACCCGTCGTTGGTGTGGGAGCCCGAGACCTCGGTGGCGCTCGGCTTTGGCTTCCGCGTGGGCTTCCTGGGTCTGCTGCACATGGAAGTCGTCAAGGAACGCCTGGAGCGCGAGTTCAATCTGGACCTCATTGCCACGAGTCCCTCGGTCGACTATCACGTGTACAAGACCGATGGCGAGATGATCGATGTCCGCAGCCCGCAGGACCTGCCCGAGGCTACGCGCATCGAGCGTATCGAGGAGCCCTACCTCAAGGCTAAGATCATCTGTCCGCCCGAGTATACGGGTGCCGTCATGCAGCTCGCCATCGAGCACCGCGGCGTGACGACCGACATGATCCATCTCACGAGCAAATCGGTCGAGATGCGCTTTGATATGCCGCTCGCCGAACTCATCTTGGACTTCTTTGACCAGCTCAAGAGCCGCACCAAGGGTTACGCTTCGTTGGACTACGAGTTCAACGAGTACCGTCCCTCCGAGCTTGTGAAGCTCGATATCTTGCTTTCGGGCGACGAGGTGGACGCGCTGTCGTTTATCGTCCACAAGGACAAGGCCTACGGTCTTGCCCGCGGCCTATGCGACAAGCTCAAGGAGATTATTCCGCGTCAGCTGTTCGAGGTGCCCATCCAGGGCGCTATCGGCAACAAGATCATTGCCCGCTCCACCGTCAAAGCGCGTCGCAAGGACGTGCTTGCCAAGTGCTATGGCGGCGATATCTCGCGTAAGCGCAAGCTGCTCGAGAAGCAGAAAGAGGGCAAGAAGCGCATGAAGGCCATCGGCTCGGTCGAGGTCCCTCAGGAGGCCTTTATGGCGATCCTCAAGGTGGACGAGTAGGTCTATGGCGCTTTCCGAATATAGTCTGCGGCTGCTGGGCGCCTATGCCGAGCAGCCGTTCCTTATGGCTCCCATGGCGGGCGTGACCGACCCTGCCTACCGCATCATGTGCCGCCGCCGCGGTGCCAACCTTGCCTACAGCGAGATGGTGAGCGTGGCGGGCCTTGCCTATGCCAGCAACAAAACGTGGCGCCTGGTGCTGCCGGCCGACGAGGAGCAGCAGATCTGCGTGCAGCTCTTTGGCTCCAAGCCCGAGCAGTTTGCGAGCGCCGTCGCCGCCGTCGAGGAGCGTGTGGGCGATCGCCTGTCGCTCATCGATATCAACATGGCCTGTCCTGCCCGCAAGGTTGTCACCAAGGGCGAGGGCTCTGCCCTTATGCGCACGCCCGATTTGGCCGAGAAGATCGTCGAGGCGGCGGTGGGCGCGGCGCATGTGCCCGTGACTGTAAAGATCCGCAAGGGCTTTTACGCTGAGGACCGTAATGCCGCGACGTTTGCCCAGATGCTCGAAGGCGCCGGTGCCGCCGCGGTGGCGGTGCATGGCCGCTGCGCCACGCAGCTCTACACAGGGCAGGCCGATTGGTCGGTCGTCGATGAGGTGGCCGACGCCGTCGAGATTCCCGTGATCGGTTCGGGCGATGTGTTCTCGGCCGAGGACGCTGCTGAGCATCAGCAAGGCTCGGGTGCCAGCGCGGTGTTTATCGCGCGCGGCATCTACGGCAATCCGTGGGTGTTCGGTGATGCTCGCGCCCTTGCGCTCGATGGCACGCCGGTGCCGGCGCGCAGCTCCGTCGAGCGCTTGGATGCCCTGCGTGAGCACCTAACGTTGACGCATGAGCTTCTGCCGCTCATGTCGCGCGCCCGCACGTACGCAAGCTGGTACTTAAAAGGCATGCCCCATGCGGCCGCCTGGCGTGCCCAGGTGGTGCGCTGCTCCACGTATGAGGAGTTCATGGCGCTTGTCGATGAGATCGAGCGCGATGTGGTGGCCTGCGAGGCTGCCCTTGCCGCCGGCGAATCGGTGCCACCTCATCCGCTGGAGGCTTAAGGGTGGCCGTTACCGCGCTGTATGCGCACGTGCCGTTCTGTGCCCAAAAGTGCCGCTACTGCGACTTTGATTCGCGCAGTTTCGCTCCTTGCGAGCTTGGTGCTGCGCTCGATGCCTATTTTGAGCAGTTGTACGCGCGCCTCGATGCTTTTGGCAAGGCCGGGGCCCTCGATCAGATTCGCACCGTCTATGTTGGCGGCGGCACGCCGTCGCTGGCGGGGGAGCGTCTGGTGGAGCTGGCGCGGCGTATTCGTGCGTGGTGCGCCCCCGTTGAGTTTACCTGCGAGGCCAATCCCGAGTCGCTGACCGCCGAGCTTGCCGCTGCGCTTGCCAAGGTTGGTGTCACACGCGTCTCTCTGGGCGTGCAAACGCTCGATAACACCGAACTTACCGCCATCGGTCGTATTCACGATGCCGATCGGGCGCTCGCTGCTATCGCGACGGTCAAGAACGCTGGGCTTGACGTGTCGTTCGACCTTATGTGCGGACTTCCCGGGCAGACCGCAGCGAGTTGGAAGCGCACACTCGATGGCGTTCTGGCGGCAGCTCCGCATCATGTGTCGGTTTACCCGCTCACGCTCGAGGAGGGGACGCCCCTTTATTGCATGGCGTGCTGCGATGAGTCGCTCGTGCCTGATGAGGATTTTCAGGCTGCCTGCATGGACGTGGCACGCGAACTCCTGGGTGCCGCTGGCTATCACCCGTATGAGGTGGCGAGCTACGCGCTCGATGGCCATGAGTGTGCCCATAACATTGCCTACTGGACCGGACGGGGCTACCTGGGCCTGGGTCGTTCTGCCGCGGGCATGCTCGACGCCGAGGATTTCGACCGTCTTGCAGGTTTGTTCCCCGGCGTGTCTTCTCGAGGCGATTCGTACCGCGTGCGTCTGGTGCAACGTGACGATGACGCGACGGCGTTTGAGGCCGAATATCTGTCGCAGCGTGAGGCTGCGGCTGAAGACCTGATGCTCGCTTGCCGCATGACGCGCGGCGTCGCGTCCGACCTGTTGGTTCGTGCGGCTTGCGTCATCCCAACGGGCGAGCTGACAGCTGCTTGCGATCGTGCGCTCGAGTTGGGCCTTGCCACTTGGGTGCCCGAGACGCTCGGGGTCCATGAGGGACCCTTCACTTCGGCAGATGTCGTCGCGGGCCATGTTCGAGCTCGTCTGGCACCTACCCACTTGGGCTGGCTCGATGGAAATGTTCTGTTCGAGCTGGTTTGGGATCTAGCTTAGGCCGCTCGGGTAGAATTACCGGAATATATACGCTGCTGTGAGCAGGAGGTTGCCGCGCATGGCGACGATGAACGAAAAAGATTACTACGAGATTCTGGGTGTCTCCAAGGACGCCACCTCGCGTGATATTCAAAAGGCCTTCCAGCAAAAGGCTCGCAAGCTCCATCCGGACGTCAACAAAGAGCCGGATGCCGAGGAAAAGTTTAAAGAGGTTTCCGAGGCCTACGCCGTGCTTTCGGATGAGCAAAAACGTGCGCGCTACGACGCCATGCGTTCGGGCAACCCCTTTGCCGGTGCTCCTACGGCTTCGCCCTATGGTGGCGGCTACGCCGGTAGCGCGGGTTATGGCAATCCCTTTGAGGGCGGCTTTCCTTTTGGCGGCGCTTGGGGCCAGCAGCGTCGTGGGCAGGCTGCCTATAATCCTGAGAACGGCGCCAACGTGGTCGTCGATATCAAACTCGACGCCAAGGAGGCCAAGGGCGGTACCCGCAAGACCGTCCGCTACACGCGTTTCGATACGTGCGGACATTGCGGCGGCTCGGGTTCTGTCTCCTCCGAGCATGCCCATACCTGCCCAAGCTGTGGCGGCCGCGGTCACATCGACGTCGACCTGTCCTTCCTGTTTGGTGCGGGCACGTTCCAGTCGGTCTGCCCCGAGTGCGGCGGTTCCGGTAAGGTCGTGGCCGACCCCTGCCCTGATTGCGGTGGCAGCGGTCGTACTCGCGTAACCTCCGAGCAGACGATTGAGTTTCCTGCCGGCACGCACGATGGCGACGAGGTCCGCATTAGCGGCATGGGTCATGCTGGCACCAACGGTGCCGCGGGCGGCGACCTGGTCGGCCGCGCCCATGTTGAGGCCGAGCGCTTGGAAGGCAAAGCTCGTACCGGTTTTTACCTGATGGGCATCGTGGCACCGTTTTTGGTACTCTCGGCCATCTCGGGCGTGTTCTCGGCCTTTGCCGTGATGTGCTTTATTCCGTTTACCATGGGCTTGTTCATGGTGCTTTCGGACGGTGTGCTTCATCGCAGTCTGCTGTGGTGGAAGCGCGGCGCGATGCAGTTTGCCAACGGTTTTGCCAACGGCTTCATGTTCGCGCTCGTGTCGGTTTGGTTCGCGAGCTGCTCGCAACGGGCCATGCTTTCGCCGTATCAAATGCAATAACATCAAACCCTCTGTTTGCGGTCGGCCCAGCTTGGGTATAGGACGCACTGTGACAATAATGAAAGTCGGAAGGATTCGGTCGTGTCGGAAAATAGGGATTACTACGAGGTACTTGGCGTCGACAAGGATGCCGACGCGCGGACGATTAAGCGCGCGTTTCTAAAGAAGGCCCGTACCGTACACCCGGATGTTTCGGACGACCCCGAGGCCGAGGCCAAGTTCAAGGAACTCAACGAGGCCTATTCCGTTCTTTCCGACGAGCAGAAGCGTGCTAACTACGACCGTTACGGCACCGCCGACGGCCCTGGTGGTTCGGGCTACGTCGATATCAACGATATCTTTGGTGGCATGGGCATGGACGACTTGTTCTCGTCGTTCTTTGGCGGCGGTGCCGGCGGTGGCGCCCGCAGCCGTCGTGAGCGTCGTCGCGGACGTGACATGGCCATCTCGCTTTCGGTGACCCTTGAGGAGGCGGCGCTCGGCTGCAAAAAGACGATCAGCTATGACCGCCTTGCTCCTTGCGAGGACTGCAATGGCACCGGTAGGGCAGAGGGCGCACAGGAAAAGCAGTGCGGCCGCTGCCACGGTACGGGCTACGTCACGACGGTTCAGCGATCGTTTTTGGGCCAGGTTCAGTCTTCCTCGCCTTGCCCTGACTGCCATGGCGAGGGCACGGTTATCGACCATCCCTGCGAGACCTGCGACGGTCAGGGCCGCACGCCTTCGCATGAAAAGATCGACATCGATATTCCCGCCGGCGTTTCGACCGGTCGCCAGCTGCGTGTGAGCGGCTTTGGCGAGGCTGGCCTTCGCGGCGAGCCCTCGGGCGACCTGATTGTCAACGTGCGCGTTGCCGACCATGAGCGCTTTAAGCGCAACGGTGACGACCTGTACCTGGTGAGCGATATCTCGATTGCGCAGGCTGCGCTCGGCTGCGAGATTGAGGTCGAGGGCATTATGCCCGACGAGGTCGCTAAGGTGACGGTTCCCGCCGGCGCCCAGTACGGCGACACCGTGAACGTCAATAATTTCGGCATGCCGCGCATTGGCGGTGGCGGTTCGCGTGGCCGCCTGATCGTGCAACTGCGCGTGGTCGTTCCCACCAATCTTTCCAATAAGCAGCGCGAGCTGCTCCGTGCTTTTGCCGATGATATGGGCGATGATGTCGCTTCCGGTAAGAAGTCGGTGACCGACCGTATCAAGAGTGCCCTCGACGATATCCTCGATTAAGGAGCCCGCGTGCTCGCACCCCATATTTCCGTCGTCAACCTCGGCTGCCGTGTCAACCGGGTTGAGTCTGACCGTATCACTGCCGATCTTATGCGCCTGGGCTTTGCTATTGTGGAGCCCCAGGATGCCGATCTGATCGTCATTAACACTTGTGCCGTTACGGGCGAGGCTGAGGCCAAGACCCGTAAGGCCGTCCGTCATGCGCTGGCCCATCCAAACGAGCCCTATGTGGTCGTGACCGGATGCGTGGTCAATTTGCATCCCGAGGAGCTATCGGAGCTTTCGGATCGCGTGATTGCCGAGCCGTCCAAGATCGATGTCGCCGAACGTGTTTGCGAGGTGCTGGGTGTTGAGTCCGATAGCGTTCCCGCCTGCAGCGATGGCGAGGTGGTCGATGCGCTCGGTCGCTCTCGCCTGGGCGTGAAGATTCAGGATGGCTGCAACCATCGCTGCACCTATTGCATTGTGTGGAAGGCGCGCGGCCCCGAGCGTTCCGTGCCCATCGAGTCCGTGCTTGAGCAAGTTCGCGAGGCCCAGGAGGCCGGCGTGCCCGAGGTGGTACTGACCGGTGTGAACCTGGGTGCCTACGATGGCAAGAGCGCGACCGACGAGCATGTCGAGATCGATGAGCTGCTCGAGGCCATCATGGAGCGCACGTCTATTCCGCATGTGCGCATTTCATCGGTCGAGCCCATGGATATCTCTGAGCGCCTGCTTAAGGTTATGGCGCGCTATCCGCAGCGTATCGCCCCGTTTTTGCACCTGCCCGTGCAGTCCGGCTGCACGGCGACCCTGCATCGCATGGGCCGTCCCTATAGCGCCGAGGCCTTTGAGGACACGGTGCGCATGATTCGCGCCAACTTGCCCCAGGTGTCTCTTTCGTGCGATGTCATCGTCGGTTTTCCTGGTGAGACGGACGAGGAATTCGAGGAGTCGCTGGCGCTGTGCCGTCGTGTGGGTTTCTCGCGTATGCACGTGTTCCGCTATAGCAAGCGTCCCGGTACCCTTGCTGCCGACATGCCCGACCAAGTGCCGCCCGAGGTTATGGCCGAGCGCAGCCGCCGTATGCGGGCCGCCGCGCAGGAGCTCGCTATTGCTGACGCTCGTCGTCGCGTGGGCACCGTCGAGCGTGCCGTCCTCGAGTACGGCGACAACCTGACGCTCGGCTCGTTCCATCATGCCCGTCTTGACGATACCTGTGGACTCACAGCCCCGTGCCTGCTCGATGTTGCTATCATCGGAGTCGATGATTCCGGCTTGGTCCATGCGCGCAGGGAGGTTCATGGAAGCCTCGAAGATTAGACTTACCGTTCCCGAGGGTATCGACCCCTCGCGCGTTTTGGGCGCCGGCGACGGCGTCCTTCGTGCACTCGAGAACTTGGTTCGCGCCCATGTGGTCGCCCGTGGCGATAGCATCGCCGTGAGCGGTGACCCGGATGAGGTCGAACTCGTGGCGCGTTTTTTCGAACATGCCTTTCGTGAGGCTGCTGCCGGGCGCACGCTTTCTGCCGACGATGTCTCGCGCTGTCTGGCCGTTCTGCGCGACGGTGAGCACGAGGCTACGTCGCTTCGCGATGACGTGCTGCTTTCGTATCGCGGTCGTGCCATTCGCCCCAAAACGCTCGGCCAAAAGCGCTATGTGGATGCCATTCGCTCGCATACCATCACGTTTGGCCTGGGTCCTGCCGGCACCGGTAAGACTTATCTGGCCATGGCGCTCGCCGTTGCCGCGCTCAAGCGCCACGAGGTGGGCCGTCTGATCTTGACGCGTCCGGTTGTCGAGGCGGGGGAGAACCTGGGCTTTTTGCCCGGTACCCTCGAGGAAAAGATCGATCCCTACATGCGTCCGCTCTACGACGCCCTTTTTGACATGATGGATCGCGAACGCACCGATGAGCTTATGGAGCGCGGCGTGATCGAGATCGCCCCGCTTGCCTATATGCGCGGCCGCACGCTGAGCGATGCCTTCGTGGTGCTCGACGAGGCGCAAAATACCACGCCTGAGCAGATGAAGATGTTTCTGACGCGCTTGGGTTTTAACTCCAAGTTCGTGATTACCGGCGACCTGAGCCAGCGCGACCTGGTGGGTCGTCGTGGCGGTCTTGCCGACGTTGAGCAGATTTTGGGCCGTGTCGACGATGTCGCATTTTCGCACCTCGAGCGCGCCGACGTGGTGCGCCATGCCTTGGTGGGACGTATCGTCGAGGCATACGACACTTATGATGACGTGCGCGAGCAGCGCCCGCGCGACCGAAAGGAGTCCCGTTGAGTGTATTGATCAGCAACGATGCCGAGCTCGATACGCTGCTCGATGCGCAGGAGGTGGAGCACATCTGCGAGGTCGTGCTTGCCGCCGAGGGCGTTGAGCGTGAAGTCGAGATTTCCCTTTCGTATGTCGACGAGGACGAGATGCACGAGCTCAACCACGAGTGGCGCGGTATCGATCGCACCACCGATGTACTCTCGTTTGAGTGCGATTCGGCCTTTGACGATGACATTCCCGCCGATGAGACGCTCGAGCTCGGCGATATTATCTTGGCCCCGCAGGTTATTGCCCGTCAGGCCCCCGGTTTTGGCAATAGCCCCGCTGACGAGTGCCGTCTGATGCTCGTTCACGGCATGCTGCACCTGCTGGGCTATGACCACATCGAGGACGACGAGGCCGAGGTCATGGAGGCCCGCGAGGACGCCATCCTGCGCGATCTGGCGCTCGAGCGAGGCGAGGACCCTAAGCTAGTCCACGTCGGCCCCATCACCAACCACGCCCACGACTAGGAGCCGTCTATGATTCCCGGATCGAACAAGGACCATCCGTCCTTCTTAAAGTCGTTTTCCTACGCCATGGAGGGCTTTGTCACCGCAGTCAAGACTGAGCGCAATATTAAGGTCATGCTCGTGGCGGGCGTGTGCACCGTCATTGCCGGCTGCATCGTGGGGCTCGACATTGCCGAGTGGGCCACGATTATCATCTGTTGTGGCCTGGTGATTCACGGCGAGCTGTGCAACACCGCTATGGAGGCTATCGTCGACCTAGCGACCCAGGAGCTCCATCCGCTGGCCAAGCGTGCGAAGGACATCGCCGCCGCCTCTGTATACGTTCTTTCCATCACCGCCGCGATTGTGGGCGTACTGGTATTTGCCCACGCGCTCGACTTTATTTAGAAAGGGATTCCCATGTCCGACAATATGCAGCCTACCGATGAGATTTTGGACGACGAGTCCCTGGACGCGGTGGATACCGAGGAGCTCGAGGATGTCGAGGAGTTCGACCCGTTTGAGGGTATGAGCGACGAGGACGACAACCTCGCGGGCTTTGGCGACGTGGAGTCCGGTTTCCGCAGCGGCTTTGTGGCCCTGGTCGGTCGTCCCAACGCCGGCAAGTCCACGCTGCTCAACGCCTGTTACGGCAAGAAGGTCGCCATCACCTCGCCGGTGGCACAGACGACCCGCCGTCGCATGCGCGCCGTCGTCAACCGCCCCGGCTACCAGCTGGTCTTTGTCGATACCCCGGGTATCCACAAGCCTAAGGACGGCCTGGGTTCCGAGCTCAACAAGAGCGCGTTGTTTGAGCTGAACGATGTCGATGTCGTCGCGTTTTTGATTGATGCCACCAAGCCCATCGGCAGGGGAGACGCCTGGGTTGCCGAGCGTGTCAGATGCGCTCGTTGCAAGAAGGTCCTGGTGCTCACTAAGGCCGATGAGGCCGACCCCGCACAGGTCATGGAGCAGCTTAAGGCCGCCCACGAGCTCATGGAATATGACGACGAGATCGTGACGTCGTCGGTCAAGAACTTCAACGTCGATGCCTTTATCGAGACCGTTGCGCACTTTTTGCCCGAGGGTCCGCGTTGGTTCCCCGAGGACATGGGTACCGACGCTTCCGATGAGACGCTCGTTGCCGAGTTTGTGCGCGAGAAGGTCTTGCGCCGTACTCGTGATGAGATCCCGCACTCCGTTGGCGTGATCTGCGATGCGCTCGAGCAGACCAAGAAGGTACTGCGCGTGCACGCCACCATTTACGTTGAGCGTGAGGGCCAAAAGGGCATCATCATCGGCAAGGGCGGCGAGATGATCAAGCATATCGGTATCGACGCCCGTCGCGATCTTGAGCGCATCTTTGGCACGCAGGTCTTTTTGGAGCTGGACGTGAAGGTCAAGGCCGGCTGGCGTGACGACGAGGCCCAGATTCGTCGCTTTGGCTACAACGCCGAGGATTAAGGGCGCGCGGCGCGCATGGCAGGCTCCCGGACATATCGCACCAAGGTGCTCGTCCTCGACAAGACGAAGCTCAAAGAGACGGACCTGATCCTGACGATGCTTGACGAGCGGGGTCGTCAGGTTCGTGCCGTGGCAAAGGGTGCCCGTAAACCCGGTGGGCGCCTGGCTGCGCGCTGTGAGCTGTTCTGTACGGTCGATATGCTGCTCGCGCATGGACGGTCACTCGACGTGGTTTCCCAGGCCGAGCTTATGGAGGCGCCGCTCGGCGCTGCGCCCGATTACGAGACGACCTGCGCCGCAAGCGCGATCGCCGAGGTCGCGCGCGTGTGCTCGTTCGAGGACGCCGAGGACCCGTTTACCTTTGCCATAACGCAGCGAGCGCTTGCCCTGGTGGGCAGCGGGCTCGACACAGCGCATATGGATCTGCTTGTGGCTGCATATGTCTTTAAGCTGCTGTCGCACGTTGGCTACCGACCCGATTTTTCGGCCTGCGTGCTGTGCGGAGACCCCATGCTGTCGTATTTTTCGCCCCAGGCCGGCGGGCTCATGTGCGGCTCGTGCGCGTCGAGCGTTCCGGGTGCCGAGTTGGTGTCGACCGGTGAGGTCGCATGGCTGCGTGCCCTCATGTCCATGACCTTCGATGCGCTCATGGCCGAGCGAATCGACCCGCATACGGCGGCGTTCTTGCTCGGGCTTTCGCATGTGTGGGCGGCGACGCATACCGACCAGCGCCTCCGTGCGATGGAATTCATGTTGGGTCGGTGATGATGCGCAGGCGCGGGCTGCTTGTGGTAACATACCGACCTGTTGGTACCTCGACCTTGGTTGCTCGCTCCACCGGCGGCTTCCCAGTCCGAGGCGAATCGAGTCGCCCGATGGCGACGTAAAACGAAAGGTGAAACAATGACTGTTTCCAAAGAGCGCAAGGCGGAGCTGACTGCCCAGTTCGGTAACACCCCGGTCGACACCGGCAACCCCAAGGTTCAGGTCGCCATCCTGTCCGAGCGCATCAAGGAGCTGACCGAGCACATGAAGTCCCACCAGAAGGACTTCCACACCCGTCGTGGCCTGCTCATGCTCGTCGGCCGTCGTCGTCGTCTTCTCTCCTACATCAAGAAGAACGACATCGTCGAGTACCGTGAGCTCATCAAGGCTCTGGGCATCCGCGACAACATCCAGTAGGATTTGTACATGCTAAGAGCGTCCTGCGCAGCGGGGCGCTCTTTTTGTGTAAGGGCGTGAACAATCACGCTCTGAAGCGTGGCGGGGGCAGGGGGCCCGCGTCACATGAGAAGCCCGCAGGCAAGGGGCCTGTGGGGTAAAGGAGAACAATGACACTCGTATCCAAGACCTTTGAGCTGTACGGCAAGACCTACACCTTTGAGTCCGGCGAGCTTGCCAAGCAGGCTACCGGCGCGTGCCTGGTTAAGCAGGGCGACACCACGATGCTCGACACCGTGGTCGTCTCCAAGGAGCGCAAGAACTACGACTTCTTCCCGCTGACCGTCGACTTCAACGAGAAGATGTACGCAGCCGGCCGCATCCCGGGTGGCTACCTCAAGCGTGAGGGCCGTCCCAGCGAGAAGGCCACGCTCACCGCGCGCATGATCGACCGTCCGATTCGCCCGAGCTTCCCGGACGGCTTCCGCAATGAGGTACACATCGTCGCCACCTCGCTCGTCGCCGACCAGGTCAACCCCTTCGACGTCATCAACGTTATGGGTGCATCCCTGGCCATGACGCTCGGCGGCGTGCCCTTCGAGGGCCCGCTTGCCTGCGTGCGCATCGGCCGTAACGTGGAGACCGGCGAGTTTATCGTCAACCCCACCTACGAGGAGCGCGAGAACTCCGATCTGGACCTGGAGCTGGGCGGCTCTGCCGACTTTATCTCGATGGTCGAGGCCGGCGCCGAGGAGATCTCCGAGGACGACATGCTCGCCGCCATGAAGTTTGGCCAGGAGGCCCTTGCTGCCTTCTGCCAGGCTCAGGACGAGTTCGTTGCCGAGTGGGAGCAGGTCAACGGCCCCATCGTCAAGAAGGAGTACCCGCTCGACCAGCCCGTCGAGGAGGTCCAGGAGCGCATCTTTGCCCACTACGACGAGATGGCAGCCGCCCTTCGCGATGCCGACAAGCTCTCCCGTATCGGCAAGGTCGAGGCTCTGAAGGAGTCCATCCGTGCCGAGTTCACCGAGGAGGAGCAGGCCGCTTGGGAGCGCGAGATCCCCGTGGCGCTCAAGAAGCTCGAGAAGAAGGCCATGCGCACCATGGTCGTCGAGACCGGCGAGCGCGTCGACGGCCGTGCCGCCGACGAGATCCGTCCCATCATGGTGAAGGACAACTACCTGCCGCTCGTTCACGGCTCCGGTCTGTTCCAGCGTGGCCAGACCCAGGTGCTTTCCGTCCTGTCGCTCGGCATGCTCAACGAGGGCCAGCGTCTGGATACCATTGAGCCCACCGAGGGCAAGCGCTACATGCACCACTATAACTTCCCGCCGTTCTGCACCGGCGAGACCGGCCGCATGGGCAGCCCCAAGCGCCGCGAGATCGGCCATGGCAACCTGGCCGAGCGCGCCCTGCTTCCGGTGCTCCCCGACGAGAACGAGTTCCCCTACGCCATCCGCGTGGTCTCCGAGGTCATGGAGTCCAACGGCTCCTCTTCGATGGCTTCGACCTGCGGTTCCACGCTCGCCCTTATGGACGGCGGCGTGCCCATTAAGCGCCCGGTCTCCGGTATCGCCATGGGCCTGATCCAGGAGGAGGGCAAGACCGTGGTCCTGTCCGACATCCAGGGTCTCGAGGACTTCCTGGGCGACATGGACTTTAAGGTCACCGGCACCACCGAGGGCATCACCGCCCTGCAGATGGACAACAAGGCCACCGGCCTCACCTTTGACATCCTGGCCCGCGCCCTGCAGCAGGCCAAGGAGGGTCGCGCCTTCATCCTGCAGAAGATGCTCGATGTGATCCCCGAGCCGCGCCACACCACGCGCAGCACCGCTCCGCGCATCGTCTCCATCCAGGTCCCGACCGACAAGATCCGCGACGTCATCGGTTCCGGCGGTAAGGTCATCCGCGGTATTCAGGACGAGACCGGCGCTTCGGTCGACATCCAGGAGGACGGCACCGTCTTTGTCGGCGGCACCGGCGAGTCCGTGGACCAGGCCGTCGAGCGCATCAAGCTCATCATCAAGGTTCCCGAGCCGGGCGAGGAGTACACCGGTCGCGTGGTCTCCATCCAGCCCTTCGGCGCCTTCGTCAACCTGCTGCCCGGTAAGGACGGCCTGCTGCACATCTCCCGCGTCGCCAAGGGCCGTGTGGAGAAGGTCGAGGACGTCCTCAACGTCGGCGACGAGGTCAAGGTCGTCGTCATCGAGGTCGACGATCGTGGCAAGATCTCGCTCGATCGTCTTGACAAGCCCGAGGCCCCGGCTCGCGCCGAGGGTGCCTCTGAGGGCGACGGCGAGCACTTCCAGCGCCGTGAGCGTCCGCGTCGCGAGCGCTCCGAGCGCAGCGACCGTCCGCGCCGTCCCGGCGACAACGGAGGCCGCAAGCCCCGCCGTCACCACGACGCCGAGTAATAGCTACACATAAGCAGCTCAACAAGGGCGACCCCGGACAGGGGTCGCTCTTTTGCTATTCCCGGCGGGGTCCGCGGATAAAGTTTCCTGCTCTACAGTCCTGCTCACGACGGAGGCCACATTAAGTGGCCTCCTGTTCGTGCGGAACTCGCGATAAACTTTACCCGCGGCCCCCGCCGGGAATAGCAAAAGGGCTGGTTGGTGCGGGTTTCGATTTTGTCAGATGGTCAATTCAGCTTTCCTTTTTTCTGAATTGTCGATAGCTGCACACCCGGCATATCCTCAGATAAAACCAACCAAAATATACCTGTCCCATTTTGGCAGGTCTGGTCTCAGCGGGCCCGGCACGGGCTAAGTTTATCGCGAGTTCCGCACGCAAAGGAAAGCACTTAATGTGCTTTCCGTCTTGCGCAGGACTGTAGAGCAGCAAACTTAACCGCCCCGCCCGGCGGGCGAGCG
>DBEYWP010000020.1:0-128363 GCA_048183675.1 Collinsella sp. | reverse complement strand
GCAGCCACACTCGGGCACTTGGAACGGGGGAAACGGCGGTCGACGAAACTGGAGAGGAGGTATTACGAGCTCCTGTGCGAATTGGAGAGAGCGCTCCCGCAAACTGCCTCTTGACAACTTATAGGAGCGTCGGTTTTGTTTCCGCGCTTTTCGGCATGGTCGGGGATAGGCAGTTAAACGTAGTAGATGGGCCGATTTCGTGGCAAGCCCTTCTCGCCTACGCACAAAAGTGCCGCCACGGAGGAGGGAGATACCTCCGTGGCGGCTGGGGGTGGGGGTGGGGGCTATGTTCTGGCTCCCCGCCGGCCGCCCGGGGCCTTTTGGCCCCGGGCACTACCAGCGTGCTTAGCGCTTACGGATACCCCAGACCAGGGCTCCGACGCCGGCCATGGCAATGACGAATGCCATGAGCAGTGCAGTGGCCTGCTGGTCACCCGTGGTGGGCAGGAAACCCTTGACCGTCTTGACGATGTTCGTCACGGTCTTGGGCGTGCCGGGATCGGGTGTCGGCACGGGCGTCTCGGGCTTCTTGTACGTGTTGTTGAACACGATACCCTCGACGCTCTTGTCGCCCTTGGTAAAGGCGACGTTCGCCTTGAGGTTGCCCTCGCCGTCGTCGACCACATTGACGGTCGCGGTAAAGACGGACTTGTCGTAGGTCATACCGGCCTCGTCGCCCTTGACCTCGCTGATGGTGTAAACGTACGTACCAGGCTCGTCGTACTCGAACTTGTCGAAGTTGATCTTGCCGTCGGCATCGTTGGTGACGGTGGACTCGACGTCCTCGCCAACGAGCTTAAAGCTAAACTCGTCCTTCTTGAGCTCGCGTCCCTCGAGCACCTTGATAGCGCCGATGGAAGCCTGCGTGGGCATGGCGTGATACTTGTTGGTAAAGCCAGCCGACTCGGTAGTTCCCTCGAGCTCGTGCGTCGCGGTCAGCGTGCCGTCGCCGTTGTCGGAGACGGTGGTCACGACGGTGTAGGTCGTGCCGTCATAGGTGACGCCCTTGTACAGGCCGAGCGCGTTGGGGCAAGCCTCGCGCAGCGTGTACGTGTGCGTACCGGGCGCCTCGTAGCGGATCGGGCTCAGCGTAACGTCACCGTTGGCGTCGTTGGTGCCACTAGCGACAGTCACGCCGTCCTCGAGCAGCTCAAACGTGAACTCGCCAGCTGCAAGGTCGCGGCCGGTCAGACGCTTAACCGTCTTGACCTGATCGGTCACGGAAGAATCGGTAGGTGCCACGCCGTACGTGTTGGTGAACGTAAAGGCCGCACCGTCGCCGCCGTCGCGCTTGACGATCAGATGTCCAGCACCGTCATCGGTCACGGTGTAGGAAACCTTGCGCGTGGCGTTGGTGTCGTTGGCCACGCCAGGGGCGCTACCGGACTCGGTCACCGTGTAGGTAAAGGTGTGCGAGCGCGGGGCGGTGGGGGCTGCGGGCTCGGACTCGTCGCTGGGCTCGTCGGCGTTGGCATCAGCGTCGGCGTCGGCCTCTTCATCCTCTGCCTCTTCAGCCTCGGCCTCGTCAGCTTCGTCTGCCTCGGCCTTATCGGTCGCATCGTCCGTCACGCCCAGGGCGCGGTTGAGATCGTCGAGCGTAAAGTGGATCTTGCCAAAGTCCACGTTGCCGGCCGCGTCGTTGGTCACGGTTGTGTGCTCGGGCATCGGGGCACCAGCCTCGTCGGCAGTCACGGTGAAGGTGAACTTGCCCGCGATGTCGGCCGGGGTCAGGCCCTCGGCTGCCTGGAGCTTCTTGGTGCCGGCGAGCGCAGCGTCAACGGCATCGGCGCCGTAGACGTTCTCGAACAAGGGCTGAATGCCGTCGTAGGCGGGCGTCGCCGTCAGGGTCCCGTCACCGTTGTCGACGACGATGACCTTAAAGCTAAAGCTCGGCGTTGCGGCCGTGATGCCCTTAGCCGCGAGCTGCGGCGTGAACTCAAAGGCGGTGTAACCGATAGTCCATGCAAGCTTGGCATCCGTGTCGGTACGAATGGCGCGCTTGGCGTTTACCAGATCGGCGAGCATCTCGGTCGTGTAATGCAGAGCGCCAAAGCTCACCTGGCCGTTAACGTTGGTAACGCACGTACCCTCGATGGCTTCCTTCTCGCCCGCATAGGCGATGCCAAAGTAGAACTCGCCATCGGCCAGCGGACGACCGGTCAGGGTCTTGGTGGCAACGACCTGAGCAACGGCACCACCAGGTGCATCGGTCGTGGCGCTATAGCTGTTGACGAACGGGACCACGGCGCTCTCGACCGTAGCGGTACCAGTCTTGTACTCGGTTACCAGCGTTCCCTTATCGGGGTTGCCAGTAACGGTCGTGGTGGCAGTGAGCGTGCCGGCGCCATCGTCGGCGATAGCGATCGTCACGGTGCGGACAGCGTCGTCATAGGTGTAGCCGGGCAGGCCATCGTTCTTCTCGGCAACGGTGTATGTAAAGGTCTTACCCGCGGCAGCCTGCGTAAACTTGACCTCATGGCCGGCCAGGATGTCGATCAGACCAACCGTTGCCTCTGCCGTTGCAGGGGACTTGTACACGTTGGCGCCCTCGTGCAGGCCGAGCGCGATGGCCGAAGCCTCGTCGGCGGGCGTCACGGTAAAGGTGAACTGACCCTCGGTCATGGGACGTCCGGAGAGGGTCTTGCTGAGCTTGAGGCCGCCGGCCGCGGCGTAATCGAGCTCAGAGCGGTACGTGTTGGTGAAGCGGCCGCTTTCCTTCTTGGTGACGTTGGCGGTCAGGACGCCCTTGCCGTTATCAGTCACGGTCACTTCGGCGGTCGCGACATGTCCGTCATACGTCATGCCTGCCGCGCTGCCCGCGTTCTCGCGGATCTCGTACTTGTAGGTTCCAGCAGCCGTGTAGTGGATCTTGCCGAACTTGATGGCTGCGATGCCGTCCTTCGCGTCATTCTTGCTCACGGTCACGGTTGCGGGGTCGGGCAGCGGGGTGCCCTCGGGGGCGGTGATGGTAAAGCTGAACTTGTCGGAGTCCGTCCAGTCGCGACCGTCGATGGCCTTGCTCAGGTCAAAGTCGAGCTCTGCGTCGAGCGGGGTCACGCTGTAAGCGTTCTCGAAAGTTGCAGCCTTGACGTCGTCCTTCAGGACATGCTTCGCCTCGAGCGTGCCGTCGCCGTTGTCCGTGATGGTGGTCTCGATGCCGTACTCGGCATCGCTGTAGGTGATACCGCCGGCGTTGCCCTTGACCTCGCGCAGCGTATAGGCGTGCGTTCCGGCCTCGGTGTACTCGATGGGGCTCATCGTGATCTTGCCATCGGCGGCGTTCTTGCCGGTGGCAACGACCTTGGCGTCCTTGCCCTCGACGAGCTCGAAGGAGAACTCGCCGTCCTTGAGGTCGCGCCCGGTCAGGAACTTGGTCGCGGTGATCTGGTCGGTGACGCTGAACTCGTCAGGATTCGGCTTGTAGCTGTTGTTGAACTTTGCCTCGTCGGCGCCCTTCAGCTTGTGCTCTACGCCGAGCGTGCCGTCGCCGTTGTCCTTGACGACGGTCTCGACGGTGTAGGTCTTGCCGTCGTAGGTGATCCCGTTGCCGGCGTCGCCCGGGACCTCGCGCAGCGTATAGGCGTGCTTGCCGGGCTCGTTGTAGGTGATCTCGCTCATCGTGATCTTGCCGTCGGCGGCATTGGTGCCGGTGGCGACGACCTTGGCGTCCTCGCCCTCGACGAGCTCGAAGGAGAACTCGCCTTCCCTGAGATCGCGCCCGGTCAGGACCTTTTTCGCGGTGATCTGGTCGGTGACGCTGGAGCGCTCGGGGGTCAGGCCGTAAGAATTCTTGAACTCAGCAGGCTTGTCACCCTTCAGGACATGATGGACATCGAGTGTGCCATCGCCATTGTCCGTAACCGTGGTCACGATGGTGTAGGTCGTGCCGTCGTAGGTGATGCCATTGCTCTTGGTTCCACCGTGGACCTCGCACAGCGTGTAGATGTGCTCGCCGGGCTCGGTGTACCTGATGGAACTCATCGCAATCATGCCGTCGTAACTGTTCTTGCCAGTGGCGACGACCTTGTCGCCCTCGACGAGCTTGAACTCGAACTCGCCGGCCTTGAGGTCGCGGCCGGTCAGGACCTTGGTCGCCTTGATCTTGTCGGTGACGCTGGACTCAACAGGATTTGTAGCGTAGGTGTTCTTGAACTCGGTCTCACCCGAGGTCTTTTCAACGTCGGCCTTAAGCTCGCCCTTGGCGTTAGCCGTCACAGTCACCTTGAACGTGGCAACGTTCTTGCTGTAGGTAATGCCACCGGCGTCGCCCTTGACCTCGCGGACCTCATAGGTGTACTCGCCCGGCTCGGCATAAGTAATCTTGCCAAAGTTAATGGCTGCCTTGCCCTTGTCGAGATCGGCATTGGTCACAGTTACGGTCGCGGGGTCGGGCATCGGGGCATTGTTGTCGGACGTCGCGGAGAGCTCAAACTCAAACGCATCCGCATCCGCCCACTTGCGGCCCTCGAGCACCTTGGTCAGACCAAAGTCAGTCTTGGTATCCACCGTTGTCGGCTTGGTTGCAAGGCTAAAGATAATCTTGCCGTTGTTGCCCAGGTGCGAATGCACGTGCGTGGAAGACGCAACGGAAGAAAGGTCATTCCGCCTGGGGTTGAGCACGTCGCGCGCGGTCTCGGTCTTGTTGCCGTTCGCCTCCACATCGTCCTTGGTGGTATGCAGCTGGTCGATATAGGCCAAGCGCGCGGTTCCCTTATTAAAGGACCAATAGCCGTCATCTTTGACCAGAGCGCCGTCGTAGTTGGCGATCTCGTGCCCCTCAAACTCCACAACGGCATAGTCGTCCTTCGGCTTGCCGTTTGCGCCCATCGCCACAAACTCGTCCTTGTAGTAATAGACGTCGTTGCCCTGCGGCTTTACCGTCGCGCGCTGGGTGCATTCCTTGTCCGTGTAGATAGGCGTGATTTTTTGGAAGTAATAGTAGCTGTTGGTATCGGCGGGCTCAAACTCGGCGACAACATCGCCCAGCTCGCCGCCCGACCACTTGTTGGCCAGGAAGTAGACCGTCTGGTTGTCGGCACCCTTATGTTTCTCGATATACTTCTTGAGTCCGTCATCGGGCGTAAACAGGTTGTTACGCGCGGCGTCCTTGACGCTCGAGGTGTATTTAATCTGAATAGGCTTGATGTCATTGAGCGACGTGCGCTCAAAGACCCCGTTTTCCATGTCCACGTGATAGCGGATCAGCGGAATCAGCGATGCGGGAATCTTGACCGTCACGATATCGCCCTGCTGCGCATTGGCAGAGCGCTCGACGGTGATGACCAGGTCCTTGGCCACGCCCGAAAACTCGTACGTGTCCGTATTGCCCTTGGTTGTCTTGGTCACCTCATCAAAGGGGACGCCATTAATCTGAGCGCTGACAAACGTATCGACCTGCATAAAGTCGCCCAGCTCATCACTAAAGGTGATGTAGCCGGACTTGCTCTCGTCGTAACCATCCTCGATCTGAGTGGGAGAACCCTTGCCCGAGGTGATAGAGCTCGAGATATCATCAAACACCTTCTTGAGCTCATCGGCATTCGACGCAGCCTTGTAGAAGTCGGAATTCTCGGTGCGCTTACCAAGACTATTGGTTGTGTAGGACGTGGCGTTTGGATAGTTGCTCGACACGGCGTGCATGAACCTGTTTTCTTTGCTTGCCTTGCTAATGGCCTGATCCGGGTTCGCACCGCTAAAGATGCCGATGGTGTAGATGGTGGCGCCTTTATCTTTCATGGTCTTGGCGGCATTAACGGCATCATTAGCGACATCGGACTCAAAACCATTAGAACTTGTAGGAGAGCCGTCGGTAAAGAACACGACGACCTTCTGGGCATCCGTGCGGCCCGACATGTCGCGAGCAAGCTCAAGGCCGTAATCAGCCTGCGTAGCGCCGGCGGGCTCGATGTGGCCGATCGTATTCTTAAGTTCCGTCGCATCGCTACCGACACACGGCGTCAGGCCCTTCATAACCTGCGAATAGTTATATTTGTTCCGGCTATACGTACCGTTACCGATATCGTAGCTCTTTGTACCGGCAAACTTGACAATCGAAACCTGATGCTGTTTGGAATCATCTTTGATCTTTGCGTTCTGTTCGGCGATGGTGTCGATAAAGGAACTGGCAGCTGCCTTGAGTGCGTTGATGCGTTTGGTCGAATCGCTGCCACCCATGTCATTATCCATCGACCCGGAGGCGTCCAGCACCATCACGATATCGAGCGGCTTAGTAACCAGCGACGTTGTATCAGAAGTCGAAGAGATCGTGGAAAGCGTCGTCACAAAGTCGGACTTTTCGTCCTGCGCGGGCTCGACCGTCTTGTCCGTCCAAATCCGGCCCACATAACGTGTCGTCTGGTCCTGTTCGCCGCCCGACGCCCAGTATTGCCAACGGCTAGTGGTGTCAGGATCGACTATCTTTGTCGCCGTCGGTCTGTCCATTCCGGTGCTGGACCTGGCGTTGGCCTCAGGCAGCATGGCAAATGCTGCAGCCGGCAACACAAGCACTACGGCAAGTATCACCGCCAAGAGACCCCTCGTGTACTTACTCATCGCGTCTCCCTTCTCGCGGTTTCAGACCTTGCATCAGCCTAAAGTTACGAAATGAGACACGATTAGGGCAGGTGACACACGTTCCAGATTCATTTTTAGGCGTGAGACAAATGTCTCACCAAAGTTGAGACACGAGCGTTTTCGCAGGAAAACGGGTGCGACTCAAGATGGACAGGGCAAAAGAACCCGTTTTCCTCCGTCCCCAGGGGATTAGAGGCTGTTACCAATACGGTGCCATTTCAAAACCATGCCGGATTACGGGGCTAAAGCCAGAACCCTCATCCATACCCGCGAATTTTGAAAAATGGCGGGCCGTCTACCCGCGGTTTTGTTTTTGCGATTTTCTGTATGGTCGGGGGTTCGCCCTCCAGCCCCGTAACCGGCATAGTTTTGTTCGCGGCGGCCTGACCGCGCGTTTAAGCGCGGGGCCGGTGGGGCATTCTTGCCCCACCGGCCCCTATTCCAGCTCTGTTCCAGCGCTATGCCGGCTTGGTTTCTACCGTGGGAGTCTTGTCCGCTGCGACTGGGGTGCGAGCGGTGTCCATAGTCAGGCAGTGTTTAGGACAGCTTTCGATGCACTCGCCGCACACCACGCAAACGTACGGATCGATCGACCAGGTACCGCCCTTGCGATCGACCGCGAGCGCGCCCGCCGGGCAACGGCGCGCGCACATCCCGCAGCAGATGCACACGTCCATATCGTTGACGATATGCCCGCGCAGGCGCTCGGGCGCTGCGAGCTTTTCCTGCGGATAGCACACCGTGACCGGCTGCTTGACCAAAGAGCCCAAGGCCGTCTTGGCAAATGTCAGCAAACTCATGCCACGCCTACCTTTCCGTGCAGCTAATGCAAGGGTCGATGGTCAGGATAATCATGGGCACGTTGGCAAGGAGCACGCCCTGCAGCGCATGTGTCAGACCCGCCAGGTTCTGCGACGTCGGCGTGCGCACGCGGAAGCGGTCCAGGTTCTTGGTGCCGTTGCCGCGCACATAGTAATACGCCTCACCGCGCGGCTGCTCAATCACAACCTCGCCGCGCGCGCCGTCGGCTGGCGTAAGCTTGGTGCGCCCGCCGATACCGTCGTGCGGAATCTTATCCACAAGCTCCTTGATGATATCCATGGCCTGCGTGACCTCGGCACAACGCACCTGGCAGCGGGCATAACAATCGCCGTCGGTGGCAACGATGGGCTCAAACGCGGCCAAATCCGCATAGGCGCCGTCACCGAACATGCGCACGTCGTAGTCCACGCCCGAGGCGCGGCCGAACGGGCCGACCATCGACAGATCCAACGCGTCCTTCTTGCTGATCACACCCACGCCATGCAGGCGCTCGCCGCAGCTGTCGTCGTCCAAAAACGTATGCACCAGGGCCTCGTAGTCAGGACGCATGGCATCGAGCGTCTGGACAATGCCCGCCAGCTCGGAGTCCTCAATGTCGTGCTTAAGGCCGCCGATCTCGTTAATCGACAGGATCACGCGACCGCCGCACGTGCTCTCAAAGATCTTGAGAATCTGCTCGCGCAGCGTCCATGAACGGTAGAACAGAGCCTCAAAGCCAAAGGCGTCGGCGAGCAGGCCCAGCCACAGCAGATGCGAGTGGATGCGCGAAAGCTCGTGCAAAATGGTGCGGATATACTGCACGCGGCCGGGCACCTCGATGTCGAGCATGCGCTCGCAGGCTGTGGCATAGCCGCAGCTGTGGCCCACGGCGCAAATGCCGCAGATGCGCTCGGCGATGTAGCCAAACTGATGCATGTCGCGCTTTTCGGTGAGCTTCTCGAGTCCGCGGTGCACAAAGCCGATCTGCGGAATTGCCTCGATGACGCAGTCGTCCTCGATCACCAGGTCCAGATGAAGCGGCTCGGGCAGCACCGGGTGCTGCGGGCCAAACGGAATAACAGAGCGATGTGCCATGGGCCTTACGCCTCCTTTTTCTGCTTGTCGCGGGCGGCCTTGGCGGCAAGCGCCGCACGGACCTTGGCCGCTTTCTCGGGATCCATGGCGGCGAGCTTTGCTTCCATCTCGGCAGCCTTGAGCGCGGCCTTTGCAGCGGCCTCATCGTGCTGAGCATCGGAGCCGACAGCCGCAGTGGGCTGAGCAGCGGCACCCGCGGCATCGCCAGAGCCCGTGGCACCCTCCCCCGCAGCGGCCTTCTCGGCCGCGGCCCTGCGCGCCTTGGCCTCGGCGGCGACACGGACCTTCATGGCCTTCTCGCGCGCGGCCTTCACCTCGGGCGTAATAACGCTCATGGGTTCAGCGGTCGAGACCTGGTAGAAAAAGCCCTTAAAGTCGATCTGCATGTCGGTGATGGCAAGCCCGAACAGGTCGTGTGCCTCATTTTCAAACGGGAACACCGCCGGATAGTACGAGCTGATGGACGGAATCTCCTGGTACCGGTCGATACCCTCAACCACCAGGTTCTCGATCGCATAGCCGCCGTCCTGCGCAATATGCTCCTGAGCAGCACGAACGTTGATAAACGTATAGACCAGGCGATACGTGCCGTCGTCGACATTGCGCTCGGCGTGCATCTGCACAAAGCGCGCGCCGGCACCCTTGAGCGCCTGAACATGCGACAGAAGCTCGTCGAGCCCGACGGTGGTATAGATAGCCTTTTGCATTACTCGGCCTCCTTTGCAGCGGCGAGCGCGGCGGGCTTCCCGGCAGGCGCGTCACCGGCACTATCAGCCCCGGCCCCCGCGGCCACAAACCCGTCCTCGCCCAGCTCAACGCCGCCGTCCCAGGCAGCGGCACCGCCTACGGTGAGCGGGTCGCCGCCGGCGCGCATCACGGCCTCCTTCTGGTCCAGGATGCCGCACGCCTCCACGATGGCATCGATCACGGTCTCGGGGCGAATGGCGCATCCGGGCGCGTACACGTCCACGGGGATTGCGCGGTCCACGCCGCCGATCACGTTGTAGGCATCGCGGAATACACCGCCCGAACACGCGCAGATGCCGCAGGCCACCACGCACTTGGGCTCGAGCATCTGGTTGTAGACCTGGCGCACGACGGGCAGGTTCTGGGCATTGACCGACCCCGTCACCAAAAAGATGTCCGCATGCTTGGGGTTGCCGGTGTTGACCACGCCAAAGCGCTCCGCATCGAACAGCGGCGTGAGCGAGGCCAGCACCTCGATATCGCATCCGTTGCAGCTCGAGCCGTCGTAATGAATAACCCACGGCGAGCGTGACATTTTATGATCCATGGATGCCGCCTCCTAAATAAACACGTCGACGAGGATGGGCATAAGGTTGAGCAGGCCAAACACCAGTGCCACGCCCCATCCGAGCTTAAAGCAGCTGCGCCAGGTGCTGCGTGCGAAGGTGTTATCGATCAGTACCTCGACAAAATACGTCGCGACCATCACGACCAGGGCGACCACCCAGCTCACCGGGTTGTCCCAGACAAAGAACATGCCCACCCACATCAAAAACAGCACGGTCTCGCACCAGTGCATAAGGGTCATCTTGGCCAGCGTGCCGCCGCTCATCTCGGTGGCGACGCCCTGGACAATCTCCTGATGCGCGTGATGCGAGTACGAAAGATCGAACGGCGACTTGCGCAGCTTGATGGTAAGCACCGCGAGCAGCGCGAGGAAAATGGGCGCGCTGTACACGATGATGGGGGCCGACTGCCCCGTCACGGCAATGGAATCAAAGCTGTCGGTGGCAAGGTACAGGCCCACGCTCATCAGCAGAACGGCGGGCTCGTAACTCATAACCTGCAGCAACTCACGATCGGCGCCAACCTGGGCAAACGGGCTTTGCGTCGAGGCGGACGCCAGCACCACAAAGATCGCGGCGAGCGTAACCATAAAGGCGCACAGCAGCGTGTTGGAACCCGACACAAAGATGCCACCGCCCACGACGGTGAAGATGAGCGCGCACGCCATGTAGGTATCGTCCATGGTGTTTACGCTGGCGGGGGCTTTGCGCAGCAGCTTGGAAACGTCGTAGAAAGGCTGCAGCAGGCGCGGGCCCACACGGCCCTGCATGCGGGCCGAAAGCTTACGGTCAAGACCGTCGATCAGGCCGCCCACAATCGGCGCGATCAGGGCAAACGCCACGGTGCCAATAAATATGCCCACGACGCCCGAGCCTTCGAAATACTTGCCGCGCAGCACCGAGGGCGCGCTCATGGCAAGCCGCTCGGGCCCAATCCACGCGCAGCACAGCAGCGCAAACAAGATAATGCTGCAGCACACGACGCTACCCGCGGGGCCAATACGCTTCTCGCCAAGGGCGTCCTCCGAGTACCAATTGCGCTTTTCGGCCTTCACCTCGTGTCCCATCGAGCCACGGAAATGGCGGTAATTGTCGGTTCCCACACCCGAAAGATATACGTTTACATGCGGTTTGTTGCTCACGCGGAACGACGTCAGCAGCACCACGGCGATAAACGCCACGATAACCACCATCAGATACATGGCGTCCTTGCCAATAACGTACGGCACGCGGCCAAACACCATGGCCAAGTAAGGCGACACCAGGCCGCTCGAGATAACCGGGAACGCCACACAGCACAGAATCAGCAGCGCGGCGATGGTGTTGAGGGCCATCCATTCGGTCTTATGGACATTGACCTCAACGTTTTGAGCCGTGGGGTCGACGCCCGAAAGCTTGGCGAGCCACTTACCCCAGAAGTAAAACGTCGCGGCCGAGCCAAAGGCAAGCACCATGATCATGAGCACGTTGCCGGTCTGCGCGAACGCCACCAGGGCGCCCCACTTGGACACGAGCATGCCAAACGGCGCCACAAACATGCCCATAATGCCCAGCATCATCAGACGCGTCAGGTGCGGCATGCGGCTGAACAGACCGTCCATGTCCTCGATGTTGCGGCTGCCGATATGATGCTCGGCCGTGCCCACGCACAGGAACAGCAGCGACTTTGCCACCGTATGGAACAGGATCAGAAAGATGGCGGCCCACACGGCCTCGGGCGCGCCGACACCCAGGCAGGCACTGATGAGGCCCAGGTTGGAGATGGTGGAGTACGCGAGCACGCGCTTGGCGTTACTCTGCGAGATGGCCATGAGGGCAGCGAGCAAAAACGTGATGGCACCCACACTCGTGACCATAAAGCCGGTCACGGGATAGATGGCATAGAGCGGGCTCAGCTTGACCATCAGGAACACGCCGGCCTTGACCATGGTGGACGAGTGCAGCAGGGCGCTCGTGGGCGTGGGGGCAACCATGGCACCCAACAGCCAAGTGTGGAACGGCATCTGTGCGGCCTTGGTGAGTGCGGCGAGCGACAGCAGAACGACCGGCATCACCAGCAGCGCGGATTGCGCGGTTCCGGCGCCGGAAAGCTCGATCATGCCCGAGATGGTCAACGGCATGCCGTTGACGTGCAGGAACATAAGGCCCGCCAAAAACGCGATGCCGCCCAGCATGTTCAGGATGATCTGGGTGAAGGCGTTTTTAATGGCCTCGGGCGTGCGCGTGTAGCCAATCATGAGGAACGAGCACACGGTGGTGATTTCCCAGCCGCAGAACAGCCACTCAAGGTTGTCGCTCGTCACGATGACGAACATGGCCGAGAGGAACAGGAACATAAGCGCCAGGAACTGCGGGCGACGGTCGGGCGCGGTCTGCCCGCGCAGCGCGGCCTCGTGCTCGTCATGGGCCTGGAAGTCCTTCATGTAACCCAGGGCATACACGCAGATTAGACTGCCGACGATACCGACGGCGAGGACCATGATCACGCTCATGTAGTCCAGGTAGAGCGGCGTCGCCGTGACGGCCTCGGCCGCGGGCAGCGTCATGGCTGCAAAGGCGAGCGAGCCCACCAGCTGCACCACGCCGAGCACCGTGGTGAGCGTGCTCTTATATTTACGCGCGTTGTACAGGATGACGGCGCACAGAATCACGTCGATGGCGGAGCTGATGATCGAGAGCACATGCGAGGTGCCGGGGGCAACCTCAAAGCTCTGCGGACCCGTGCCAAAAAACATGACGGCGACTACAACTGTCACCGCCATAATAATGCCGGAACCTATGAGCCCCACCGCATCGCGGGCGCGGTCACCGCGCGCGAGCAGCATGCCCAGCGCCGGTACCAGCGGAAACAGGGTAAGGAAATACAGTAGCGTCATACCATCACTCCCCCATGCAAAAACGCTGCAATTGTTTAACGTTATAGCTCAATTGAGGAGCAGCGGCGGCAGGTTTTCGGTCAACTGGGGAGTTTTAGGCGTACGGGGCAAGGGCGCGTCCGCATTGGAGTAGAGGGGCGGCAAGAAAAATGCGCCCCTGTGGGCGCACCATCCCGTTCGCTATTCCGCCTTTTTAACGCGCGGCTTATCGACCAGTGCGGACTCACCGCTCTCGCGGTACTGACGGCACCAAGCCTTGACCGAAGACTCGCTGGGAATCTTGTGCTTGATCATGGCCTCGCGAACCGTCAAGCCGTTTTCCAGACGGTCCTTAACCACAGCGAGCTTTACGTCGTACGAATAGGTGTGATGATGCGAACCGGCATTGAGAACGGCGTCGGCACCGCCCACGGCATACGCGCGGGCCCACTGACGAGCCGTGGCCTGGGGAATGCCAAGCTCCGCGGCGAGAGCGCGATGACCGACCCCCTCTTGGAGGATCTCGACGGCGCGCTGCCTAACCTCGGGCGCATGCGTGCGAGTCCTAGTTGCTTCCGACATACCTGCCACTTCTTAGCCTTAGCCGTTAATCTGCTTTCTTACGTGCAAGTTAGATAGTAACATTTTACTGTTTGCTCAAAGCAGTTAATTAAAATAGACGCGGCGTTATCTGGGCATTTGGCACCAAATTACGACATTTCTTTATCGATTATTTACGCTGGTAGCTGACTCGCAGCTAATCGTCATTCGCTTGTCAACAAAATTGGCATCTCTTTATGTCCTTTGGTATAGAGGATATAGTTATTAACCCCTCCCCCAATATTTTTGAGTGATCTGCAAGGCAGTAGACGTCCTCACTCCTCATGATTACCGCGCATTGCCATCCACCGGAGCAAAACAAAAAGGGCGGGACCTGCTGCGCTTGCAGGCCCCGCACCGGTTGACACCCGACGGGACACAGCCGGGCGAGACGGATCCGTGCTACCGCCCCGCCTAGCCGCGATGTTCAACTACAGCTCGTTGGCCGCGTGATACGCCGTGCGGATGGCGCTCGCAATGTCGGCGGTGCGCTCACCCGAGCAGTCGCCCACGCAGGTCACGGGCACCGTCACGCCATCCAGGTCAAACGCGTTGGCCTTGGAGCCCACGGCCATCACCACGTAATCGCAGGCGATCTTCACCGGCTCCTCGGCGCCGTCCTCGGTGGTGCGAACAGCCTCCACGCCCTCGTCGGTAATGGCGGTCAGGCGGGTCTTAACATGCTGCTCTACGTTGTGCACGGCAAAGTCGCTCATAATCAGCGGCAGAATGGTCTCGGACTCGCCCGCGGCAATCTTGTCGAGCATCTCGACAATCGCCACCTCGCAGCCGTGCTGCAGCAGATACTCGGCAGTCTCGGTGCCCACCAGGCCACCGCCAATGACGGCGACGCGGCCGTTGAGCTCCACCTTGCCGGCCAGCACGTCCCAGCTCGAAACGACCTTGTCCGAGTCGGCACCCGGAACGGGGATGACCACGTCGTGCGCGCCCACAGCCACAATCGCGGCGTCGGCGGCGTTGAGGTCCTCAGCGGTAGCGGCATGGCTGAGCTCAACCTTCACGCCCAGGCCAGGCAGAATCTTCTCGTAGTACTCGACCGAGCGCATGATCTCGTCCTTGCGCGGAGGCGCAGCCGCCAGCACAATCTGGCCGCCCAGATGATCGCTCGCCTCGTAGATGGTCACGTCGTAGCCGCGCTTGGCCGCCACGCGTGCGGCCTCCAGGCCGGCGATGCCGCCGCCCACCACGGCGATCTTCTTGTCGCCCTCGCCCGGCTTGATGGCGATGGTCGCCTCGTCGCCGTTCTCGGCATTGAGCACGCACGAGATGTACTTGCGATTTTGAATCGCGTCGACGCAGCCCTTGTTGCAGTTGAGGCACTCGCGGATGGGCTCACCCGTGGCGGCCTTCAGCGCAATGTCGGGGTCGCACATGAGCGAGCGGCCATAGGCGATGATGTCGGCGGCGCCGTCTTCCAGAATCTTCTCGCCAGCCTCGACCGAAACCACGCGGCCCACGGTTGCCACCGGCACGGAGACCAGGGCCTTGACGCGCTCGGCCACGGGCAGCGTCCAGTTGTAGGGCATGGCACCCATGGGCGGAATGGTGTCGCCCATGTTGCCGGTGTGGTTGGCCTGTGCGACCTGAATCATATCGATGCCCGCACCCTCGAGCAGCTTGGCGAACTCGCAGGCCTCGTCGGGCTGCAGGCCACCCTTGCCGCGCGGCGTGCCGTCGGGGTTCTCCATGATCACAGGGAGCTTGTACTCCACCATCAGCTGCGGCGCGGCCTCCTTAATGGCGGCGACGACCTCCAGCGCGTAGCGAACGCGGTTCTCGAACGAACCACCGTACTCGTCGGTGCGCTGGTTGAGGATGGCCGAGCACAGCGAACCCACCAGGCGGTCGCCGTGGACCTCGATAGCGTCGATCCCGGCCTGCTGTGCGCGAGCGGCCGAGGCAGCGATGGCCTCCTTGATCTGGGTGAGCTGCTCTACGCTCGCCTCGTTCACAAAGTGCTGCATGTCGTGATGCAGCTTGGCGTAGGCCTGGTTGCGGATCTCGTTGGACTCGGCCATCTTGGCGGCAAAGGTCTCCTCGTCGCCGGCGGCCTTGGCCTCCTGCGCGGCCTTGGCGGCGGCCATGGATCCCATGACCATGCGGCCGACGCCGGGCACGTCGTACTCGGGGTGGAACAGCTGCAGCGCGACCTTGGCGCCGTGCTTGTGGACGGCATCGGCCAGGGCCTTAAACGTGGGGATTTGGGCGTCGGTCGCCAGCTTGGGCGTGGGGCTTGCGGTCATGACGGGAGCAACGTCGCCGATGACGATGTAGCTCACGCCGCCACGGGCCAGGCGCTCGTAAAAAGCCAGGCTGCGCTCGCCAATGGAGCCGTCGCGCTCCTCGTAGCCGGTGGTCAGCGGCGGGAACATAATGCGGTTTTTGAGCTCAAGGGGGCCAACCGTAATGGGCTGAAGCAGCTTGGATGCAGGTGCGGTCATGGACATTCCTCTCTTGTAGGCGCGGCGGCGATGATGCCGCGTAGTTGTCTAGAGGATATGGCATGGGAATACAACAGCGCAACGGAAATCGGCGGATAACAGGTAGCGGCAGGTGGATGGGGCGGGGCGGCCCGTCGGTTTATCTCAATCTGTAACAGTTACGCGGCAAAACCGGGTCTTACTGTTACAAATCAAGGTATTCCTCTCAACCCATCCTCAACAATCTAGATCTGTAACATCTAGACCTACTTTTGACCCCAACCTGTCACAGATCGAGACAAACCAAACCCGCCTGCTAGAAAATCTCAATCTGTAACGGTTACTCGGCAAAAACCGTCCCTCGTGTTACAGATTTAGACAAACACGACCAAGCCCACCGGTATATCTCGATCTGTAACACCTAGCCGCCCAAATCGGGTCTAGATGTTACAGATCGAGATTTTGTTTGAGAGGCCGAGAATTGGATCGAAAACACGGTCCCGAAATAACAAAAAAGCTCGCCGGCTAGGCCGACGAGCTGCAAGTTCTTGGTCGCGGGGGCAGGATTTGAACCTACGACCTCCGGGTTATGAGCCCGGCGAGCTACCAGACTGCTCCACCCCGCAATGTCTGGGCGCCTCATGTGCGCAAGAAAGAATATTACGTGGGAGTTCGGTAAACGGCAAGGAAAATCTCGTAGAGCATAATTCCTTCATATTTAAACCCCTCAGTACATATCATCGTAAACGAATCGCAGCCGAGCGCCGGCGGCGGCGCGTATACAATGGTGCGCGTCCTTTTACGCCGACACCTGGAGTAGACATGCTGCTCGCTATCGATATGGGAAACACGCAGACGGCCATGGGCCTGTTTGACGGAGACGAGCTGGTGCAGTCGTGGCGCATGCCCACCGACCGCTCCTATACCGCCGACGAGATTCACGTGCGCCTGATGGGCTTCTTTAAGATGTACGACCTCTCGCTCGGCGCGGTCGACGCGATCGCCTTTGCCGGCGTGGTGCCGCAGCTCTCGCGCGAGTGGCACGCCGTGGCCGACCGCATCGCGGCGGACGCCATCGTCATTGGGCCGCAGACGGCGGCCGTGACCAAGCTGCGCGCGGCACGCCCCCAGGCCGTTGGTGCCGACCGCATCGCCAACGCCGTCGCTGCCGAGACCTTCTACGGCGCCCCGGCGATCGTGGTGGACTTTGGCACCGCGACCAATATCGACGTCATCGACGAGGACGGCTATTACATTGGCGGAGCGATTGCGCCAGGCATCCGCATTTCGATGGACGCGCTCGCCGCCCGAGCCGCCAAGCTCGCCAGCGTTCCGCTCGAGGCGCCCGAGCACGCCATCGGCCGCGATACCGAGGAGTGCATCAAAGTCGGCGCCGTAACGGGCGCCGCGGCCATGGCCGAGGGCCTGGTCGCGCGCATGAAGCGCGAGCTGGGGCGCGAAGACGCCACCGTTATCGCCACGGGCGGCCTCGCCGGCATCGTCGCCGATTCGACCGATGCCTTCGACGTGGTCGACGGCCAACTCACCATCAAAGGCATCTGCGAAATCTACCGCCGCATGCAGGAGCTGGGGTAGGACGGGGACCTAAGTCGAGCACGAGCGGCGAACTAGGCGACGCATTGGTCCTATTCCTCAAAATCGAAAATTTTTTAGTTTTGAGGAATAGGACCTTCTGCTACGTCTCACCGCACAGCCACCTCGCCAGGTCCACGATCTGCACCCCATTGCGGTCCGTGGCCTCGTGATGCGTGCGGGCGAGAATCATCTTGGGGTACGCGTCGCCAATGCTCAGCAGTGGTGAAATCTCGCGTTCAAATGTCTTATCCGAGCTGATGTCGTCGCTCACCTGAATGTAGAGCTTCTCGCTTCGCTTGATTGCTACAAAGTCTATTTCCTTTTTATAGAGTACGCCGACGTATACCTCGTATCCGCGGCGCAGCAGCTCGATGGCCACCATGTTCTCGTACACGCGACCCCAGTCCATATCGCGTGTACCGAGCAGTGCGTATTTAAACGCATGGTCCGCCAGATAGTACTTCTCGCCGCTCTTAAGGTATTTTTTGCCACGAATGTCGTATCGACGAACTTTATAGAAGGCAAACGCATCGCACAGGTACCCCATGTACGTGCCGACGGTCTTGTTCGTAATCTTTAGCCCATCCGCATTTAATGCATCCGTAATGTTGCGTGCCGACGTAATGTTGGAAACGTTGTCCATCATGTAATCGGCAATGCGCAGCAGCGCCGATTCGTTTCTCACGTTATGCCGCTGCACGATATCCCTCACGATGAGCGTCTTAAAGACGTTGGAGAGATATTGATAGCGCTGCTCCTGCAGTGGATAAGGGTAAGAGCCAGACATGCCGCCGGTTCTCGCGTACTCATCGAAGTCGCGGTCGACCTCGCTCTCGTCGCCATAGAGACGATACTCCTCAAACGAGAATGGGAAAACCTCGATCTCGAAGGTGCGCCCCGTAAAGAGCGTTGACAGATCGCTCGACAGCAAAAAGGCGTTCGATCCGGTGATGAAGATGTCGTACTGCTCGGATGCGTGAAGGCTGTTGATCGCACGCTCAAAACCGTCGCACATCTGAACTTCATCGATAAGCAGAAAGTTATGCTTGCCGGCCACTCGATGCTCTTTTACATAGGTGAGCAACGCGTGATACTCGAGCAGGTTCTCGAACTCATCGAGGTTGTAGTTGATATGGATGACATTCGAATTGGACAGATTCGCCTCCACGTAATCGCGGAGGGCCTCGAGCAATTTTGACTTACCGCTACGGCGGATGCCCGTTATGACCTTGATGTCCGGCACGCCAATAAGGCTCGTCAACGTGTCCATATATGACGTTCTATTGATGAGTTTCATTGGGGCCTCCTCGCGGTCTTTTATCGCTATTCCTCAAAAACGAAAATTTTTCAGTTTTGAGGAATAGGCTCTGTAGCGAATATACCTCGCGAAAGGCCGAGCTGCCTTAATCCTATTCCTCAAAAACGAAAATTTTTCAGTTTTGAGGAATAAAGCGCTGGCAACCCATTCCCCAGACAAGCGAAAGCCCTCCCCGGTGCAAGCCGAGGAGGACTCCGTTGTCATCGTTATCTTTGGGCGCGAGCGCCTCGCGTTACAGCCCGCGAATCCGTACGGCCTCGGGCGGAAACTCTTGCTCGCCGGCGTCGGTCTTAATGGTCGCGCGGCCCCAGATGTCCAGGCCCGCAAACACACCGACCGCAAGCGGCAAGCCGTTGGGCGACACCGCCGCAACTTGGCGGCCCAGCAGCGGCACCATGTCGAAGTACTCGCCCAGCACCGGGGCCAGCGGGCCGGCAGCGCCCTGTGGTGTGTTGGCGGCAACCGCCCAGGCGTCAACGCGAGCGAGCACCGCCGCGGCCAGCGCCTCGACCAGCACTTCGTCGGCATCATCTACACCGAGCTCGCTCAGTGCCGAACGCTCAATATCCACCGTCACGGCACCGAACATGCCCGCGGCACCGGCACCGCCGTTGACGGCGAGGCGCGCGAGCGACGTCTCAAACGCAGGCGCGCCGCACACAATGTCACTCGGCCACTGGATGCCCACCTTGCCGGCAAGCCCCAGACCCGGCGTTGCGGCCGTGCCCGCGAGCGCGTCCATCATGCCCATTGCGGCCACAAACGGCAGGCCGTGGAAGGCGTGCATGTTCACATCGGGGCGCACGACCAGCGAAAACGTCAGCGATGCATCGCCCGCGCTCCACGCGCACCAGCCCGCGGACATGCCCTCGCGGCCCGCGTCACGCGCCGCGTCGAGCTCGGTACCGGCGGCTACAGCATTCATCTCGATCATCTACATACGCCCCAATTCGCCCACGATATGGCCCACGCGATCCTCGGGCTCCTTGACCTCGACGCCGTTGTAGCGGAAGAACCGCGCCGGGTCGTGCATCAGGTCCTCGAGCGGCACCAGCACAAAGTCGCGCTCGCCGATCAGCGGATGCGGCAGACGCAGCTTCTTGCCGCCGTGGGTCTCACCATCCATCCACAGCAGGTCCAAGTCGATGGTGCGCGGGCCGTTTGCCTTGGCCTTTTTGGAGCGGTCGCGGCCCAACTCGGCCTCGATCTTCATGAGCTCATCGAGCAGCACCAACGGCGCCAGTTCGGTCTTAATCTCGATGACGGCGTTGGCAAACGCGTCCTGGCGCGTCTCATAGGCCGGCTCGCTCTCGTAGATGCGCGAGCAGTTGGACACGCAGGTGAGCGGGATCTCGGCGATCATGTCGCGCGCGGCGCGAATGTTGTCGCAGCGATGCCCCAGGTTGGAACCCACGGCCACAAACGCGCGGCGCGGCTGCGGCTTGGCAACGGCCCAGTAACCGTTCAGGAACTGTGCAAAGCCCGCAACGTCATGCACGCGCACGATGTTGGCGCCGGCCTGGATGGCGCCCAAGCACACACCAAACGTGGCGGCATCGCGCGCGGCGGCATCGGTCACGCCCGAGACGGCGCCCACAAAGCGCTTGCGCGACACGGCGCACATGAGCGGATAGCCCAGCGACGCCATCTTGGCGGTCTCGCGCTGGATGACGATATCCTCATTGGCCGTCTTGCCAAAGCCCGGGCCGGGATCGATGCAGATACGGTCGCGCGACACGCCGGCATGGATGAGCGTGCGGGCCTGGTCGGACAGAAAGCCCATGACGCGGCGCATGATGGGCGCAGAATCGGGCAGGGTAAAGCGGCGGAGCTGTGAGGTGGGCACGTAGGCTTCCTCGCGGCGGGCGCTGCGGCGCATCATGGCGGCCAGGTGGTCGCTGGGCTCTGGTGCGGCTTCGGTAGCTGCGGGCACGCTCTCGGGCTCTGCAGTCTCGGCGGCAAGGGCAGCCTGCTCGGCAGCCGGCGTCTCTGGCTCGGACTCGGGCTCCGGTTCGCCAAACGGCAGCGAGGGCTGTACCACACCGCCCGGAAGCTTGGCCTCAACCTTGGGCTCGCCCAGCAACTTGCCGCGACGGCGACGGGCCGGCTTCTCGGCCTCGCGCGCAGCCTCGGCAGCCGCTTCGCGCGCCTTCTCGGCAACAAACGCCGCAGCCGAGGTATCGAGCTGCACCGTCGCGTGCGTGCGGGCGGGTGCGGCGACCTCGCCGGCGTGCATTACGATGACGCCGCAGGTGCTCGTCTTAACGAACTCAACCATCTTGGGATCGGTGAAGCCCGTCACGTCGTTGACAATCGAAGCACCGCAGCGCACAGCCGCCTTGGCAACTGCCACATGACGCGTGTCGATCGAGACGATGGCGCCCTCTTTGGCGAGCGCGCGCACGACGGGCAGCACGCGACGCGCCTCCTCGTCGGGGTTGACCGGGGTAAAGCCGGGGCGCGTGGACTCGCCGCCCACGTCGATGATGTCGGCGCCGGCATCGAGCATCGCCAGGCCGTACTCGATAGCGGCATCTTGGTCAAAGTGCTCACCGCCGTCGCTAAACGAATCGGGCGTCACGTTGAGGACGCCCATGATGCGCGGACGGTCAAAGCTGAGCTCGTACTTTCCGCACCGCCATGTCTTGCTGTCGTTCGCCATGAACATCCTCCTAAAATGCCCGCGCCGCCGCGCTCGGGCGCTGACGGCGGGGTCGCTTTGCAATCAGTCTTTCTATTGTATCCGCGCGCGCGGGCTAGAACGCAAACGCGGCCGCGATGTCGCAAGAAATCAGCAGGTCGGCATTTGCATCCTGATCGGTGGGAGCAAGGTTGCATATGGCCAGCGTATCGCCGGTAAAGTATCGCGTAAGGCCTGCCGCCGGATACACCACGAGCGAGGTCCCGCCCACAATGAGGGCATCGGCCGCGGCGATGGCGGCAACGGCACCGGTCAGCACATGTTCATCGAGCGGCTCTTCGTAGAGCACCACATCGGGCTTGATGCGGCCGCCGCACGCGGGGCACGCAGGCACGCCCGCGGCATCCTCGTGCTCGCGCGAGCAAATCCACTCGGCGCTATAGACCGCGCCGCACGACTGGCAAATGTTGCGATGGACCGATCCGTGCAGCTCGAACACGCGCTGCGAGCCGGCCATCTGATGCAGGCCGTCGATGTTTTGCGTCACCACGGCGTCGAGCTTGCCGGCTCGCTCCAGCTCGGCGAGCTTGGTGTGACAGCGGTTGGGCTTAGCGTTAAGCGCGATCATCTTGGTGCGGTAAAAGTCGAAGAACTCCGCAGGATGCGCCTCGTAAAAGCTATGCGACAGCATGGTCTCGGGCGGATAGGCAAACTGCTGGTGATACAGGCCGTCCACGCTGCGGAAATCGGGGATGCCACTCGCCGTGGAAACACCCGCGCCGCCAAAGAAGACCACGCGCTTATGGGTGCCGAACAGCTCCGCCAGCGCGGCGGAGGCCTGCTTGGGATCCGTTATTGCCTGCGTCATGTTTGTCCTCCGTCCTTGTTAGTCGGGCAGCGTTGAGCGACGTCCCAGCATGCGGCCTTTAAGTCAGCATGCGCGGATCCCACCCCGCCCCTGTTGCGCTAATCTTAAGCCTGCCAACCCCGTCGAAAGGACACCATGCCTCAGACTTACACTTTCGCCTCGTGGAACGTCAACGGCCTGCGCGCCGTGCTCAAAAAGGACCCGAGCTTTATCCAGATCGCGCAAGAACTCGACGTCGATATCCTGGCGCTGCAAGAGACCAAGTTGCAAGAAGGCCAGGTCGATATTGACCTGCCCGGCTATCACCAAACCTGGAGCTACGCCGAGCGTAAAGGCTATTCGGGCACCGCGGTCTTTAGCCGCCAGGAGCCGCTGCGCGTACTGTGCGCCGATGCGCTGCTGCCCTACGCCGGCGAAGGCGAGGCGGCCGTGCTCGTCGCCCAAGCCGCAACCGAGGGCCGCGTCTGCGCGCTCGAGTTCGACAAATTCTGGTTTGTGGATGTCTACACGCCCAACGCACAAAATGAGCTCGCGCGCATCGACGTGCGTATGGCCTGGGACGATGCCTACCGCGGCTTTTTGAACGCGCTCGAGCGCGAGACCGGCAAACCCGTCGTAACCTGCGGCGACTTTAACGTGGCGCATGAGGAGATCGACCTTAAGAACCCCAAGTCCAACCGCGGCAACGCAGGCTTTTCGGACGAGGAACGCGGCAAGTTTACCGAGCTGCTCAACGCCGGCTTTACCGATACCTGGCGCGCGGCAAACCCCGACGTCGAGGGCGTCTACAGCTGGTGGAGCTATCGCTTTAATGCCCGCAAGAACAACGCCGGCTGGCGCATCGATTACTTCCTGGTAAGCGACGCAATCGCCGACAACGTACGCGACACCGGCATCCGCGGCGACATCTTCGGCAGCGACCACTGCCCCGTCACCCTCACGCTAGAACTCTAGCCCCAAGTAATTCCTGGGGGGACAGAGGAAAACAGATTGTGTGGCCCCTCTCCCCCTATAAGTTGCGGTGGAATAGTTCCTGTTTGGGCAGCAAATAGCCAAAAACGAGAACTATTCCACCGCAAGTTCGTGAGGGAATGCGAAATGCCTTACAGCCCGTATTTCACGACGACACGGTTAATGCGGCGACACCAAGGCTTGTACAAGGCGGCCAAAAACACGCAGGTCGCAAGGCCGTGCGTAATATCGAACGGCACTGCCGTGGCAAGACGCGCCGCGGCACCCGCCCAAGTAAGCGGCTGTACAAAACCAATGATGTCATACGCGTTGATCACGACGCCATAGAGCAGGCCCGACGCAAAGCCGTACGCCAGCAGCGCTGGCATGCGCACGGTGCCGTCGGCGCGGTCGAACGCACCCGCATACGCCAGCACACCGCCAACGTATCCCACGAGCCCCCAGGCATACATCTGCCACGGCGTCCACATGCCCTGCCCAAAAAAGAAATTGCTGGTCAGCGCTGCCAGCGCGCCAACCATAAAACCATTGCGGCGACCAAGCGTCGCCCCCGCGATAATGGCGATGGCGCTCACCGGTTTAAAGTCGGGAATGGGCCCAAACAGGATGCGCCCCGCCGCCGCCAGCGCCGCCAGCACCAGCGTGGGCATAATCTGGCGCAAACCCGGACGAGATGCCTCGTAACCCGCAAAGAACAGCGCAAGTACCAACGCCACCACAACCAGCATGGCCAACGCTGCCTGCTCAACACCCGCCAGCAACGCGGCAGCCATCACCGCCGGCACCGCCAACAACAGCGGGATCTCCAGTTTTGCAAGTAGGCGCGAAACGCGATAATCCGTCATCCCATCACGCCCTATAGAACACGTTGTCGGCAAAGAAGTCGGCCGGGGGCTCCATGCAGGCAATCTCGCCGTCAAACATCATGGCGACGTCGTCGGCTACCTGCTCGGCAAAGTCCAAATCGTGCGTAGCCATGATGACGGTGCCGCCAGCCTTCGCATGGTCACGCAGGGCGCGGGCGATGATGCGGCGGCTCTCCAGGTCCAAGCCCTTCGTGGGCTCGTCAAGCAGCAGCAGCTCGGGGCCGATCAGCAGCAGCTTTGCCAGTGCGAGCAGCTGGCGCTGTCCGCCCGAGAGGTCGTAGGGGTGGCGCGTCTCCAGGCCGTCCAGTCCAAGTTGCACCGCACGCTCCCGCGCCAAGTTCTCGTCATATCCGCAGGTCGAGGACCATTCCATCAGCTCATCGCGAACCGTCTCGGCAACCAGCAATGCTTTGGGATTCTGAGGCAGCAGCGCCGCCGAGGCCGCCCCGCGCACCATGCGGCCGCGCTGCAGCTTGGCGGTCTTCGCCAGCACCGAAAGCATTGTCGACTTGCCGCAGCCGTTACCGCCCGCAACCGCATGCACCGCGCCAGCCGAAAACGACGCATCGAGCCCGCGCAGCACCCAACCGCCCGCGCGATCGTAGCGAAACCAGCTCCCTGCCAGGGTGGTAGCCGACCCAGCGTGCATTTTTTGGAGTATTCTGCTTCCATCCGTGCGCGGGAAGGCTTCCGAGCCGTTCTCGAGCGACGTTTGCGCCACAAATTCAGACGATTTGTCCAATTCCGAACTTTTTTTCGCGCTCGATACGTCCCCGGGCGGCTCCAGAGAGCCCAAATTGTCCTCACGCCTGCTGAATACTCCTTTATTTGCACATCGGATGGCACCCCACCCCAACATGTCATCGGACAACAGCGATTCTCGGCGTCCCAAAGAAGCCATATCCGCCACCTCGCGCACGCGACCGTCCTCAATCCGGTACGCACACGTCGCGTATTCGAGCATTGGGCGCGGCTGATGCGTCGCCACAACAACCGTGCAGCCCAGCTCGCGATTCACGCGAAACAGCGCATGCAGAAAACTCTTCTCGGCAACGGGATCGAGCTGAGACGTGGGCTCATCGAGCAGCAGCACGCGCGGGCGGAGCGCCAACACGGCGGCCAACGACAGCAGCTGCTTGCGACCACCCGAAAGCGTATCGGTATCGCGGTGGAGCCAATCCTCCAGCCCAAAGAAATAGCTGGTCTCGGCCACGCGACGACGCATCTCGTCACGCGCTAGCCCCAAGTTTTCCAGGCCAAACGCCATCTCGTGCCACACGGTCTCGCACACGATCTGGTTCTCGGGATCCTGGAACACATAGCCCACGCGCTCCGCGGACGTCCGAACATCCATGTCGGCAACGCTCTCGCCCAGCACGCGCAGTTCGCCAGCGCGCTCGCCCGTCGGCGCGATCTCGGGTTTGAGCAGCGAGAGTAGCGTCGACTTGCCCGAACCGGTACCGCCAACAAGCAGCGCAAACGCACCTTGGGAAACACGCCAATCAAGCCCCTCGAGCACCGGTGCCTCGGCCCCGGGATAGGCAAAACTAAGGCCCCGCACCTCAATCGCAGGCACATCGGAGCCGCACGCCCCGCCCGTTACCGAGCAGCTATCCAACCGAGCCATCAGCCAAACCTCTTCTCATCAATCGCGTGCAACGCGCAAGGCAGCACCATCCAGGCAGCGCACACGACATAGCCCGGCCACGGCGCCGGCACCGAGAGCTGCGGATAAAACGAATACTGCGTCGTCGCGGTCCACGCCACCGCCACCGCGGCAGCACCAAACAGCGCAAGCCCAACCAGCGCGGCAACGTCGCTGCGCCCCAGCCGATACCGCGCATACGTCGTACGACGCGTCGCGGCGCCCCACCCGCGCGAGCGCATCGCGTCCGCGCGCTCCAACGAATCTTCCATGCCCCAGCCCATCAATGCACTCGATGCCCGCAGGCGCGAGCGCACGGGGTCGGCCGGCGCGCGGCCCGGCACATCAATCGCATCCTGCACCGCCAGCACCGTACGGCCGCGGCGCAAAAACTGCGGGATAAGCCTCATGCACATCGAGATCATGAGCGCGATCACCGGTGCGGCGTTACCCAAAAGCGCGAGCACCTTGTCGTATTCGAGCATCGACGCCGCGGCCTCAAACCACAGCACGCTCGCCACAAACAGCCCGCCCATGCACAGGCCGTATACCATGCTCTCCAGATACACCGCGCGCATGCCAATACGGAACAGCTCCGTCGAGCCCGAGGCACTAAACAGTGGATTGACCAGCGCGATAATCAAAATCACCGGAAGCTGCCAGCGAAGTGCGCCCAGCGTGCGGGCAGCCCCACGCGTCGCAAATCCATACGCCAACCCGCCCGCAAGTGACAGCGCAATCAGCACCGGCTGCATCGAGAACATGGTGAGCCCCAGCGTCAGCACTATATAGAGCGCCGGCACAGCTGGATGCGACATCGAGAATGCCGCGACGGGCTCGCCGCCAAACTCCTCTCGTATGTTGTCCACGGGCACCCCCGTCCCCTCGCTCAAACGACAGCTCCGCAGCACCGCCGCCATGCACGGCCAGCGCAAACGCCACGCCGGCGGCGCAAGCCTCAACCGCCGCAATCCAATCGTTACGCGCTCAACATATGCCTGCGGTATCATATTGCGCCGTGTATCGTTTCCAAGCACACGTCTCTATAACGTAACAGGAGATCACATGGACGCAACCGCAATTATCCTCGCCGCCGGCGAGGGCACCCGCATGAAGTCGAACCACTGCAAGGTTTCGCACAAGATCCTGGGCAAGCCCATGGTTCAGTGGATCGTCGACGCCACCATCAAGGCCGGCTGCAGCCGCGTCGTGGTCGTCATCGGCAGCCACGCCGACGAGATGCGCGCCCTCATCGACGGCGCCTACGCCAACAGCGCCACCAAGGTCGAGTGCGTCGAGCAGACCGAGCGCCTGGGCACCGGCCACGCCGTGAAGGTCGCGCTCGAGGCCTGCGGCATCACGCAAGGCCCCGTCGTCGTGCTCAACGGCGACTTGCCGCTCATCACCGCCGACACCGTCGCCAAGTTCGCGCAGACCGTCGCTACCGGCGAGCTCGCCTGCACCGTCATGACCATGACCCCGCCCGACCCCTTCGGCTACGGCCGCATCAAGCTGGGCGCCGACGGCCAGATCGAGCGCATCATCGAGCAGAAGGACTGCACGCCCGAGCAGGCCGCCACGCTGCTGGAGTGCAACGCCGGCTGCTACGCCTTTGACGGCGCGCAGCTCGCCGCCCACATTAACGAGATCGGCAACGACAACGCGCAGTCCGAGTACTACCTGCCCGACATGCTCGAAATCCTCAAGGGTCACGGCCAGGCGGTCTCCATCTTCCACTGCGATGACTACCGCGACGGCCTGGGCGTCAACAGCCGCATTCAGCTCGCGCAGCTCACCGCTATCGCGCGCGACCGCATCAACGAGCACTGGATGGCCGAGGGCGTCACGTTCATCGATCCCACGCAGGCCTGGATCGGCCCCGATGCCACCATCGGCCGCGACACCGTCGTGTGGCCGCAGACGCACCTGATCGGCCACGTCACCGTGGGCGAGGAGTGCCAGCTCGGCCCCAACAGCCGCCTCACCGACACCACCGTCGGCAGCGGCTGCACCATCGATGAGACTATCGCCATCGAGGCCGTCATCGAGAACGGCGTCGACTGCGGCCCGCGCGCCTACCTGCGCCCGGGCACCCACATGCTCGACGGCTCCAAGGCCGGCACGCACGTGGAGATCAAGAAGTCCACGATCGGCGAGGGCTCCAAGGTGCCGCACCTGTCCTACATCGGCGACACTACCATGGGCTCCGGCGTCAACGTGGGCGCAGGCTCCATCACCTGCAACTACGACGGCGTGCACAAGCACAAGACCGTCATCGGCAAGGACGCCTTCATCGGTTCCGACACCATGATGGTCGCGCCCGCCCAGATCGGCGACGGCGCGCTCGTGGCCGCCGGCTCCGTCATCACCGAGCCGGTCCCGGCAGACGCACTCGGCCTGGGTCGTGCCCGTCAGGTAAACATTGAGGGCTGGGCCGCCGATTATCGCCGCCGTCTGCACGAGGACGACGAGGTATAACGTTTTACCAAGCATCTAAGGAGCTGTTCCCATGGGGGCGGCTCCTTTTTCTATCGTGACCTGCGCAACCGGATGAGTGGTCGGTTCGTGTCCGTTGACGGTAAAGACGTTATCAAGACTCGATAAACCCCGTCGCGCGGTTACAATGCAAAAAGGCATCTATATGGCATTCGATATATAAAGGAGAAGGGTAATGCCGATTAATGATCCCGAGAAGTCGGAGAATATGCGCAAGTCCATCCGCGTGTATTCCGGTTCCTCCAACCGTCCCCTCGCTCAGAAGATCGCTGAGTACCTTGGGGTCGAGCTTTCGGGCCTTACGCTAAAGCAGTTCGCCAACGGTGAGATTTACGCCCGCTACGACGAAACCGTCCGCGGCGCCGACGTCTTCCTGATTCAGTCCGTGGCCGGCGGCAACGTCAACGACATGCTCATGGAGCTGCTCATCGCCACCGACGCTGCCAAGCGCGCATCCGCCCGCTCCATCACCGCCGTCATCACCCACTACGGCTATGCCCGCCAGGACCGCAAGGCCGGCCCGCGCGAGCCCATCACCGCCCGCCTCGTCGCCAACCTGCTCGAGCGCGCCGGCGTCGACCGCATCATCACCCTCGACCTGCACCAGGGCCAGATCCAGGGCTTCTTCGACATCCCGGTTAACCACCTGTCCGCACTGCCGCTGTTCGGCCAGTACTACAACGCCATGAACTTCGACACCGACAACCTGGTTGTCGTCTCCCCCGATGTGGGCCGCGCCAAGGCCGCCAAGAAGCTGTCCGACATGCTCGGCTGCGACCTGGCCATCGCCCACAAGGGCCGTCCGCGCCACAACGCCGCCGAGGTCATGGGCATCATCGGTGACATCAAGGGCAAGACCTGCATCATCAATGACGACATGATCGACACCGCTGGCACCCTGTGCGCCAACGTCAAGGAGCTCAAGGCTATGGGCGCTGGCGATATCTACGTCTGCGCCACCCACGGTATCTTCTCCGGTCCGGCCATCGAGCGTCTGAACGACGCCCCGATCGTCGAGTGTCTCGTCACCGACGCCATTCCCGTCGAGGTCGGCGGCAAGATCAAGACCATCTCGGTCGCCGAGGAGTTCGCTCAGGCCATCTCCGCCGTTTACCACGAGGAGCCCGTCTCCACGCTCGTCGGCGGCGACTTCGCGCTGTAGCCTGCCGCACATCGCATCATCTTTGATACTTTTAAAGGGTCGGAAACTCGCTTCCGACCCTTTTTCTATCCCTCGCCAACCTTCCCTGGACAATTAGTTCAGATACGTATTTTTTAAAGCTCCAAAGGGCCGTTCGGAGCCTTCTGAGCTCCCCGGCGGATGCCATGCCGCCCAAAGCTCATCTTTTTTGAGTACAACCGCCGCATCTTTACCCTCAAATCGCCCTCGAAGGCCCTTAGAAACGTCTCGAACGCCCGCCGCCTTATACGTATCTGAACTAACTGTCCAGTAGCTATCGTCAACCTTCGCGGCAGAGCTCAATTTTCCGCAATCCCCTCAACCGATTCCACCGATTTCATAACACCCAGCCGTTCGTGGCGCGCAGCGCCCCGCTGAGCGAAAAGAACGGCATGGCGGTCGCATTCTGCCGCCAACTTAGTACGTTATAGCTATGACGACCGTGATTTCACGTTTCTCCGCCCTCCGCGCAATTCGTCGCGCACGACGGGCGTACTCTGCCCTACCCTGGGACTCCGTTGATAGCGAACAGCAAGCACAGGCCTTGGCTGGCTGCATTCCCAACAATGACGCGATAGACTTTGGCGCACTTTCGATACTCGACGCCTGGAATGAAGATGATTCCGAACTGCTCGATCTTCTCGTTTCAAACGAAGACAACAGGCGCCCCGACAAGCGACTTCTTCAGCATATTCTCTCCGCTCCGCTTCCTGAAGGTGCAATTATGCACGTCGAGGCCGACATCTACGCTACGTCTCCTGCCATGACAGCCATGCTTTGTTCCAAGAATGAATCAGTCGCCAAAACCTTGATGCTACTCATGGAACTGCTCGGAACCTACTCCCTTCCCCCCGGGGCAACATACCCCATTGCCTATGACGCCATCTGGCCCAAGGGCGATGACTGCGCAGCGACGGGCGATCTTGATTGCCTGGGCGACCAGTCGGCGACCGAACAACAGAACGAGACCCGCTACGAACAGGCACACTACAAATGCGAGCCCGCCACAACTATCGAAGAGCTCGAGGCGGTCGCACGCTTCGCCAAAAGTAGCTCATATACCTCGTTTCGCACGGCAGTCAATCTCGCCCAACCCGGATCTGCATCCCCAGCCGAATCCCTAATGTTTGCCGTTCTCGGAGCGCCCATGCGCTTTGGCGGATTCGGATGTTGCAGCCTGCCCATGGGAGGCCTGCTACTCAACTATCGAATCGACTTCGACACTCTTGCGGTCAACATGTCCTCCGGCATCCCTTACGCCATCTGCGACCTATATTGCCCGGCCGCCGGAGTCGACAACGAATACAACGGAATTGGGCATGAGCTTCAAAACGCTCGCATCCACGATGGCAATCGAAATAATGGCCTCAAGGCAATGGGCATCCACGTCCTGGTTATCAATCGCGACCAAATGAAAGACCTTGTTGCACTCGAAGCCTTCGCCCAAACGATGCATCGACTCGCGGGAGTCCGATTCCGATACCGTATCAAGGGCTATCGCAAGCGTCAGGCCGCTTGGCTCAACGCCCTGCGGGCCGGAATCGGCCTTGCGCCGGTCTAAACGGCGAATCACCCGTGCACCGTCGAGCAGGGCTGGACAGTTAGTTCAAATACGTATAAATGGACACATTGAATTAGGCTGTTTTGCAGTTATCTCTATACCATTCGCCCGATTTGAAGGCAGGGTAGACTTCAAAACAGCGTCATATGGACTAACTAAAGCTCCAAAACAACGTATCGGCATTGAATCGAGCAATTCGAGTTCTCAGAACTTATACGTATCCGAACTAACTGTCCACCTCGATTTCGACGGCCGTCCAAACGCCCTCAAATAACCTCAATTGCCCTCCATTTGACAGCGGCAACAGGGTCGCTCACCATAGCAGGCGACAAATCAACGAAAGGATGAACATGGCAGCTGCACAGCCGCTTAAGATTCGCATGGTTGCCGGACTTGGCAACCCTGGCGAGGAATATGCCGAGACCCGTCACAACGCTGGTTTCAAAGCAATCGACGAGCTGGCCCGTCAGGCCGGCGTCACGTACTGGAAAAACCAAGCAGGCGCCGAGGTCGCGCTCATCAACATCAACGATCCCGAGGAAGAGGGCGGCAAGCGCCAGATTGTACTGGTCAAGCCGCAGTCGTACATGAACACCTCGGGCGGGCCCATCTCCAAACTCTGCCGCGAGTACAAAATCAAGGTCGAGGAGCTGCTCGTGATCCACGACGAGCTCGACATTCCCGCCGGCGACGTACGTGTTAAGGTGGGCGGCGGCCACGCCGGTCACAACGGCCTGTGCTCCATCATCGATAAGATGGGCAGCCGCGACTTCAGCCGCATCCGCACCGGCATCGGCAACCCTCCCGGCAAGATGGCCGTCGCCGACTACGTGCTTAAGCAGCTGCGCGCCCGCGAGGCCGAGGATTTCCAGGACACCTGCGCCCGCGCGGCCGACGCCGCCGGCCTGGCGATTGTGCACGGCGTAGTCTATGCTCGCGACCATGTCAACGGCGCCGCCTCCGCCAACGGCAAGCACTAAAACCTACTATTTAGGGACAGGGTTATTTTGGCAGGTTTTATCTACGGAAACGCCATGACAGCCGCGCCGTAATAAACCCTGTGCCGCCATACATATGCAGCGCCCCAAAGGGGGCCGGCCTCATCACAACCCGAGGCCGGCCCCTTTGCCGTTTTGCCTGATAAAACCGACCAAAATAAACCTGTCCCTATTTGGTAGGCCGAAGTGGATAAACCCTTTTCCCACCTGCCAAAGAAACACGTAAGCGACATTGCCATGAGGGTATAATTTGCACCGTATGTCTGCACAACGCCTGTGCGCGTACGGTTTTATTCGGGCTACCGTCCATTTCCGTGGAGACACGGTTCGGCAGCCCTAACAAGAGAGGGGTTCTATGTATAAGATCCTGGAGAAGACGCAGTTCTCGGAGAAGGTGTTCAAGTTCCGCATCGAGGCGCCTGCAATCGCCAAGCATGCGCACGCTGGACAGTTCCTCATGGTTCGCGCCAACGAGACGGGCGAGCGTGTCCCGTTTACCCTGGCCGGCTGGAACGGTGACGAGGGCTGGGTCGAGTTCATCTTCATGGTGATCGGCAAGACCACCGAGATGCTTTCCACCTACGAGGCCGGCGAGTCGCTGCGCGACGTCGTGGGCCCGCTGGGCGTTCCCACCGAGATGGCTGAGGGCCCCTGCGCCGTCATTGGCGGCGGCGTCGGCCTGGCAATTGCCTTCCCGGTCGCCAAGCACCTGGTCGAGACCGGCCACGAGGTGCACGCCATCATGGGCGCCCGCACCAAGGACCTCCTGCTTATGGAGGACCAGTTCCGCGAGCTCCTCGACGAGGACCACATCCACATCACCACTGACGACGGCTCCTACGGCGAGCAGGGCGTTGTCACCGCTCCGCTGGAGCGCCTGCTGCAGGACAAGGCCGTGAGCCAGGTCTTCTGCGTCGGCCCCGTTCCGATGATGAAGTTCTCGACCCTCACCGCCCAGAAATACGACACCCCCATCACCGCGTCCCTCAACCCCATCATGGTTGACGGCACCGGTATGTGCGGCTGCTGCCGCGTCGAGGTGGGCGGCGTGACCAAGTTCGCTTGCGTCGACGGCCCCGACTTCGATGCCACCCTGGTCGACTGGGATGACCTTCGTGCCCGCCAGGCCGCTTACCGTTCCGAAGAGGGCGAGTCCCTCAAGGCCTATGAGGAAAAGAGCTGCGCATGCCACTAGTTAACGGTCGTTTCGTTGCCGATATGAAGTCGCCCCGCACCCCCGATAACGAGGAGCCGGCTGCCGAGCGCGCCTGCGACTTCCGCCCCGTCGACAAGGGCTTCACCGAGGAGATGGCACTGGCCGAGGCTGAGCGCTGCCTCAACTGCAAGAAGCCGTTCTGTGTTGAGGGCTGCCCCGTCAACATCAACATCCCCCGCTTTATCGAGCAGATCCGCGAGAAGGACTTCGGCGGCGCCCTCGATACCATCCGCGAGGACTCCATGCTTCCCGCCATCTGCGGCCGCGTCTGCCCGCAGGAGAACCAGTGCGAGGGCAAGTGCATCCGCGGTAAGAAGTCCGAGCCCGTGGCCATCGGCCAGCTCGAGCGCTTCCTGGGTGACCGCCCCGAGCTCGCCTCCACGCCCAAGATGGCCCCCAAGAACGGCAAGAAGGTCGCTGTCGTCGGCTCCGGCCCGTCCGGCATCACCTGCGCCGGCGAGCTCGCCCGCAACGGCTTTGACGTCACCGTCTTTGAGGCCTTCTTTACCGGCGGCGGCGTGCTGGTCTACGGCATCCCCGAGTTCCGTCTGCCCAAGGCGGTCGTCAAGCGCGAGATCGACGGCCTGGAGGACATGGGCGTCAAGTTTGAGTACAACTCCGTCGTGGGAAACATGGCCACGGCCGAGGAGCTGTTCGAGCAGGGCTTCGACGCCATCTACGTGGCGACCGGCGCTGGCCTGCCCAAGTTCCTCAACGTCCCCGGCGAGAACCTGCCCAACGTCTTCTTCGCCAACGAGTACCTCACCCGCGTGAACCTGATGAAGGCCAACAAGTTCCCCGAGTACGACACCCCCACCAAGCACGGCAAGAACGTCGTCGTCTTTGGTGGCGGCAACGTGGCTATGGACGCCGTCCGTACCGCCAAGCGTCTGGGCGCCGAGCACGCCATCATCGCCTACCGTCGTACCGAGGACGAGATGCCCTGCCGTCGCGCCGAGCTGCACCACGCTAAGGCCGAGGGCGTCGAGGTTCTGCCGCTCGTCTCCCCGCTCGAGTTTGTCGCTGGCGAGGACGGCTCCGTATGCGCCGTCAAGGTCCAGAAGATGGAGCTCGGCGAGCCCGACGAGTCCGGCCGTCGTCGCCCGGTGCCCATCGAGGGCGCCATCGAGGAGATTCCCTGCGATGTCGCGATCTCGGCTATCGGCACCAACGCCAACCCCTTCGCAAAGAAGATCGGTGGCAAGATGGAGCTCAACAAGTGGGGCTACATCGTCGCCGACGAGGAGACCGGCCAGACCACCGATCCCCGCATCTGGGCCGGCGGCGACATCGTCACCGGTGCCGCTACGGTCATTCTGGCGATGGGCGCCGGCAAGAAGGCCGCTGCCTCCATCACCAAGAGCCTGCTGGGCGAGTAATCACCTACAGCGTTAGCCATCAAACGGCAAAGTCCCCGTCGAGCACACGCCCGGCGGGGACTTTTTCTATGCCGATCGCCCTACCACCACAAAGGTGCCTGTCCCCTTGTGGTGGTTTTTGGTCGGCTAGCCTTCGAGCTGCGCCACTTTGTAGCGGTAGGCAGCGGCGATAACGTCTTTACAACCCTCGCGGCCCAGCTTGGCGCGGTTGACAACGATATCCTTGCCGCTCGTCATCTTCCACTTTCCGGCGCTGTAGCGCTTGTAGAACGCCTCGCGCGCCTTCTGCTGCTGCTTGACCAGCTTGGCGCCCTTCTTCTTGTTAAGACCACGCTTCTTGCGCACGATCTCGACGCGGTCCTCAAAGGGAGCGGTCACTAACACGGCAATGTGGTTAGGGTTGTTGCGCAGCAGATAATCGGACAGACGGCCCTCGATAATGCAGCTCTCGGTCTCGCCCAGGTCCAAGATCACCTGGCTCATCTTTTGGAACAACTTGTCCGAGTACGAACGCGCATCGTAGCGGTCGGGCAGAAACGCCATATTCTCCACGGCCAGACGCTCGTCGTAGGCGGCCATCTTGTCGAGCGACTCGCCCGCGCGCAGCGACGCACGCACCAGCAGCTCGTTATCATACAGCGGAATCCCCAACTCATCGGCGAGGATACGACCAATCTCGTGGCCCTCGGCGCCAAAGTCGCGCGCGATGGTAATGACCACAGGACTCTTCTTATTCACCAGATCGCTCATCGCGATTCCTTTCTCTATGTGACAAAGGGACAATCCCTTTGTCACATTCTACGCTGCCACGATACGACGTTGATACGCTCGGACCAGCAACGAGATACCAAAGTTGAGCACAAAGTACATCGCAAACACCAGGCCGTAGAGCATAAGCACCTGCGACAGGTCGATCGCGTGAGCCATCACAACGTTTGCCGTGTACATGAGCTCGGCCACGTTAATGCCCGAAAGATACGAGCTGTCCTTAATGACGGTCGTGCACTGGCTAAACAGCGCCGGAATGATCGTCTTAAACGTCTGCGGCAGAATGATATAGCGCATGGTGGCAAAGAAGCCGAAGCCCTGGCTCTGCGCCGCCTCAAACTGGCCGCGCGGAATCGAGTTGAGGCCGCCGCGCACAATCTCGGCCATAACAGCGCTGGTAAACAGCGTAAAGGCGATGGTCGAAATCACAATGTCCAAACCCTGCACCGTAAAGTAGATAAACAGAATCCACAGCAAGTTTGGCGTGCAACGGAACAGCTCGATATAGGCGCTCACCAAAATACGGAACGGGCGGGGCGCATAGCTTTTAACGAGCGCCAGCACCGTGCCAAAGATGAGCGAGAAAAAGATCGACAGCGCCGAGATCTCGATTGTCTTAACAAAGCCGCCCCAAATGTAGAGCAGGTTGGTCGCGTTGAAGATTTCCATGCGCTAGGCCTCCTCTACGTTGTCGAGCCCCAGCTCGGCCAGGCTCACGCCGCGCGGACGCTCCTTGGAGCGGCGCTCGAGCCACTGCACCAGCATGGCGAGCGGAAAGCAGATGATGAAATACATAAGGCAGCAGACGATGTATCCCTGCAGGTAACCGTACAGACTCACAAAGTTGTCGGAACGGTACATAAGGTCGCCGCCGGCCACAAGCGCCAGCACCGACGTGTTCTTGACCAGGTTGAGTGCCTGGTTACACAGCGGCGGCAGAATGATCTTGAATGTCTGGGGCAGCACGATGTACCAGTACGCCTGCGCACGGGTGAAGCCCTGGCTCTGGGCCGCCTCCATCTGGCCGCGCGGAACTGCCTCGATACCGGTGCGGATGACCTCCGAAATGTAGGCCGCGTGATACAGGCCCACGCCCAAGAAGCCCAGCACGAACGGCGCGATGCGCACCGGCTGGTCGGCACCGGTTATGGCCTGCAAAAACTGCGGACCGGCCATGTACATAAAGAGCACCTGCACGGGCAACGGGGTGTTCTGGTAAAACTCCACGTACACGCGGCTTATGGCGCGCAGCACGCGCGAGCGAGTGGTAGAGAACACGCCCAGCAGCGTGCCCAGCACCAGCGACAGCAGCAGGCCGGCAACGACCACCTGCAGCGTCACGCCAAAGCCCTCCCAGAAGGGCCCCATGTTTTGAAATGTCGTCGACCAACGGTCGGCGTCAAATAATCCTTCGAGCATTTGATTCCTTCCTTGGACGATGCGCCTATACAAGACCCCAGGTCTTGACCTCTTGGTCGAGCCAGCCGTCGGCCAGGCGATCGCAAATCACCTGATCGACCACGGCCGAAAGGTCGCAGCCCTTCTTGGTCGCCACGCCGTAGCCCTGCTCGCCAAACTTGACCTCGGGCTGCAGCAGCTCAACGGTCTCGTTCATGTAACCGGCCAGCGTGGAGCGGTCCATGGCAAAGACGTCGATATTGCCGGCATCGAGCGAACTCTTGATGATGGGATAGCCGCTAAAGGCCCTAAACTCGGGCTTGCAGCTAAAGCCATTGTCCTTGATCATCTGCTCGATCAGGCCCTGCGTGGTAGCACCCTGGCTCACGCCAATGACCTTGCCGTCCAGGTCCTCAATCGAGGTAAAGCCCGAACGCTTCTTGACCATGAGTCCCACGTAGTCGGTGCGGTACGGCGTCGAGAAATCCCAGCTCTTCTTGCGCTCGTCGGTGATGGTGTAGGTCGCCGCGACCACGTCAAGCTGGCCGTTATCGATCAGCGGGCCGCGCGTCTTGGGCGTTACGTCGGTAAACTCGACAAGCTCCTGGGCACGGGCCTCCTTGTAGCTCACGCCAAAGACGGCAGCGGCGATTTGGTAGCACAAATCGACTTCCATGCCCTCAAAGCGGTCCTTGGCGGTGTCGTAATAACCGTAGCCGGGAACGTCCTTCTTAACGCCGGCATTCAGATGGCCGCGCGACTTGATGGCCGCAAGCTTGGACCCCTTGTCGGAGTCCTCGCCGCTGGTGGAGTTGCCGCAACCGGTAAGCGCGGTCCCCGTCAGCGCGAGCATGCCGGCGCCAGCCAGCTGCAAAAAGTGACGGCGCGACACGGCCGCCCTCGTCATATCCGTCATGTCCATCACCGCGCCTAGTGCAGAATCTTGGACAGGAACTCGCGGCAGCGCGGGTTCTCGGGATTATCGAAGAAGTGCTCGGGCGTGCCCTCCTCCAGAATGCGGCCGTCCTCCATAAAGATGACGCGGTCGGCCACCTGGCGCGCAAAGCCCATCTCGTGCGTCACGCAGATCATGGTGATGTCCTCCTGCGCGAGCTCAATCATAACGTCCAGAACCTCCTGGACCATCTCGGGGTCGAGCGCCGAGGTCGGCTCGTCAAACAGGATGATGGGCTGCTTGGTGCACAGGGCACGGGCGATGGCGATGCGCTGCTGCTGACCGCCCGAGAGATTCTGCGGATACTCGCCGGCCTTATGCGCCATGCCGACGCGCTTGAGCGCGGCGATGGCGATCTCGGTCGCCTCCTCCTTGCTCTTCTTTTGCAGCTTGATGGGCGCGAGCGTCAGATTACCCAGCACCGTCATGTTGGGATACAGGTTGAACTGCTGAAACACCATGGAGCTATACTTGCGAGCCATCTCCAGGTGGTTCTTTTTGGTGAGCGGCGTACCGTCGATGACGACCTCGCCCGACGTGGGCTCCTCCAGATAATCGACGCAACGGATGAGCGTCGACTTACCCGAGCCGGAAGGCCCGATCATTACGAGCTTCTCGCCGCGCTTGACGGTGAGGTTGATATCTTTGAGCACATGCAGGTCGCCAAAGTACTTGTTGAGATGCTTGATCTCGATCATGTCTGCCATGAATGTCCCTTCCCTGCGTTTACACGAGTTGAACTATTGTACGGAAAGAACCACGTTTCCGCAGCCCACACTACATTCCCGTAAAGAACCCGCAACCTTTAACCCACTCATTGGGCACTCATTGGGGACAGCCCAGCAAAAGGGGCGCGACCGCAATGGTCACGCCCCCTCAACATCAACTATGTACCGCTCGGCCCCTACGCAAGCTTTGCACCGACAATCTTTGCTGCTGCCGGCTTATCGAAGTTACCGCCAGTGGCCTTACCCAAAGCGCCCATGACCTGCCCCATCTGCTTCTTAGAGGTCGCGCCCAGCTCGGCGATAACCTGCTCGATCAGGGCCTCGAGCTCCTCGCCCGAAACCTGTGCGGGCAGCAGGCTCTCCAGAATCTTGACCTGCTCGGTCAGGTTGTCGGTACGCTCCTGGTCGGTACCGGCCTTAATGGACATCTCCAGCGTCTCGCTCGTCTGCTTAATCAGACGCTTGATCATGCTGTTGACGTCTTCCTCGGTCACATCGCGACGCTCGTTGACCTCGATGTTCTTCACCTCGGCCTTAACCTGGCGAATGATGGACAGGCGAACCTTGTCCTTAGCCTTCATGGCCGCGATCATTTCCTTCTGCAGCTCTTCGTTGGTCATCTGCAAATCCTCCTCAATAGTGCGGGCGGCACTCACACGAGCGCCGCCCCATGATTACTTAGTCGTCGACGAATCGTCGGTCGGACTCTTGGTGACGCCCTTCAGGCTGACGTTGTACGGCACGTCCTTGGGCATGGGGTTAACGGTGATGTCGGCGTCCTTCTTGTACTGCTCCAGCCACTCGCTGTACGCGGTGCTTGCCGCCTGCGTCTTCACCACGTTGGAGACGTACTTCTTGATCTCCTTGGGCACCTGCTTAATGTCATCGACCTGATTATCGACATGGAAGTAGTCGGTGCACTTGATGATGTGATAACCATAGGTCGACTCAACGACGTCGCTCACATCGCCCTTATTGAGTCCCCCGAGTGCCGCCTGATAGCTGTCGACGAAGGTAGTGAGCTTGTCCCAGCCCACATCGCCCTTCTTCTCCTTGGAGCCGGTGTCGTCAGAGTACTGCTTCACGGCATCCTCAAAGCTCAGCTCGCCGGAGTTGATCTTGTCCAGGCACTCCTGCGCCTTGGCCTTGGCGGCAGCCTTGTCCTCGTCGAAAGCGTCGGAATCGACCTTGATCAGGATATTCGACGAACGACGGGCATCGTTGTAGTTGGACAGGTTCTCATTGATGTAATCGACAATCTCGCTGTCCTTGGGCTTGCTGGTGGGTGCCACGGCATCCTTGAGCTTCTGCTGCGCCAGGCTCTCCTTGAGCGAATCCTTGTAGGTGTCCTCGGTGTAGCCGTAGGTCTTAAGCGTCTTCTTAAAGGTCTTGGCACCGCCCGCGCTCTTGCACGCGTCCTTCCAAGCCTTCTCGACCTCCTTGTCCGACACCGTCACGCCGTTTTCCTTCTGCGCCTGCTGAAGCAGAATCTGCTGCGCGTAGGAGTCGATGAGCTGCTTGCGGTACTTCTTGGGTGTGAGGTCGTTGTCGACCAGGTACTGTGCCCAGTCCTTGTCCTTGGTGTAGCCGTAGGACGTGCGCATGCTCATGATCTGCTTGGTCACGGTGTCCTCGGTGAGGTTGGTGCCGTTGATGGTAGCAGCCACGCCACCAGTAAGCTTATAGCCCGAGCTGGCACTTTCGGTCTGCGACATCAGGCCGGAGCACGCCATGGCCGAGACGGAAAGCAGCATCGCCAGCACGCCGATGACCACCAGGACAATCTTGACGGTCTTGGACACATAGGTCTTGCGCTGCTTCTTACGAGAGCTGGAGGCGGCGCGGGACCGCTGCTCGGGCGTCGGCGCGGCCTCGGGGTTCTTTTTCTTGTTTGCCATGTTTGGCCTTTCGCATCACGAATCGAACAAACGCCATTGTGTCACAACGCAGCCCCCGCGGCACACCTGGTGCATGGGGGACAGGTTAATCTGCACCATTTTGGTGCAAAGGGGACAAGTCTGGCAGTTGGCAATTAGGGACGTTCCTTTTCTGCCGGCAGTTAGGGACAGTCCCCCAGCGCCGACCTTAAAAGTGGCGACGGATGGCGTCGACCATGCCCTGCGGCGTGGTTTGGCCGAGTACATCGGCTGCGGCATCGGCATCCATAAAGATATTCATGAGCGCTTGCAGGGCCTCGACTTGCCCGCCCGGCTCGGCAATGCCCAGATTGATGACGATCTGCGCCGGCACCGGGGCGCCCATGCCCGCCATCGCGTTGAACGTCACAGGTGCGGCGGGCTTTACCACCGCGATATAGGGCTTGGCCACAAATCCCGGATCGGTATGCGGAATGGCGATGTTTGCCGCCGGCATGGCGAGACCCGTGGGATAGGTGTCCTCGCGCGTGCGGACGGCGTTGAGCCAACCGGGCGCAATGTAGCCGCGCGGAGCGAGCTCACCCTCGAGGCGCGCAAACACCTCGCCCGGCGTCGCGCACTCCCAATCAAAAAACACCAGCTCAGGCGAGAATAGCATCTCGGCGTTATCCGCCATACTGTCCTCCAAAGTTGTATGAGGTTCACAATGCCCCATATGATAGCGAAACGAGACAGACAAGGTTAGCCGAGGATCCCGATCATCTCGACCGCGCGAGCAGGTGTCAAGCACACTTCGGGCATCGCCTCCAGCATGCGCCGGTCGCTCGTGACCACATAGTCAACATCCGCCGTCTCGCCCGAAGCGATGATGAGGTTGTCTTCAAGATCCGGCATGCGCTTGCCAAGCATGCGCGCCATTTCGCACTCTGCCAACGAAAGCGGAGAGGCCGTCGCCACCTGCATCATATGCTCGATGCAGGCCCATGACGCCGAGGCAAACGACACGTTAATCCCATTCGCATTCCGCCGGGCCAGACGACGAGGCAAAATATAGAACACATCCTTTGCCGTCGTTGGCGCATACAGAAGGTCGATCTTTCCCGCCTCGGCCAGTTCAACCAATCTTTTCGCTTCGTCGAACGCCCCTTCTTGCAAGTAATAATCGAGCCAAACGTTCGTATCTACCAAGAGATGCTTTGCCTCAATCATCGGCAATTCGCCTCGATGTCGGCAATCATCGCGTCATACATATCATCTCGTACGGCATCCCAGTTGTCCGCCGAAGATTCGGCCGGTGCAAAATCCGAAGCACTTAGCCCCAACGAGGAAAAAGCTAGGCCACACCCCTGCTCGGCCAGGCTCTCCGCATGGGGCGCCTCGCGCTTATCCGCCACCATAAATCCCGGCAACGTTTGATGCTCGACAAGATAGACCCAAAGCGCACGAATAGCATCGCTCGCCCCCAATCCATTGCGAGTTAGGACCGCGTCACCACCAGCCTTGAGCATAGGATCAATTCGCGTGTTGAGCTGCACCGTTGCTGTACCCATAGCGGCTCCTCTCTACTTGCTAGCAGTATAGCAAACATGAAAGGCCGCGCAAAAGGGCCCCGCCCGCACACGGACGAGGCCCTATCGGATTTCTCGGGATGGAAATGGCACCCGTCACGTTATCCAGAGTCCAAAATCAAAGAGGTAATAAAAGTTGATTGGGGCACATGTGATTCCATATGCCCCAATCAACTTTTTCGATAGTTAGGTCACAACAGCGCTTCGTCATTAACAAACACAAGCTGCCTCAATTTCCCACTTCTGCCCTTTAGGCCCAATACGGAATATACCTTCGATATTTGGCGCCCACATCCTCGTCCTCTTCCTTTATCAATACCTCTTCTAGGCACTCTCTGATTAGACGAGACATCGCCACCGTGTTTTTCTTTTTATCGGAAAGTCCGAAACGCTCTCGCAGCGACTGATTGCTCATTGACTCGCCTTGGGCGTACAAAAGACAAGCATGCCAGTACACAGCATTTTTTCGTTCGCTTTTTTTCATTCGAGTATATGGGCAATCGCAATAGAGCGTCACGAGCGTTCCCAGCCCGCACTCACTCTTATTTGATAACGAGATGTTAAAAAGATGATAAATAGAACTATGCACGATTTGATGCAGAAGACCAAACTTTCTGATCGTTTTCCCAGATAATCTCAATGCTGGAAACTTTGTTCTCTGCGAAAGAGTCGACTACCGTAATTGACAGGCAAGAAGATATGGCCCCGGTGTCAAAAGGAACTCAAGCAGCGGGAATGTAATTAAAGCAGCAACTATCGCCAAGTAAATGGGCGTTGTCCTTATCCAGCATCATGTCCTTCGAACAAATCGAGCGGCAGCGGCACAGCAACGAAAAACACAGCTGGCAAACAGTGGCGCAGCGGCACTCCATTTTTATGTATTTCTAAAATTTCCGAAAAAGCCAGAATCTCATTAGCATTTGATAATGCCCCCCCCCCCGATGGCGTATCTTATCCTTGGTTAGCATTTGTTAACGATATGTGCCCGTTGGAGCGATTCCGTGTCCCTAGATCCGAATTTTTTCTGTCAGTACGCCCCGTGCGACAACCAAAACCTATTAGCCGAGCTAGTGGCAATGGCTTCAATCCAGCAATTTCAAAAAAGGGAGATTATCCTTGAAATGGGTACCCAACAAAAATGGTTTTACCTTTTAAAACAGGGGATAGCCTGTTCGTACTCTCTACAAAGCGATGGTTCGGAAATCACCGACTGCATAATGGCGGAACCGGGCATGCCTGTAATGCCTAGCCCCGAGTTTGACATTCCATCTCCGACTTATATTGAAGCTTTAACAGACTGCACGCTCGTTCTTCTTAAGATAAGCGATGTTCAAAATAAAGCCCGATATAATCCAGGACTTGCAACTCTCATTAACCGATATCTATCAAGGGCTTGGCACGATCATTATAAAACCGAATCCGCGCTTAGGCTGCTGCCAGCTCGCGACCGCTACAAATGGTTCCTCGAGGAGTATCCGGGAGTTATCGACAGGGTCCCCCATTCGCGCATCTCATCATTTTTGGGCATGTCGCCAATCACACTTTCGCGCGTAAGGGCAGGCATATAGCAACGAAACGCTATTTCCTTTTACGTTTAATCTCGACGGTTATTGTTGAACCGCATTCAGGACAAAAATTAATCTCCCTACTGTATGCAATCCTACACTTCTTGCAATAACGCCATATGTCGCCCATATCAATAGGGCTAGCGCATATTTTACAGAATTGGGCATCTATCTCGTTTTTTGTACCGCAGCATTGGCATTCGATCTCATCACAGCAATTGGGACGTTTTTTCATTGGAGGAACTGGACAAGGATGACGTCGAGGCACCAAATCTTCAATTTGGGCATAGCAGAGGCGCTGGCTCTCTTTGATGTTTATCAGCATGCCGATTCGATGCTCAATACTCGACCGTATTTCATCTTCGCCCTCGCTTTTAACGATATCGTCGCATAACGCATCCATTAGAACCTGATAGTCATCTTCAAGTCTTTGAGCCTCTTCTTCAAGATCATAGATTAACTCGATGCGAGACGTAGACGGTTCGCCTGCATTCATGTGAAATGGCTCATGGTCAACTGGCAGCAGTGGCATATTATCCTCCTCTTCGCTTGCTGGTTAGCTATCGCAATCAATCACTAACCAGCCATTATCGCCGAAAGGCGATGGCGTTCTGGTCCCCCACATGCAGCACCTCGGCAGACATAACAAGTCGCTGCGTCACAGCGACATCATCTGCCTTGTGTCGCGTATTAAGGTCTTTCATTTCAACCGCGTAATCTCGACACAGCTACTTGCGGCCTCCGTTACGAATTTCCCAGTATTTAATGTCATCCAACGTTTCTTGGATCCGATCCATCTTGGCATCACGCAATAAATTATCAATCTCGTCACTGCGATCAGATCTTGTGCTTCTGCTCGATGTTGACTGCGTCGTCCCCGAATCGGAGAACAGCTCGCTAAAGAACTCGCCCGGAGCTGCAACAATCGCCAAGAATCCCATCGACCAGAACAAGACACAAATCAGCCTTACAAACCAGCCATATCCGTTTTCAAAGGCAAATTGACCGCCAAAAATAACCGATCCGCAAAATGACGCAATGGGCATAAGCAGGTCTCCAATGAAATGTCCCGGGCCGAACATTACATAGCAGATATAAATTGAATAAGAGGGATTGACGAGAACCATAATCGAAACTGCGCCTAAAACCGCCAACACCAATAGGGGACTCTTCCAGCACAGCGAACAAGTCAATACCACTAGCCCAAGATACACGAGCACTATCCAAAATGCGATAGTTGAGATTTTTGGAGATTCCACCCATCCGCCCCAAAAGCCCGACACAGCATACTGCGCCGCCGTCCCATTGGATGAAACGACCGACGCAATGTATACAACTATTGCTCCAAATATAAAAATTGCTATTAAATCGATTGCTTTTCTCATTTTGCCTCTATCCGCAAATATCGCTTTTATCTAGCGTCCTATAGTCTTTTGGCCGCTATTGGCTACTTTGTTTAGATTTCGGCCTCCAGCAGACATGAAAAAAGCCATACCCTAACGGCGCTCACGACAAAGACCGCTTGCCCACATCAAGCCAAAATGAATCACGGTCAACCGAAGACAGTGACATACCCATATCCTTCGCTTGGCCTCTAGCATCGATCACTTGTCACTTAACCTAAGTCTTTCCAGAAGCCAATGGCGACCGGATAACGTTGGCTTGAAGCTCACTGACAAGATTAACGAAATCACCGGGTGCCCAAATTAAATCGGGCACCCGGCTACTAGTATCCTTATATTTTTACGGCCCAGCCATGCATTTCAGTCATCAATAAACACCGTATCGCTATCTAATGCAGCCTAGACTATGCTCCTAATTGCACCCTCCGCTTGGGACAGGAGCCCTTTCATCTTTTTCTTTTGCATCCACCCGTTAACGCCCGTCAAATCGGATTCACCCAAGAGAGCATCGCCCATCCATCCCTCAAGCACAATTTCCCTTTCGCCAAAAGCAATCGTAAAATTACGCTGCAGCATCAGTACGCCGTCGCCCTTCGACCAACAAGGTTCACCCTTAATTGGTTTCTGTTGAAAGCCGGCGCCTTCAATGATGCTCTTCCAGATCTCTAAGACTCTTGGCGTATCAATTTGACCGTGCGCACAAATCGTTACCGTTGTCCTCGGCATCTCAAGCCCCTTCTTATTGACCCAACTCTTGACCACAGTTCGGACAGTGTTTCGCATCTCCTATGATTCGAGTTTGGCAATAAGGACATACTTTGCCTTTGTTCCGTGTCGAATCAATATCAACAACATTCTTGGATGTATAGCGCACGCTTATAAATAGAAGCGCACCAGCAATCAGTAAAACAAATCCGATTCCAATAATCGCCAAAACCGAAAGCTCCATGCTGGTAAGAGGAGCTTTAAACGTATAACGATGAGATAGCATCGCTTTTGTTATAAGCCCGTAGACCAGCGCAAAAAGCCCCAAGCCAAGTGACAGCAATGCAACGGTTTCTTTTTTTGGTTTCATTAGATCCACCCTCCAGTCAGGCAACCAACCCGTCAAATCTCGCAATCGACATGGCTCCCACCGTTCAAATTTCTAGAAAACATGGTGGCTTTAATGCCATAGCCCTCGTTTGGGATCGAAATCAAACACGAAATTATTTAGGCAGACTTTATTATCCACACTGGAAACAAACAGGCATTAGCATTTGATAACGCCCCTGCGGCATCTGCGCAACAACCGCACTAGCAGCAAGCGGCTCAATCTGAGCAAAAAGAGGATGCGGGCTGGTGGACAATTTATGCTTTGATGTGTGCCGGGCTCGCGACAATGATGTTTGTCACGAGCCCGGCACGGCATTCATCTATGGCATTCCCTATCTTCACACGGTCGGCGTGTCTTAGCTCTCATTCTCTCGTGTACGTTTCGTTGTTGATAACAAGCTCGTCCCCATTGAGAAAATAGAGCCTATCATCCGCCTCTTCAGCTTCCTCTTTGCTGCTGGCTTTCTTCCAATGTTGAGAGCTGATATTTCCTTGGCTGCTACTTAGAACCAATGTCTTGTCTTCTTGAATCGTATAGCGATCGCAGCTTTCCAGCCACGCACCGTTATAGGTAAAAGGAACCGAACAATCACCATTCTCATCAAATTGGAGAATTTCGTCTCCATCGTCGTTTGCCCAAGTTCCAACAATCGACTTCTCACCACATCCAACTAGACCAATCAGCGGGACAGAAGCCGCAGCAACGGCCATTTTAATTGCTGTTCGTCTCGAAAATAATTGTGCACCCATCTTTGCTCCCAACAGACAGCACCCGTACAAAATATAATTTGATTATCCCCATAAGATTATTTAGCGCATTATCATTTGATTATGGTCCGGCGTATCCCGAGCATAAAGAAGAGCAAATGGCTCTATTAGGCTAAATTAATCTCTTGCCGGATCGCACCTCTTGGCGAAGCAATTGGACTATGAGCATCAAGCTGTGGCGATCGTTTGCCTCAAACAACGTAGATCGCAATGCATAAAAAATGGCGGTTAAGCGTACCTCCGACGCTTAACCGCCAACACAAACCAACGACTAGCGCGGCGCATCAATTGCGACCTTGCCGCTCTCCAGCACGTGAACGCGGCCGTCAGCGAGCATTTGCACGACCTCGGGATACAGCACATGCTCGATCGCGTGGATGTGCTCCTCGAGCGTGTCGACGTCCCAGCCCTCCTCGACAGCCAGCGCACGCTGGGCGATGATGGGGCCGTTGTCGTAGATCTCGTTGGCAAAATGCACGGTCACGCCGGTCACCTTGACGCCGCGAGCAAACGCATCGTCAATCGCATGGGCACCGGTAAAGCTCGGCAGCAGCGCCGGATGTAGGTTGACCACGCGATTGGGGAACGCCGTCAGCAGCGGCGTGTGCACCATGCGCATGTAGCCGGCCATGACCACATATTCGCAGCCGCGCTCAATCAGCTCATGCGCGATGATCTCGTCAGCAGCGATGGGGTCGGCGTAGACATCCTTGGACAGCGTGAGTGTCTGGATGCCCGCACGTTCGGCGCGCTGCAAGCCCTTGGCCGAAGGACGGCTCGACACCACAAGCTCAATCGAGGCGTTGAGTTTGCCGGCGGCGATCAGGTCGATCAGCGCCTGCAGGTTGGTACCCGAACCGCTGATGAGCACGCCGATCTTGAGCGGCTCGGCCGTATCAGTGCCGGTCGGACGGGTGTAGGGCACAAAGCCCAGGCCCTCGGCAGCAGCCATCTGCTCGTTAGCGCTCATCGGAGTACACGACCTTACCGGAGCCCTCGACGCACTCGCCCACGCGGAACGGCTTCTCGCCCAGCGCGACCAGGGCCTCGGTCACGGCAGCCTCGTCCTCGGGGGCGACGATCAGGCACAGGCCAACGCCCATGTTGAAGGTCTTGCATGCCTCGTTGGGCGCGAGCTCGGCCTGGCGCGACACGTAGGTGATGACGGGCGGAACGTCCCAACCCATCTCGGCGCCGTTGCGGGTGACCACGGCGTCGACGTCGTCGGCGAGCGCGCGGTTGAGGTTCTCGGTAATACCGCCGCCGGTGATATGGGCAATGGCATGAACGTTGGCGCCGCCACGCAGCAGCTCCAGAATTGGCTTCACATAAATGCGCGTGGGAGCCAGCAGGGCGTCGGCCAGCGAAGCACCGCCGAGCTCCTCGAGCGGACGGCTTAGCTCCTCGGCCTTAGCGGCAGCCTCGGGCGTGCCCGGCTTGATGCCGTCGACACCGATGACCTTGCGCACGAGTGAGTAGCCGTTGGAGTGCACGCCGGTGGAAGGCAGGCCCAGGATCACATCGCCGGGGCGAACGTTCGCGGGGTCGAGCATCTTGGGACGATCGACAACACCCACGGTAAAGCCGGCGAGGTCGTAATCGGCGGGGGCCATGACGCCCGGGTGCTCGGCCATCTCGCCGCCCACGAGCGCGCAGCCCGCGAGCTTGCAGCCGTCGGCCACGCCCTTGATGATCTTTGCCATGTGCTCGGCCTCAATGTGACCGATGGCAACGTAATCCAGGAAGAACAGCGGCTCGGCGCCCGAAGCCAAAATATCATTGACGCACATGGCAACCAGGTCCTGGCCCACCGTCTCGTGACGGTCCATGATCTGGGCGAGCACGAGTTTGGTGCCCACGCCGTCGGTGCCGCTGATCAAGATCGGGTCTTCCATATCCTTGAGCGCGGCGGCCGAGAACAGACCACCAAAGCCACCGATGCCGCCGATAACCTCGGGGCGGTTGGTGTCCTTGACCATCTGCTTAATAGCGTCGACGGCGCGGCCGCCCTCGGCGGTATCGACGCCGGCGTCCTCATACGTCACATGCTTGCTGTCGCTCATCTGAGCCTTCCTCTCCCACTACCGCTTGCCGCACAGGCGCCAAACGGTGCTCATAGTTGCGTTCGTTTCGGCGCGCGCCATAACAGCACGCGCCGTCATATCAACAAAACAGCAGATAAAACCTGCCAAAATGAACCTGTCCCTACATGGCAGGTTTTACGCCTCGCCGTGCTCCTCTTCCCAGCTGCGGTCGTCGTATTTCTCGACCACGGCGTCGTCGTCAAAATGCAGCGGCTTGTCCAGGTTGCGGGGCTTAAAGCCCTCCATGAACTTGTCGCGGCCAAAGCTCTCGGGAATCGCCACGGGATAGCGGCCGGTAAAGCACGCGTCGCAGTAACCGCCCTTGGGCATGACCTTCAGCAGGCCCTCGACCGAAAGGAAGGCCAGCGAATCGGCGCCAATGTACTCGCAAATCTCGTCGACCGTCTTGTTGGCGCTGATAAGCTGCGACTGCACGTCGGTATCAATGCCGTAGAAGCACGGCCAGATGACCTCGGGCGAGTTGATGCGGATATGAATCTCCTTGGCACCGGCGTTGCGCAGCATCTTGACGAGCTGCACCATGGTGGTGCCGCGGACGATGGAGTCGTCGATGACGACTAGGCGCTTGCCCTCGATGTTGTCGCGCAGCGGGTTGAGCTTCATACGCACGCCCATGGCACGCAGCTCCTGCGTAGGCTCGATAAACGTACGGCCCACATAGCGATTCTTGATGAGGCCCTCGCCAAAGGGAATGCCGCTCTCGTGCGAATAACCCTCCGCAGGCGGCAGGCCGGAGTCGGGCACGCCGATGACCAGGTCGGCCTCGACGGGCTCCTCATGTGCCAGCTGACGACCCATGTCATAGCGGCAGGCGTAGACGCTCTTGCCGTTCATGATGGAGTCGGGGCGAGCGAAGTAGACCTGCTCAAAGATGCAGTTAGCGGGCTCTTCGGCGGCAGGCACGCCTTGCTCAGACACAAGGCCCTCGGCGCTGATGCGCAAAATCTCGCCGGGACGGACGTCGCGGACGTACTCAGCGCCCACAATGTCGAGCGCACAAGTCTCGGAGGCGACGACCCAGCCGCCGGCGCGGGTGACATGGGTGGTGGCGTCGACCGTCGCGGCGCCGTCCTGCGACGGCAGCTGCGAAACGGATGCGGCGTCGGCCTGATCCAGGCCCTCGTCCACGAGCTTGCCCAGCACGAGCGGGCGAATGCCGTGCGGGTCGCGGAATGCGTAGAGCGCCTGCTCGTTGATGAGTGTCATGGCGTAGCCGCCGCGCACGAGCTCCATGGTCTTGCGAATGCCCTCGCGCAGATGGCCAGTACGCTGAGTAAAGTAGCCGATGAGTTTGGTCGCGACCTCGGAATCCGAGTTGGAGAGGAACGGTACGCCCAGCTCGATCAGCTGGCGACGCAGCTCGTCGGTGTTGACGAGGGTGCCGTTGTGCGCGAGCGCGATAATGACGCTATTGATGGTAGAGAGGTGCGGCTGAGAGGCTTCCCAGCTCTTGGCGCCGGCGGTGCCGTAGCGCACATGACCCACGGCCAGCTGACCGGAGAGCGTCGACAAGTCGGCATTGGAGAACACGCGGTCGAGCAGGCCCAGATCCTTGCGGACCATAACCGTACCGCCGTCACCAACGGCGATTCCCGCCGATTCTTGGCCACGGTGCTGCAGTGCACGCAGGCCAAAGTACGTCAGTCGAGCCACGTCGCGATCGGGCGCCCACACACCAAAAACGCCGCATTCCTCATGCAGCTGGTCGGAGTCCGGATCATACGTCGACATGGTGTTCACCTGTCCCGCGGCACGCTCGGCCGCGCGGATGGTTTCTTGAGACATGGCATCCCCTCAGAGCCTCGTATTTTGGCGTTACCCGCCTTATTATACGCACGGCGCGACGCGCTCCCCAGCGCATGAGCAGCGCTTTTTAAAAGCCCACCGAGCTAATAATCCGTTTTGCGGCCAAACATTTTATCGGTCTGCCCAGTGCAAGCGCCCGCGCCCCCAGATGGCCGCCGCGTCCACCGTTGGGGATTACAAAGTTGCAATTGGGACGTTCGTCCTGTCTTTTGGCAGGTCGGCGGCGTATCCTAGTAACCTAGGACAAAGCGAGAAAGGTTCTGTATGGATCGAAACGAACTCGACCCCAGCGTCCCCAGCGCCACGGAGGTCAAGAAGATTCCCCTCATCATTAAAGTGTACGCCGTCCTGTGCATCCTGTCCGGCGTGGGCACACTCCCGTCGGTCGCCGCCTTTATGTGGCAGGTCATCACCGCGCTCATCAACGGCAACGCCGCCGAAAAACTCGGCGACAATATGCTGGTCTCGGTTGGACTCATCGTCGCCGGCATCATGCTCTCTGCGGCAAGTGCCGTCATCCTGATCATCTTTGGCCTGGACCTTATCAAAAACCAGCGCCGCAACGCCGCCCGCCTGTCCTACATCCTTATTGCATTCACCGTCGTCGAGCTTTTGGTCGACGTGATGCTCCAGGGTATCGGGCTCTTCTTGCTTCGTCCCGCTATTCAGCTCGGTATCCTCATCGCGCTTTCGGCCACCGTCGACCCCACGCTGCGCCAGGAGCGCGAACTCCAGCGCCGCCTGCAGGAGATGCTCGACCGCGACGCCGCCGACGAGGGTATGCTCGGCCGCGATGAAACCGGCGAGGGCTACATCAAGCTCAACTACTTCAACCTGTTCTGGGTATTCCTCGTCTGCTGCGTGCTCGGCCTGATCGCCGAGGACATCTGGCACATGACGGTCGACGATCCAGGCGTCTACCAGGACCGCGCCGGCATGCTGTTTGGTCCCTTCAGCCCCATCTATGGCTTTGGTGCCGTACTCATGACCATGGTGCTCAACCGCTTCTATAAAAAGAACCCCATCATCATTTTCCTGGTAAGCGCTGTGCTCGGCGCGAGCTTTGAGGTGTTCGTGGGCTGGTTTATGCAGACCTCATTTGGCGTGGTCTCGTGGAGCTACTCGCACATGAAGCTGTTCGGCATGCCCGACCCACTCGCCGTCCTTACGGGCGGACGCACCTGCACGGGCTTTGCCTGCCTGTGGGGCCTGGGTGGCCTTATCTGGATCAAGCTGCTGCTGCCGAGGCTGCTCAAGCTCATCAACATGATTCCGTGGAAAAGCCGCTACTCGGCTACCGTCATCTTTACCGTCATTATGCTGGTCGACGGCGTCATGACGCTACAGTCGCTCGACTACTGGTACCAGCGCGTCAACGGCACGGAGCCGGATATTCCCGTCGCGCAGTTCTACGGCAAGTATTTCGATAACGATTACATGGAGAACCGCTTCCAGAGCATGACCATGAGCCCCAAGGATGCGACGCGCGTGTAGCGCCACGCAATGCCGAGATTATCCAACGCACAGAAAAGCCCGCTGGCAGACTGATGAACTGCCAGCGGGCTTTTTGTTGTCGAGTGCTGCTGCCGGCCTTACGCCTCGCGCTCGACCTCGCTCACACACTCATTTTTGATGGTACCGACGAGCGCCTGCAGCGCATCGACCACATGCGGGCGAATGTCTCCGCCAATGAGCACGAGCATGATGTCGTCGCCCACGGTAAGCTCGCCACTCGCCAGCCACACGCGCACATAGCCGATACCCGGCATCGCGCGCGTTGCCTCGATAGCAGCCTGCACCTTTTCGGCATCGAAGCCAAACACCATGCCGCCCACCTTATGTCCAGGCGCCACACCATCTGTCTCGACCCCACGCACCTCGGACTTAGGCGTCGCGCGCACCACGCCGTTATGCGTCAGATACATACCGCACGCAGATGCCGACGAATCGGTCTTGGCTTCGCGCAGCCAAGCATCAACCGAAGGCATCGATTTGCCACTTTCAAGCATCATTTCTCCTTTTTACTGTCGTCGAGTAGCTCATTTGGGACGGGGCTCTTTTAGCTACTCTCGAACCACTTATTCCTCGACCGGCGTGAGTACCATGACTGCGCGCGTATTGCTAAATGACAGCGAGCGGCAGGTCACAAGCGTTACGACCTTGGTTGCCGAAGCGGCACGATCGGTGGCATCACTCGCCACGGCAGAGGCACCGTCGAGCATCTCGGACAGGTAATTCTTCAGTCCGTCATCGCCCTCAAAGTTGGGCGTGCGCGCCTTGGCATACGTGTCCTCGACCACCTTGGTCGCCAGCGGGCGCAACTTATACGTCGCATCGCGCGTGATGTAGTACACGTATTCCATGCTGTTGAACGTCGCCTGATCGGTTGTATCCGAAATCACGTTGAACATCGAACCGTCGTTCATATGATGACCGTAAATCGTGGTCTGCTGATCCACCATGCCCGGCGCGGTGTCGTCGCTATCCAAGAAGATGGCTCCCGAGGCATTGGCGGTGCCGTCGAACAGCGTGTTGAGGTACTTGGAGTTGTTGTTGGTCTGCACCACGGGGTAGTTGATGTTGGTGCCGGGCGCGTAAATCCAACCAACAACCTCGGGATTTGTCTGGGCAAGCGCGTTGAAGTCGATAATCGGCACGCCGCTGGCGTCCTTGTCGCTCACATATTGCTTTTCGATCTTTTGATACGACTCGCTCGCCTGCTTGTAGCCAATCTGCGCGTTGATAAAGATGGCGGCAGCGGCAACGATCAGGCCAATGCCGATGATGATGAGCAGAATGGGAATGACGGAGCGGCGCTTTTTGCGCGGCGGCTCGGTATAGCTCGATGGCGCAGTATGCGCCGAAGAGCGAGGTGACTTCTTGGCCGTACTGTATGACGAAGGGCGATATGCAGCAGGTGTATCCTGACGGCGATGCTTCGCCGGCGTCACAGGGCGCGGCGCGCGCGGTTGCTGAGGAGAGGATGTCCGACCCTGCTGCGGCGCGCGGGCTGCTCCCGACTTGGCTGGATCGGGAATCCGAGAAGCCGAAAAACGCTTTCCCTGATAGTCGGACATGGCTCTCCTTATGCTGCAAATGGACTGGCAGAGCGCTTAGGCGTCAGCCATCTCCTGCTTCATCTTCTCGATAACCTTGCGGTACTCGGGGTCGCAGGCGCCCAGGATCTGCGTGGCGTAAATGGCAGCGTTCTTGGCACCGTTGATGGCCACACAGGCAACGGGCACGCCCGAAGGCATCTGCACCATCGACAGCAGCGAGTCCATACCACCCAGATCGCTCGTCTTCATAGGCACGCCGATAACCGGCAGCGGCGTAAACGCAGCCACGACACCGCCCAGGTGAGCAGCCTTGCCGGCGGCAGCGATAATCACCTTGATGCCGCGGTCGGCAGCGGTCGAGGCCCACTCATGGACCTTCGCCGGCGTGCGGTGCGCACTTGCAATCACGAGCTCATAGGGCACGCCCAGCGCCTCGAGCTCGGCGGTGCAACCTTCCATAACGCCCAGATCGGACTTGGAGCCCATGATGATCCCGACAACCGGCTTCTGATCTGCCATAAACAAAGACCTCCTGTTGAGAGCGGTGACGCGGCGGATCCGCGACCCTTAACTACTGAGAGTAGTATAGCTGCTCCCGTCCCTGCGGTCTCTGTGGCGCTTCGCGGGCGGGCCAGGCTTTATCTTCACTCCGGTTGCTTCGCAAAGTCGTTCAGATAGAGCCTGGCCCGCCCGCGAAGCGCCCTGCGACCTACCGGGGATTGCTGTGACGTACGTTGGCTGATGAATTGGAAGGAAAGGTCAACGGAGGCTGAAGGCAATTGGTTCAGCGAAAAACCCTGACGAATCTAATTCGTCAGGGCCCCACCAACGCTCACTCGTCGTTCATCGTTAAAGCTAGATATTCTCTTCCGCCCATTTCTCGAAATCGAGTTCTCGTCTCTGAGCAGTTCGGTAGACTTCCATGTCTTCGCGAGCGCCTACCACTACGATGGCCATCTTTTCTTTAATTCTGATGAGGCGGTACACGATTCGAATGCCACTTCCCCTGAGCTTGATCTTCATAAAGCCAGTCAAATCCGTACCTGCCTTGTTTCCAAGAGGCTTGCCGAATCCACCTTCGTTCTGCGGCAATGGGTTCGTTCTGATTTTTTCTATAGCCTTAAGGACGATCTTTCGTTGGGAGCCGTCCAGACGCTTAATATCCTTGAGAGCATCCGGGTAGAAAGCGACTTCGTACCCACTCATTCAAACTCGACCTCATCCATCTGATCGAGTTCGTCCTGGCTCACACCCAGCTCTTCCATAACATCAGACAGGGAAACAAGCGCATCGTCACTTGCCACAGCCATTCTCTTAAGCGCCAACGTTAACAAGGTGAGGTCCTCCTCCGCTTGCTTCGCTTCCCTATATTCATCGGGTGTAACAATCACAAACGCTGGCTTGTTGTGTTTGAGAACCACAACAGGATTGTCGTCCCCAACCTTCGAAAATGCAGCCGAGCCCTTACCGTGGCTGAAATCGCTAATTGGAACAAGGTTGTCGAGCATCTGCAAAGCAGGCATACATACCTCCTAAAAATGAATTCTTTTTCGAATTCATTTTATCATTCTTTTTTGCTATATTGTACCGCGCAACCGAAACAACCTTTTTAGAATACGAATCCGAGCTTAGAATGACTGTTGGCCCTCGCACCGCCCTTGCCTCTTTTATTACGTCAAGTGGTATACAGCGAAGCAAAATGGCGATCTAAAGTGCGCGGCACTCGCCTCGCATCGCTACAAAAAACAAACTGCTCCCCACCCACTCGGGCAAGGAGCAAGCCTCATTTTTAATCAGACTGAGAACCACGAATGCAGAAACACAGGCGACTTCAGTCCCTTATCGCCGAGAGACGTTATTGTGCAGCCATTTCTTTAAGCTTCTCAGCCATCAACAAACACACGTCTTCCGATTGCGGGTACACGCCAAAATGATCGAAGAAACCATGGTCACATCCGGCATATTCGATGACCTCGACATCGATTCCTGAAGACCGTAATTTTGTAGCCCATTTTTCATCGGGGATACGAAGCGGATCGTATTCGGATGTCACGATAGTCACCGGGGGGAAATCAGTGCAGTCCTCAAGCATTAGCGCAGAAATCAACGGGTCATGAGGAGACATTTTTCCGTGTGCACAAAGTTCGACCATCGGGCCGTCCGAATCGCGAAGATGGTCGATGCGAAAACGCGCAACGTCCTCTTGATCGGCTATCGCAGGAAAATCCTCATATCCCTCGCCCTGTTCGCCCGCAAGGTCGACTTCAGGATAGATTTCAAAGGCATGGGCTACAGCTCCAGCACCCCTGAGCTGAACACACGCATTAGTAAGGCTTCCTCCTGCGGAGTCGCCGGCGACCATTATTTTATGAGGATTGATTCCGAGATCCCCGGCATGCTCGCACACATAATCAAGAGCAAGAACGCAATCCTCGATCTGCCCGGGAAATGCCGTCTCCGGCGCCAAGCGGTATTCTGGATAAACCACCACTGCACCAGACTTTTCGGCGATGAACTCGAGCTGATGTTCAAATTGCAGAACATTCCCCGCCATAAACGCGCCGCCATGCAGGTAAACAAGCGCTGGACTTGCCTTCTTATGATTTGGTGGCGTCCAGACGAATAAATCTATATAGCGATCGGCCGCCTCCATGAGGATCTCATCGCGCTGAACCTCACCATCGAGTAGGCGGTATGTCGGCTTATCCGGGCGATGGCGCATTCCAATAAGGCTCGTCCAGCTCGGAGACATGCTAACATTCCGCATCTTCTTGCGAGATACCTCGAGAATTCGTGGGTCAAGCACATGCTCTCTTTCATCATCAGGAACCGGACGAATTTGAACCTCGAGCCCCCTCTTCTCGGTTATAAACGAGCGACCGGAGATGGCGCCAATCAACGCCTCGTCGTATTGTCTGCCCATCTTAAATCCCCTCTCGGCGATAACGCCAAATCGATATTTCCATAACTTTTGAGATAACGGCTTATGATGTCCTCAGTTGTCGTATATCTATGTACTAAAGAAACTGAAGACCAAGGGGTCCACCATGCCTGCAGCAAAAGACGAGCTCACTCAGCCAGAGCTTCTCTATCAGACCGTTGAAAACGATATCCTCAAGAAAATAGTTTCTGGCGAACTCCCCGGCGGCAGTCAGATTCCCACCGAAACCGAGCTTTGCAAGCAATACAAAGTAAGCAGGATCACCGTAAGACGCGCCGTACAGAATCTCATTGACCAAAACTTGCTCTACCGCCTGCGAGGCAAGGGAACATTCGTAAACCCATCGAAGCTCACCCTGAAACGAGGAACAAGCACCATTTTCAATTTGAGCTCCGACCCCCAATACGGCGATAAAACAACCAAGTCCATCTTGGAAACAGGCTTGATCAAGGCTGATGCCCACATTGCACGGGAGCTCAAAATTGACAACGGAACCGTAGTGCAACGAGTTGCGCGCTTGGTTTATATCGAAAATGCCCCCTGCGCCATCGACACCGTTTATGCAACGCAGGGCACTCTGCCCGGACTACTGGAGCTTCTCACAGACAATGCCAGTCTTTTCGACCTGATCGCCAACCATTACAGCATCGCAACCGGTATTGAGAAGCTCAAAATCACCGCAGGAATAGCGGGGCTCCAAGAAGCAAACCTTCTCGGTTATATCGTTGGAGCCCCCGTGAGCGTTGTCGAGCACGTCACATATGCCTGCGATGAAATGCCGCTCCACTATTCAAAAACCGTTTGGCGAGCAGACGCATCGTCCTTCGAGTTCAGCATCTCAAAAGATGGACGCCTTCTCTAGCCCAAAATCCCCAGGACGCCGAGCACAATACCCGCAGCGAGAATGCCCACAATCTGCCAAATAATTTTGACCTGTTTCTTATTGCAAAGACACATGATCCCGAACGCGCAGAGCGGCAAAAGAGCCGGGAATATCCCATCGAGCGTTTCCTGTAACTTAAACGCGGTGTCGCCGAAGTTAAGAGCGAGCGGAGTGGTAACTGCAACGGTGGTCGCCACCATTCCACCAACTACCATTAGTCCCACAATCGCCAGGCCGGACGTAACTTTGTGCATTACATCAGAATCGTTCAGCTTCGAAATCATGCCACTGCCAAGCGAATAACCATACTGAAGCCCAAACCAGCGGATCAGGATCGTTGGGACATTATAAAGAAGCAGGAACAGGATTGGGCCGAGCAGACTGCCCGAAAGGCAAAGTCCTGTCACAACGCCCGTCGCAATCATGCGAAGCGTACTGGCAATCAGTGAATCTCCAATACCGGAAAGCGGAGCCATAAGCGATGCTTTCATGGCGTTAATTGAGGCGGTGTCAAAGTCCTGATTGTTGGCGTTCTCCTCCTCCATGGAGGCCACAATGCCGGCGACCAGAGGATTAAACGTAACTTGAATATTGTAGAACTCAAGATGACGCTTATATGCCTCGATCCGGTCTTCAGGCTTATCGTATAACCGCTTGATTACCGGAATCATGTCGTAGCAGAAACCAACGTTCATTTGTCGGTCAAAGCTCCACATGATGTTGAGTGGAAAGCTACGCCAAAATAACGCCTTTAAGTCTTTCTTGGTTATTCTCTTATCGGTCGATTTATTTGACTCCGGCGAGAGCTCAAGAACATCATTAGAATTCGTTGTCATCGTCAACCTCCTTAGCGACCGCCGCACTGGCAGGCATAAAAATGTGAGCCATATTGAGAATCCCAATCAGGATCAGCGAAAACGCCACGATACCGATCGTCGGAATGTTTAGATAGGCACTCAGCAAGAAGCCTCCAAAGAATAGGAAGCTCAGCTCCTTGGTGGACAGGATTGACATAAGCTGCGCAAATCCAAGCGCGGGCAGAATGCCCGTTGCGATCGTAAGCCCATTCGTAAGCCAATCAGGAATGGCGTCAATCAGTGCCTGAACAGCATCATTTCCAACGTAAAAAGCCACGCCGCAAATCAAGCCAAGCGCAATGATGTAGAGAATTCCATTGGTCCACATAGCGGCTGCAATCGTTTTGGGGTCGTCTTTTTCGGCGCCACGATCAGCCCAGACAGCCATAGGAGGCGTAACAACGCTATACATAAGGCTGTCAAACATGCCGGCAAGCACCGCAGTGGGCATAGCAATAGTCAGAGCGGTCTCGGGACCCGCACCCATAGTAATCGCAAAGGCTGTTCCCAAAACTGAACCAACAATTACGTTGGGCGGCACGGCAGCACCAACCTGCCAGACCCCCATGAACGCGAGTTCGAGCTGGAAACCAACAATAACGCCAGTCGGAATATCACCCAAAAAAATACCGACAATCGCTCCGAGGACAATCGGCCGCTCGACCATCGCAGTACCGAGTAAATAATCCGATTGACCTATCGCAGCGGCAAGACCAACCAGAAAAGCTTGAAGCAGCATATTTCTCCCTCTTCCTACAAATCAAAACTTGTTACGATGCGTTTTTTCTCGCTAGCAACCTGCCTTACCTCGAACTCGATTCCATCAGCCATGGCTTTCTTAATTTCATTAATATCGGATTGGGAAAGGCGCACAGCAGGGCCAAGCTCCTTTACGCTATCCCCCAACGGTCGAGCGCCGCCTAAATTCACAGACGTTATTTTTGGACACGCACGCGCAACTTCACAGGCGTCATGTACATTTCCCGCAACAACAATTAGCTCGTATTTATCCACCGCGCTTCCGTTAAGGGCCACGATGGAATCTTCTACACTTTTGACAACCAATTTGGCATCAGCGGGTTTTGCAATTCGCAGCGCTTGAATTCGCTCTTTGCTTGCGGCGTACTCATCTGAAACCACAAGAATAGCGTTTGCTTCAAGCGTTGGATACCAAGAGAACGCGGTCTGCCCATGCACTAACCGGCTATCGACGCGACACAGTTTAATCATTTTGCCCCTTTCTCGACTTGAACACAGACAATCATCCTTGACTGCTAATGGCATATTACGTCATATGACGTAATATGCCATTACATAATATCTTGAACGGTTGAATATCACCGCTAAATGGTATTTATCTCTAAAAACAGGAGGTGCAATCCGTCTAGACACAGTGCGTCGGGGCAAGAGGGGCCGAGTTTCCTCCTGAGCGACTCTGCTTGCAGCCGGAGCGAAAGGGGGAAATCTCGGCCCCTCCCGCCCCGGCCGGCCAGGTCAACTACACCGTGTGCTGCGGCAGGTCCTGCAGGGCGATGACGTCCATGCCCATGTCGTTGGCGCTGCCGTGACCCTGCTGGTCCTCGCGCACGGCCTCGATGGCACTCACGTACGTGTTGGCGGCAGACATCGCCGTCACGCAGGTCACGCCGCGGCGCACCGCCTCGGTACGCAACAGATAGCCGTCGCCACGAGAACCGGGGCCATACGGTGTATTGACGATCACCGCGATCTTGCCATCGGCGATGAGGTCACCGATGTTGGGACGCTCGCCGTCGTGCGGGCCGCTGATCTTTTCCACGACCTCGCACGTCACGTTGCCTCCGCGCAGCACGCGCGCAGTACCCTCGGTAGAGCAGATGTCAAAGCCCAGGTAGCGCAGGATACGGGCGACCGAAAGGATGTGGCGCTTGTCTCGGTCGCACACGCTGATGAACACCTTGCCGCAGCTCGGGTCGGGCAGCTTGTAGTCGATCGCCAGCTGCGTCTTGGCATATGCCTCGGGATAGCTCTTGGCGATACCCATGACCTCACCCGTCGACTTCATCTCGGGCCCCAGGATAACGTCGGCTCCCGGGAAACGACCCCAGGGCATAACGGCTTCCTTCATGCAGAACCAGTCCAGCTGGCGCTCGTCGCTCGGCAGGCCCAGGCTCGCGATGGAATCGCCCGCCATGATACGCGCCGCGCACTTGGCCAGCGGCACGCCGGTTGCCTTGGAGATAAACGGCACGGTACGGCTGGCACGCGGGTTGGCCTCGATCACGTAAACGGTCTCGCCCTTGATGGCATACTGCACGTTGACCAGGCCGCGGACTCCCAGCGCCATCGCGATGCGGCGCGTGGTCTCGCGGAGCTTCGCCTGCAGGCTCTCGCTAAAGCTGAACGGCGGAATGCAGGTCGCGGAGTCACCGGAGTGAATGCCGGCCTCCTCGATATGCTCCAGGATGCCTCCGATGTAGACCTCCTCGCCGTCGCACAATGCGTCGACATCGGACTCGATTGCACCCTCCAGGAAGCGATCGAGGTACACCGGGTAGTCGGGGCTAATGCGCGCAGCCTCGGCCATGTAATCGCGCAGATGCTCGGCATCGTAGGCGATCATCATGCCGCGGCCGCCCAACACATAGCTCGGACGCACCAGCAGCGGGTAGCCAATGTGCGCGGCAATGGCCTCGGCCTCCTCAAACGAGGCTGCCTGGCCCGCCGGCGGGTACATAATGCCCAGCTTGTCGAGCAGGGCGGCAAAGCGCTCGCGATCCTCGGCAAAGTCGATGGCATCGGGCTTGGTGCCCATGATGTTAACGCCGCTCTCCTCGAGCATGCGCGCCAACTTAAGCGGAGTCTGGCCGCCGAGCGTCACCACGACGCCATCGGGACGCTCAACGTCGATAACGTCCATGACGTCCTCGTAGGTGAGCGGCTCAAAGTAAAGGCGGTCGGACGTGTCGTAGTCGGTCGAAACGGTCTCGGGATTGCAGTTGACCATGATGGTCTCAAAGCCGCGGGCCGCCAGCGCATAGCTCGCATGCACGCAGCAGTAGTCGAACTCGATACCCTGGCCAATGCGGTTGGGGCCGGCGCCCAAGATCATCGCCTTGGGCTTGTCCGCCGGCGTGGTCTCGTCGGGAGCTACGCACTTCTTGGCATCCGGGCTCGTGCGGTAGATGTTCTCGTACGTCTTGTAGTGGTACTCCGTGGCGCTCGAAAACTCCGCAGCGCAGGTATCGACCGTCTTCATGCTGGGAACCACGCCAAGGCCCTTGCGATAGGCGCGCACAAAGCGCTCGTCCGAGCCGGTCAGCGCAGCGATCTCGGCGTCGCTCGTGCCGTACTGCTTGAGCAGACGCATCGCGTCGGCGTCGATATCCTCCACGCGCAGGCCGCGGATGCTCTCCTGGACCTGCACCATGTCGTTGATGCGGTTGAGATACCACGGGTCGATGCCGCAAATGGCATGGATGCGCGTGACGTCCCAGCCACGGCGTAGGGCCTCGACCACAAAGAAGATGCGGTGCTCGGTCGGGGTTGCCACGGCCTGAGCGAGCTCGTCGTCGCTCAGCTTGTCGGCACCCTCCTTGCCACCGGCGCAAATGCCCTGGTGTCCGTCCTCCAGCGAGCGCATGGCCTTGCCAAAGGCCTCCTCAAAGGTGCGGCCAATCGCCATGATCTCGCCCACGGCCTTCATGCGCGTGGTGAGCGTGGGGTCGGTACCTTTGAACTTCTCGAAGGCAAAGCGCGGCACCTTGACGACACAGTAGTCGATTGTGGGCTCAAAGCAGGCGGGCGTAGCCTTGGTGATGTCGTTGACGATCTCGTCGAGCGTGTAGCCCACGGCCAGGCGAGCGGCGGCCTTAGCGATGGGGAAGCCCGTGGCCTTGGAGGCCAGTGCGGACGAGCGGCTCACGCGCGGGTTCATCTCGATGACGATCAGGCGGCCGGTCTGGGGGTTCACGGCAAACTGCACGTTGGAGCCGCCGGTCTCGACGCCGATCTTCTCCAAGATGGCGAGCGAGGCGACACGCATACGCTGATACTCAAGGTCGGAGAGGGTCTGCGCCGGCGCCACGGTGATGGAGTCGCCGGTATGCACGCCCATGGGGTCGAGATTCTCGATGGAGCACACGATGATGCCGTTGCCGGCGTGATCACGCATGACCTCCATCTCATACTCTTTCCAGCCCTCGATGGACTCCTCGACCAGCACCTCGTGGGCAGGCGAGAGCTCCAGGCCCTGGCTCACGATGGAGACGAGCTCCTCGTGGGTGTGAGCGATGCCGCCACCGGCGCCGCCGAGGGTAAAGCTCGGGCGCAGTACGCAGGGATAGCCCACGCGCTCGGCGATAGCCTCGGCGTCGGCCACGCTGTAGGCATAGCCCGAGCGCGCGACCTCCAGGCCAATCTCGGCCATGGCCTCGTTAAAGAGCTTGCGGTCCTCGCCGCGCTCGATAGCGGCCAGGTCGCAGCCGATCATCTCGACGCCGTATTTGTCGAGCGTACCGTCTTTCGCCAGCTCGACAGCGGTGTTCAGACCGGTCTGGCCGCCCAGCGTGGGCAGCAGCGCGTCCGGGCGCTCTTTCTTGATTACGCGCTCGATAAACTCGGCAGTGATGGGCTCGACATAGGTGCGGTCGGCCAAGCCCGGGTCGGTCATGATGGTCGCCGGGTTGGAGTTGACCAGGATGACCTCAAAGCCATCCTCCTTGAGCACCTTGCAGGCCTGGGCGCCGGAGTAGTCAAACTCACAGGCCTGGCCAATGACAATGGGGCCCGAGCCAATGACGAGGATACGCTTGATGTCAGTACGTTTCGGCATGTTAGTTCTCCTCGGTCTCAGCGGTCTCGGACTCAGCAAAGTTCCAGCCGGCAAGGCGGTCCTTCGCGGTATCGATGTCCAGGTAGTTCTCCTCGCCGTCCATGAGTCGCGTAAAGGCGGTAAAGAGATAGTGGGCATCGGTGGGGCCAGGCGAAGCCTCGGGGTGGTACTGGACCGAGAAGCACGGGGCGTCGAGCAGCTGGATACCCTCGGCGGTGCCGTCGTTGAGGTTCACATGCGTCAGGCGAATGCGACCAAAGCGCTCGTTCATCACGACCGGCGCGATTCCGCGGCGCACCCAGGCGCGCAGATCTCCATCGGCCGCATGCTCGGTCTCGCCGCCCGAAAGCTCGGGGACAAGCTTGCCCAGGCTGGGGAACAGCAGGCCAAAGCCATGGTTTTGCGCGGTAATCTCCACGCGACGGCTTACCAGGTTCATGACCGGCTGGTTGCCACCGCGGTGACCGAATTTAAGCTTTTCCATCTGGGCGCCGCAGGCCAGGCTGATCATCTGATGGCCCAGGCAAATGCCAAAGACCGGCACCTTGCCGATCAGCTGCTGCACCTGCTCGTAGGTCTCCACCACAGCGTCGGGGTCGCCGGGGCCATTGGACAAAAAGACGCCGTCGGGATTCATGTCGAGCACCTCACTCGCGGGCGTGTCCCACGGCACGACGGTAAGGTCGCAGCCGGCGCGGACCAGACCCTCCAGAATGCCGCGCTTCACACCGCAGTCGTAGGCGACCACTTTGTGACGGGCAGGAGCGGCAGCCGTAAGCGCAAAGTCATGCGTGGCAGGCAGGTCGGCGGCCACAAACTCGTGAGGTACGGGACAACTTACGGTCTTGACCAGGTTCTCGCCTACCAGCGTGGGCGCAGCGGCCAGACGCTCGACAAGCTCGTCGACGTCGAAGATCTCGGTCGAGATAATGCCCATCTTGGAACCATTGTCGCGCAGATGGCGCACTAGGGCGCGAGTGTCGACACCCTCGATAGCGACGATGCCGTGAGCGCGCAGGTACTCCGGCACGCTGACGGCCGAACGCCAGTTAGAAGGCGTGGCGCACATGTCGCGAACGATCATGCCGCGCATGGCCGGAGCGCTCGCAGGGCGCACGGCGTCGCCGGAGAAGGCCGACTGGACGTCGGCCTCGTTGATACCGTAGTTGCCGATCTGCGGATAGGTCATGGTTACGATTTGGCCGGCATAACTCGGGTCGGTCATGACCTCAAAGTAGCCCTCGAGCGAGGTGTTGAAGCAGACTTCGCCGGTCGCGGTACCCTCGGCACCGCATGCACGTCCATAAAAAATGGTCCCATCCTCAAGATACAGGATGCAGGGACCGCAGGTGCCCTTGCTGGTTTTGGCCAGCATACGCTGGCAAAGCTCGCTGGGCGCGAAGGTGCGGGCGGCAGCGCCCGCGGTATGGTTGTTCGCCATAATTCTCCTTCCCGGTCTCACAGGACCGGCTTAAAGGTGTGTAGTTAGGCCTCGCGGTATTGTAACCGCAAGCATGCCTCATGGCATTAATTTCATCGAAATGTTTACGAAATGATAATTATGACTTTCTATGCATAATGATTTTTCTGGGACGAGGATTAAAAAATCATCCCGCGCGGGCTTGTGGCTCACGCGGGATGATGGCGTCTTATTATTTCTTGTCCTGATCCAGCAGTTCGGACGGTGTGCGATCGGGCTTGCCGCCGCGGAAAATCTCGCGGCCATGCAGACGATGCTCCAGGTCACGCTCGGCCTTTTCCTCGTCAATCTTGGTCTGGCTCACCACCGGGTCTTCAATTAACGACGACACCGAGTTCACCTGCTTCTGAATGCGCTCGGCGATGGTGTCATCCATACTCACGATGCGCATCTTCCAGTCGATACTCGTGGCGTTGGATGAGCTCTTGGTCCACACGAACGTCAAAATGGCGCTCTGGTGGCCCCGCGCGGGGAACATGCCAAAGAAGGAATCGTGCTGAATGTTGCTATCCTCGTCGATATAGGCGTGAACGTTATACACCACGCGGTCGATCTTATCGTTGAGCAGCGCGTTGGTCGCAAGCGCCGCGGCCTGGATCTGCCCGTTGGACAGCAGCTCGAGCTCGTTGGCAGACGATGTGTCCAACACCGTCACCTCGACCGTGCCCGTGCGTTCATCGGCTTCATCGACGGTAAAGTCGAGCGGAAACTGCGTAAAGCCGTTGCCCCACTCAAGGCCGCCCTTCAGCGCCGTCGAAACGGTATCGACCGAAACGCTCTCGGACAGGTTGGCGGTATTCAGGCGACGCATCACGCCGTAGCCAATCTGCATGCCCACGATCAGCACCAAGATGCCGATAACCACGGCCATGGCAGTCTTCGTAATGGTATGGCTCACCTGCGAACCCGAAGGATCGTCCTCGGACAGCGGGTCGATATGTTTTGCCTGGCTCGCGCGGTCCTCGCTGCGCAGCTGCGCTAGCGCCGCTTTGTCACCGCGCTTGGCCGCAGCCTCCTTCTCACGCATGCGCTCGGTACGCTTTTTGGCGAGCGTGGGATCCAAGACGCCGGATGCATCGATTTCGGAGAATAACTCCGTCACTTCTTCCGGAGTCAAAGGGTTCTTGTCAGCCATAAACTTCCTGTCATATCAATCAGTCGAGCTCGTGCGCACGCGCACCTTCGAACTGCATTCGATAGTAACGGGCATAGGTGCCGCCACGGGCGAGAAGCTCCTCGTGCGTGCCACGCTCCACAACGCGACCATGCTCAACGGTCGCAATCTCATCGGCATGCTTAATGGTCGAAAGACGGTGGGCGATGATAATCGTGGTGCGGCCGCGTGCCAGCTCTTCGAGTGACTCCTGCACCGCCTCCTCGCTCTCGTTATCCAAAGCACTCGTCGCCTCGTCCAAAATCAGGATCTTGGGGTTCTTGAGAAACACGCGCGCGATGGCAACGCGCTGCTTCTGTCCGCCCGAAAGACGGCTGCCGCGCTCGCCCACCACGGTGTCGTAGCCCTGCGGAAGCGACTCGATAAAGGCATCGATGTTGGCGCGACGGGCGGCCTCGGCGATCTCTTCTGCCGTAGCGCCCGGCTTGCCGTAGGCGATGTTCTCGCCAATCGTGCCGTCAAACAGATAGACATCCTGCTGCACCAGGCCGATGGCGCGGCGCAGGCTCTGCTGCGTCACATCGCGCACGTCCTGACCGTCGATGCTAATGGATCCGGTAGCCACGTCATAAAAGCGCGGCAGCAGCGAACAGGTCGTGGACTTGCCGCCGCCCGAAGGGCCAACCAAGGCGATGGTCTGCCCGGGCTTGATGGACAGGTCCATATGGTCGATAACGGGACGCTCGTCGGCATAGCCCTCGCCCAGCTCGACATCCTCGTAGTTAAAGCACACGTCGTGATACTCCACGGCGCCAGCAGTCACCTGCAGATCCGTAGCGCCCGGCTTGTCCTGGATATCCGGCGCGGTCGAGAGCACCTCGTCCATACGTTTAAAGCCGGCGATAGCCTTCTGATACGTTTCGGCCGAATTGACGAGCGTCTCAAGCGGCGTGCAGAACAGCGAAATATAGAGTGCAAAGGTCGCCATATCGACCGCCTGCAGCTGTCCCTTGGCGACCAGCCAGCCGCCCAGCAGCACCACGATCACATAGAGCACACCCGAGAGCAGGCCATACGTCGCGGTATAGACGCCCATGGCGTGATACATGTTCTCCTTGGACAAAAGGTAGCGGTCGTTAGAGGCACGGAACTTGGCACGCTCGGTCTCCTCGTTGGCAAAGCTCTTGACCACGCGCATGCCCGCCAGCGAATCCTGCAGCTGCGCATTGATGCCGCTGATCTTTTTGCGGTTGTCGCTAAAAACCTCGCGCATACGCATGTTCTGCCAAAACATGATGACCGCAAACGCCGCCGTCACCACGGCCATGGCGAGCGCCAGCACCGGGGCGATGGTAAAAAGGATCGCAAACGAGCCAATAATCTCGATGCCGCAGATGATGATCCACTCGGGCACGTGGTGCGCCGCCTCGCAGATATCGAACAGATCGTTGACCACGCGGCTCATCATGTCGCCCGAACTGTTGCGGTCGAAGTACGCAAAGCTAAAGCGCTCGTACTGGTCAAACAGGTCCTCGCGCATCTTGGACTCCATGCGCGCACCCATCACGTGGCCCCAGTAGCTCACAAAGTAGCGGCAGGCGCAGCGAACGGCATACATCAGCACCAGCCCCACCGCGATCATACCGAGCGCCTGCATAATGGCAGCCTGGCCCTGGGTAAACAGCCCACCGGTCAAATTGCGCAGAATAATAGGAAACGCAAGGTCAATGGCAGCAAGCACCAGAGCGCAAACAGTATCAGCAACAAAAAGCCCCATCTGGGGCTTGTAATACGAAAGAAACCTCTTCAGCATGTGATCCTCAAAGAAATATCAGCAACGTAAGGCCCTGGGACAAAGCAATCAGTAGTACTTGTCCCAGGGCTATCCCCACTCGTTAAAGCTCCGTGCTCCCAAGGCGGTGCGCGATGCTATCGCAGGCCAAGGCGCCCACGACGGTCTTGGCGTCTTCGATCTTGCCGTCGAGCACGGCGTCGATCAGCTCGTGCAGCGGCACCAGGTCCACGTTGACAAACTCGTCATCATCGGGGTTGGGCGCATCAAACTCGAGCTTGGTGGCCAAGTAGATGTGGATGATCTCATCGCAAAACCCGCAGGACGTGACAATCGACGTCAAAAAGCGAATACGACCAGCCCTAAAGCCCGTCTCCTCGTGCAGTTCGCGCTTGGCGCAATCGAGCGGGTCCTCGCCTGGATCGAGCTTGCCGGCGGGAATCTCGACCGTCACGCGGTCGATGGCGGTGCGGTACTGACGCACCAGTACGATCTTGCCGCTCTCGGTCAGTGCCACAACGGCCGCCGCACCCGGATGGCGAACGATATCACGGGCGCTGCGGTGACCGTTGGGCAGCTCAACCTCAAGACGGTGGACGTCGAGGATCTTGCCCTTCCAGGCGCACTCCTCCGAAAGAATCTTCTCGTGCAGCTCGGCATCGTGCGGGTCGTCGTCGCCCAGCACCAGCGCCGGCTCGTCAGCGACCTCGCCACCAGGCTCGCCCTCGGCGTGCCCATACATGCGGCTGTCCTCTTCGACGATCTGCGCGTCCACGAGCTCTTCGTTCTTCTCGTCCATCCGTCTCATTCCTCTCGGATTTTAGGCATCCCAGGCGTCGCGGCCGCGCAGCGCGCGCAGGCCGATATCGTGACGCAGGGTCTTGCCCTCAAAATCAATCTTCTCGCAGGCCTCGTAGGCAAGGTTGCGAGCGTTCTCGAACGTGTCGCCCAGAGCGGTCACGGCAAGCACGCGACCACCATTGGTCACGAGCTTGCCGTCCACCACGGCAGTGCCCGCGTGGTACACGGTCACGTTCTCCATGGCCTCGGCATCGGCGATACCGGTGATGACCTTGCCCTTCTCGTAGCTGCCGGGATAGCCCGCGCTCGTCAGGACAACGGCCACGGCCCACTCGTCACGCCAGTCGAGCTCAATCTGGTCGAGCTCGCAGTTGGCACAAGCCAGCATGACCTCGACCAGGTCGTTCTTAAGGCGCGGCAGCACGACCTGCGTCTCGGGGTCGCCAAAGCGGGCATTGAACTCCAGCACCTTGGGGCCGGCAGGCGTGAGCATAAAGCCGCCGTACAGGCAGCCGCGGTAGTCGATACCCTCGGCAGCGAGCTCGGCCACGGTCTGCTCCATGACCTTCACCATGGTGGCGTGCTCCTCGTCAGTCACGATGGGCACCGGGCTGTAGACACCCATGCCGCCGGTGTTGGGGCCCTTGTCGCCCTCGAGCGCGCGCTTGTGGTCCTGCGAGGTGGCCATGGGGCGCACGGTCTTGCCGTCGGTAAAGGCCAGCAGCGAGCACTCGGGGCCGGTCAGCATCTCCTCGATAACCACGGTGTTGCCGGCATCGCCAAAGGTGCCGCCAAAGCACTCGCGTACGGCTTCCTCGGCCTGCTCAAGTTCGGTCGCCACGATAACGCCCTTGCCCGCGGCAAGGCCGTCGGCCTTGACGACCAGCGGGGCGCCCTGCTCGCGCACGTAGGCGAGAGCCGAAGCCTCGTCGGTAAACGAACCATAGGCTGCCGTCGGAATGCCCGCACGCTCCATGAGCTGCTTGGAGAACAGCTTAGAGCCCTCCATCTGGGCGCCCTCGGCACCCGGGCCAAAGCAGGGAATACCCGCCGCGCGCACGGCGTCGGCCACGCCCGCCACGAGCGGAGCCTCGGGGCCAATTACCACGAGTCCGCATCCGTGGCTCTGAGCAAACGCCGCCACGGCCGCAGGATCGCAGTCGTCGAGAACAACGTTCTCGCCACAGCTCGCGGTGCCGCCGTTGCCCGGCGCGATGTAGAGCTTGCCGGCGCGCGGTGATGCCGCGAGCTTAGCTGCCAAAGCATGCTCACGGCCGCCGCTGCCCAACAACAGGATGTCGATGGTTTGAGTGTCCGCCTTCAAGGGTGCCTCCTCTATGGATTAACGGCTCGCTCCGCGCGAGCCCTTTGCAAGCAAATATACCCCTCGGCCGCCCGTTTGGGCTGCAAAGGGGTATATCGCAATAACCAAATAGTCCCGATTACTTCCAGAATCGGTTGATGATCTGCTCGCGACCAGCGCCAACGCCAATGAACGTCACGCGGGTGTGTGCCAGATCCTCGATAAACGCCACGTAGTCCTGAGCCTCCTGCGGCAGCTCGTCAAAGCTGCGGCAACCGGTGATATCGCACTTCCAGCCAGGAAGCTCCTCGTAGATGGGCTTGGCATGTTCAAAGCGCACCTGGTGCTCGGGCACGCTCGTGTAACGCTCGCCATCGACGTCATAGGCAACGCACACCTTGATGGTGTCGAAGGCCGAAAGCACGTCGAGCTTGGTCACGGCGATATCGGTGAGGCCGTTGACGCGCGAGGCATAGTTGGCGATGGGGCCGTCGAACCAGCCGCAGCGACGACGACGACCGGTGGTCACGCCGTACTCGTAGCCCTCCTCGGTCAGCGTGTGACCGGCCTCGGACTCATAGGAAAGCTCGGTGGGCATGGGGCCCGAACCGACACGGGTGATATAGGCCTTCATGACGCCCAGCACGCGGTCGACATTCTTCATACCGACGCCGGATCCGGTGATGGCACCGCCGGCGGTGCAGTTGGAAGACGTCACGTACGGATAGGTGCCGTGGTCAATGTCGAGCAGCGTCGCCTGGGCGCCCTCAAACAGCAGGTCCTTGCCCTCGTCGATCATGTTGTTGAGCAGCAGACTCGTCTCGGTGATGTAGGGACGCAGGCGATCGGCCATCGGCAGGTACTCGTCGCAAATCTGATCCACGGTGTAGGTGGGCAGGTGGTAGATGAGCTCCAGCTCGGAATTCACGCGGGCGAGAGCGGTCTCCAGCTTGTCGCGGAACAGTGCCTCGTCCAGCATGTCCTGCATGCGCAGGCCGATGCGGGCCATCTTGTCCTGATAGCACGGACCGATGCCGCGCTTGGTGGTACCGATGTTCTTCTTGCCGAGCTTCTGCTCAAAGGCGCCATCCAGATCGATGTGGTACGGCATGATGACATGCGCGTTGCCGCTGATCTTGAGGTTCTTGGTGGTGATGCCGTCGGCCTCGAACATGTCGATCTCCTCAAGGACAACCTTGGGGTTGACGACGCAGCCGTTACCGATCACCGACACGTGGTCGGAATACATGATGCCGGAGGGCACCTGGTGCAGGCCGTACTTCTTGCCGTTGACGACGATGGTGTGGCCGGCGTTGTTGCCTCCCGAGTAGCGCACGACGGCATCGAAGTCGCCGGCGACCAGGTCGCAAATCTTACCCTTGCCCTCATCGCCCCACTGGGCACCGACCAAAACGGTTGACGGCATGTTTACTCCTTACATTCATGGACTGTCTACGCGCCACGCCGGCACGCAGAAGCACAAAACATTCCCAGTATACCCGTGCAACGGGCGCCTGTCCTACTCCTCGGCATGTGCCCCATCAAGCTCATAGAACTTGGTGGATGCCGGCAGGAACATCAGGTCGACGTCGCCGATCGGGCCCGAACGGTTCTTGGCCACGACGATACGCGTAACGCCCTCGTCGGGTCGATCGTCGCGCGAGGCTTCGGCCTCGTCGGCGGAGCGGTCCAAGAACATAACGATATCGGCGTCCTGCTCGATAGAGCCCGATTCACGAAGGTCGGAAAGCTGCGGGCGCTTGCCGGTACGGGATTCGACCTGACGCGAGAGCTGTGACAGCGCGATGAGCGGGATCTTGAGCTCCTTGGCCATGATCTTAAGACCACGCGACATCTCCGAAACCTCGACGGTACGGCTCTCGGAGCGGCGTCCCGGCGGAGGACTCACCAGCTGCAGGTAGTCCAGGATGATGATTGCCTTCTCCTTGTTATGGAGCATACGGCGGCTCTTGGCGCGAATCTCGGTCACTGTGGTGCCGGGCGTATCGTCAATCAGAATATCGAGCTTGGACAAGGTCTGCGTAGCCTCGTTGATATTGGCCCACTGCTCGGGGCTAATGCGGCCCATGCGGAAGTCACTGATTGAGATCATGGCGTAGGCGCAAATCAGACGCTGGGCAATTTCCTTGCCCGACATCTCCAGCGAGAAGAAGCCGACGGTATAACCAGCAGCGGCAGCATTGAGCGCCAGATTCAGGGCGAACGACGTCTTACCCACGGCAGGGCGGGCGCCGATAATGATGAGCTGGCCCTCGCGGAAGCCCATGAGCATGCGGTCGAGCGACGGGAAGCCCGTGGGCACGCCCGCGGCCTGGCCACCGGCCTGGCACACTTCCTCGGCCTCGTTATAGGCCTCGACCATAAACTCGGTCAGCGTCTTGTAGCTCGACTTGACCTCGCGCGCCGTGACCTTGAGCAGCTTGCTCTCGGCCAGCTCGACAACCTCTTTGGTGTCGGTGGGGGCGTTATATGCCAGCGCGTTGATCTCGTTGGTGGCGCCGATCAGCTCACGCAGCATCGAATCGCGGCGAACGATGGCGGCATGGTGCTGCCAGTTAACGAGCGACAAGGTCTGACCCATCAACTCCAAAATGTACGCTTCGCCGCCCACGGCATCGAGCTTGTTGATGCTTCTCAGGTAATCGATCAGCGAGATGGAGTCGATGGGAATGCGGCTGTTGTACATATCGACCATCGCGGTATAGATGGTCTTATGAATGGGCCGGTAGAAGTCATCAGGCTGCAGCTCGACCTGGGCCTCTTCGACCACCTCGGGCGATAGCAGCATAGCGGCCAGTACATTGGCCTCTGCATCTTGGTTTTGGGGAAGACCCAACTTTGAGCCGCGGTCCTCAACCGTCAGCCCGGTCTCCCTATCGTCATATGCCATGAGCATCCTCATTCATATCGCTTGCGAGCATCCATAGTATCAGCCACGGTCCCAAAACGCGCCGCGCGCCGCCAATCATCACCGAACCAAACGGATGAACGGTCCTGCATATAGGACTTCAACGCAACGTTCACCATGACACTCACTCAGCGCAAAAAACAAAAGGGCGCCCTGGTTTCCCAGAGCGCCCTTCTTAGAACAAGATTGTTGCGTTGCAGCAAATGCTACTCGGCAGCAGCCTCAGTCTCGACCTCGGCGGTCTCGGCCTCGGCGACCTCAGCGGCCTCCTCGACCTCAGCCTCGGCAGCGAGCTCCTCGGCGGTAACGCCGACGAGAACGACAACCTCGGCCTTGATCTCGCGGTACAGCGAGATGGCAACGGTGTGGGCACCGGCAACCTTGATGGGCTTACCGAGCTCGACGCGCTTGCGGTCGATGTCCATACCGAGCTGAGCCTTGATGGCGTCAGCAATCATAGCGGCGGTAACGGAGCCAAAGAGGATGCCCTCGTCGCCGACCTTGACGTCAACGGTGACCGTCTTGCCCTCGAAGGCAGCCTTGGTCTCGTTGGCGGTAGCCAGACGGACGGCCTCGCGCTTGGCGATGTTGTTGCGACGCTCGTCAAGCTGCTTGAGGTTGCCCTTGGTGGCGGCAACAGCGAGCTTCTTGGGGAACAGGAAGTTCTCAGCGTAACCCTGAGCGACCTCTACGACGTCACCCTCGCCGCCCTTGCCCTTGATCTCATCGAGAAGAATAACCTTCATGATGCGTCTCCCTTCTTAGCCGCGGTCGCGGTTGCCACGAGAGGAAACCACGGGGACGGTGTACGGCAGGAGAGCCATCTCGCGGGCGCGCTTGATGGCGTTGGCGATGTCATGCTGATGCTGCGTGCAAGCGCCAGTGACGCGACGGGGCTTGATCTTGCCACGGTCGGTCATGTACTTACGGAGAAGCTGAGTGTCCTTATAGTCGATGAACTCAGTGTTCTCCTTGCAGAACTGGCAGTACTTACGACGCGGCTGACGTGCAGAAAAATCATTAGCCATGTCAAAATACCTTTCATTTGGCAACTTCGGCGAACCGAAGCCGCCTCTCACTCAAAAATAGGTGAACAACCCTTAGAACGGGATGTCCTCATCGTAGACGTCGACCGCGGGCGGCGTAGCCACCGGTGCGGCAGGACGTGCTGCGGGCGCGGGAGCTGCGGGGGCGTAACCGCCCTGATCGTAGCCACCCTGGCCACCACGGGAGCTCATAAACTCGATCTCATCGACGATGACCTCAAGCTTGCTCCGGCGCTGGCCGTCGCGCTCCCAAGAGCTGTAGCGCAGCTTGCCCTCGATCGCGACCTTATTTCCCTTTGCCAGGAAACGGCTCACGGCCTCGGCGCGGGTGCCGAACATGGTGCAGTCGACAAAGTTGGGATAGTCCTCCCACTCGCCAGTCTGCGCGTTGCGGCGACGATCGTTCACGGCGACGCCAAAGGACAGAACCTGGGTTCCGCCGGCGGTGGCGCGCAGCTCGGGATCGCGGGTGAGGTTACCGGTGATGTTCACTCGATTGATGCTCATAACTCACTACTTCCTCTTGGGGCACAAGCCCAGTCCAAAACGACAGTCTTACTCCTGGTCGTCGCGACGGACGATCATGTGGCGGACCACAGCGTCGGTGATGCGCAGGACGCGATCAAGCTCGGCGATCTGGGTAGGATCTGCGTGGAAGTTGATGAGGGTGTAGTCACCATCGGTGAGGTCGTTGATCTCGTAGGCGAGCTTGCGCTTGCCCCACTCGTCAACGGAGTCGACCTTGCCAGCGCCCTCAGCGATCGTGGTATCGATACGCTTCATAACAGCGAGACGAGTCTCGGGGTCGAGCGATGGGTCAACAAAGAACAGCAGTTCATAAGCCTTCATATTGTCACCTCCTCTGGGCAAATGTGGCTTCAGGTCGTGAAGGTGCGCCTGAAGCAGGAAAAGACTTCGTAATAATATCTTTCAACCTCCCAGGCCGCAAGAATACGCAGCTACAACCTCATGACCTCCACATATGCCCATACTCGCACGACGTTTCATGCGCATTCCAACCAAATGCTGACCAAAAGCTTGACGGATCTGTGGACAAGATACGGTGCCGTGAGGACAAGCTGAGCCAAGTCGCAGGTCAACGGGCGCATGGTTGTGGTCACAAAATGCATACCAGTGGCCCACAGCACCACCCAAAGATTTTTAAATTCATTGCCAAATCGCTTATAAATTCCCCTTTTGAACAATTGAGTTGATCAACTACGCTGGTCGGAAGCCGTTTTTTGGCATCTCAAACCCCGCTGCAACGCCAAACGCGGCCAAGCGTTTTAAAAAATGCCAACTTTTCTGTTTGCACTTTGCGATTCCTCGTGTATACTGACTTTCGCATTTAACGGAGAGTTGTCCGAGTGGCCGAAGGAGCACGATTGGAAATCGTGTAGGCGTCAAAAGCGTCTCCAGGGTTCAAATCCCTGACTCTCCGCCAGTTAATTCCAAAGCAGGCCTTCGAGCCTGCTTTGTTTTTACCCCACGCGGAGGGGTGGCAGAGTGGTTGAATGCGGCGGTCTCGAAAACCGTTTGGCCTGTATAAGGTCACGAGGGTTCGAATCCCTCCTCCTCCGCCATTTTGGTTGAGAAAGCTCCCGAGAATGGGAGCTTTTTTGTTTTGAGTCCCCAACAAGCAAACACGGCGGAGGAGGAGGGATTCGAACCCGCCAGGGCCCGGAGCGTAAAGAAAACGCGCCCGTGGCGCGTTTTTAACGCAGCGCGGTCGGCGCAAGCCGACCGGATAAATTTTGAGCGGAGCTCAAAATTTGGACATCCCTCCTATTCGACCACGCCCCCATCGCGTTCAGCATCAACCCGGATCCCCAAACATGGAACCTATGACCGTACCCAGTCCCGACCGTTTGCCGAGCAATAGGGTCGCAATCGGCGCCGAACATGTACTATGTACGGGCATTGTCTAAACCCGTAACTCAAAGGACCCCATCTTGCCCGTTGCCGCCGCTATGATCGTTACCGCACACGCCTCGGATGCCATGGTTGCCATCCCGTTTTGGCTCGAGATGTTCGCCGTCGTCGCGGCATCGATCTCGGGCGTGTTGGTCGCACGCGAGCACAAACTCGACCTGGTGGGCGCCGTCGCGCTCGCCGTGGTCTGTGGACTGGGCGGCGGTCTTTTACGCGATATGACGCTGCAGGTGGGCAACGTCTACATCCTCAACCAACCGATGGCGCTCCCGCTCTCCATCGCCACCGCGGCCATCATCTACATCTTCCCGGCAATCGTCGACAAGCCCGAAAAGCTCATTCCCCTGCTCGATATCATCTCGGTGGGTATTTATGCGGCAACCGGCGCAGACAAGGCGCTGGTCTACGGCTTTGCGCCGGCGGTGTGCATCATGATGGGCTTTTTTACCGCGGTGGGCGGCGGCATGCTGCGAGATGGTTTTATGGGTGTGGTGCCGGGTATCTTCCAACGCACCAACTTCTATGCCATCGCGGCCATCGCCGGATCGGCAAGCTATGTTTGCCTTGTCATGAGCGGCTTGGTCAGCAATGTCGTCGCACTGGTCGTTTGCGTCGTGGTGACCATGGGACTACGCTGGCTGTCGCTGCGCTTTGATATCAAAAGCCCCACCGAGGATGACATCGCACGCTTTTTGCACCGCAAAAAGTAGGTGGCGCGGGCTCATCCTTCGAAATGCAACCGAGAGGTTCTTTTAGAGCGCCCACGCGTTGGGTACCCTGTTAGGTGCATGTCGAGCATCTGACGAAGGATTCACTATGCCCTGTAATCAATTCCCGTCGACCCAGCGCCGTAAAGCGTGGGGCCGCATCACGATCTTATTCGCGCTCATCGCTCTAGCGGTCACCGCGCTTCCCACGGCGTCGTTCGCCGGCACGGACACCGCAGGCAACGTACTTGCGACCGACAATGACGCCAATTCGTCCGGCGTCGAAGGTGACCTGTACTGGGCAGGTCAGGCCCTCAACTTGGACGATGCGTCCATCGGCCGCGACATAATTGCAGCAGGCGAGAGCCTCTCCATCCGCGACTGCACGGTGGGCGGCGCCGTCCGCTTGGCGGCACGCACTATCGATATCGCCAAGACCACGGTTGATGGCAGCGTCACGGTCGTCGGTCAGCACGTTGTGCTCAATTCCGACAGCACCGCCAACTGTTTTTACGCGATAGGCGAGACGGTTGCCCTGCGCGGCTCTACCAAGTCGGCAGCGCTTGCGGGCGACACGGTGACCATCGATGGCACCGTCGAGGGCGATGTCGAGGTTTGGGCCGACAAGCTCATCCTGGGCAAGAACGCCCACATCACCGGCACCGTGAACGCGCACGTCTCCGAGGACCCCGAGCGTGCCGCAGGAGCCGAGGTAGGCGCGCTCAAGATCGACCGCACCGAGAACGAGGATACTTCCACCGTTAACGATGTCATCGGCGGTATCGTCGCCGCGGCACTCTCGACCTGCTTTGTCGCTCTGCTGCTCGAGCTCGTCTTTCCGTGCGCGACCGCCAGCGCCGCCAGCATGCTCCACCAGCGCCCCATACCCCTGTGGGTGAGCGGTCTTCTGGGCACGATTGCTATCGTCCCCGCCGTCCTACTGCTAATTATCTCTATCGCTGGTCTGTCGCTTGCCGGAGCCCTCTTGTGCGGCGTTATCGGCATCGCGTTGGTGTCGAGTGCCTTTGCGGGGTGCGCGATCTCCCGCATGGTCGGACACAACCAAAACCGCTACGCCATGGCAGCCGTGGGCGGCGTAATCGCAGGCGCCCTCACGGGGCTTCCCCTCGTAGGTGACTTCATCAGCGGCGTAGCCTTTGTCTTTATGCTCGGCTACGTTATCCAGATCATCTGGCGCAACGCCCACCTCAAGCCGCAGCAGCCGGCTAACATGCCAGGACTCCCCACCGCTTAGCCACCAACCACCACAAAGGTGCCAGGTTACTTTGCACCAACAAACGAAGCGGGGCACTCGGTCATGTCGACCGGGTGCCCCGCTTTTCTTGGAGGGTTCTCTAGTAACTTTTTCAAAACCAATGATCATCAGGTCGGTAGGCCTGTGCGTCACTCGCTACGGAGGCAGCACGCCATTAAGCAGGGGGGCAATTATTTTTCACGACGACCGCCTCCCCGCTTGATGACGAGCGCGACAACAATAGCCGCCACTCCGATGGCAGCCAAAGCCGCCACCAGCACCAACGTTCTATCTCCCGTCGAGGGCATAAAGCCTCGACTTGCTTCTTTGCTTGGAGTGTTGAGCACCGACAGTTCAATCGAACCCGTCCCGGCATCAGCGGTATCAACCCGCAGAGGGCTTTCGGCCGACACGGTCACCTTGGGCTTCGCGGCTGCAACCTGTTTAACGTCCAATCCCTCGGACGTAACCGTTACCGTTCGCTTGCCCTCAAAGGCGGTGTATCCCTTGGGAGCCGCGACCTCTTCGACGGTGTAGACACCCGCGTCCACACCGCTCAATTCCACATGGCCGTCCGCGCCCGTGGTGACGCACGCGGCGGCATCCGTCGACCACGAGCCGTCGGTCGTTAGGATGCGCCCGCGGTCATCGATGATGCGCAGCTTGGCGCCCGCGAGCGGTTTATCGTCCGAGCTTGAGCGCTTGATCAGACTGAGTCCCCAGGTGTAGGCGCACGCGTCATCGCTCGGCGTGCGGGTAAAGCCGGCGTCGCCGGACTGGTCGGCGAGAGGAGAGCGCGGGTAGCGCAGGCAGACCTCGTTGGGGTTGCCCTTGGTAGCGCCCCTATTGCAGCTGGCCCCCAACGGCGCATCGTAGACAGCAACCACGCGGGCGCCCGCGGTAAAGGCGTCGGCCCCGCCGAGCGCGGCGATCAGGTCGCCGGTGCGCACGGTGAAGGTCTTACCGTCGACCGCCACCTTGGTGGCGCACTGGGCCGTGATATCGGTCCAGCCCTTCGCGGGCTCGGTGCCGACGCGGCCGTCCTTGTCGGTCTGGACCGCGTCGAAGCCGCCGTCCGCGCCCGCCGCCACGTACACACGCATGCTCGCGGCCACCTTGGAGGGGTCGAGCCCCGCGCTCATGGTGTCGACGAACCGCACCGTATAGGTGTCGTAGGCCGTGAGCCCCGCCGGGACCGTAGCAGAGAGGCGCCAGTACAGGTCGTCGGCAACCGTGGCGTCGGCGGCCTTCTGCCATGCGGCGGCGCTGTCCTCCAGCACGTGCTTGGACACCTTGGGGGTCGCCGCCTTGGGCTTGACGGTGACGGCGCCGCCGCCCACCAGGGCCATGATCGGCGCGGTGCCGGCCTCGCCCTGGGAAATGGCGTCATCGTCGGCGCCGATGAGCCAGTAGCCGCAGGGCAGCTCGGCCGTCGTGCCCGCGTTAAGGGCCACGGAAGGCGCACCGGCATTGTAAATCGCACGGGCAAGCTTTGCCGCTAGCGTGGTCGTCATGTGCCCGTCGGCATTCATCCATTCGGCAGCCTCTTGCGCCGTCGATGCCGAGTTATCAAGCCCTGCATCATGAAGCACGGGAAGGGCAGCTTGGCGAACCGTGTCATTCGCCCACGCTACATCAGTTGCGACCTTTTGGTCGGCATCGGCATCGTCGACAACGATCGCCGAAAAGAGCTGGTACGCGTCGTAACGTGTCGCGACTGTACCGTCCACCGTAATGGCTCCGGTGTCGGCAGCACGGGCCGTTCCAGGGGCGATCGCAAAAGCGAAGACGACGGCCATGGACATCACCACGACGGCCAACATATGACGGAGCACTTTACTCACGACGACCACTCCGATCAAGATCACGATGGCGGCGAGCATGCATCCACGTCGCGGCAAAACACAGCATCGAAGCACCAGCTAAATACGTCATAGTCAAACCAGCCCCGCCCGCCTCAGGTAGCGTAGTCGAATACTTGTTGGTAAAGGTCGGCGGATCCTGAGAGCCATCGCCATAGGCAACTACGGCGTTGAGTTGGTCCGTGCCATTAGTTACCTCAACCGTGACTTTGCGCGGGGTCGTGTCATAGGTGATGTGATCTTTAACATGGTCGATGGCACCCTCGGGCTCGACCTCGGAGATGGTGTAGGTATAGATTCCCGCCTTGTTGTACTTGACGTCAAAGGAGACATTTCCCTTGTCATTATTGGTCACCGTCTGGAGCACTTTGCCCTCGGCGTCCTTAAGCGCGAACGAGAACTGACCTTCCCTGAAGGTTCCGCCTTTAAGCACTTTATTTGCTTTTATCGTCGCTTTGCCTTCAAGGGGCGCGTCATACACCCAAATCTCTGCATCTGACGTTATCCGTATCGGCATCAAGCAAAGATTTCGCCTTGTTCATGGCTTGCTCGTATTGCTCTTCGGGCGCATTGCCCTTGAGCAGAATCCATGTTGGTTGGGCGACGCGATATCCAGGAGGCGCCGTCGTCTCCTCGAGGCAGTAAAGCTTGCAGGAAGCCATGGCGTCCGAACTCGTTTCCGAACTCGTTCCAAAAGTCACACTTCCGTCAGGGCCGGTCGTTCCGTCAGAAAAAAACGTCTTTGCGCCCTCAACGCCGGCACTGCCCTGCGCCTTATCCATGTCAATCGCATAGAGTGTGAACGTAGCGTCAGCCAACGGCGCGGCAACGTCCTTTTCATCCACTTTGTGGACCACAATGCCGTGCCCCGTTCCGCCTCCCGATGCGCCGGCATCTATGTCATATTCACGCTCGTGTTTCACATACCCGCCTGCAACACCTTCAAGCTGCGCCTCGTTGGAAAGGGAAACTGTACCAGACTCACCGGACAGAACTTCATATTCGACTTTCAGGTATTTCTCATCGGGAAGCCTCAACGTCAATCGCTGCTGCTTTCCAGCGCCCTCGCCAATCGAGTCAAGAGTCGCTCTGTATTTTTCTTTTGTCAGCACACGCCAATCGCCGTTATCGCACTCAGATACGCTAAGCGACGAGGGGATAAACGTACACTTAGAATCCATCACATCGAACAGATCGAGGTAGTCGGTTCCGACCTTTAAGTCTAGTGCCGATTCATTAACGAAAATCGTGTATTGAATTCGCTTGCTATTACTTACCGACGAACCTGTCTTTGACAATACGTCGTTCTTGATCTGTACGGTATCAGAGTCCGCCTTAAATTCTTTACCATCTGAGCTTGCGCTCGCCGAGTTCGTGAGCTCGCCGAGATTCTTTGACGTATCGACTACCGACCTTTTAACAGCAGTCGAATACGTCAGCTTTGCGTACCCTGTATTATTGCCCAGCTTTTCCGTTGGAATTGAAAACGCAACCATCTGGCGATCGACAGCAGGCGTCAGCAAGACATCCGAAACCTCGGTTTTTCTCTCTCATGTTCCCATTCGCGGCCGGGCACCGCCGTCCCGTAGGGATTTGAATACAAAGAATATTTAGCCGAGCCGGGAATATAACTCATTCCCTCAGGAAGCTCATCTTTGACAACGACATCCTTGCCATTGAGCCTGCCAGCGCCATAATACTCACCGGCAGGCGTCTTAGCTCGATTGGCATAGACAGTCCAGTCGACAATCCACGCACCTTTGTCGTTCGAGCCATCCACTGATTTCCAGTCAAACGTCTCATCCCACCGTGCTTGCGAGCCGTCTTCATTTATTTTTACACTCTTCTCAACCGAAGGCTCCGCTTCGCCCTCAACATAGTAAAAGACAAAATCAGAATAGCCGCTAAACCCGTCGACAGAGGCGAAGTTGGAGTACCAACCAGGAAGTGCATCGGTCACCGTTTTATACGTAATAACCACCTCGGGGGACTTATCAAGCGCTTCTTTGACTTTATCCGTAATGGTTATTTGGATATTGCAGTTGTGTTGGTTGCTGTTCTGCGACGGATTTTCACCACCCGCAAACGTCCAATCGGTACCTTGGTCCAGTTTGGTACCCCCAATGGTAATTACATGTGAAGGGCCATCGGAGGTATCCGGCCCCATAGTCTGCTTCCAAGCCGCCAGCATGGTATCTTTGATAAGAATGGATGTTGGGTTTTTCGCATTTACGTAATCACGGAGCTCTACGCGTAATTGCCAAGTTGCTTTTCCGGTCCGAGATGCCTCATCCGGATTAAGCAGCGTTTTGCTAATGGTTTTGCCCGTCCAAGGACGGATGTAGTATGCGGTGCTTTCACCAGAGGGCAGACCGGAGTCTTCTTTTTTCACACTTGCCGTGTTACTAACTTTTTCGTAGGAATTCTCATCTTTCAGCTTAGTTTGATAGACGATGCAGTAGGTCGCATACCGATCGCCCTCTTTTGGATTAAACGTATAGCTAAATGAATCCCCTGATTCGCTCAGCATTTCCTCATCGATCTTTTGTTTTTCATCGGCGGTCTCGCCCTTGTAGACCGTATAGCTGCCAATATAATCCTGCTTGCCATCGAGCTTGTCGGTAAAGGTGTAGCCAGACATATCGGCCTTGAGAGATCCCCTGTTGAGCACAACCTTCCAAGTGATGACAGACGATGTTCCGGAGCCAGCCTCTTTTTGAATCATGTCGTATTGAAACGGTTCCGACGCCCCTTTAATCGTAAGAGATTGTTGGTGATTTGCTTTTCCCCAGGTTGTTTGCACACTATTCCTACCTTGCGTAGGTGTGCCATTAGAAAGAGACAAGTTCTTGCTAACTGTCGTTTCGTAGGTAACGGTATGGTCGCCCTGAGAAAGGTTACCTAGCGGCAACGTTGCAGTTCGCTCTGCGATGCTCACGGACGAACCAAGAGGATTTCCATCGAGCTTGAAGCTGCTTTGCTCAAAGTCCAGGTAGTCACCGAGCGTATCGACCAGTTTTACATCCGTTGCGTGCGACGTAACACTCAGATTAATAGTCAAAGTTATCTTGGCATTTCCGGTGCTGCTATCTTGGGAAAAGACACCTGATTTGTTTCCATCAACTGCGCCATCTTGAATCTCGATCGGCACAGTTTCGCCAACGCCTGGAAATTTCAGTTCGACTTTTTCGCCGTCATCTACATCTTTGTCTTTAAGCTCAAACTCGAAATTGACGCGCACATAGAGCGAAGAGGGATGACCGCTGAGATAGCTGGCATCGTAATTAAAAACGACCTTGTTATCCTTTATGTACCAAGTTCCCATCCTTTGTGCATTCTCGGTATCATCCGTCCTTAAGATACCGCCCTCGTTCTCGTTCACAACAATCGAGTCGGGAAAGGTATAAATCGTCTCAAGCCTTTCAGGTGTAGGCCCACAATTCTCATGAAAACGAGCCTCCATAAAACCGTAGATAGTATCGGCTGTCGTAATCGAGGGTGAGCCCTCTTTACCGAGAGGCTGCTGACGACCCTTATCGGCATACAGCCCAACCGTAACGTCCGCCGTATCGCCGTTGATCACAATCGGCGTCGGCGTCGTCACGTCCTCGGCGCGCACTGGGGCTGCACCGTGAAAAACAGCGGCGGTGAGGCTAATCAAAATGAAGACCAGGGCCGCCATACCCAGCGACCGCGAGCGGTGTGCGTCCATAGTTGTCCCCTAATTCCTACAACACAGTGTGGAATACGGCGAATCGTCGGATCGAACACAAACCCCAACATCAACATAAACCTGCCTAGCGCATTGCAAGAACCCATTGGGGAGCAACTTCTAAGACGGTTCGTCTATGCCACAATGCATAAAATATAATATAGATACCAGTCATGTAAACCGCAGGTAAAGAGGTCTTTTAATTTAATACCAGTTGGTATTTACCTGTTAACGGGTTTGCATTAAAGCAGTTATATTCTGTAGAATTATGTATATGTTTAAACAACTTAACTTTAACCGGAAAGCCGCTCGGAGGGATAACCGCCCCAGCTGTGGTGCAAACGAACCTGTCCACTGCACAAAAAGGGCGCCGACCGCGATGGTCGACGCCCTTTCTTGTTAGTCGCTATAAAGCCCAGCGCTTATTTGTTGACCTGGCCGGCGCGAACGGCAGCCTTCTTGCGGTCGGTGGCGTTGAGCAGACGCTTGCGCAGGCGGATGTTCTTGGGAGTGATCTCGACCAGCTCGTCGTCGGCGATGTACTCCAGCGCCTCCTCCAGCGAGAAGGTGCGGGGCGGCACCAGCTGAACGGAGATATCGGAGGTCGAGGAGCGCTGGTTGCCCAGGTTCTTGGTACGGGCGATATTGACGACCATGTCGCCAGCCTTGCTGCGCTCGCCCACGATCATGCCCTCGTAGCACTCGGTGCCTGGCTCAACAAACAGCTGACCGCGCTCCTGCAGCGTACCCAGGGCATAGGCAACGGCCTTCTCGGTGGTCATAGAGATCATTGCGCCGTTCTGGCGGTTGCCGATCTCGCCGGCATAGGGGCCGTACTCCAGGAAGGTGTGGTAGAACACGCCCTCGCCGTGGGTGACGTTCATGATGCGATTCTTAAGACCCATGATGCCGCGGGTCGGAATCTTAAACTCGAGGTGCGTCACGATGCCCGAGGTATCCATGCTCGTCATGATGCCGCCGGAGGTGCCGAAGACCTCAACGACCTTGCCCGAGTACTCGTCCGGGCACTCGACGACGGCCTGCTCGACGGGCTCCATCTTGTTGCCGTTCTCGTCCTTCTTAAACAGAACGCGGGGACGGCCGACCTGGAACTCAAAGCCCTCGCGGCGCATGGACTCCATCAGAACGGACAGGTGCAGAATGCCGCGGCCCGAGACCTCGACGCCGCTCTTGTCCTCGAGTTCCTCGATCTTCATGGTCACGTTGTTCTCGGCCTCGTTGAACAGGCGCTCCTTGAGCTGACGGGCGCCCACGATGTCGCCGTCGCGGCCGACAAGCGGGGAGGTCGAAGCCTCAAAGACGATGGACAGGGTCGGCGGGTCGATCTCGATGGGCTCGAGCTCGACAGGGTTCTCGGGATCGGTGTAGACATCGCCGATATCGGTGCGGTCGATACCCACGACAGCGGCGATGTCGCCGGCGCCGACTTCCTGGCACTCGGTACGGCCCAGGTAGTCGAAGGTAAAGAGCTGCTTGACGGTGGCGGTAGCGCTGGAGCCGTCGTTCTTGACAACCAGGATCTGGTCGCCCTGGTGGATGGCGCCAGAGTACACGCGGCCGATACCGATGCGGCCGACGAAGTTGGAGTGGTCGATGGTCACGCACTGCATGGCCAGCGGGGCGTTCTCGTCAACCTCGGGCGCGGGCATGTCGTCGATAATCATATCGAGCAGCGGGTACATGTCCATGTTGCCGTCGTTAGGGTCAAGACGGGCAAAGCCGTTCATGGCGCTGGCGTAGACCACGTGCTCCATGGCGAACTCAAGCTGGTCGTCGGTGGCGCCCAGGTCGGCCATGAGGTCCAGGCAGTCGTTGTAGGCCTTCTCGGGGTTGGCGCCCGGACGGTCGATCTTGTTGATGACGATCATGATCTTAAGGCCGGTGTCGATAGCGTGACGCAGCACGAAGCGGGTCTGGGGCATGGGGCCCTCAAAGGCGTCGACCAGCAGCAGGGCGCCGTCGGCCATACGCAGCACGCGCTCGACCTCGCCGCCAAAGTCGGCGTGGCCCGGGGTGTCGATGACGTTGATCTTGACGTCCTTGTACTCGATAGAGATGTTCTTGGCGAGAATCGTAATGCCGCGCTCGCGCTCCTGGTCGTTGGAATCCAGGACGCGGTCCTCGACCTGCTGGTTGGCACGGAAGGCGTCCGTGGCACGCAGGAGCTTGTCGACCATCGTCGTCTTGCCGTGGTCGACGTGAGCAATGATGGCGATGTTCCTCAGATTGTCTACGCGCATGTAGTTCCCCTATCTTCTATCCATATACAAACGGCACGCGTATGCGGCCCGCCCAGCGATACAACGCTCAGCGGGAATATTGAGCCTTTTACCGAAAACTCGTTTATTTTAGCGATTTTAGATGAGAGGGGTTTCCTCACCTGCAGGTTCAGGGTCGCTCCACATAAAACCATCGCCGGCGCCCATGCCCTCATACAGCACATATGCCGAAAAACCGCTCTCGAGCGTGGTTTCGAAGAAACTCACGAGCAGAGCATCGTGATAGCCGCCGTCAATCTCGACGCAGCCGGTGTAGCCGATGGCATAGCGGGCGATACGGCCCAGGCCCTCGTCCTTAAGACCCATCTTGTGCTCGGAGATAAAGTTGGTGGCCGCCTCCAGGCACGCCTCTTCGCCGTCCTCGTCGAGCGCCGCCAGATAACGGTTGGAAGCAGCATCCTCAATTGCCACGACCACGCCAGGGTTTTCACCGGCGGCAAGGTCGTCCAAGAACGCGCCGATCAGATCGCACACCATGGCGTCGAGCTCGGCGGAGACGTTACCGGCATCCTGCATATCCTGTGCCATCTTTAGACCTTCCCATCGAGTCTGGCGTCGTTACAGTTCTTGCGCCTCGGCGGCGATCTTAGCAGCGGCATCGCGGGCACGCATCATGTCCGCCGCGCGTTTGTCGAGCACCTTGATCTGGCTAGTCAGCATGACCGCATCGACCACGCCCCAGATCACCAGGCCCGTAGAGATCGAAAACCCAAGCGCACCAACTGTACCACGAAGGCGCGAGCAGATTGCCGCGACAAGGGCGGAGATGACAACCATCTTGATAAACGAGCCGCGGCGTTCGCGAAGCGTGCGGGCCTGCGTCACATAGGCAATGCGTGCCGCCTCAGAAGCCTCCGAGCGCATCTGGGCCTCGCGGGCGATCGCAGCCGCCTCGGCAGAAACTCCGACGTTCATGAGCGCGCACTCCGTCGCGTGCTTGTCGAGCATTTAAAAATCATCGGGCGAGAGCGTGTGGACGAACTCATCGAACTTTTCGAACTCTTGCTCGTCGTCGACTTCCTCGGCGTGTGGCGAGACGGTGCCCAAGCGATTCATGATGTCGTCTTCAACGAACATGGGGGCATTGCTGCGTACGGCGAGGGCGATGGCGTCGCTCGGACGCGCATCGATTCTATGCTCGCTGCCATCGGCCAACACGACAACCGTCGCGTAAAACACGGGCGGCTCGGCGCGGACGATTTCGACGCGTTCGAGCTTGGCACCCAAGGCGTCGACGGTGTCGAGCAGCAGGTCGTGCGTGATTGGGCGCTCGGCGCGGCCGCTATCGATGCCACGGCTAATGGCAGCAGCTTCAAACGAACCAGTCTGAATGGAAAGGGAACGCAGTGGCGCGGGCGAGTCCGATTTGCCGCAGCGCTCGCGAAGCACGATAAGCGATGGCACGGGACCGGCGGCCATGACGATAGTCTCTATGTCGACACGAACCATGGAACACCTCCGGTACGTAGCGGTTAACACGCGGCGGCCCGCCGCATTGAATAGCTATACTACCCAAACTTTCGCACAGCACACAAAACCAAAATGAGATTTATCGCAGACAAGAAAAAAGCCCCGAGGCAATGCCCCAGGGCTCTTCACAGTTTTGATGGTGGACCTGACAAGATTCGAACTTGTGACCTCCCGGTTATCAGCCGGACGCTCTAACCAACTGAGCTACAGGTCCATCATGGTGGAGGTTAGGGGGATCGAACCCCTGACCTCAGGCTTGCAAAGCCCGCGCTCTCCCAGCTGAGCTAAACCCCCACGGAGACAGTAATAAACACCCCAGCGGCGACTCGGCTCTCGCTGGGGTGTTTATTGCGAAAGAAAGTGGTGGACCTGACAAGATTCGAACTTGTGACCTCCCGGTTATCAGCCGGACGCTCTAACCAACTGAGCTACAGGTCCATCGCGCAAGGGATATATTAGACGAGTCGTTACGCGCGCGTCAACAACTTTTTTGAAAATCTTTGGAGGGTGTTCGCCCCGGCCGCACGGCGGCATGTGAAGTCGCCTGCTCGGACAGTCCTGACTCGCGCAGAGAGCACATTAAGTGCTCTCTGGCTCGTGCGGAACTCGCGATCGACTTCACATGCCGCCGTGCGGCCGGGGCGAACGCGAGTCCCGAGGTTTTCAAAAAAGCGGTCGGCGCGCAGTGCGCCGACCGCCGATATATGGGGTCTGATATTTTCTACCAGCTAGGGCCCCTTACTCGTCTAGGAGATCCTCTGGCATGTCGTTGCCGTCGCCTAGGTCGACTGGGGTATTTTCGGCATCGACCGTTGCCTCGGCCTCGGCGCCTTCGCCTTCGGGCCTCTCTTTGGCGGCCGTCATGCGGGCCACGGCGCAGATGCGGTCGTTGTCGTCGACGGTCATCATCTTAACTCCCTGGGTGGCGCGGCCGGTCTGGCTGATCTCGTCGGTCTTGACGCGAATGACCGTCGCGCCCTCCGTCACGATGAACAGCTCGTGCTGCGGGCCCACCGTCTTCATGGCCGCGAGGTTACCCTTACGCTCGGTCATTTGAATGGTGTAGACGCCCTGACCGCCGCGATTCTGCTCCGGGTAGTCCGCGACCGGCGTGCGCTTGCCGTAGCCGCGCTCGGTGATGACGAATAGATCGCCGTTGCCGTTAGTGACTTCCATGCCCAGAACGCTCACGCCGTCCTTCAGACCGATACCGCGAACGCCGCTGGTATCGCGGCCGGTGGCGCGCACCTGCTCCTCGGAGAACATGATCGCCTTGCCCGCGGTGGTGGCCAGGATAATCTTGTCGCCCTCGCGCACGCGGCGCACGTTCAGCAGCGCGTCGTCGTCACGCAGGTTGATAGCGATCAGGCCGTCGCGACGGCTGCGGTCATATGCGCTCATCACGGTCTTTTTGACCATGCCGCTCTTGGTGGCAAACATCAGGTACTCGTCGGCCGGGAACTCGCGGCAGCTGATGACGCTCGCGATCTTCTCGCCTTCCTCGAAGGGCAGCAGGTTGACGATCGCGGTACCGCGCGCCTGGCGCGTACCCACCGGCAGCTCGTGCACCTTCAGGCGATAGACCTTGCCCTTGCTCGAGAAGAACAGCACGTACTCGTGCGTGGACGCGATGAACATCTCATCGATAACGTCGTCCTCTTTGAGGTTGACGCCCGACACGCCCTTGCCACCGCGCTTCTGGGCACGGTAGGCAGCCACTGGGATACGCTTAACGTAGCCGGTGTGGGTGATGGTCACGACCATATCCTCGTCGGCGATGAGGTCCTCGACATCCAGGTCCTTCTCAACCTGGCTGATTTCGGTACGGCGCTTGTCGCCAAACTTCTTGGAGATCTCGCGCATCTCTTCCTTGATGACGTCCAGAATCTTCTCCTCGTGCGCCAGCAGGTCCTCGTAGTAGGCGATGGCGCGGCGCAGGCCGTCCAACTCTTCTTGGATCTTGTCGCGCTCCAGGCCGGTCAGGCGGCGCAGCTTCATCTCGAGGATGGCCGTGGTCTGCTCGGGCGTAAAGCCAAAGCGTTCGATCAGTCGGCTGCTGGCCTCGGAGTCGGTCTGCGAGGAGCGGATGATGCTGATGACCTCGTCGATATGGTCAAGGGCCATCAGGTAGCCCTCGAGGATATGCGCGCGGGCCTGGGCCTTCTTAAGGTCGAAGCGGGTGCGGCGGGTGACGACGTCGACCTGGTGGTCGATGTAGTGCTGCAGCATCTCGCGCAGGCTCAGGCATTTGGGAACGCCGTTGACGAGTGCCAGGTTGTTGGCGCCAAAGGTCGTCTGCAGCGAGGTGTACTTATACAGGTTGTTGAGCACGACCTGCGGAATGACGCCCTTCTTGAGCTCGATGACCAGACGGATGCCCTTCTGGTTGGACTCATCGCGCATATCCGAGATGCCCTCAATGCGCTTGTCGTTGACGAGCTGGGCGATCTTCTCCTGCAGGGTGCCCTTGTTGACCATGTAGGGAATCTCGGTAACGACCAGGCGGCTGCGGCCGGTCTTGGTGGACTCCACATGTGCCTTGGCACGCACGGTAATGGAGCCGCGGCCGGTCTCGTAGCTCTGCTTAATGCCGGCGCTGCCCATGATGATGGCGCCGGTGGGGAAGTCCGGACCGGGTATGATCTGCATGAGCTCGTCGACGGTGGCGTCGGGGTTGTCGATCAGGTAGCAGGTGGCCTCGATCGCCTCGGTGAGGTTATGCGGGGCGATGTTGGTGGCCATGCCGACGGCGATGCCCTGGCTGCCGTTGACCAGCAGGTTGGGGAAGCGCGCAGGCAGTGCCACGGGCTCGGCGAGCGATTCGTCGTAGTTGGGCTGCCAGTCGACGGTATCCTTCTGCAAGTCACGCAGCAGTTCCATGGCGGGCTTGGCCAGGCGGCTCTCGGTGTAACGCATGGCCGCCGCGCCGTCGCCATCGATGTTGCCGAAGTTGCCGTGACCGTCGATGAGCGGCGTGCGCATGGAGAACCACTGCGCCAGGCGGACCATGGCCTCGTAGACCGCAGAGTCACCGTGCGGGTGGTACTTACCGATAACTTCGCCGACCGTCCAGGCCGACTTTTTGTGTGGGCGGTTGGGGTAGATGCCGCTCTCGTTCATCGCGTACAGGATGCGGCGGTGTACCGGCTTTAAGCCGTCGCGCACGTCCGGCAGGGCACGCGCTGTGATAACCGACATCGAATACTCGATGAACGACTGCTTCATCTCGCGACCGAACTCCGAAATCTGGAGCTGGCCGCCGTTGATGTCCTCGCCGGCCGAGGCGCCACGATCGACTTCGCCAAAGCTCTCCTCGAGCTCACCGTCGTCGTCCTCTTCCTCATCATCATCGGCATCGGGGTTATAGGCGTCCGGATCGCCGTCCTCGCCCTGCTCAGCACGGGCAAGCAGGCGCTTCAGATCATCGGGCATACCGGCATCGCCGGCCTCGTCCATACCCTCGTTGTTGTTGATATCGTCTGCCACGTTACCTCCTCATGGTTTGCGTGGTCCATTAGTTCCCCACCACGGAGACGGATTACCGGGAACACCGGATAACCCTCCTAGGTTTTCCAGGTGCCCCAGGTTGCCCTGAAGGATGAGGGCGCACGCTTTGCGTGCGGCGCCCGAAATCCTGAAGGGCAAGATGGGGTGCCTGGGAAAGCTAGGCGTCTAAGAATCGTGCGTCATGTGCGTGCTTCTCGATGTACTCGCGGCGATAGCCGACCTCGGAACCCATCAGTTCGCGCACGGCGCGGTCCGCCACCACGGCGTCCTCGATCGACACGCGCTGCAGAATGCGGGTCTTGGGATCCATCGTCGTCGAGGCAAGCTGCTTGGGGTCCATCTCGCCCAGGCCCTTGTAGCGCTGGACGGTGTAGCCCTTGCGCTTCTTGGTGATCTTGCCATCCTTGGCCTTGCCGTCCTCGTTGTTGTCGTCGGGGTTCAGCCCCAGGCTCTGGATGGTGTCGCGCAGGATCTCGTCTTCGGGCTGGCGGCCGTTGGGATACACGTAGTGAATCTTGTTGCGCACCTTGATGCCAAAGATGGGCGGGCACGCGACGTACACGTAGCCGGCGTCAATCAGCGGGCGCATGTACTTGTAAAAGAACGTCAGCAGCAGGATGCGGATGTGCGCGCCGTCGACGTCTGCATCAGTCATGATGATGATCTTGTGGTAGCGGGCCTTGGTGATGTCGAAGTCGCCGCCGTCGCCGGCGCTCGTCGTGACGCCGCAGCCGATCGCGGTGATGAGTGACTGGATGGTGTCGCTCGAGAACGCACGATGATCGCCCACGCGCTCGACGTTCAGAATCTTGCCGCGCAGGGGTAGGATCGCCTGGATGTCTCGGCGACGGCCGTCCTTGGCCGAACCGCCTGCCGAGTCGCCCTCTACGATAAAGAGCTCAGTCAACTCGGCGTCGCGCACCGAACAGTCGGCGAGCTTGCCGGGCAGCGACGCCGTCTCGAGCAGACTCTTGCGGCGGGTCGCCTCGCGCGCCTTGCGGGCGGCGTTGCGCGCCTTGCAGGCCTGTTGGGCCTTCTTGACGATCTCGCGAGCGGGCTTGGGATGCTCCTCGAGGTAATCGGCAAGCCCGTCGGTCACGATCTTGAGCGTCAGCGCGCGCATATAGGAGCTGCCGAGCTTGGCCTTGGTCTGGCCCTCAAACTGCGGATCGGGCAGTTTGACCGAGATAACGGCCGACAGGCCCTCGCGCACATCGTCGCCGGTCAGGTTGGCGTCTTTTTCCTTGAGCAGGTTCTGCTTGCGAGCGTAATCGTTAATCACGCGGGTGAGTGCGGTACGGAAGCCCTCGAGGTGCATGCCGCCCTCGGGGGTGTAGATGTCGTTGGCAAACGACATGACGTTCTCACCGTAGCCGCTATTCCACTGCAAGGACACCTCGACCTCGCCCATCTTGGTCACGGGCGCATCCGGATCCGATTTGCCCTCAATATAGATGGGCTCCTTAAAGGCCTCGGGGACATCCTTGCCCTCGTTGAGGAACTTGACGAAGTCGATGATGCCGCCCGCATAGCAAAACTCCTCCACATGGGGAGTCGCCTCGCGCTCGTCGGTCAGCACGATCTTGAGGTTCTTGTTGAGGAATGCCGTCTCCTGCAGACGGTTGTGCAGCGTGTCGAAATCGTAGATGCAGGTCTCGAAGATCTCGTCGTCGGGCCAGAAGCTGACAGTGGTACCCGTCGTCTCCGAAGTGCCCACGACCTCCATCTTCTTGACGGTCTTGCCGCGCGAAAACTCCATCTCGTAGATGTTGCCATCGCGACATACCCGTACGACCACACGCTTGGACAGGGCGTTGACGACGGAGATGCCCACGCCGTGCAGGCCGCCCGAGACCTTGTAGGCCGAGTTATCGAACTTACCGCCGGCGTGCAGGATCGTCATGACGACCTCGAGCGTCGGGATCTTTTTGATGGGATGCTCGTCGACGGGGATACCGCGCCCGTTGTCGACGACCGTGATGGAGTTGTCGGCGTGGACCGTCACCTGAATCTCGGTGCAGAAACCGGCCATGGCCTCGTCGACGGAGTTGTCAACGATCTCCCACACCAGGTGATGAAGACCGCTGGCGCTCGTCGAGCCAATGTACATGCCCGGGCGCTTACGAACGGCCTCGAGACCTTCGAGAATCTTAATCTCGCCGCCATCGTAATCGTTTTCGTTTGCCACACGTCCTCCTTCAGTTAAGAAAATGTGTACAGCCTTACTAGTTTATCGTAAAAAAATACCCTCGGGAACGAGGGTATTTGGCTCTACAAGGCCACCGGATGCGATTTAAGGCTCTTTTTTGCCCTGCACGCCCTTGGCCCACTCGGCACTGGCTCTCATGGCGTTCTCGAGGGCCTCGCGCAGTTTTTGGTCCTCGATGGGTGCCACTTGGTGCTCGATCTCGGCACGAGCGGCATCGCTGAGGTCGGCATGCGGAGCCGGCGGACGCTCGGCCACGGCCGGACGCAGGCGCTCTTTTGCAGCGGGCGGCGTGTGGCCGGGGGCGGTCGTCTTGAACACCAGGCCGTCGACGTGCGCGCCGGCGCGCTCCATGCGCGCGCGGATAATCTCGCGCAAAAGTGTCATCTCCTGCGTCCATGAGGGCGAATCGAGGTACACCAGCAGTTCGTTGGACTCGGGCAGGTAGCGCAGCCCCGTCACATGGCGTCCCTCGCGCGTGCCCGAGCACACTACATTCCAGGCGTGATAGACCGCACGAGACTCCTCCGCAGCCTCCATTTGCGCGCGGCGCTCAGGTGTCGCGGCCGCCAGGATGCGCTGCCGCTCGGCATCCAAAAAGCCGCCAAAGGCAACCATTCCGTTCTCGCGCTCGTAATTAGCACGTCTCACCCATGCTCACCACCTTGGCTCGATCAAGCAGGTCATCGGTAAAATACCCCAGATTGGTGGTGGTTATGACTGTCTGGATATCATCACCGATCAGCTGCAGAAAAGCGCCTCGGCGCCCGGCGTCGAGCTCGCTCATCACGTCGTCCAAGAGCAGCAGCGGCGCGGTGCCCAAGATATCACGCGCCACGGCCACTTCTGCCACCTTCCAGGCAAGCACCAGCGTTCGCTGCTGGCCCTGGCTGGCAAATGAACGGGCCGATCGGCCCGCGACGGAAAACTCAATCTCGTCGCGATGCGGACCCACAAGCGTCACGCCGCGGCGGATCTCCTCGTCGGCGCGCTCATCGAGCGCCGAGAGCATGTGCTCATACGCCCACCCCCTGAGCTCGTCGCGATCCTCGGTGCGAGGCAGGTCGCCAAGCGTGGACGCATAGGACACACCGGCGGGCTCGCCAGATGCCACGCGGCCATAGGCGTCGCGCACATGGCCCGACAGTCGGTCGAGCAGAGCCAGACGATGCACGAGCAGGGCCGAACCGGCGCGGGCGATAGATTCGTTCCAGGCGCCGAGCATCTCGCGGCAGCACCAGGTCTCCTTGAGCAGGGCGTTGCGCTGGGTCACGCAGCGCCCGTAGGCACTAGCCAGATCGGCATAGCGCGCACTCAGCTGAACGCCAAAGTCATCAAGTGCGGTGCGGCGCACGCTGGCACCCCGCTTGACCATATCCAGGTGGTCCGGGCAAAACAGAACGCTCGGCAGTACCCCGCGCACACCGGACGCAGCGCAGCGCTTGCCGTTGCGACTAAACGAACGCTTGCCGTCTTCCACACTCAGTCCCATGTCCAGCACGCGCCCATCGCCTTCGAGCCTCAGCTCGACCTTGCATGGGCCCACGCCGTCGTGCACGAGCTCGGCTGCGGTCGGATGCCTAAACGAGGCGCCACTCGTCAGCAGCTGCAGCGCCTCTATGAGGTTGGTCTTTCCCGCCGCGTTGGAACCTGCGAGCACTGTCACACCGTCGCTCAGGGCAAGGCGGTAACTGTCGAAGCTGCGATAGCGCGCAACGGAAAGATCGCGTGCGAACATGGTCATGGGCAACGCTAGATGCGTACCGGCATGACCAGGTACAGGTAGTTGATCTTGTCGTAGGACTTGAAGATGCCAGCCTGCGAATAGCTCTTGAGCTCCAGCGTGATCTCCTTCTCCTTGGACAGGGCATTGAGGCAGCCAAAGATGTAGTGGTAGTTGAAGGCGATGGTGCCCGACTCGCCCTCGGCCTCGACATCGATCGTCTCCTGCGCCAGATCCTGGTCGTTGGAAATGGAGGACAGGCCCATCTGGCCGTTCTCGACGTCAATCTCAAACTTGACGGCGGGGTTGGCGCTCGCGATAACGGCCACACGTTTAAGGGCGGCGTTAAAGGCGGCTACGTCGATCTTGACGCTCGTCACGCACGAATCGGGGATGAGCTGCTTGTAATTGGGATATACGCCCTCGATGCGGCGCGACACGTAGGTGGTGTTGCCGGCCTCAAAGACAACCTGGGTGTCGGTGGCGCCGATCATGATGGTAGCCTGGCTGGCCATGATGCTCAGCGCGTCGTTGAATGCGTCGGCAGGCACGTTGAGCTCAAAGGAACCTTCGAGGGTCGAGGTCTCGACCTGCGTATCGCACACGGCCAGTCGGAAGGAGTCGGTCGCGACCAGGCGCACGGTGTTGTTCTCGACCTTCATGTGCACGCCGCCCAGGATGGGACGGGCCTTGTCAGTCGAGGTGACACGCCATACGCGACTTACCATTTCGGACAGGATATCGGTCGGCAGCTCGACGGCGCTCTCGATGGCGTATGCCGGGAACTCGGGGAAGTCGTTGGCATCGAGCGTGTTGAGGCGGAAAGAGCTCTTCTCGCAGCCAATCAAAACCTGACGCTCGGACAGCTCAAAGGTGACCGGGGCATCGGGAAGGGTCTTGGTGATGTTGGAGAGCATCTTGCAGGGAATCACCATCTCGCCCTCCTCTTCGACATGAGCCGCAATGCGGTGACGAATCGAGATGGTGTAGTTGGAAGTCTGGAATTCCAAGATGCCGTCTTGTGCCTTAACGAGCACGCCCGACAGAATGGGAAGGGTGGATGCCGAAGCGACGCCTTTCATAACGACGCCGATGGCTTGCGTAAGCGAGCTCTGGCTGACGGTGAACTTCATCTTTTAATACCTTTCTATAGATATAAATATCTTAATAATAGTAATAGTACTGACGAAACTGTTGATTACTCCTAAAAGTGCAGGTCAGCCCTAAAAAGAGAATCGACAGGAACCTGTGTGCAACCGGGTATGTTTTCCACGTTCAAAACCTGCGCAAAACTTTTCATCACCGCGGCTCGAGTTTTTGACACCTTATAACCGCCGTTTCGACAAGTTTTCAACAGGTGTGTCCATTTACCTACGAGCGCAGTGTTATTTTATCGCGCAGCGACTTGAGGTCTTCGGTAACGGTCCGGTCTTCCTGAATCATCTTCTGAACCTTTTTATAGCTCGTGCTGACGGTCGAGTGGTTGCGGTTGCCAAACTCGGCGCCCACGGCCGTCGTCGTCATCTCGCACATCTCGATCGCCAGATAGATAGCGATATGGCGCGCCTTGGCGATATTGGCGTTGCGGCGAGGCCCGATGAGTTCCTCGTGCGTCACACCGTATTGCTCCTCGATGACGGACTGGACCGTCTGCACATTGATCTTCTTGGCCGATGTGTCGAAGTACTGGTTGGCGATGGCGTCGATGTCGTCAAAGGTGAGCTCCCCGCCCTCGCGCTCGCGATCGCCCGCTTCGCCGGCACAACGCTCGCAAAAGCTCTCGAGCTCGCGAATGTTGGTGCCCGAGACCTCGGCCATGTGTTTAAAGTGCGCGTCGGTCAGATGTCCGCCGTCGCCCCCGTAGGCCGCCAGCAGCGAGTCGTTGCCCGCCTCGGGCGCGGCGGCGATCGTGTTCTCGTAATAACGCTGCAAAATCTTGTACTTCATCTCGTAGCTGGGCTCCGCCACCAGACACAGCAAGCCGGCATTAAAGCGACTGGTCAGGCGCTCGTCCATATTAAGGTCCTTGGGAGCGCGATCGGCGGCGATCACGACCTTCTTGTTGTTGCGGATAAATTCGTCCATCAACTGGAAGAAGTAATCCACGCTCGCGCGCTTGCCGATGATGTTCTGGATGTCATCGATGATAAGCACGTCGACGCCGTGGTACGCCTGCATAATGGGGGCGTTGCTCTTCTTTTGGCGGTCGAATTCCGTCATCAAGTCGTCCAGATATGCCTGCGAGTTGGCGTACTTCACCTTGATCTCGGGCGATTTCTCTGCCAGCTCATTTTTGATGGCGAGCAGCAGGTGCGTCTTGCCCAGGCCCGATTTGCCGTAGATGAACAGCGACGTGCAGGTACCGGGCGTGTCTGCAAGCATGGCGAATTTGAGCGCCGATCGGTAGGCAAGGCTGTTCTCCGGTCCGAAGACGAAGTTTTCAAACGTGAATTTCGAATTCGCTGCGAGGGGTGCCCCGTCCGCGTTTTTCTCGACTGCCGCCGGGGTCGCCGCCGAAGGCGCTGCCGGCGCTGCGGGCGAACTCGCGCTTTTCGCCGGTGGCCTGCCATTCATTTGGGTCATCATGCGGCGGAAATCGTCGGCAGACAACGTGTTTTTGATTGCAATGCCCGATTCCTCGCCGGGTGTCGTCTCGTGTGCGACGGGCATATGCGTGGCGGTTGGGATGGGCGAGGGGGCTGGCTCTACCGTCGGTGCGACCGAAGCGGCCGCCTGCGGTGCCATGGTTTCACGGGAAACATCGTCGCGTCGAGGTTCGGGCACCGGCGTTGCCGCTGCGGCCCCGGTCGCTACCGGGTGAGTGCTCGGGGTCATATTTGCCGAGGCGCCTTGCGGTGCCACGATATCGAGCGCAATCGGTGCAAAGGCTATCTCTTCTAGGTACGCCTCGATGGTCGGCTGATGCTTTTTGAGCTGGGCGATGGCAAAGCGTGAAGGGGCCTCAATCGTCAGAGTGTCCTCGGTTAAACTCACGGCGCGCGATTGTCCCAGCATATTGATGAGGCGTGCATCTTGGCCGTCGCGCTGACAAAAGGCGATGGCATCCCCCAGGATGATGCTTGCTTCCTCGTCCACTGTTTCTCCCGTTCCTTAACTTTGGGCTCGCACGCGAGCGCTGCCTATCTCGGTCAGATGATATTTCTGGCCATGTTTGATTATCAAGCCGGCCTGTGCCAAGTCGTTGAGCGTTCGCGACCACGTGGGCGCTGAGTTTCCAAACGCTCGCGCCAGGTCGGTTGCGCCACACTCCTGGTTTTGAGCCAGATAGCCCAGTGCCGCTTCGCCGCGCTCGCTCACAAATACGTCTTGCTGCGGCTGTGCATATTGATTCGCCGCATTAGGATACATCATTTGAGCTGCTGGTTGTTGAGAACTCTGCATGGGCAGCAGCTGCTGTTGAAAACTTTGAGGCCACTGTTGGTAAGGCTGCGGAGGCATCTGCTGGGCCCATGGGTTGTACTGCGCCTGTGGCATCTGTTGGTATGGCTGCTGGTATCCCAGCGGGTATTGCTGGGGGTATGCCTGTGCATATCCCGTTTGCGGCGCGTATTGAGCCGGATACCCTTGTGGGTTCGGTTGATAGGATATCTGCTGTGCAGTCGATGCACCCGCCATCTGCTGCAAGGTTCCCACATCCTGGCCCATCGCTGGCATTGCGTCGGGTATGTTCTGGGGAATCGCGCCCGAGGGTGTCTGGGGCTCTTGCACGGGGGGCATGCCAGGCTGCAGCATAGGGGGCATTTGCTGTTGCACCTGCTGCATTGCTGCGGGCTGCTGCGCGAAGGCGCCCGGCATGGGATATGCCTGCTGCTCCGTTTCGGGTCGCACGGCTGCCCCGCGCCCGCCAGCACGCTCGATTTCCTGAACGCGCTTGGGGTTCAGGCTTACCGTCACGACGGTGCCGTTGCCCATGTTGTCCTCGATGGAGACGGCGCCGCCGGCGTTTTCCAAGTACTCCTGTACCATCGGAAACCCGGCGCCGGTACCGCGGATATACCGTTTCATCTTGCTGTTTGCGCTGGTTACGCCAAAATCGAAGGCACGCTCTTTGTCGTCGATGCCCGGACCCTGATCGGCAAAGCGGATGGTATCGCCACCGTCGAGAATCGAGATGATGGGCTCTGCAAAATGCGCGTGGATAAAGTTTTCGACAATCTCGCGGATAACCATCAGCGAGATGCGTCCTCCCTGCTCTTTCATGCACTGATAGACGGTGTTGGTTGTCTCTTCCAGGTAGGTACGGACGTCTTGCGGTTCGATGACGATGACACGCGGTGTCGACAGCATGTCATCGTAGACCGCGATGCGCGCCGCATACATGGCCTTTGGTGCTTGTGCGGTGTCCTGCTCACCCTCGTTGCGTTCCTCGCGCACGCCGGTGATGTGCTCGTTGTCGGGTGCCGGATCACCGGAATCGACCATGGTGTAGAAGTCGTCAGACATGCCGCTCGCAATCTTTCAAAAGGTTTTGAACAAATAGTAGCTCACCGCGCAATGTTTCTCATCTTTCGACAAGTTTTCAAAACCTGTTGAAAACTTTGGAAAACGGACGAAAAGTTCTCAACATTTCCAACATGACCTGTTGAAAACTCGATGAAATTTCGTGAAAAGTTGTCTGCTGCCTCAAATGCCGATTCTGCTTATGGGGGAACCGTGTACTCTTTGCAACCTTTTACCTTTGATTTCTTGACATTTGAACATTGATTTCCCTACAATCTTCAAGCTCACGTGTCTATATCTGCGTCCGCATCCCCGCGGACACTCGAAATGCAGCAGGAGGAACTTAAGATGAAGCGTACGTATCAGCCTAATAAGCGTAAGCGTGCCAAGACCCATGGCTTCCGTGCCCGTATGGCCACTAAGGGTGGTCGTGCCGTGCTCGCCCGTCGTCGCGCCAAGGGCCGCAAGCGTCTCACTGTCTAGCAGCGATACACACATCTCGCATGAAGACTATTAAGTCTCGGCAAGATTTCGAGCATGTGTTCAGTCAGGGGCGTCGTTTCAATCACCCTCTGATTCGAATGACCATATGTGAATCGGTTGGCGAAGGCGACTCCGGAAGGGTCGCCTTCGTTGGTGCTAAACGACTCGGTTGTGCTGTCGTGCGCAACCGATCTAAGCGTGTGATGCGCGAGGCCGCCCGCAGCTGTGGATTTCCCGTTGCGGGTTATGACATCATCTTGTTCGCGACTCCCAAGACGAGGGTTTCCTCGCCGGAGGAGATGGACAAGGCGTTGCGTTCGCTTATGAAACGCGCCGGCGTTGCCGGGGAGGAGCGATGAGCAATCACGTTTTGCGACGTGTTGCCATCGCTCCTATTCGCATATATCAACAGGTTGTTTCGCCCTTATTACCTGACGCCTGCATTTATTACCCAACGTGCTCGCAATACGCCGTTCAGGCGATTGAGAAGTACGGTGTTTTGAGAGGCTGCTGGCTTGCCGTGAGGCGCATCGCTCGCTGCAATCCCCTGCACGTCGGCGGTTATGACCCTGTGCCTTAGCGGGCACTCGCTATCGGAGGAAAACTTACATGTGGGATTGGATCGTTAACATCCTTTTCGAGCTGCTCAAGCTCATCCAGACCTTTGCGGTCGACTGGGGCCTGTCCATCATCATCCTGGTGGTCATCATCCGTCTGCTGCTGACGCCGCTCATGCTCAAGTCGACCAAGTCGACGGCTCGCATGCAGGTGCTGCAGCCCAAGATGCTCGAGATCCAGGAGCGCTACGCCGACGACCCCCAGCGTCAGGCCGAGGAGATGCAGAAGTTCTACAGCGAGAACAAGTTCAATCCGCTGGCCGGCTGCCTGCCGCTTCTGATTCAGATGCCCATCCTTATCGCCCTGTTCACGCTTCTGCGCAACCTGCCGCAGTACTTTAACGAGGGCACGTTCTCGTTCTTTAACATTCTGCCCGATCTGACCACCACGCCGAGCGCCTCTTTTGCCGATGGCTTTATGGTTGCGCTGCCTGCGCTGATCTGCCTGATCCTGTTTGCTGTCTTGACCCTGATTCCGCAGCTGTATATGTCCCGCAATCAGACTGGTCAGCAGGCCCAGAGCATGCGCATGATGGCTGTCGTCATGACCGTCATGATGCTTTGGATGGGCTGGAGCCTGCCCGTCGGCGTTCTGCTTTACTACGATGTGTCTTCTGCCTGGCAGGTTATCCAGCAGATCTTCGTGACGCAGAAGGTTATCGACAAGGCCAAGGCCGATGAGGAGGAGCGCCTTAAGAACGCTCCGCTGCAGGTCGAGGTTACCCGTCGCGAGAAGAAGCCGCGTCCGCACAAGAAGAAGTAGTCGGGATATCAATCTTATTTAGGTACCTAACTTTTGGAGTACGTTATGTCTGAAGAGATCATCGAGGATATGCTTGAGGAGGTTGCCCCGCAGATTGTGGGCGATTATCCCGAGATTGCACAGCGCTACAAGGCCGGTGAAGAGCTGACCGATGAGGAGCTCGACACCATTGCCGATGTTGCGATTTCCATTCTGCGTTCCATCCTTTCACACTTCGATGCCGCCAACTCTCCTATTGATGAGTACGAGGGCGACGAGGGCGAGCTGATTTTGGATGTTACGGCTCCTGATCTTGCTGTTCTCATTGGCCGTCATGGTCGTACCCTTGATGCCCTTCAGGTTATGTTCTCTTTGCTGGTGAGCCGCAAGCTTGGCTTTAGGTATCCGGTTGTGGTTGACGTTGAGGGCTACAAGAGCCGTCGTCAGGACAAGGTTGCCTCTATGGCTCAGTCGGCTGCTGAGCGTGCCATCCGTACCCATAAGAGTGTTTCGCTTCCGCCCATGAATGCCTATGAGCGCCGACTGGTTCATATTGCACTTCGTGGCAATGATGCCGTCGATACTCATTCTGAGGGTTCTGACCCTGATCGCCATGTGGTGATTGTTGCTCGATAATCTAGTCGAGTTTATGCTAAGGGGACGTGGTTTCCACGTCCCCTTTTTTTGTCAAAAGTTCTCGATACACTGATTTTTGTCAGAAAGGAGCTTTCGTTGTTAGTACTTACTGATCAGCAGGCTGATGAGATGCTCAGCCGTCTAACTTCCTATTGCAAAGAGTATTCTTTGAGCGTAACTGATACTGAGCTAAGGAAATGTATTCAGCATTTGGATTTGGTTCTAGAAACAAATAAGACAACCAATCTCACCCGTATTCTTAACGTAGAAGATGCTGCGGTACTTCATATCCTCGACTCACTTGTTTTGCTCCCTTATATCAATAAGGCTCCTGAGGGTTCTATGCTCGATATGGGAACGGGTGCGGGCTTCCCTGGTATTCCATTAACGATAGCCACGCATCGTAAAGCTACTTATATTGACTCTGTTGGCAAGAAGGTTGATTCTGTCAATTCTTTTGTTCATGCTCTTGGATTGAAAAATGGTCATGCAGTTCATGATCGCCTTGAAGAATATGCTCGAAGCCATAAGAAGCAGTTCTCTGTCGTAACTGCCCGCGCACTCGCCCCTCTACCGATTCTTGTTGAGTATGCGGCTCCGTACCTCAAGGATGGAGGGCTATTTGTTATCACGAAGGGCAATCCATCGGATGAGGAGCTTGCTTCCGGCATGTCAGCAGCTAAGATCTGTGGCTTCACTTTGCTTCTGAATGACGCAATCGATTTGCCTGAGCGCTTGGGCCACAGGGAGTTCATTGTTCTTAAGAAGAGTCATCCAGCATCCGTTTCATTGCCTCGTGCAAATGGCATGGCAAAGAAGAATCCGCTTGCCTAGATATTTCACGTGAAACATAATGGATACTAACAACTTGCGGTGTTTCACGTGAAACATGGCGGTTGATATCGAATCGGAATGTTTCACGTGAAACATCCTCCGTTTGACAGCTTTAATACACACCAGGAGGGACCGTGGGATTTCGCGACGTTAAGCGTTCGAAGAGCGCAAAAGATACGCGTATTATTGCAATCATCAATCAAAAAGGCGGCGTCGGTAAGTCAACGACGGCAGTAAACCTTGCAGCAGCACTGGGTGAACAGGGACGCAAGACGCTGATTGTCGATTTTGATCCGCAGGGAAACAGCACCAGTGGATTTGGAATTGAAAAAGAAGACCTTGATCAGTGCATCTATGATGCACTGCTGAATGACGTGCCGGCAGAATCGCTTGTTCTTGATACAAATTGCAAAAAGGTATTCGTTATTCCGGCGACAATTCAGCTTGCAGGCGCCGAAATTGAGCTCGTAAGCGCAATTGCTCGTGAAACCCGCCTAAAAGATTTGCTTGAGCCCATTCAAGACGAGTTCGATTTTATTTTCATTGACTGTCCTCCTTCGCTCGGCCTGCTTACTATCAACGCTTTGACCGCAGCAGACAGCGTTTTGATTCCGATTCAGTGCGAGTATTACGCACTCGAGGGCGTTACGAAGCTGCTTGAGTCAATGAAGATGGTCAAATCACGTCTGAACAAGGGCTTAGACACTTACGGCGTGCTTATGACCATGTATGACTCGCGTACTTCTCTTTCGAATCAGGTTGTTGAGGAGGTTCAGTCGTACTTTGGTGATAAGGCTTTTAAGACTCTAATTCCCCGTACCGTAAAAATCTCTGAGGCTCCGTCTTTTGGAGAGCCGGTAATTACCTACGCACCTCAAAATAAGGGTGCAAAAGCGTATATGAACCTTGCAAAAGAGGTGATCAAGCGTGCCTAGTGCAAAGAAACGTGGCGGATTAGGACGTGGACTCAATGCTTTGGTCTCAGAAGCCGAGTATGAGACCGGCGGTTCGGCTGCATCGGCTTCAAATGCCGCATCTGAAATAAAACTACCTATTGAGGATATTGTTCCCAATCCTAATCAGCCGCGAATTCACTTTAACGAAACTGAACTTCGCGAGTTGAGCGAGTCAATCCAAGAACATGGCGTTTTGCAGCCGCTACTGGTTCGCAAACATGGAAATGGCTATGAGATTATTGCAGGTGAGCGCCGTTACCAAGCATCGAAACTCGCTGGCCTTGAAGAATTGCCTGTCATCATTAAAGAAGTTAATGATGAGGAGATGCTCGCTCTTGCACTTATCGAGAATCTTCAGCGTTCTGATTTGAATCCCGTCGAAGAGGCGAAGGGTTATCGTCAGCTCATTGATGCCAGTGGGATGACGCAGGAGGCGTTATCAAAGGCTGTCAGTAAGTCTCGTTCCGCAATTACAAATTCACTTCGTTTGTTAGACCTTCCGGAAGTCGTGCAGCAGATGATTTTCGAGGGCAAGCTTACCGCCGGCCATGCGAGAGCGATTCTTGCAGTTCCATATGAAGATGCCAGGATTCGACTTGCTGAGAAAGTTGTTGCGGAAGGTCTTTCCGTTAGAGCGACAGAAAATCTTGCTCCGTTGTTTTCTGCCGGAGAGACGCCAAGGACTCCAAGGCCAGCAACACCTCAGTCATTCAAAAAGGCCGCTCGAGTACTTCGTCAAGTTTTCAACACGAATGTACGCGTGAAGAGCTCGCGTGGTAAGAACAAAATCGAAATCGAGTTCAAAGACGAGGAGGAGCTCTCCCGTATCCTTGGTGAAATGATTCAATTTGGGCAGGAGGATCAGGATGAAGAATAAGGTTCTCGCGGTCGTTGCGTTGGCAACCACCGTCGTCGCTGGTGCCTTTGCTGGTCATAAGCTTGCGACAGATGAGCAATTTCGAGGTCGACTGTTGCGCGGAGCTCAGGATATCGTCGATACATCTAAGAAGAAAATGGATGTGATGACCGAAGATGTCGCTATGCGCACTGCTCAGGTGACTAAGAATCCCAAGATTAACCAAGACTGGGTTAACCATCAATGGGAAAATGTTGGTTATTAGGTACCTAACAATTACTTGCCTATTTTGAAGGGGCACTTGTCTGATTCATGAGACAAGTGCCCCTTATTTTGGCCATAAAGCTAAGTTCACGTAAATCAAGTCCACTAGGATGAAAACAAATGAAACAGCCCTGGTTGCATTATTTGCAACCAGGGCTGTCGGATGTTTCACATGAAACGTTATGGGGTGCAGACTCCCCTATGCGTTCTTCTGGACCTTGAAACGTTGCTTCAGTTGACCGCAGGCGGCATCAATATCATTGCCGCGAGAATTACGGATCGTGGTCTCGATGCCACGAGACTCAAGGCGGCGCTGAAGATCCTCAACCTTATGAATCGGCGACGGCTTGAGCGGGCTGCCCTCGATGTCGTTAAGCTGAATCAGGTTAACGTGGCACAACGTTCCCTCGCAGAAGTCGCAGAGCGCCTGCATCTCGGGATTCGTATCGTTGACGCCTTCGATCATGGCATACTCATAGGTCGGGCGGCGGCCAGTCTTCTCGGTGTAGAGTTGAAGCGCCTCGTGAAGGCGAAGTAGCGTGTACTTCTTAACACCGGGCATAAGCTTATTGCGTGTCGACTGGATGGCGGAATGCAGGGAAACGGCAAGCGTGAACTGTTCAGGGATGTCGGCAAATTTGCGAATACCGGGAATAACGCCGCTGGTAGAGACGGTGAGGTGACGAGCACCGATACCGATGCCATCGGGGTCGTTGAGGATTCGCAACGCCTTGAGAACCTCGTCGTAGTTGGCAAACGGCTCGCCCTGGCCCATGAAGACAACGCTCGTGACGCGCTCGCCAAAGTCGTTGGATACATGAAGTACCTGGTCGACGATCTCTTGAGCGGTCAGAGAGCGCTTTAGGCCGTTGAGACCGGTAGCGCAAAAGGCGCAGCCCATGCCACAGCCAGCCTGGGTGGAAACGCAGACGGAAAGCTTGTTACGACGGGGCATACCGACAGTCTCGACGGAAACGCCGTCGTGGTACTCGAGCAGATACTTGCGAGAGCCATCTTTGGAAACCTGCTTGGTGAGTTCAGTCGGCGTGTCAAAGGCAAAAGCCTCTTTAAGCTGCTCGCGGAAAGCCTTGGGAAGGTTGGTCATATCGTCAAACGAACAAACGTTCTTCTCAAAGACCCATTCGATGAGCTGCTTCGCGCGGAAGGCGGGCTGGCCAAGCTCGGCCACGAGCTCGCGAATATCGTTTTGGCTCAAGTCGCGAATGTCCTGAGATTTAGTCCTGGGATTCATGGAAGCCTTTCGATTTTGGGGAAACGTAGAGGGTATCGCTACAATATGGTATCAGCTGCAGAAATTATAGAGGAGGAGTCTGCCCATGCCGGGTAAAAGCCTAGAGAACATGCACGTAGCGGTCTTGGCGGGCGGTCATTCCGCTGAGCGCGAGATCTCGCTCAATTCGGGAAAGAACGTCGTGGTTGCCTTGAAGGAGGCCGGCTACACTTCGGTGGAGCTGCTCGACACGGCTGCCGATGATTTTATGGTAACCATGGCAACCGGCGGCTTTGACGTGGCATTTATCGCCATGCACGGCGCCGGCGGCGAGGATGGCGCCATGCAGGGCGCCATGGAGACCCTGGGTATCCCCTACACGGCCTCGGGCGTGCTTGCCAGCGCCTGCGGTGCCGACAAGGAGGTCTCTAAGCTCCTGTACGCCAAGGCGGGCATTCCCATTGCCCCCGGCCTTGCGCTCGAGGTGGGCGATGAAGTCGATATCGATCATATCGTCGAGGTCTGTGGCGAGCGCTGCTTTGTGAAGCCGGCCGTCAACGGTTCCAGCTATGGCATTTCCCTGGTCCATGAGCCCTCCGAGCTGCCCGCGGCAATCGCCAAGGCGTTTGAGTACGGCGACAAAGTGCTGGTCGAGAAGTGCATCGAGGGTACCGAGATCACCGTCGGCGTATACGGTGAAGATGACGTGCGCGCCCTGCCGATTGTCGAGATTCGTAAGCCCGAGGACTGCGAGTTCTACGATCTGGACGTGAAATATGTCGACCCTACGGACATCCATCGCATTCCCGCGCAGATTTCACCCGAGAACTACGCTCGTGCCCAGGAGCTTGCCTGTGCCGCTCACAAGGCGCTCGGTTGCCTGGGCATCTCGCGCAGCGATTTTATCGTGAGCGAGGACGGCCCCGTTATCCTCGAGACCAATACCATTCCCGGCATGACCGATACGTCGCTGTATCCGGATGAGATCCGCCACACCGACGACATGACGTTCCCGCAGGTCTGTGACAGTCTGATCCGTATGGGTCTTCGTCGAGCGGGCATTGCATGCTAATCGAGGACGCGGTTTCGTCAGGAACGCCGCAGTTTGTCATCGACTCCTATGCCACGCTTGCCGAACGCGCCAAAACGCAGTCCTTCGGCCTTATCGAGGAAGATGTAATTGTCCTTGATACCGAGACCACGGGTCTTTCGGTGCAGGACAACGAGCTGATCGAGATCTCGGCGGCCCGTCTTTCGGGCCGCGAGGTTATCGACCGCTTCGATACCTTCGTGCATCCCAAGCAGCTGATTCCTGCCGAGATTACCGAGCTCACGAGCATTACAAATGCCGATGTGGCAGATGCCCCGTCGGCCGTTGAGGCCGTCGCTGCTCTCGCCGATTTTGTCGGTGGTTGCCCGGTGATCGCACATAACGCCACGTTCGACCGCTCGTTTATCGAGTCGGTCAAAGGCGGCGTCAACGTGAGCGATATTTGGATCGATTCGCTGGCGCTGTCGCGCATCGCGCTTCCGCGCCTGGCCTCGCACAAGCTGTCTTTTATGGCCGATCTGTTTGGCTGTGACTCGGTATCACACCGTGCCAATGCCGATGTCGACGCCCTGTGTGGCGTATGGCGCGTGTTGCTCGTGGCGCTCACCGACTTGCCCCAGGGCCTCATGGCGCGCCTAGCCGACATGCATCCGGACGTGCCTTGGTCCTATCGTCCTATCTTCTCATTCTTGGCAGGGCAGAACCCTGGTTCTATCTTCTCTCTCAGCGCCGCTCGTGCTGACGTTCTCAAGGCCGATCGCGCCGACGATCGGGTGGACGCCGACGAACTACCGGTCCTCAAGATGCCGAGTCGTGAGGAGATTGAGGCAGACTATGCGCCGGGTGGCCTGGTCAATCGCATGTATCCCACTTACGAGCCGCGTGATGAGCAGATCGCGATGGCGCTCGAGGTCCGCGATGCGCTGGTCACGGGCACTCATCGTGTAATTGAGGCGGGCACAGGCGTCGGCAAATCGATGGCCTATCTGGTGCCTTTTGCCGAGGCAGCACGCCGTAACAACATCACGGTTGGTATTGCGACCAAATCGAACAATCTAGCCGACCAGCTCATGTACCATGAGCTTCCAAAACTTGCCGAGCAACTGGAAGGTGGTCTGTCATTTTGCGCTCTCAAGGGGTATGACCACTATCCGTGCCTGCGCAAGCTTGAGCGCATGAGCCGCGGCCAGGTCGAGATTACCACCAAGCGCGATCCGGCGGACACGCTCACGGCGGTCGCGGTCATTATGGCGTACGTTTGCCAATCAGCCGATGGCGACCTCGACTCACTTGGCATTCGGTGGCGCAGCGTCAACCGCCCCGACTTTACGACGGCCTCGCGCGAGTGTGCTCGTCGCCTCTGCCCGTTTTTCCCTGATAAATGTTTGGTCCACGGCGCTCGCCGTCGTGCGGCGCATGCCGATGTGGTGGTCACCAACCATTCCCTGCTGTTCCGCAATGTTGCGGCCGAGGGTAGGATTTTGCCTCCGATTCGTCATTGGGTAATCGACGAGGCCCATTCCATCGAGCGCGAGGCGCGCCGTCAGTGGGCGCGCGTGGTGTCGGCGGACGAATCACGCGTTCTGTTTGAGCGCCTGGGTGGCTCGAGCACCGGTGCGCTAAGCCAGGTTTCCCGTGATTTGGCAACCTCCGAGGGCTCTACGCTCTATCTGGGCCTTACTGCCAAGGCGACGTCGACGGTTGCGCGCGCGAGCATGGCAATCGCCGACGTGTTCGATGACGTTCGCGAGCTCGGCCGCCGTGCCCGTGGGGGTTATGACAATGCCAATCTATGGATTGGCCCCGAGCTGCGCGAATCTGACGACTGGCATGATTTCTTACCGTCGGCCTACGCTGCCATCGATGCATTGGAACGAGCTGACAAGAGCGTCGACGCGCTGGTGCAAGCCGTCGCCGCCGACAAGCCCGAGGTTGTTGTCGACCTGGGTGATATTTCGCGCCGCCTGCACGAGCTGGCCGAGAACCTCAAACTCATCATTGACGGCACCGATGAACACTACGTGTATTCGCTGCAGGTCAATCGCAGGCTGCGTGCCGGCGGAGAGTCAATGACCGCAGAGCGCATCGACATTGGCGAGGCCTTGGCAACCGAGTGGCTGCCCGAGGTTCACACGGCTATCTTTGCCTCGGCGACCATGACGGTGTCCAAAAGCTTTGAACACTTTAACCACGCGGTCGGCCTCGATCGCATCGGTGCTTCAACATCCTCATCGTTGCACTTGGACTCGAGTTACGACTTCGATTCGAACATGGCTGTAGTCGTTGCGGGCGATATCCCCGATCCGCGCGATCGTGAGAGCTATCTTACGGCGCTCGAGCGCGTGCTGGTCGACGCCCATCTTGCCATGGGCGGATCGGTGCTCACACTGTTCACCAATCGGCGCGACATGGAAGACCTGTACGCCCGCGTTGAGCCCAAGATGGCCCGTGCGGGTCTGGAGCTCAACTGCCAGCAGCGCAACTCATCTCCTCGTCGCCTGCGCGACCGGTTTATCAACGAGCCGACCTCGTCGCTTTTTGCTCTTAAGGCCTTTTGGGAGGGATTCGACGCCAGCGGCGAGACGCTGCGCTGCGTCATCATTCCCAAGCTGCCGTTCTCGAGCCCCACGGACCCGCTCTCGTGCGAGCGCAACCTGCGCGAAGACCGCGCTTGGGCGCGCTATTCGCTGCCCGAGGCGGTGCTCGAGGTCAAGCAGGCGGCCGGCCGCCTTATCCGCTCGTCGACCGATTGCGGCGTGCTGATTCTGGCCGACCCGCGCCTGGTGACGAAGGGCTACGGAAAGAAGTTCTTAACGTCGCTGCCCACGAGCTCCTACCAGCGCATCGAATCTGCGCAGATCGGGCACTATCTGCAACTGTGGCGTGCACGCCACGAGCGGCGGCGCTAAAGCGGACAGACGAGGGTTTTTGCCATATCGCACAGACGCTTTGACAAGGCGGGGTCATCCAAGATGCGGATGGCTCCGCCCGCTGCAATTATCTGGCTCAGTAGCCAACGCTCGGAGCCGTAATGCACGGTTACCGTTGCCATGTCTGCCCCGCTGCGCTCGATTAGGGTGATGCCGGCCCAGTCCAGATACTCCGCCATATCGAATGGCATCAAGAGCTTTGCGCTACGCTGCGTCCGAGCAAGGGAATCGTGGAGGGATGTGACGTCCGGTGCATGAGGCACGACGGAGTCTTCCGTCAAGGCGAGTCCCTCGATTTTATCCATGCGATAGGTGCGCTGCTCATCGACCGCGATGTCCCAGGCAATCAGATACGTTTGGTCGCCGTTTGCCGTAATGCGCAAGGGGTCGACCAGACGCTCACGTGGCTGTGCATCGTCCATCGAGCGATACGAGATGCGGCAGCGAACGCCGTCCTGAATGGCGCAGCTCAGCTGCTGCCAGTGCGACCCGTGGTTGACGGTGTCAAAGACGCGCTGGTTATAGCCGAGCTCTTCGGGTAGAAGGGCATGTCGAATCCGAGCTGCCGTATGCGGCTCGATCCCCAACGATTCAAGTTCATGGTTGAGCACAGCGCCCTCGGCGGCACTCAAGCGCAGCGGTAGCACACGCCCGGCGTCACCGGTGAGGACCACACGCTCGCCGCGGCATTCGCAGATGATGCGCGCGCCCGATTCTCGGTCCGCGAGTGTCGAGACGATCTCGAGAATCTCGTCGAGCGATACCCCTGTGATGTCAAAGCGACTGCAAATCTCGGTTCGTGTCATGCCGCTCTCGCCGGCGGCGTAGAGGGCCTCCATGATGTCGATGGCGCGCGAGAGTCTCTGCTCGCTGGTGAGTTTACGCACGGGCATACTCGTGCACCGTCCTTTCGATGAGGTGGTTCCACGCCTGCTTGAGCGATTTGGGGGCCATGGGCCTCATGCCGTCCATGGCGTGGGCCATGCAAAATGAGGCGGCGGCTTCAAGATCGCGCACGTCAACGGTCCAGGTCCATCCCACATCGGTGTGTGCGAGCTCACCTCGCCCGCGCGTGAGGCCGTTGATCATATCGATCTGCGTCTGAGGGGCGAACGAGAACGTGGCTGCAACGGGCGGTCGGTCGGCAAAATCGAATTCAAAGAACAGATAGTCGTTGAGATTGAAGTTCGCGGGGATGACGTAGGCCTTCGAAGGACGCCAAGCGCGTACGATACGGTCGCAGCGGAATGTCCTGATGCCGTCGGTGACGTTGTCGAGGCCGCAGAAGTACGCCACGCCCTCGCGCTCGAACATGCCGTAGACGCAGACGGTACGTTCTTTCTGCTCGCCGCGTCCGTTCTGATATAAAAATCGCAGCGCGCATCGCTCGGCAAAGGCGCTCCATACCGCATCGACGGTGGGAGAGCGGCGGATCGGTGTTTCGTTCGCCGTCGTCCTACCGGTGAGGTAGGCAATCTTTGATCGAATATCGGCAAGCGGTGCGGCAAAAGTGGATGAGCCGGCCGCTAGTGTCTGGTCGATGGCGTTGAGCAGGATATCGGCGTCGTCTGCGGTGATGAGGCCGCCTGCTGCAAAGGTGTGCTCGCGGTCAATTGTCCACGAGCTTTCCTCGGTCTCCTGCGCGCCGGCGGGGCGAACCTCCTTGATTAAGATGCCACGCTCGAGCAGTTTGTCACGATCGCGCCGAAACTTGCGCTTATCCGAGTCGATGTTGCCCGAGCCATATCCCAGGTCAGAATCCAAGACGATCTGCTCGGTCGTCAGCGGTTCGGGGGAGCTATTGAGCACAAAGAAAAGATTGAGGATGCGCTGAGCCGTTTTATCGAAACTGGGCTTCGAATTCCCCTTTTTAATTGTTGCGGTCGCGTCGCTTGCCGTCATAGAGTCCTCGCATGAGAAGGTGGTTTGCTGCCATGATTTTAGTCCGATATGGAGATTAGGCTATATCCTTGTCCGCTCGGGGCGTTAAGATGGCCCGAATTCGGTCGTTTGCGCTCGCTCGGGGTATACTTTCGACTATATACGGTTCTAATGTGCATGCATTGGGCCTATTTGTCGGATTATGGATGTGGAGCGCACATGGCGAACACCCAGAACTATATTAACCATCTGCTGCAGAACACCGGCATTACGCCGGCATGCAGCGAAGAAGAGCGCTTGGCTGCCGAGGATATCGCTCAGATCTTCCGCAACCACGGCTTTGATCCCGAGGTTCAGGAGTTCAATGCCCCGGCGCCCAGTAGATTGGCATTTGCCGTTACCGGTATTCTTGCGTTTGCCGGCGCCCTGCTGATGGGCATCGGCGGCGGTATCGGCTTGGTCGGCACCTTGCTGGCTATTGTCGGCGCCGTTCTTTACGTGCTCGAGCGCACGGGCCACCCCGTGGTTTCGCGTCTGGGCAAGACGGGCGTGAGCCAAAACGTCATCGCCTACCACAAGGCCTCGGGCCCGCTCGCGTCCCCGCGTAACCGCCCGGTGGTCGTTGTCGCACACTACGACTCTCCCCGTGCTGAGCTGCTCGCCCGCGAGCCTTATGCTTCGTATCGTGCGCTCATCGCCAAGCTGTTGCCCGTTGCCACGGTTGCCCCCGCTGCCGTTGCCATCCTGCGTATCCTGCCGCTCCCCGGCGCGCTCAAGGTTCTGCTGTGGATTGTCGCGATCCTCGCTTCCCTCGTTGCACTCGCCAACGCGGTAAACATCATCTCTAACCGCCACATTCTTCCCTATACGTCTGGCGCGGTGTGCAACAAGTCTTCTGTCGCCGCTATGCTCGGCGTTATGGACAACGTTGCTCCCTTCCAGGGCGAAAACGAGTTTCCCGACGATGTTCCGTTCGATACCTATTTTGGGGAGCAGAAGCGTCGTGCCGAGGAAATGGCGCGCGCAGCGGCGGAATATGCCGCGGCCCAGCAGCAAAACGACTACGGCAACACCATCGAGTATGAAGAGCCTACCTACGCCGAGGACGAATTCGGTCAGCCGATTGCTCCCGACGCTCAGACCGAGCCCGAACAGGGTGAGGCTTTCGACGAGCAAATCGAGGGCTTTGAGGGTGCGTCTGCCGACGAGACGCTGATCGGCGCTATCGTGCCTGAGGATCAGAATCAGGCTGCCCAAGCCGAAGAGTTCAATGACGAGGTTCCCGCTGCCGAGCCGGCGGAGGAGTCTGCCGAGCCCGAGCCCAAGCTCTATCGCAACGCCGCCGGCAACATCCGCTTTGGTTCGGATGCCATCCGTGCGCTCGGAATGCTTCCCGAGTCCTGCACGCTCGATTACGAGGAGGGCGAGGAGCCAACGTTTGAGCCCGAGCCTGCCCCCGTCGTGGCTGCGCCTGCGCCCGTTGTCGCTGCGGATGATGAGTCTGCCGCGGTTACCGCTGCCGTTGCCGATCCCGAGGCGGTGTCCGCGTTCGATCCCGCGGCAGGACTGGACATTTTGGCTCCCGCCGCACCGGCGCAAGACGTTGCGGACGAGTCTGACGACGATTACGTTGAACAACCGAGGCGCGTGTCTTACGAGAGCGATACTGATTTCTCGGCCGAGATTCCCGCGGCAACGCCGCATGCCGACATTGCATCCGCGTTCTCGTCGATTGGCGCCAGCGCTTCCAACTTCTTTAAGGGTGCGTTTGCAAAGGGCAAGAAATTTGTCGACGATTTCGAGGAGAAGCGCGCTGCCGCACGCGAGGCTGCCGAGCAGGAGGCTATCGCTCAGCAGCAGGCAGCCGAGGCGGCACGTGAGCTCGCGGCGCAAGAGTTCGAGCAGAACGAGGCTATGCAGTCCGCGCCCGTCGAAGCCGCCGAAGCTACAACGTCCTTTGAGTCCCAGCAACCGGCGTCCGCGGATGTTGTTGAAGCGACGACGTCTTTCGAGGCTCAGCAGCACGTCGATAGCACCATGTCGTTTGATGCCGCGCAGTTCGATTCCACGATAACGTTTGAAAAACAGGGCACCGCGATTGCCGAGCCCCTTCCTGTTTCCGATGAGCAGGGCGACGCGGCAGACGATGACGAGCCTGTTGATGCTGCCGAAATCCAAGATGCCGCCGAGGACGAGCCCGTCGAGGCCAACTCTGACGAAGAGCAATACGCGGCAGCCGAGCAAGATGATTCGACCGAGGTCGAGCAGGAGGAAGTGCCTGCGGTTTCCGAGACTCCCGAGACGGATGAGTCGAGGCCTTATTCCACGCAGATTTTCACCATGCCGACCCCGAGTGGTTCCGGTGCCACGGTTGCCAATGTCGCTCCCACCCAGGACGAAACGGTCGATTCCCTTATGGCCCAGATTTCCTCCCAGGCATCGCCGCGCCCGCAGATGAATGTTCCCGATCCGGCGTCGGCACCGTCGCCTGCACCTTCCTCGTCTCCGCTGGCTTCGGTCCCCGATCCGTCGCTGCCGTCTATGAAGCAGGCAAACGTTGCGTCTCGCACGTCGCTGTTCGACCTTCCCGACCCCTCCGCACAGGTCAATGATCCCTTTGCTACTGCCCAGGGCCCCGAACCCACATCGGCACCCGTTGCGCCTCCTATGCCCGTTGCGTCGGGCGCACAGCCGATCGAGACCATTTCGGCTCCCGCCCCGGCGGCACCCAAGTCTCGTAAGCGCGGCCTGGGTGGTCTGTTCGGCCGTAAAAAGAAAAACGAGCAGGACAGCATGAGTGACTGGCTGGGCGTCGAAGACGATTACGATGCCAAGAAGTCCGGTCGCGGTATCGGTTCGTGGGATAACTTCGAGGACGATAACGATGGCTGGAAGGGTGGCGCTACGTCTTCCGATGGCGCTTCTTCCGAAGATATGCTCTCGGCTGTCGCCTCTATGGGCGATGATGAGCTGCTCGGTCACGATATCTGGTTTGTGGCAACGGGCGCCTCGGATTGTGATGGCGCTGGCATGAAGGCCTTCTTGGCTTCGCATCGCGATAAGCTCCGCGGCGTATTCTTTATCAATCTTGAATCCGTCGGCGCCGGTAGGCTTTCGGTGGTGACGGTCGAGGGCGAACAACAACTGCTCAAGGGCGATCGCCGCATCATGAACCTGGTCAGCAAGGTCTGCAAGTCGTTCCATGTCGATTGTGGCGCGCTCGAGATGCCCTATGCCAAGACCGATGCCTATGCTGCGCTCGAGGCGAGCCGCCGAGCCCTTACCATCGCCGGCGTGGACGGCACGCGTCTGGCTTGCGCTCGTACCGAGGACGACCTGCCCCACAATGTCAACCCGACGAACATTGCTACGGTATCCGAGGTCGTGACCGAGGTTATCCGCCGTTCGTAGACGGAGCTCTAAGGAGTCAACGTGTTTTCGTATATTAAGCGCCATTGGCCTGTCTACGTGATTTTGACCTTGATTGCCATTGCGTTAGGATTTGGGGCTGCCTACATCGTGGGTGCAAAGGGCTCGACCCCCGCCTCCGCAATCAGCGAAGAGGTGGAGCAAGAACAGAGTACGGGTGCCGATGGGATTCCTGAGTCCGAGCAGGCAATCGTTGATGGTGGATCTTCGTCTGCAGAGTAGATGCGGCGATTTACATGATTGAAAGCTGGCGAGCCAGGGGACTGGCTCGCCCGCTTTTTCATCGCGCTAGCGCTTCTTTGGGGTCGACCTAAGGCGAGCGAACCATAGGGCTGCGGCACCCGAGGTCAGGAGCGCGGTGATGCAAGCGGCGATGGGAACTGATCCTGTTGCCGGTAGGTCCTGCAGTAGGGTACAGCGTTGAATGACACGGTCCTCGTCATGTGACTCAAGTTTATCGCCGCCGCCGTTGCGGCAAAGATCGACGCGTGCGCTGTTGGTGAGTGCGGTTTGGGGCGTATAAGCCGACGTCGCCTGCATGTGCACGATTGCGCCCCGAGCGTCTGTGCCAAGGATTGCTTTGGCATCGTCAAGGTCGTCGTGCTCATCTTTGAGATCATCGCGGGTCCAAGAATCCGCATCGCTTCGAGTCGTAAAGTCGGCGGCTACCGCACCGTATTCAATTCGAATGCCCGTTACGACGGTATTGGGTGTAAGGTCGAGCTCTTCCGCCTCGAGTGTGGTGGATTCCGTGGTCGAGACATCCGCCTTCCAGAGGCGCCAGCCGTCGTAATCGACGAGGCGACAGTCCTCACCAAGGCTCTCTTTTACTTCGTCGGACTCAAGCCAAGGATTTTCGTGTCCATCGTCAAGTGTCGCGTTCGCCGGTTCATCGACGTCTGTCGAGTCCAACGGCGTCGTGCGATACCACACGTTGCACAGACCGTTGAGGTCGCCGATGGCGACGGGGGTTTCGATTGAGACGAATCTCGCCGTATCGTCCTCGGCACACTCAAGATCATCGGTAATTGTGAACTCATCAACCCAGGTAGTTGAATCGTTTCGAGCGTCGATGGTATAGGAGAAAAGTCCATCCGTATTGGTTTGCGTCGCGGCGCGATTTTTACCATCTCCGTTGGCCAGCAGACCCTTTCCGATAGGTTGGACAAGCTCCTGACGCTTGTCGACCTGTCCTTTGATCTCGATGGGTGCATCCTTCATCGCGACGGATTGGACTTCTCTCGTATCCTTTATTTCAAACGTTATCTCCTCGGCAAGGTCATAGGTCCGCGGAGACATCATTTCGCGCAACGAGTAGGTGCCGGGTGCAAGATGTTCGACGCGGTGCGGCTTGTCGGATGAGGTCCAGGAGTCTATTTCGGTTTTATCGGGACCATATAAGGTGAGTTGTGCGCCTTCCACTTCCTGCTCACCGCTTGCATCGACCTTGGAGATATCAACCTTGGTGTAATCGTCGGATACGTTAAGCCGTGCTTCTACAACGGGTGTTTTCTGGTCGGCATAAGTAAGGTCGACAATATGGGTTGTCCGGTCGAGTAAGAAGCCGGTCGGCGCTTGAGTCTCGACAACCTCGTAGCGCGCGGTACCAGATCCCAGCGGCAGGTTGTCTGCGCGTGCTTCGCCAGTTTCATCCGTCGCGACGGTCGCGACGGTCTCACCGTCGATCGCGGCAATGCTACCATCGGGGCGCACGATATCACCCGAGGCACGGATCTCAAAGATGGCGCCCGCGAGCCTGCTGCCGTCTACGGCATCGGTTTTAACGATCCTGATGTTTCCGGTCGCGGCGTGGTCATAATACGAGGCGATTGCAACGGGCGTTAGGTTCATGTCGGCGGGTATGTTTACCTCGATCTCTTCGCCGACAAGATAGGGCTCTTTGGCCGAGGTTTCGCGTACATAATACGTGCCCGGCACGAGCGATTCGGGCAGTGTGACGGTCCCGGTCGCGTCAGTCGTAAAGGTGTCCATTACGTTATGTGCTGGATACCAGCAAGTTTGTGAGACAGGTTCGTGATTGCTGTCGAGGAGTTGGAAGGTGAATCCGGCTAGTGGAACAGAAGCGCCTGTTTGGGCGTCGCGTTTTACAATCTGGAGATGCGTCGACAGAGCGTGGTTATCCACGATATATTGAAGCTCGGCGCCGTTGGAAATCTGATTGGCCCCGACGGTCCATTCCCCTGCACGTTTAAAACCCTCGGGGACGGTTTCCGGAACCTCGCGAACCGTGTAGCCGGCACGGTCGTATGGGACGGCTCCGTGGACACCGGCGGGTCGCTTACCTGTGCCGAACCATGCTTCGGGCTGGTCTTTGGTGGAGGCAAAGCCATAGATGTTTGTGGTCAGTGTGCCAACAACCTGCTGAGAGCTGTTGCTGACAACCTCAAAGACAACACCACCCGCCGGCTGCTCCAGGCCGGATTGGTCGCTATTGCCGTAATCCTTGAATTTGGAAATCTCAAGGTTAAACGCAATGGGGATATCGGAAACGCGAGATTCGATCTCAACCACGCCTGAATCGCCGAGCTGGTCGGCTCCAACGGTATAGGTCCAGCTGTCGTTGGATGGCAGGTAGCCCTCGGGGGCTTTTGATTCGTAGATGGTAAAGGTTCCTAAGGGGACATCGGCGAGGGCGGCCCGACCGCTTTCGTCGGTCGTGAGGATTTGTGCCCATCCAGGGGTTGATTGCGACACACACGTGAACTCTGCTCCTGCGAGTGAAGATCCCACCTGGGGGCCGGCATTCGTCGCGGCATCGAGTTTTACGATACGCAGGTTGATGGTGCCGGGCTGTTCATCAATGGCGACCCGCCCGCCGTCATTCCCCGTGGTAAAGGCGATGCGATCACGACGGGGGACATAGCCGGCCGGCGCCTTCGTTTCAATCAGGTAGTACGCCGTGTTGGGTAGGAGTGTTGCTTGCGCTCGACCGTTGCTGTCCATCTTGATGGTGCCGACACGCGCGCCGCTGGCGCTCTCAAAAATATCGAATGTTGCCCCGGTAAACTGATAGGTATTGTTTCCGCTGGTAATAACGGTGTCAGCAGACTGCTTTTGGAAGGAAACAGAGACCGCCGGCAGTACATAGAGCATGTCTTGACGTTTGCTGCCGCCCGATACGGCTCCTAGATAGCGTCGCGCGCGGTGCGGAGCGGCTTTGATGCTTCCTGATTTTGCGCTGTCGTGGAGCCACCGCGCAGCCGCCACGACTTCATTGTCGGCGGTAAAGTGTCCGCTCTTGGTTTTGCCCTGAGCGGTCGTGTAGGAGTAGGTGCCGTCGACATGGGTAGTGCCGTTGAGCATCCATACGGCAAGCTGGGTGGCGGCGCGGGCGCGATCGGGTGAAAGATGGTAACCGCCAAACGACGTGGCGGTAGGATATCCGTGACAAACGATTGCCGCGAACTCGTCGTCGAGCCACACCCAGCCTTGATCAAAGTTGAGCCATGGGCCGCCCGGTTTGGTGGGGCCGGGGTGCTCCTGGTTCATGCAGTAGGCAATCGAGGTGTCTTGAGCTTCATACTTGCCGATGAAGAAGGGTCCACAATCATCGCTAATAGTGCGGAAGCCGAGCTGGTCGTAGCCATCGACGGCAAATGCGGCTCCCGGTGCCAGGCAGCCGAAAAGCAGGAAGAGGAGCAGGAGCAGCGGACCTGTTGCGATTGCGCTGTGGACAGAGTGCGTGGGTGCGTTGGACATGGCTGCTCCTTATCCCTCGTGCGCCGCACGGGGAGGCTGCGACGCGTAGGATGAGGCTACCCCCGAGGTTCATGCGGGTAAGTACCGGAGCCTGACCAAAAGCTTGCCCGATTTCTGACAAATCGAGCTCAAATACAACAATCAGATAAAAGTGCAGGTAGAAGATGGTAAGAAAAGAAAGACAAAGGTCCTCATCTCCACAATTGGCGCGGTTTTCAAATGATTCTCCACAGCTAAAACAAGCATCACCACCCTTGTATCGAACAAGACAACCGCGTTATACTAGCCAACGCACAAGCGGGCATCGCCAAGTGGTAAGGCATCAGCTTCCCAAGCTGACACTCGCGGGTTCGAGTCCCGTTGCCCGCTCCAGTAAAAAGCACAAGCACGGCAGCGTTACGTTGCCGTGCTTTTTACTACCAAGCGCCGGGACTCGAACCCGCCAGGGTGCGAACGCGAAGCGTTTGTAGCGAGCAGGCGAAGGCGCCGACAGGCGCCTGAAGCCGGTGCGGATTTGCGAAGCAAATACGCGGACGTCCCGTTGTCCGCTCCATGGAGCACAGAAGACCTCGGGACGGCCAATTCAACAAAGTCTTCCCCATCGTCACCGTGAATCCGAGGGGATCGACCGCAGCCGGTGCGGATTTGCGAAGCAAATACGCGGACGTCCCGTTGCTCGCTCCAATTCCAAAATGTTAGGTTAATGCCTGCTGCCCATACTTGCACCTGCGCACGGTACAATGGATGGGTTACGACCAACGTGCCAATAACCAAAAAGGAGCCGCTATGATCGATCGCTATACCCGCCCGGAGATGGGACACATCTTCTCCCTCGAGAACAAGTACGCCATTTGGCAGGAGATCGAGGTTCTGGCCTGCGAGGCCCAGGCGGAGCTCGGCAAGATCGGTATTTCCAAAGACGAGGCCCAGTGGATCCGCGACCATGCCAACTTTGAGAAGGCGAAGGTCGATGAGATCGAGGAAGTCACGCGCCACGACGTCATTGCCTTCCTGACCAACATGAAGGAATACATCGATGCCGATGTTCCCGAGGGCGACCCCAAGCCCAGCCGCTGGGTTCACTATGGCATGACCAGCTCGGATCTGGGCGACACGGCCCTGTGCTACCAGCTCACCCAGGCCTGCGACCTGATCATCGAGGACGTCAAGAAGCTCGGCGAGATTTGCAAGCGTCGCGCCTTTGAGGAGCGCAACACGCTCTGTGCCGGCCGCACTCATGGCATCCACGCCGAGCCGATGACCTTCGGCATGAAGTTTGGCTCTTGGGCCTGGGAGCTCAAGCGCGATCTGGATCGTCTTGAGGACGCCCGCAAGAATGTTGCCTTTGGTGCCATCTCGGGCGCTGTCGGCACGTACAGCTCCATCGAGCCGTTCGTCGAGGAGTATGTCTGCGAGCACCTGGGCCTGGTTCACGACCCGCTGTCCACGCAGGTTATCAGCCGCGACCATCACGCCTATCTCGCCGGCGTTCTCGCCACTACAGCGGCCACCTGTGAGCGCATCGCTACCGAGGTTCGCAATCTACAGAAGACCGATACGCTCGAGGCCGAGGAGCCGTTCCGTAAGGGCCAAAAGGGCAGCTCAGCCATGCCGCACAAGCGCAACCCCATCACCATGGAGAAAGTCTGCGGTCTGTCGCGCGTCGTGAAGTCCAACGCCCAGGTTGCCTTCGATAACGTCGCCCTGTGGCACGAGCGTGACATTTCGCACTCCTCTGCCGAGCGCGTCGCCCAGGCCGATAGCTTCATCGCCCTCGACCACATGTTCCAGTGCCTCATCCGCGTTATCGACGGCCTGCAGCTGTATCCCGCCCGCATGATGGCCAACCTCAATAAGACCCGCGGCCTCATCTTCTCTTCCAAGGTACTGCTCGCCCTCGTCGACACGGGCATCACCCGCGAGGACGCGTACGCCATTGTGCAGGAGAACGCTATGGCAACCTGGCACGAGGTACAGGATTGTGTCTCCGGCCCCACCTTTAAGGAGCGTCTCGAGGCCGACCCGCGCTGCACCGTCAGTCAGGAGAAGCTCGACGAGATCTTTGATCCGTGGGACTTCCTCACCCGTATCGACACGGTCTTTGATCGTCTGGAGCAGCTGAGCTTCGAGTAGGTTCGGGCATAACGTTAGCTTTTTAGGGCGCTTTGCTGGTAATGTGTGTTGCCGGCAAAGCGCCTCGTTGCATTTAGGGAAAGACGGGGATAATAGTCGTCTCGAATAACATTCTGAGAGGAGATCGCATGATTTCGTTTGATTACAAGCCTCAGGGCGTGTGTGCTCGCAATATTCACCTTGACCTTTCCGATGACGGCAACAAGGTGGTGGGCGTTGAGTTTACCGGCGGCTGCGACGGCAATCTCAAGGCTATCTCCAAGCTGGTCGAGGGCGCTCCCGCCGATCGCGTAATCGAGGTTCTCGCCGGTAATACCTGCGGTATGAAAAAGACCTCCTGCGCCGACCAGCTTACGCGCGCTATCGAGGCCGCTCGCGCCGAGATCGCCTAATGGGTATCGCCGATCACATCAAGAACGGAATATCGCGTCGCGGCTTTGTACTCGGTGGGGCTGCCGCGGGCGCTGCCACGGTGCTTGCCGGATGCTCGAAAAAAACGGGTACCAGCGATGATGCCGCCGGCGAGCCGCAGGTTATCAAGGACGATTCCAAAATCATCTCGATTACGGATGAGTATGAGGCTGTCGACATCGATCTTGAGCCGGCGTCATCGTGGACGCTGCCTCTGGGTACGCTGCTGTACTACTGCGACGGCGATTACGCCGCGGCGATGATGGCGCCCGCATCGGCACTGCACGCCAACACACTCGGCGTGCTCAACCTGGGCGATGGCTCGCTTACCACATTAATCGAGGATCCTATCGAGGGCACGGGATACGCATTCTACGATGTCCGTGCCGGCGACGGCGTATTCGCGTGGGTTGAGATGAACTTTGCCAATTCATCGTGGAAGCTCTACGCTCAAAATCTGTCGGGCGCTTCGCTCTCTGGCGACGTGGTTGAGCTCGATCGAGGTGGCAAGGACTATGATCCGCCCCTGTTCACGGCGTTCGGGTCATCAGTCTTCTGGTATAAAATGCCTTCGGCAGGCGGCAATAAAACGAGTAGTGATTCGTTTTGCTATCGTCGCTCGCTTGATGAATCCAAGGCCGAGGTAATTTGGAAATCGACGGGCCGCTTTGCATCGGCCCCGCGCGCGAGCGACGGCATTTTGACCATCTCGCCGCGTGTCCGCAACGACGAGGGCGTCTACTACGGCATAACGGCAATCGATCTGACCGACGGCAACAACACCAAACGTGCCCAGCTAGTTCTTCCCTCGTCAGTCTCGCCTTTCGAGGCCGTATATATGGGCGATACCTTCGTGTTTTCTATCGAGGCGACCTATAGTGGCGTGGGCAGCCTGGGCAACATGGGCACGTATATCGGTAATGAGGGAGGGCCGTATCTCTTCCTGTCCCGCGAGCCGCTTGCATGTGCGGCTGGCAAGAAGAATAAATACCTTGTTAAGGTACAGGCGTCGCATTTCCTGATCGACACCTCTGCCAAGACCTATGGCTCGCTGCTGTCGCCCGACCGCGCTTTGGAGTATGGCGATTATCCAGCTACGGCGGGAAAGTCGGACTCATTCCTTACGTACGCCACGGTGCGCAACAGCCAGGGTATACCAGAGACGGTCACTGCACGCCTATTCTCTCTTTAAGCTTAGAGGGGTTAAAAAGGCGCCAACAGGGGAATAAACGCGTTGTAATTGTGAGTACCGCCCGCCGAGCTGCCGCGTCATAGCGGCATCCGGCGGGCTCAGGTGCGTTAAAATGGGCTTGTTCTTAGCTAATTGAGACAGGGGGGCCGTGTTATGGCTTCAGATGCAAAAAAGATTCTGCTGGTCGAGGATGAGAAGGCAATCCGTGACGCCGTCGCTGCCTATCTCGAGCGCGAAGGCTACTGGGTTGTGGGCGTCGGCGACGGTCAGTCCGCGATCGAGGAGTTCGAGAAGCATCAGTTCGACCTGGTCGTGCTCGACCTTATGCTCCCCAAGATTCCCGGCGAGCGCGTTTGCCGCACCATTCGCGATACCTCGGATGTCCCCATCATCATGCTGACGGCTAAGGGCGAGATCGAGGACCGTATTATCGGTCTTGAGCTCGGCGCCGATGACTATCTGATTAAGCCGTTCTCGCCGCGCGAGCTCGTCGCCCGCGTTCGTGCTCTGTTCCGCCGTGCCCATCAGGCCGACGAGCCCGCCGTCGAGGTGCTCGACTTCGGCGATCTGGTCATCGATATCTCGGGCCACAAGATCTTGGTCGAGGGCAAGGAAGTCGATCTGACGGCTTCCGAGTTCAAGCTGCTCACCACGCTTGCCCGCCATCCCGGCCGTGTGTATAACCGCATGGAGCTGGTCGAGAAAGTGCTCGGGTATGACTTTGAGGGCTATGAGCGCACCATCGATAGCCACGTGAAGAATCTTCGCGCCAAGCTGGGCGATGATCCCAAGAAGCCCAAGTGGCTCTACACCGTCCATGGTGTCGGCTATCGCTTCGAGGCTCCGGCCAAGACCGATAAGTCGGACGAGAAATAGGGAAATCACATATGACACCTGCGCGCTTTGAAATCGGACAAAAGCACAAGCAGGAGAGCGAGGCGGGTTCCAAGGCTAGTTGGAACACGCCTCGTTCCGATTCACGGCCAACGATGAGCTATCCCTCGCGCATGGCACTTGCTTTTGCTCTGACATCGCTCATGACGGTATTGGTGCTGTTGGGCGTTGTCTCTGTTGTGTGGGGCACGGTCTTTTCGGATTACACACGCTCCAATATCGTCGAAATCGCAAATTCCGCTGCCGAGAAGTTGGCAACCTCATATGAGGAAAACGACTCTTGGACCGCGGGAGAACTGCGCACGGTCGCAACGTCGAGTTTGGTTTCCGACGATCTGGGTATGCAGGTCGTCAATAAAAAGGGCGTGATCGTTTATGACGATTCCTGGCCCTCGGCAAGCGCCACCGCCGATGTACGCGAAAACCAGGCTACGACCGACGACACGAGCGGCAAGAGGGCATCGCATAGCCCGGTCTCGTCTGCTCCAACCGACTCCGATAGCGTTGCTAACGTCGAGATTGTAACGTCTTCCGGCGAGCATGTCGGACAGGTAAAGCTGTGGGCCATCGGCTCCGACGCTCTGCTCACCAAGGCGGACTCTGCGTTTAGGGAGAAGACCTTTAACGCCATGGCCCTCGCCGCGGTTGTTGCAATCTGCATTTCGGTCGTTATCGGATCGCTCGTGTCGCGCATGCTCACCAAGCCGATTCATCGCATCACCAGTACCGCAAAGCAAATCCGTGACGGCGACCTGTCGGCTCGCACGGGACTGCGCGGTGATGACGAGATCGATCAGCTGGGTGAGACCTTCGATGAGATGGCCACTTCGCTCGAGAAGGATATGAAACACGAGAAGCGCCTGACCTCAGACGTTGCACACGAGCTTCGCACGCCGCTTATGGCCATGCTCGCAACGGTCGAGGCCATGCAGGATGGCGTGTATCCCACCGACGATGAGCATTTGGAGACCGTTGCTTCCGAGACGCGTCGCCTGGCTCGTCTGGTGCAGCAGATGCTCGACCTGTCGCGCATGGAAAACAGCACGGCTCCGCTCAACCTTGAGCCGGTGGACATGGTTCCTTTCGTGCGTTCCATCGTTAATGCCCAGGAGCGCCTGTTTGTCGACCGTGATCTGCGCCTGCGTTTTGCGGACGAGACCCAGGGTCACGACGATGTCGTCGAGGCCGATCCCGACATGATCACGCAATGTGTTATCAACCTCATGAGCAACGCCATGCGCTACACCCCCGAGGGCGGTTGGGTCGTGGTGTCGGTGCTCAGTGACCGCAGGCACGTCAGCATTGCCGTTTCTGATACCGGCATCGGTATTGCCAAGGACGATCTGTCGCGCATTTTCGGGCGGTTTTGGCGCGCCGATGCCAGCCGCGCCCGCGAAGCTGGCGGCCTGGGCGTCGGCCTCGCCGTGACCAAGCAGATCGTCGAGCGTCACCATGGCTACATATCCGTGGAGTCGGAGCTTGGAAAGGGTACGACTTTTACAATTCATCTGCCCCGCGAGCACACGGCGGACGCGACATCTACTACAATGGAGCACTAGCTTTTCGCTATTCGGTGAAGGAGGGGCCGCGTCCCTGCCGCTCCGAGTTTGCGAAAACATGCGGGAAAGAACCCGCATTTCTGTCGTATTTAGGTAAGGAGTGACTCACGTGACAACGATGGAGCGTCGTCCGGATTCCCGTGGCAAGGTTCGTGATATTTACGATGCCGGTGAAAACCTGCTGATGGTCGCCACCGACCGCATTTCTGCGTTCGACTTCATTCTTCCCGACGAGATTCCGTTTAAGGGAGAGGTGCTCAATCGCATCTCGGCATTCTGGTTCGATAAGTTTGCCGACATCGTCCCCAACCATCTCGTTTCCATCGACCCGGCGGATTTCCCCGAGGAGTTTGCTGAGTATCGTGACTACCTCGCTGGCCGCGCCATGCTGGTTAAGAAGGCCCAGACGATTCCTATCGAGTGCATCGTCCGCGGCTATCTGACCGGTTCGGGCAAGAAGACCTACGACGAGAACGGCACCGTCTGCGGCATCCAGCTGCCTGAGGGCCTGACCGAGGCTTCCAAGCTTCCTGAGCCGCTGTTCACGCCGTCCACGAAGGCCGAGATCGGTGACCACGACGAGAACATCTCGTTCGAGCGTTGCTGCGAGATCGTGGGCGAGGACATCGCCACGCAGATTCGTGACCTTTCCCTCAAGATCTACAAGGCCGCTGCCGAGTACGCCGCGACCCGTGGCATCATCATTGCCGACACCAAGTTCGAGTTTGGTGTCATCGATGGCAAGGTCACGCTGATCGACGAGTGCCTCACGCCCGACTCCAGCCGTTTCTGGCCTGCTGCCAGCTACGAGGAGGGCAAGATCCAGCCTAGCTACGACAAGCAATTCGTCCGCAATTGGCTCAAGGCCAACTGGGATATGACGGGGGAGACCCCGCACCTGCCCGCCGAGGTCATCGATGGCACGTCCGAGCGCTATCGCGAGGCCTTCCAGATCATCACGGGCTCCCAGTTCACAAGCATGAAGGAGAACGCATAAGTGAGTACCCGTAGCGCCACGAACAAGCGCACGCAATCCCACGAAGTTACCGGGGTTGCGCGCAAGTCTGCCGCATCTGCTAAGCCCGCCCGCCAAGCAGCGAGCTCCGTTCGCGTCGTGCCGGCTTCGTCTAAGGCACGCCGCAAAGAGCTCGAGAAGGGCGAGAACCTCGAGGGCCTCTCTAAAGAGGAGAAGCGCGCCCGCAAGGCTAAGCAGCGCGCCAAGGAGGACCGCATCTATACGGTGTCGAATATCCTCCTCAAGCAGGACGAGGACTACACCAAGCGCCGTCGCATCTGGTGGATTGTGCTCGCCATTGGCATGGTGCTCGTCGTGGCAATTTGGGCCTCGCTGTACTTCGCTCCCGCTGGCATGGTGTCCAGCCCTGTCCAGATGGTCGGCATCGTTTTGTCCTATGTCATCATCCTAGGTGACTTTATCTACGACTTCGCTCGTATTCGTCCCTTGCGCAACATGTACCGCGCGCAGGCCGAGGGCATGTCCGAGAACAAGCTCAACGCTCTTATCGAGCGCGCAGCTGCCGAGGAGGACAAGAAGGACTCCAAGAAGAAGTAGCGTTTGCATACATACTTATCGCTAAGATATAAGGCGCGTCGTTTTTGCGGCGCGCCTTTTTACTGTTCTATAGATAGATGGAGTGGCACATGATTCGAGCTGCCCTGACGGTCGAAGAGGCCCTGGAGGGTATGAAGTCCCTGGAGCCCAAGATTAAAAACTATGCGCGCCTGGTTGTCCGCAAGGGCGTAAACGTTAAGCCCGGCCAGGAAGTCGTCGTTCAGTCTCCGGTTGAGTGCGTGCCGTTTGCGCGCGTGGTGGTCGCGGAGGCCTATGCTGCCGGCGCCGGCCACGTGACGGTCATCTGGGCCGATGATGCCGTGACGAGGCTTACGTACGAGCATGTCGAGAAAAGCTATTTTGAGCAGACGCCCGAGTGGAAGCGCCTGCAGCTGGATTCCCTGGCCCAGGACGGTGCCTGCTTTATCTTTATCGAGGGTGCGGACCCCGCCGCCCTTAAGGGCATCGATCCCGCTAAGCCCGCTGCAGCTTCTAAGGCAAAGAACACGCAGTGCAAAGTTTTCCGCCGTGGACTGGATTACAACATCAATCCGTGGTGCATCGCCGGCGCTCCGGTCGTGGCTTGGGCGCACGAGGTGTTCCCAGGAGACGCCGATGAGGTTGCAATCTATAAGCTGTGGAATGCGATTCTGCACACCGCGCGCGCCGATGGCCAGGACCCAGAAAGCGACTGGGAACTCCATGACGCCGCATTCGAAAAGAACCTGCGTTTCCTGAACGACAATCGTTTCGACTACCTGCATTACACCGCGGCAAATGGAACCGATCTGACGATTGGCATGACGAAAGGTCACGAGTGGGCCGGCGGCAAGGGCAAGACGCCCGATGGGCACCCCTTCTTCCCCAACATTCCCACCGAGGAAGTCTTCACCTCGCCCGATCGCATGCGTGCCGACGGTATCGTGTACTCGGCCATGCCGCTCATCCATCACGGCAATAAGGTCGAAGATTTTTGGATTAAGTTCGAGGGCGGCCGCGTGGTGGACTACGACGCCCGCGTGGGCAAGGCAACGCTCGCAAGTATCATCGATACTGACGAGGGCGCTGCTCACCTGGGAGAGGTCGCGCTCATTTCCAAGAACACGCCGATCCGCGAAAGTGGTGTTCTATTCTACGATACGCTCTATGACGAGAACGCTAGCTGCCATCTCGCGCTAGGTGTCGGTTTCCCCGAATGCATCGAGGGTGGGTATGACATGTCCAAGGAGGAGCTTCTGGAGCATGGCGTTAACGTCTCGAGCACGCACGTCGATTTTATGATCGGCACGGACGACATCGATATTGTGGGCATTACGCCTGATGGACGTGAAGTTGTGATTTTCCAGAACGGCCAATGGAGTTGGGAATAGTCCCAGACCGTGGTACAATGCCACCCGCGGGCCGTTAGCTCAGCTGGCAGAGCAGGGGACTTTTAATCCCAAGGTCCAGGGTTCGAACCCCTGACGGCCCACCCAAAGATTGTTGAGACGGTCAACTTCGGTTGGCCGTCTTTTTTGTCGCCCTTTCATGGGTTCGAACCCGTCGGGGCGCGGAGCTGAGTAAACGCGTGAGCGTTTGCCAGCGCAGCGCGCAAGGCGCGAAAGCGCCGCAGCGGCCGCCTGCGAAGCAGGCTGAACCCCTGACGGCCCACCCAAAGAAGGGAAAAAGAAATGAAAACAGATAGATACGGAATTAGCGGCAGCACATTAAAGATAATAGCGGCCATCTCGATGGTTCTCGATCATGTAGGCAGGATCGTCCTGACCAATGGAATCATGACTCACGCATCGTACAATCAGATGTCAGACGAACAGTGGGCGATTCTAAGCGAGGCTTCGGATGTGCTTCATGTTCTTGGCAGAATTGCATTTCCCTTATTTTGCTTTTTGATAGTTGAGGGATTTTTGCATACTCATGATATAAAGAAGTACCTGCGAAATATGCTTGTCTTCGCAATCATTGCGGAGCCCATATACGATTTCGTTCAAACCGGGCAGCTATTTGACCTTCGGCAACAAAATGTTATGTATGAGCTCCTGCTTTCCTTGGTCTTTTTGATGATTCTGGAAAAGATACAAAGTCTTTCAAAATGGAAGAGGCACATTGCAGAAATTGCTCTGATTGTTTTGACAGCACTGGCAGCTGAATACACTAAGCTGGATGGCGGTGTGTATGGCATTCTGCTTGTGGCTGCATTCTATTTATTACACGACAGCAAAGCTAAGATGTTCTTTGCTGCAGTATGTGCAGTGCTCCTTTCGTCATGCCATATAATTGGCGGCGGATTTGAGTTCACTACAGCTAATATTTTTAATCCTGATGTTGCTGCCGCGATAATTTCGTTGTTGCTTATCAATCTTTATAATGG